>NZ_AQWS01000072.1 GCF_000375405.1 Bacteroides propionicifaciens DSM 19291 = JCM 14649 | reverse complement strand
GCTTTGTAGTCGATGTGATGTTGTGGTCTCATGGAGCAAAAGTAATTACTATATCATTAACCATATGTTAAATCCCCAACTTTATGAACTGAGCCAAAATTACCCTTCTCCACTTCAATAAAAACAACTATTGAGAAATAGTAGAAATTGAGAAAAAATCTTATTACTTTTACTTCATGGCGAATAAAGCAAAACATATATTTAAATCGGTTAGTGCTTTTTTGATGGATAATTTCCATCAATCGCGACACCTCGAATATAGGCTTTTAAAACGTGGTTACCTTTTATACCAGCATGAAGTAATAAAGTTAGGAAAAACATTTGAACTATATATTAGAGATTATCTATCCGAAATACATAATTTCCAATACAAGACCCAAGAAGAACTTTCCAAAAAATCTCGCATCCACACAAGAGTATCTGACATATTTTCACTTCGCCCCGATTTGATGAAACAATATTTTGATAAAATCGACTTTGTATTTGTTGATTATAAAAGCCTGATTAAAGAATATAATACTACTGTTATAGAGCAAGAAGAGTCTCAATCCGAAAATATTATTGAACAGGAACAGCCAGTTCTTGATGATAATAAAGACAAACTATCGAAAGTCCGAACAGAAATACTCAAATATGAGTCGGGTGAAAAACTGCCTAAACATATTGGACAACGAATGTTTGGCTATCTGCTTAAATCTGGTTATATAAATGCCTATAACGACACACAACGGATAGAACAATGGAAGTTGTTTACAGAGTTAGACTCATTGCCTGAAATGAGCTATCTGCGTGACCCCGATTACAACAAGAACAATACAAAAAGAATCAACCTACAATTAAAATATATCGAAGAATTCTTCTATCTAGTCGGCTTGGATATTTCTATCACATATGATCAAAATAAATTAAAGAAAAAGCAACCTTAATTCTTTCCCTTATCTCCCCCTTTTCTCAAAAGTTTCACCTTATTTTCCCATGATGAAAATAAGGTAAATATCGCAAAAACATCATACTATGTCATATATTATCGCAAATTATAGAAAGTTGATTTTCAGTGATATTGGAGTTCCTAACTTTTCTTGTACAAATAGTTAAGCGACATTAT
>NZ_AQWS01000071.1 GCF_000375405.1 Bacteroides propionicifaciens DSM 19291 = JCM 14649 | reverse complement strand
TACTATAATCCTTTTGAGTACGTTTTACATACTGATCTTTAGACTCTTCCATAACATTACATGTATTGTGTAACGCTATATTAGGACGAGACAAAATTTAAATAGAAAAAGTCTCATCTCTTTTTGTATGAGTAGTTATTTTTTAATTGTATTTTTAGGAGATAAAAGAAAGTGATAATCCATGCAGAACAAAATACAACTATTTCAAGAACGACAAGTTCGCTCTTTATGGGACGACGAAGCTGAAGAATGGTATTTCTCCATCGTAGACGTAGTTGGAATACTAACAGATAGCGTCAATCCTACAGTCTATTGGCGTAAGTTGAAACAACGGCTAAAAGCTGAGGGAAATGAAACCGTGACGAATTGTCACGGTTTGAAAATGAAAGCTGCGGATGGCAAAATGCGGATGACTGATGTTGCAACTACCGAGCAATTATTCCGCATCATCCAATCCATCCCCTCTCCCAAGGCAGAGCCTTTCAAACTATGGATAGCAGAGGTTGCAGCACAAAGAATCGACCAAATGCAAGACCCTGAATTGTCTATCGACCAAGCTATGACAGACTATAAGCGTCTAGGTTATTCCGACAATTGGATAAATCAGAGGCTGAAAAGTATCGAGATTAGAAAAGACTTGACAGATGAATGGAAAAAGCACGGACTGCAAGAAGGAATGGAGTTTGGAACATTAACAGATATCATCTATAAAACATGGTCTGACAAAACAGCGAAAGAATACAAACAATTCAAAGGATTGAAGAAAGAGAATCTGCGAGACAATATGACCAATAAAGAATTGGTACTAAACATGCTTGCAGAACTATCTACCAAAGAGATCTCGGAATCAACTAATCCCGAAAGTTTTTCTGAGCACACTGATGTTGCAAAACGAGGAGGAAAGTATCACATTTGTACCACAAACACATAATTCACTAATAATCAGACATAGTTATTTTTGAAGAAGTAAAATAAGAGTCGATTCATATCGATTACTAAATAATATAACCCACCCCCTATAAACTTTTTTGTTTGTAGGGGGTGGGTTTTTTATGTGCTAACATCTCTGAGTTATTCTAGATTAATTCAGTATTAAAAGCTTTGAGTTTTAAGTTTATTGAGAATTCTCCACGATATATTG
>NZ_AQWS01000070.1 GCF_000375405.1 Bacteroides propionicifaciens DSM 19291 = JCM 14649 | reverse complement strand
TGAAGCTTTCAGCTGATGCATTTGTAGAACGGTTGTTGAAGAACTGTACTATGTTATAATAATTGGATTGGATGCTTTTCAAGACTGTAGTAAAGTGGAGTTGCTAACTTTAGTTGCACAATTAGTTAAGGGATAAAAAACTATCTTTATCCAATGAAACACCGAAAAGTGTACGACCGATATTTTAAAGAAAATGCAGTCAAACTGAGCTATGAACGAGATAATCTGACTCAGTTTGCTCGTGAGCTAGGAATCTCGTAGCAGTTATTACTATTGGATTAGAGAACCTAAAAGCTTGCGTAAGCAACAAGTGAAGGTTTTAAAAGAAAAGATTCAAACAGCTTATTTTAAAGCCAAAGGAGGTTATGGTAGCCCTCGTATCAAAGAAGAGCTCTGTCGGACTGGCACAGGGGTATCAAGACCAACAGTGGCTAAATATATGAAGCAGATGGGTTTGAAAAGTAAATTGGCTCGTAAATTCAGAGTGACTACCGATTCCAATCACAAGGAACCAGTGGTTGACAATATACTGAATCAAGACTTTTTTTCTTTTTCACCGTTAAAAAAATGTGTTTCTGATATCACCTATATTCCAACAAAGAGTGGATTCTTGTATTTGACCATTGTAATGGACTTATTCAATAGAGATATTATAGGCTGAAATCTAAGTGCTAATATGACAACAAAAGACACAGTCTTAGCAGCAATCAATAAGGCTGCGACACAGTATAGTTTTGATCATGGAATGATATTTCACTCCGATAGGGGGACTCAATATGCTTCTAAAGCAACTCGAAATACTTTGAAGTCATACAATATTGTTCAGTCAATGAGCAGACCTAGAAATTGCTGGGACAATGCAGTGGCTGAAAGTTTTTTCAAGTCTCTGAAAACTGAATTGATTTATGAAACGAAACTTGTCGGAGCAAAACAAATGAAAAATACCATATTTGAATACATCGAAATATGGTACAGAAAACAAAGAAGGCACTCCTATCTGGCTTACCAAACCATTGAAGAGTTTAACAAGCAATATTTTAAACAGAATATAAATAATGTCGCTTAACTATTTGTACGAAAAAAGTTAGGAACTCCAGCCTGTAAATATGTAGTTTGGAAAGACAAAAAACAGTTTACTGCCGATATGAAGAATATCTATAATGCACCCAACAAAGAGGCTGCGGCAGCTGC
>NZ_AQWS01000069.1 GCF_000375405.1 Bacteroides propionicifaciens DSM 19291 = JCM 14649 | reverse complement strand
TGCTATTAGCGGCGCTGGAGTAGCTCTGAAGACATAGATGTAGTTTTTCTTTTTGGTAGCTTTCTCTTTTGTCTAACAAAAGAAAAAGTACTTCTCAATCAAACACCAAGTACAATAGTTGGATCAATATTTAACATTTTACTGATGTTTCTCGCCACACCAAGTGGTGGTTCACTTTTTCCTGAAAGATAAATACTAATACGAGATGGACTTAAACCAAGTAATTCTGCTAAACTAGCCTGAGTTAATCCCTTTTCATACATCCTTAGTTTAATTACATCAACCAAAGATGGCGTTTCAATTGGGTTATGGCTTTCCTCATATGTAGCAACTAAGTTGGATAAAATCTCCAACTCAAGATAGCGTCTGTCATTTTCAGAAGTCTCATTAGTAACTACCTTTAACAACTCTTCTATTCGTTCACAAGCCACGATATATTGTTTTTCTGTTAATCCAATCATAATTTATAAAGTTTAAGGGAGAATTTATATTGAGGAACAATCTATTTTGTCATATTCTGAGTGCGTACCTATAAAGCGTATATAGATATAACCCAACTTATATAAGATAATAGCAACCAGACGATAATGGTTACCTTTAATATTAAATACGTATCGATCATTCCCCACACTATCTGCACTATTAAAAGTGTTTCTAACGTCTGCAAAGCATTTCCACTTAGATTGTTTAGCCTTAATGTACCACTCTCTTAATGCAATATCACTATCAGGATTTTTTGCTATATAATCTCTGATAGTGCCAAATGAAATTATTCTCATATGATGTATCTATATTAAACGTAAATATAGCAATATTGTTTCGTTACACACAATATTATTATCCTAAACGAAATAAACATTATAGTGAATGTCCTCTTTCTGCTTAATTAGAAAAAGGTAGCAAGAAGAATTAAATAATTTATTTTATTGAAGAATGTCCTTTTTCTGCTTGATACGAAAAAGATACCAAAAAGAATCAAGGCTGAAGTTCTTCGGCTACTGCGGTATTGCATTCAGCTAAAACGCAAAAACTCGCTTCGCTCAAACAGTTGCGTTTCTTAACGCCGAACACAACACCTCCGCTTAACGCCTACGAAATTAGGCCGTCTTTAGGACGAGCCACTACAACTGCTGTATGAATAATGGACAAAGTACTGTTACAGTAAGTAAAAAAGGAAACTCTAACCGCGGAGCAAAAAAAAGCGAAGCGAACATCAACAGCTGAGGGCAAAGCCCAATAGCCATGACACCACAAATCCCCAATATCCATCATATGTCGCAAGAGCGTAGCGGAAGTGCTGATAAGAGCGTTTATAAAATTACTGTTTGAGCGGAGCGAGTTTAATTTCAGAAATGCTATTAGCAGTACTGGAGTAGCTCCGAAGACATAGATGTAGTTTTTCTTTTTGGT
>NZ_AQWS01000068.1 GCF_000375405.1 Bacteroides propionicifaciens DSM 19291 = JCM 14649 | reverse complement strand
ATAAAAATAAATCCTATAGGAAGGCCAGCCTTCCTATAGGATAATTAAACTATATTTGATAAATAAACTGTAACGCTTATTTAGGACTAGTCAATTCTACCAGACTATGAAACAGCTCAACCTCATTTTTCTATCAACACTCTTGATCTTTACGAGCTGTGCCTCTGGACCAGCTAACAGAAATAATAAATCCTTTAATGCAAATGACAGTATCACTGTACATACAATTGCAAATGCCGATACCATTACTCTAGTCTTTGCGGGAGATATAATGCAACATCAAGCTCAACTTGATGCGGCCAAGACAGAAAATGGTTATGATTACTCATCTTACTTCAAGAATATTGACTCACTGATACATAATTCTGATCTAAGCATAGGAAACCTAGAAACACCGATTGGTACTCCCCCATATTCGGGATATCCAATGTTTAATGCACCAAAAGAGCTGGCTAAAGCTTGCAAAGATGCAGGATTTGACATTCTACTGACTGCGAATAATCACTCAGTAGATCGCTATTCAAAGGGAATAACGAACACCATATTAACTCTTGACAGCTTGAAGATTGATCACCTCGGCACATATTTAAATAAAGATGAAAGAGATACTCATCACCCACTAATAAAGGAGGTCAAAGGATATAAGATTGCTTTCTTTAATTATACCTACGGCACGAATGGCATAGCAATTCCTGAACCCAATGTGGTAAATCTTATAGACACACTAGAAATAAAAAGAGATTTGAGTCAAGCTGACCAAAAGGGAGCCGACTTAAAAATTGTATGTATCCATTGGGGAGATGAGTACCATACGAAACCTAATAAAGCACAAAAAAGACTTGCCCAGTGGCTTATTAAAAATGGTGTAGATCACATCATCGGTTCGCACCCCCATGTCATCCAACCTATACATTTGGAAATAGATTCAATCACAGACAAGAAAAGTGTTATCGCTTATTCTTTGGGAAACTTCATCTCTAATATGTCAAAAACGGAAACTGACGGAGGATTGCTCATCAAGCTCGATTTATTCAAGAAAAACAACAAATGGGATTGCCAAGTATATTACACTCTAGTCTGGACTGGCCGTCCAATAATAACAAATGAAAAAAACTTCACTTTATATCCTGCTTTAGGTGAAAATAATGAGCTGTCAAAGAATGCATATAACAAGCTGATAATCTTCAGAAAACATGCTAATAAGGTTATGAAACACAACAGCGACTCGATAAAACCATGGAATTCTAAGTGAAAAATATTCGAATTTATTTGTCAATATAAAATAAATGCCTATCTTTGCAGTGCATTGAAAGAGATGCTAACACGGTGACTGTAGTTCAGTTGGTTAGAGCGTCAGTTTGTGGTTCTGAATGTCGTGGGTTCGAATCCCATCAGTCACCCAAAAAGCAGTAAGTTATGAATAACTTACTGCTTTTTTTATACTCTAATCCTCGCATAGACGCGGATCATACCGAAAAGCTGTGGGATTTGCATATCAAGCATAGATTTTAGTCAAGCGATAAATAAAGAAGTTAACATCTCTTACTCCTCTTAAACTAGCTCTAAAAGATTTTATTTTAGCATTGAAGCTTTCAGCTGATGCATTTGTAGAACGGTTGTTGAAGAACTG
>NZ_AQWS01000067.1 GCF_000375405.1 Bacteroides propionicifaciens DSM 19291 = JCM 14649 | reverse complement strand
TTTAAACTCTCGGTTGTATACTTTTCGTTGTTTCATTGGATAAAGATAGTTTTTTATCCCTTAACTAGTTGTGCGGGTAAAGTTAGCAAGTCCAACCCGCAAGGAATGTCTCATCAGTAAAGTGTCTATGGCCAGAGCTTGATCCACCTTTATCCATAAGCTGATCATCAGGCAAAACACGAACAGTTGTTCCTGAAATGTAATTCCAGTCGAAGTCTTTATTCAAAGGATTAAATGATTTACGACCACTCTTGAGATCAAAGAACTCCAAGTGACCATTAGAAACATAGCGACCTTTTAGGTTCTCTGAATCAGAAGATTCAAAATCCCAAATAAAGCGACTATACCCTTTAGCATTAAACTGGAATCTTTCATCTTTTTGGATCAATGTTCCAGAGTAAGGCATAAATAAAGAACCTGATACAGGTTTTTCTGCAGCAATATCAAAATCTAATAACTTAGACATCAATTGAGCTTCACCTACAGTACTTGTATAAGCTAAATTTGAGTTTACAGTCATTAAGTAGTCAATGATAGCCTGATTGTTTTATCGCTTACAATAGCCTTAAATGCAGCAACTAGCTCTTGGTCGGGTTCATCGGTAGAAAGAGCAATATAAGCAAAAGCTGGTAGGATACTCTCTAAAACCTGTTGACCATGAGGAAATCTACCAGTCGTACCAGCTGGTACATCAAGGTTTGCTGAGAAGAATCTGAATGTAAGCAAACCTTTCTTTAGGTTAGCCACAGTCTCATCCGATAAAGCATAGGGACTATCATGCAATAAATAAGCAATTAAAGAACCAGCATATAGTGCATGAGTATAATAAGCACTATGATATGGACCTCTATGGTGATACCCCGAGAAGTCAGCTTTGATTGTGCCAAAGAAGCCTGGAGCAATTGCTAAAGCATTATCCATATAACGTTTAAAAGCAGTCATAGCCACTTCACGTTCTTTCTCATCAGGAATAGATAAAGCGTAGATCAATTTTGGAATAGCCAGAGCTCTAAGGTTATCAGCTACCTCACCCGCATGTGTGGGTTCTTGATAAGCTATACCGAATAGTGAGAACCAATGAATAGCATTTAACTCTCTTTCTAATACTTCTGGAGAAAGCTTATCTTTTACTAAGAAGAAAGAGTGAAAATAACCAGCACTACGTAGTTTCTCAAATGTCAATGAACCAAGTCCACTCCCATCAGCCCAACCTTGATCATTGAACCAATCGTAAATATATTTTATCTTTTCGAGACTCTTCTGGTTGCCATTTTTCTTATAGTCTAAAGCAAGTGGAATAAGTACCTTTTCATTGATTGTTCTAAACTGAATCGCCTTTTCACCATCGATCACATCTGGTGTACGCATTGGGAACAATGGATAGCCAACAGGAGTTGAATCTTTAGCATAACGAATCTTAAGCTTATTACCAGCCTTTACACCACTCTCAACAAATTTCACTTCTTCTTTAGCTCGGATATCAACCCAGTCATTAGAGGGCATATTATCTGCACCAAGATACCAATCATATAAACGGTTAGAAATCGCATTGATATCGTTTTCAGAAGACAAAATCACATTATTAACTGCAGGTACAGTATTACGATAAAGCATGAAGTTAGGAATCAGGCTAAAGTCTGTACGATTAACTGTGTATTGAGCATCAGTCATCTTTTGCCAAGAAACATTCTTCGAAAACTCTACATAATCAAAATAAAGAACACCCTCTTTACCCTCAGGGAAGATAACCTTAACATCTGCAATTTCAGTCTTAGCAGGAAGTTTTCACACCCTCTCATAAAGTGTGTAAGTTAAAATGATGGGCTTGGGTAACAACTTTACCTGAGCCGTTGTTTTATAATAAAAAACTTAGACATGTATG
>NZ_AQWS01000066.1 GCF_000375405.1 Bacteroides propionicifaciens DSM 19291 = JCM 14649 | reverse complement strand
CATACTATAATCCTTTTGAGTACGTTTTACATACTGATCTTTAGACTCTTCCATAACATTACATGTATTGTGTAACGCTATATTAGGACGAGACAGAGTATTAAAAAAAAAAGCTGTAGTGATAAATTTATTAGACAGCTTTTTTTTGTTCCTACTTTAAGGAAAACTAGTAAGCTAATACTTTGTCGACGGTCAAGACTCTACTGGCTTCTCCATCAATAAGTTTATACTGTATCTGTCTGTTTTTAGGAGACTCTTTGTCTTTAATAGCACTTTCGGCTAAAGGAAATCTACGTACAAAAGTGCTTTCAACTATAGCAAAATCGTCATTACCTTGGTAACCTACAAATTTTTCAGAATCATCAATTGTATTATCATAGCTAATCTGGCTCATTGACTTACCATTATTGATAGAATAACCTATGATATCACCTTTTTTAGATCCGTCAGTCGACTGTAGATAAACCAATACTTCAGGAAATCCATCAATATTTAAATCACCAATCTCAGCTTTCACCACTGTATAGCCATTCAACTCGTGAGAAACACGACTATTATCGATTTCAAGTCCATAAGGTTGGATAAATAGTGTATCGTTTAGAACTTCTACCTCATAAGAGAAGTTATTCCAGTTTAAAAACGAAGCAAATGATCGTAAGTCAACTTGTGCAGGATCCAATTGTCCGTCAATTTGCTTATAATCACCTTCAATTGAAGCTCCACCAGAACAAAAGAAATTTAATAGATTTGCATCTTGTTCAAACTCAGTTCCTACAGATAGAACACTGTCTTTTAGTGTAAAGAAGATATTCTTGCCATCGTAGCTTGCTTTCAGACTATCTCTGCCTACTAAAGATGCATCAGCATCAAATCTACAAGTTGGAGTTTTAATATCACTACGCGAGCGCACAGCAATGCGTGCAGTCGTATCAGTTAATGCAACAACTTCAACGCCTACCCAATCGTAGCCTTCAGCACGATTATTATAATCAGAGTCTGCATAACATCCCGATAAATCGTGAGTTGTAGCTGGTGTTAAATCTTTTTTCATACCACCACAGCTTAAAATTGATAATGAGGCAACGCCCAAAACAAATAATTTAATTTTCATAATCACTAATACTATTTACTTACTATTTCTAGTAAAAAAATTTACTTATTTTTTGCAAAGGTAGATGCTTATTCTTATTTGAGCAATCTAGCTCCTACTTATTATTCGAAAGTAAGCCTTATTTAACGTATAAATTCTTATCTACCTCTACTATTATTACTAAACTGCCCTTCGCACTATAAATACATCGTTTGCTACTTCAAATATTAACTCAATTTAAGATTAAAAGTTAGACTTGATCAGCATTATTCTACGACTCGTTTACGTCAGAAATTGTTTACTCTATTTGTTAAAACAATGATTTACATATTTTAATATAGTATAAAAATAAAAACAGTTATAGCTACCTATCCTGGTAGATAAACCCATCCTGAAGACAACTAAACAACTAATTAACTATTGTTTACCAATTAAAATATTTAAACAAAACTGACTCGTATAAGTGTTAAAATCAAGACTCTTTAAAAATATATTTGAACTTTTTTTCCAATGTGTTTGCACGTTAATATTTTTACATTACCTTTGCAACGCAATCGACAGAAAAACGATATGCAAATGCACTCATAGCTCAGTTGGTAGAGCAATTGACTCTTAATCAATGGGTCCAGGGTTCGAATCCCTGTGGGTGTACAATCAATACTGATTATCAAATAGTTACTGCAAAGCGGGACTAAATCAGGGACTAAAAACAGATAGAGAAGTACTACAAAGTGCTTCTCTATTTTCTTATTCACATATCCAGTTTTTTTGGCTCAGTTCGGATCATACCGGGGCTCACATCATATTCTTGGGGATTTAACATATTAAGCAAATAGCTCTGTTGCTCTAAAGAGGAAGAACTTAGTGTCTGTAATTCCTCTGAAAG
>NZ_AQWS01000065.1 GCF_000375405.1 Bacteroides propionicifaciens DSM 19291 = JCM 14649 | reverse complement strand
ATACATGTCTAAGTTTTTTATTATAAAACAACGGCTCAGGTAAAGTTGTTACCCAAGCCGATCATTTTAACTTACACACTTTATGAGAGGGTGTCGTAATCTATTTTAGGGGCTTTGTCTTATCTGTATTTTGTCCAATTGTTTTTGAGTACTTGTCTGTCAAATAGCTCCTATTTTAATAACTAATGATTCGAATTCTTCGCGAGGAACGGCAGCTTTGTTTCGCACTCTTGTGCGGTAATTGTAAATTGTGTTTGCGGAATAATGTAGAAAGCTGGCAATCTTGGAACTGTCAGTAATTCCTAATCGAATGAGGGCAAATATCCTCAACTCGGTATTTAATAGTTCGTTTTGTTTTAGTTCGAAACGTTCTTCTTCTACAAGTAATGAGTTTAGTTCTTCAACAAAATTAGGATAAAGATGTAAGAATATATTATCGAAATTTTCGTACAATTCTTTTAATTCATTATCTATCATTTCGGAGGACTTCAACATCTTATAAAGCTCATCGAGTTTTTTCTCTACAGCTTTTTTATTTAGTGTGTTTTGGTATTTTTCAAGTTTACTGATGTATGTAGAACATAGATCGAGAAAATGACCGATGTATGTTTCTTTGATACGGTTGGCATCAGAGAGTTCTGTATTGACAGTCAAGAGCAGAGAATTGCTACTTTGTAAATTGGTATTGAGTTCGTTCAATTTAGTATTTGTTTTATACAATTCTTTACGTATTCTTGCCAGTCGCTTCATTTGATAGTATACATAAATAATGGCAATAATCAAGAATACAGACAATATACTAATCATCAATAGAAATAACTTCAACTCGTTTTTTTGTTTCATTATTTTGTCTTGATAGGCAGAATCAATAATCGGAAAGATTTGTGAAACCTCGAAAGTTCTCAATCTAGCATTGCAAAACATAGCATCTTCCATCGAGGACTGTATACATTTATAGGCAAGCTCAATATCACCGGTCTCATATAAAACAGAGGCTAAGGCTTGTAGGGATGCATTTTCTTTTATTCCATTCTTGATATCACAGATAGCAGATATTGTATAATATTCTTTTTCTTGTTCTATATTTTGCTCCTTCTTAAAAATGTTAGCTAAAGCATAAGCAAGTACAGCTCTTTCGTGATTTTCGGATGGTGACTTTTCTAATAATTCATGCAGAATCTTTTTTGCATCCTCCAATCTATTTTGGTCATGGTATTTTTCGGCTAAAACAATCTTATAATGATTTGAATTCTGATCAAGCACACTTAGCAATGAATCACGATATATGTCACTTTTTTGCTTATAGGTTACAGCCTCTATATTATTTACAGAGTAGTTGCTATATAGTTGCTTGTATGAGTCATAGTAATTGATCAGTAGCCAATCGGGTAGTTGGTCTTTATTTATATTTTCTAGCATATTATAGGAGTCAATATACATTCCTGCCACAGAATAGAGTGCGGATAAATGTAGCTTCGCTTCATTGATCCACACTTTTTTATCTAAATGTTTTGCTATTTCAAGATTCTTTTTGAGGAAATGTATGGCAGAATCGGAGAGATATGTTTTGTATTCGTGATAAAGTTTAAGGTTTACATCATAGGTTTGGTCATCACTAATATTAGGTGTTTCTAGCATCGTTTTCAATTCTGAAATTCGTTGCTCCTTTATTTGTGTGTATACATCCTTATTCTCTAATAGTTTGCGTAGCTCTGCCTGAATTGTATCCTGCTCTACCTCAGAAAAAACATTCAAAGGAAACAGGAACACAAATGCAATAATTAGCAATGTTTTCATAGGTCACTTATATTATGATACAAAGATAAAAAGGTATTTAAGTATAGTGACATAATTTACATTTTAAATCATCAATTACTTAATATGTCTATATCTGAAAAATCGAATACCAGATTTGTCTTTTACTCTTTTATCAAATGCTGCTGGACTTGCTAACTTTACCCGCACAACTAGTTAAGGGATAAAAAACTATCTTTATCCAATGAAACAACGAAAAGTATACAACCGAGAGTTTAAA
>NZ_AQWS01000064.1 GCF_000375405.1 Bacteroides propionicifaciens DSM 19291 = JCM 14649 | reverse complement strand
GAAAAGTAAATTTTGGAATAGAGTATTATGCGTATAACATCCAAATTAAATGTATATACGAATGTTTAAAAGAGAAGTTATTTAAATTAGACGTTAGCGGTTAGCTTAAAAGACCGCAGACAGAGAAATCTAAAAACCGAATAGAGTAAGAATACAAATTAAAGTAAAAACAAAATGAGAAAAGCACTTCTAATTTTAACACTGTTACTCTGCGGAGCAATAATGACAATGACCTATGCTCAAGATTACAAATACGAGCAAGATTATTTTGACAAAGAAAAAGTAAACATCAAGGACAGTTATGGCAACACAATAGGTTACTATAAGCGGGACTACTTTGACAAATCAAAAATTAATGTTTATGATAAAAATGGGAACCTTGTGCAGACAGCAAAAGACGACTATTTTGACAAAGATAAAACAAATTACTACGACCAAAAGGGGAATAGTCAAGGCTCAACAAAGCAAGATTATTTCAACAAAGCAAAGACCAATATTTATGATGACAATGGTAATGTAACTGGATATTATGAACAAGATTATTTTGATAAAGATAAATTAAATGTTTACAACTCAAGAGGAACAAAAGTAGGCTACTATAAAAGGAATTACATTAATAACAACTGGGAGTATTTTGACTATTAAAACAGTTAATTAATGAATGCTTTGAAATCTGGCTACTTTCAACAAGTGAACCCCAGGAACCAGGAATTTATGAAGAATTAATCCTAAAGATTTTTCTCAAAGAAATAAACAAATTACCCTTCGCAAATAGACAGTTGAAAAGAGTAAATAATGGTAAAGTTTTTATCAGAATAATTAATGATAGAGACGCTCATGATTGGGCGTCTCTGTTTTTATATATCTACATCACTATCGGACAATTAATTGAAGCCAACAATAAAGAAACAAAAACCTCATACTCTGAAAGATACAACTCTTATCAACAATTTGGGGTGATGTTGTTAATAACTTGAGACTTGATTTGTATCCCTCCGACCAACTACATCTTGTATGCTCCACCTCATTTCATGAACTTTTGCCTCATATTATTGAACCTAAAAAAATAGAAAATCACAGAGAATTTTGGGAAAATAAGGTGTAGTTGCTCGGATGGATACGAAAAAATCTGTAGTGCTCAAATCGGAATACCTAGAATAGCAAATTGCTGATTAGCAGGAAGTCTTTGAAATATTGCTGCAATGTGGGTTAAAAGCGGTCAATTTAGGTAGCGACACCGACACAACCGGAGCAGTAACAGGCGGTCTCGCAGGGCTCCTTTACGGATTTGATAATATTCCTAAAAAATGGATAGAACAAATAGCAAGATACGATGATATTAACAACTTAGCAGAAAGGCTTTCGGATAAACTTGCCAGCAACTAACAAAATAAAATAACAATAAAGCCGATGAACTGCTTCTATAGATTATTTTCTTGCCTCCTCAACTACATGCTTCTCCCATACGACTAAAGCATATCCAACGGACTCTTTATTTTGGATTTAGAGATATCAGTAATATGCGTGTATTTTTCGGTAGTCTTAATTGATTCATGCCCCAGCAACTGTTGAATGAAACGAATATCGGTGCCCGACTCTAGCAAATGAGTTGCAAAGCTATGTCTCAATGTATGCGGAGTTATTTGCTTTTTAATACCCGCTTTTGATGCAGCATTCTTTACAATCACTTGCACAGATTTAGGCGAATACATACCACCTGATTGCCCCTCAAATAAAAAGTCAGCAGGTTTGTGTTTTATAAAATATGTGCGCAATTCTTCCAATAGAGCTTCAGACAACATCACAACTCTATCTTTGTTGCCTTTCGAGTTTTTGATATGAATAATCATACTTTTAGAATCAATATCAGTCAGTTTCAGGTGAAGCAGTTCGCCGAGCCGCAGTCCCGATCCATACAGTAACTTAATTATACATCTGTGTTTGATGTTCTCTACGCTTTCAATCAGCTTTTTCACTTCATCTGTTGTTAGATAATTGGGCAAAGAAAATGATTTACGAGCAGGATAAAGATGCTCTATATTTAATTTCGTATTATACACCGAAGAGTAAAATTTGTCTATTGAAGCTATAATCATCCGCTGATGTGAACTGCCAATCTTATGTTTCTGAACTTTCCACAAAACATATTTTTCAATAATCGCTTCGTTTAGCTCAGATGGATGGGAGAATTTCTTTTCAGCAATTTCAAGAAAACTCTTCATTGCGCTTTTATAATTCCTGATTGAATTAGGACTATAGCGCTGCAATATGAGTTTTTGCTCAAACTGTATAAGTAGTTTTTCAATATCCATGATATATATATATAATAGTTGCTAATACAAAAATAGCAAAACATTCGTAAATGCTATTCTTTTTCTGACATTTATATATATCCTTAATTCCGCTTTAATGCATATAGTTAAGCGTTTTTCATGAGTAGGTTGTGTAAGGTGGTGTACGAATGTTATAAGGTTTATATTTACGAATGTTGTATATTTAGTGCGTAAATAAGACGTTGTACGACATAGTAAAACCCACCTCGTAAAAATGAAAGTTCGTGACGAAAAACTAAAAGCAATAATTGATTGGTCTAAAAATAACCGAG
>NZ_AQWS01000063.1 GCF_000375405.1 Bacteroides propionicifaciens DSM 19291 = JCM 14649 | reverse complement strand
AAATCAGTTCCTAATTATTTACAAAGAAAGGGTCAGGCTATAACAATAACCCAACCCAAGCTTAATTTACTTACACACTTCCTGAGACAGTGTCCTTTAATTGTTAGAATACATCAAAATAACACCAAGTAAGGTAAATCCTTACTTGGTGTTATTCTTTTTATTTAAGTTGAATTACAGTGTACTTAATAAGACAGTTTGACTCCTGCTCCCCACTGCATATCGTTACTCCAACTTCCCGTGATACCAATGTAAGGCGTTAGTATATAACTAAGTGCAACACGATATCCCTTATCACTATTGGCCATTAAGTCCATTCTCAACCTACTGATTAGCGGGATATCCTCTCGTTCTAACTGCAATCTAGCCTTACCATACATATTAAAACGAGCATCTAGCACAACAAACCAAGGCAAAGTATATCTTACTCCAGCTACAGCATAGATACGTCTATTAGTTTGCCACTGACTAAAGATATTGCGTTCATCTAAACCTTTTTTATACGACCACTCTAAGCCGACATAAGGCATAAACCATTGCATACAATCAAGATATCGCCCAGCCCGAAGACTAGTTTCCCAACCTCGCTTGCTCTCATAGCCAAGCTGCCACTCTCCTTGTAAAACCCAACGTGTATTCTCATATTGGAACTTCCCAACATTGCCATTGAACAGAAACTCATTTTTTGCAGCAAAATAGAACTCCTTATCCATAGCATAGACTTTCTTTAAATCCTTCTCTTTATTGGGAATCTGAGGATTAGGTAAAGAGTTTTCGTATTCAAATATCTCCCCCATCCCAGACATCATATGATAGAGAATATGGCAATGAAAAAACCAGTCACCCGTATGCTCTGAAGCACTAAACTCAAGGGTATCGGTTTCCATAGGCATAATATCAATCACGGTTTTTAAAGGAGAATAGTCACCGTGTTGGTTAACCACTCTAAAAAAATGACCGTGAAGATGCATCGGGTGACGCATCATCGAGTTATTACGCAAGATGATACGGATGTTTTCACCCTGCTTTATCAAAATCTTATCGTGCTCGGATAGTGTTTTATTGTCTATAGACCAAACATAACGTTCCATATTGCCTGTAAGATCGAAATGAAGTTCGCGCCACGGCTTATCATCGGGTAGATTAGTCTTACCAGGCGAACGCAACATTGCATAGTTTAAGGATACGATCTGACTATCATCGGCCATAGGCATTGTCATATTATGTCCCATATTCATTGAAATGTCCTCACCGTGCCCCTCGTGCTTACCATGATCACCATTACCAACGCGTTCAGAGACTGGATACATATTTTCGTAAAAGTCCATCTGCTGCAAACTCATATCCATAGGTTCCATGTTACCACGCATATCCATCATTGTGTTCATTGACTGCATCCCAGCAAACAGATTGAGTTTACCCATGGGGGCTAACGGCATTTTATGTCCCTCACCCAACCAGAGTTGAGCAAATCCTGTACGATCTTCGGCTGTTGCCGAAAACTCATACGACATACCACTTTGAGGAATGGTCAGTTCGATATCAAAGGACTCTGAAACTGCAATTAGTGCACGATCGACCTCAACAGGAACGACATCCTTTCCATCGCTAGCTATAATCTTCATCATTCCACCCGAATACCTCAGCCAAAAATTGGTCGACGAAGCACCGTTTATCACTTTCAATCGAATCTTATCCCCAGCCTTGTACTTAGCTAACGCAATCTCCTCTTTCCCATTAATCAAGAAGTTATTATAATAGACATCGCTGACATCCATGGCCGACATACGCTTCCATTCATTGAGAAATTTAGTACCCAAATAACCACTACGGAAAGCTTCCCAATAGCTTTGCGTACTTTTCTTTTTGATACCAGCCCAATCTGAACCAGTCTTCAACCACCGCATCACCTCATTGGGATTTGTATCGGTCCAATCACTCAACATAATGACCTCTGTTGGCAACATGTCTTCGGCTCTAATCGTGGGGTCACCTTTCTTTTTGTCAATAATCAATGCCCCATATACTCCCGACTGTTGTTGTGTTCCACTGTGAGAATGATAAAAATAAGTCCCATTTTGAACTATAGGATAGGTGTAGGTATGAACCTGGCCTGGAAAAGTAGGTGCTGTAGTTAAGTAAGGAACACCATCTTGCTCAACAGGCACGATTAAACCATGCCAATGCATAGTAGTTTCACCTTTCGTACGATTATGAACTCGGATTACGGCAGAATCACCTTCGGTGAAATGCAAGGTAGGTCCTGGGATTTGTCCATTAATAGCCAAAGCTTTACGTTTCTTTCCCGAAAAATCGACAATAGTATCATGAACTACTAAATCGTACTCTACAACTTTCCGTTTTTGAGCAAATGTGTTTGCACTGAAAAGTAATAATACAAAAGCCATCGGCTTTATCAGTTTTAGGTTTATCATAGTTATAATGTGTTAGGTTGATACTCTACATAGCGTACTATATAACTTATAAACAGACTACTAACCACCAATGTTTTGACTAAAATCCACTGCTTATCTTTACTAACTAATTCGTAAATCAATACGGATAGGGCACGTTACTCTATCCCTAAAACAGTTCAACGCATATCTCTTGGAAACATCTAAAGTTCAATATGTTGAATAACATATATAGAATGTAAACTTTAACTAAAAACTCATGGTTTATATTATAAACTACTTTATATTAGCGAGTAGTTCATCAAATAAGAACTTATAACTTAAACTTTACGATTATGAAAAAGAATCTGACACATGAGGAAAGCCTTACTATCATTCAGGAAATGATTGGTACGGCGCGAGGTAATTTATATTTGGGTGGTGGAAAGTTTTTTTTGCTGTGGGGGTATCTTATCGCCTTGGCTAGCCTATTCCACTTTTGTATACTTATGTTTACACCAGCTAAAACTAGTTTTATAGGCTATTTTTGGATAGCAACAACAATAATTGGCTTTATCATTTCTTTCTACATGGGATACAGAGATCGAAAAAAAGCACTAGTCAAAACAATAGCATCAACACTTAATACTAAGATTTGGATGGGCTTTGGTGTTTGCGTAGTACTTATACTTTTTTCTCCAATCATCCAAAACAACTGGTTTATTTACCCAGCCATTTCGACGGTATATATTTATGCTTTATACCTATCTGTAGCTATCTATAGGTTTAAGGAGATGAGAAGTTTGGTACTTATATGCCTAATTTGTCTTCTACTTTATAGCTATCTTCCATTCATTTATTATCCTTTGGTTATGGCAGCAATCATGTTTTTTGGTAATATTATGCCTGGACACATTATTAGATCNAAAACAAAAAAGAATAAATATGTTTGAAACACTAGACCCTCTACTCCACTCACAGCTTAGATTAGCTATCATGTCTATTCTATTATCAGTAGAGG
>NZ_AQWS01000062.1 GCF_000375405.1 Bacteroides propionicifaciens DSM 19291 = JCM 14649 | reverse complement strand
ACATGTCTAAGTTTTTTATTATAAAACAACGGCTCAGGTAAAGTTGTTACCCAAGCCCATCATTTTAACTTACACACTTTATGAGAGGGTGTCAAAAGTTAGGAACTCCAATCACCCATTTTAGCTTCAATGTTAAATTGCCCATCAATGTTCGTGATAGCTCCTTTACCTTCACCTTTTATTGTAACATTAACACCAATCAACGGATCATTATCTTCATCCAAAACAGAGCCAGTAACTTTCTTTAGGATTGCTTGTTGCTGATTATCATCAACAATCATAATGTATTCGTTTTCAATTTTATAAGCAAAACCAGTTCCTACTAATGTTTTAGTCAGGACCTCCTCTAATGTAGCATTTTCCACATTAAGGGTTACAGCTTGTTTTTTATTGAGCTTCGAGGCATTATATGCAATAGGCATATTGGACTGTTTTTCAATCTCTTGAAATACCTCTGTTATTGTCATATTCCCCTTGTTTATCGTTACTCGGTTACTACCCTGAGCAGACATTATGGGTTGAAACAATAAAAGCCCCACAAAAACAACAAGTGCTTTTAATCTTCTTGAAATAAAATTCATAGGTCTTTAGTAGTATTAAATTATCAGTAGCAAAATTGCTATTAATAGGGTTAAAAAATATAGTATGGTATTCTAATATAGAATACAAGTGTTTTTCTCTATGATGAACTGTATTCCTGAAACGGTTTGAATTACTTGCATAATCTCTTTGATTGATGCATTTCTCCTAAATTTGAAATTGAAATTATCAGTTTTACTAATTACAGACTGATTATATTGAAAGTCTAAATTAAATTGTCTTTCTAAGATTTTAATGACCTCATAAATCGTTTTATTGTTAATCACTATTTGTCCATCGATCCAGGCAGTAACAATTTCTGTCTTGACCTTGTCGACAACTCCTTTATGGCTGTCTCGGTTATACGTGAATTGTTCTTCAGGCTTAATTATTGTCTGACTTGCTTCTTTTAAATTATCTATAGCAATGCTTCCTGATAGTAGAGTTGCTGAAATATAATTTTCCTCAGGATAAGCCTCAACGTTAAATTCTGTGCCTAGTGCTGTTATTGTGATATCTGAAGTTTTAACAATGAAAGGTCTTTTTTCTTTTTTAACTTTAAATGTTGCTTCCCCAATCAGGTATACACTTCGCGTCTTGCCTGTAAATTCAGATGGATAGAGTAAAGTTGTTTTTGCGTTTTTGTATACTAAACTTCCATCTGGTAAATAGATTGAATCGATTAGTGCAATTGGTGTATAATCTTCTATTAGGCTTTGGTCATTTCTACCATAATTATTAATTGTTAAAAAGCCAAGTATTGTTGTACTAATTATCAAAATACCAGCCACTGACCTCCAGATATTTAGTTCAAAGCTTCTTTTCTTTGGTTTCTCAATTTTCTTGAGTAGCTTTTTATATGATGTATTTATTTTTTGTGTTGGTTTAGAGTCTGTCTTAACCCATAAATCATTAAGTCCTTTCTCCTTAGAGTCACTATGTTCTTCATCTACTAGCCACTCATAAAACTCTTTTTGAGTTTCATTTGAGTAGTTGTTTGATGAGAATTTTTCTATTATTTCTTTTATGTGTGCGTTCACTATAAGTTCCGTTTATATGTATAACAGTTTGAAAATCTCAACTACTCAATATATTTATGAAAAAAAGTATAATTAGTAAAAGTTCCTTTAATTCCATTAATGCTAAATAGATATGTCTCTCTACTGTTCGTATAGATAATTTAAGTTCATCAGCTATTTGTTGGTTAGACATTTTTTTTAGTCTGCTCATCTTAAAAACTTTTTTTCTTTGTGTTGGCATTTCTTCAATTTTCATGAAGAAAAGGAGTTTCAATTCTTTACTATCCAACTCTTTTTCGAATGAAGTGTCCAAGCTGATGTGTTTGTCTTCTGCAAGGCAGTTATTTACGTACTTGTCCTCGAGCAGCCTCCTTTTCAGTAAATTAAATATATGGTTTTTAGTCATCGTAAAGATGTAAGAGTCACTATAGTCTTCAGTCTGCCAAATTTCGGGTTGATTCCATATTTTGATAAATATATCTTGCGTAACATCTTCAGCATCCTCTTCATTTTTTAGGATTGAAAGAGCGAATCTTTTCACTTTACCATATTTGTTAAAGAAATAAGCTTCAAACTGCTGTTTCCTTTTTTGATTCATGTATTATATCTGTATTCTAGAAGGTTATTCTATATTAAAAAAATGTTGAATCCATTGAAATGTGTGATTTCTATGTAGTGATATTAATACAAATATTTGTAATATTTCATTCTTATTGCACATTTATTTATACCTATATATCGTGTAGATTTGTTTTATTAAGTTATTGGTACGTTGAATAAGCTCTGTTCTAGTTGTTTATATATTATACTATACTAGAGCTTAACATGTTTTATAATAAGATAGTTTTGGATAAAGAGTTAAATTAGAGCTTGCTGCCATCTTATTTAACTTAGTTTTTGAATTAGTGGTTTTATAAGCTTTGGTTATTTCTAATAATAAAAAAGGCGAGTCTTCAACCGAAGACTCGCCTTATAAGGGTAGTTTATGATTAAATGATTATGCCAGTTTATTTAGGGCATTTTTGACACGCTTCATTGCTTCTTTTATGTTGTCGTCTGAAGTTGCATATGAGAATCGGATATTATTGGGTGCTCCAAATGCAGCCCCACCGACAGCTGCTACATGAGCCTCTTCGAGTAGATACATGGCTAGGTCACCAGAATCATTTATAGTTCCTCCCTCATAACTTTTGCCAAAATAGTGACTGCAGTCTGGGAATAAGTAGAAAGCACCTTCGGGTTTGTGAAGTTTAAACCCTTCGATATCCGATGCAAGCTCTACGATTAAATCGCGACGGCGTTCGAAGTTTTCTCGCATCTCATATACTGTTTCTAGGCCTCCATTATAGGCTGCTTCAGCTGCCTTTTGAGCAATCGATGAGCAACCAGAAGTATATTGTCCTTGAAGTTTAGTTGCAGCTTTTGCAATCCACAGTGGTGCGGCCATCCAACCCAAACGCCAGCCTGTCATTGCATAGGCTTTAGATACACCGTTAACAATGACTGTTCTGTCTTTCATTTCGTCAAACTGTGCTATACTTTCGTGATGTCCTGCATAATTAATATGCTCATAAATTTCATCAGAAATTACAATCACTTGCGGATGATTTTTTAAAACCTCAACGAGGCCAGCCAATTCTTCTTTGCTATAAATGCTCCCTGTTGGGTTAGAAGGTGAGCAGAACAACATCGCTTTAGTCTTTGGAGTGATTGCTTCTTCTAATTGCTTAGGAGTAATTTTATAGTCATTTTCAATTCCAGCTTTAATCTCCACTGAAATGCCATTGGCTAGCTTTACCATTTCAAAGTAGCTAACCCAGCAAGGGGTTGGTATTATAACCTCATCGTCTACATCAACAACAGCTAGAAGTGCATTAGATACGGCTTGTTTTGCTCCATTTGAGCATACAATCTGACTTGGAACATAATCCAAGTTATTTTCTTGTTTTAATTTTTTGCAAATAGCTTCTCTAAGTGAGAGATATCCTGGTACAGGAGTATAAAATGAGTAATTATTATCTATTGCTTTTTTCGCTGCTTCTTTAATATGGGTTGGAGTGTTAAAATCAGGTTCACCCAAACTCAAACTAATCACATCAACTCCGCTAGCTTTTAAGTCAGCGCTTTTTTGAGCCATTGCTAGAGTCTCAGATACTGAAAGACGCGCAATTAGGGCTGATACTTTTTCCATGTTTTAATGTGTTTTTTAAATTTTATGGACTGAATATAATGCTTAGTTTCCGATTTAGCTTGTTTTACCCCATGATTTTAATTATTCGTTACTCTTACGCAAGAGTAATTCACAATCTTTTATTTTCGCTGTAGGCATAATTATGCCTGGATAATTATTAAAAAATTAATCATTATTGTGGGTTTATTTTATGGCTAAATGTATTTTTTTCAAGTTTATCGTCTTATCATAAGCTTTGAGAATGAATATTTCCTTGTAATAATATATTATTAAGTATTTTATACTCAAAATTGATTAAAATTTATTGACTATTATATAGTGTTTATATGATGGGTTTAATTAATCTTGTTTATATGTATATATTTTTCATATCTAATAACAGTGTGTATTGTTTCTATTATGGTGTTATATAGTGTGTGGACTTGCTAACTTTATCCGGCCAAGTAGTTAAGGGATAAAAAACTATCTTTATCCAATGAAACAACGAAAAGTATACGACCGCGAGTTTAAAGAAAACGCAGTTAAGCTTAGCTATGAAA
>NZ_AQWS01000061.1 GCF_000375405.1 Bacteroides propionicifaciens DSM 19291 = JCM 14649 | reverse complement strand
CTAGTCCTATTATGGTGGCTACTATGACTGCTTCTCCCTCTTCTTATCCTTATAACGAAGACGGTTCATTTAGTACCTATTTTCCTGCTTTGAATGGTGCGAATATCGTACAAACTATGAAATATAATTACGATAGAAACTCTGTCGTTCGTACGTTGAGTACAGCTTCTGCTACTTGGAATATCTGGGACAATCTGCGACTAAAAGAAGTATTTAATTACGACTTTAATCAAGCGAATAATCGTGTGTGGTGGGATCCTAGATCTAAAGATGGAAGTGCTTCAAAAGAAGTTTACCAACGCTATATGATGAACCGTAGCAAATGGACTTCTCAAACTCAGCTTACCTACAATAAGGTGATTGCCGAGAAACATGCGATTGACGTGTTGGGTGGATTTGAAACAGAATCTTACAAGCTCGACTATGTTTATGCTAATGGAAGTAATTATCCTGGTTATTTGGAAGAGATTGGTAATGCTGCCGAATCAAGATCAAGTAGCTCCAAATCCGAATCCAGAATGGTTTCGATGCTAGGTCGTCTGAACTACGACTACGACAATAAGTATTATTTCAGTACTAGTTATCGTCGTGATGGTAGTTCAAGATTATCAACAGATAGTCGTTGGGGTAACTTTTGGTCAGTTTCGGGATCTTGGAGGTTAACTCAAGAGAACTTTATGTCGAGTGTACGTGATGTTATCACCGATGCAAAGCTTAGGGTTTCTTATGGTGTTAATGGTACACAGCCCGATGATTATTATGGGTACTTGGGAGTATACAGCTACGGAGCTAACTATAATGGACAACCAGGATCTTCTGAGACTAGACTTTTTAACCCAGACTTGAAATGGGAGAAAAACTACGCTACAAATGTCGGACTTGATCTTACTCTTTGGGAGAGATTATCTATTGGGTTTGATTGGTATAATCGCGATACAAAAGACTTGCTTCTTGATCAGCCTGTTTCTCAAACTACAGGTATGGCTACTATATTGAAAAATATCGGTTCTATGCGTAACAGAGGATTTGAGTTCGAGATTAAATCGACCAACATTGCTAATGACGATTGGTACTGGACTACCTCATTGAATTTGGGTCATAATAAAAACAAGTTGACTAAACTTGATGGAGATCAGTCTGAGATTGTTGAGGGCAGATATTTAATTCATCAAGTAGGTAAGCCTTACTACTCTTTCTACGGTTATGAATATGCAGGAGTTGATCCAGCAACAGGTAAAGAGTCTTACTACCTAAATGATGGTTCGGGTAATATAACAACCAATTCGGCTGAAGCAAACAAAGTCATTTTGGGTAATGCGAATCCGAAAGTTCAAGGAGGGTTTAGCAACTTTGTAAGTTGGAAAGATATTGATTTGAACTTTACATTTACTTATTCTTTTGGAGGTCACATGATGGATGCAGCTCGTTGGTTGCAAAGTAATGGAGGAAGCGATCATTATGATGGAAACATCCCATCTTATTACAAGCTTTCTGACATGTGGCAAAAACCAGGTGATCATGCGAAGTTACCACAGTTTGCTTACAACAACAGCGAAACAACCTCTTCACGTTGGATCAAGTCGACAAACCATGTCCGTCTTAAAAATATCACTTTGGGATATAGCTTACCTAAGCATTTGACAAGAGCTTGGGGTATTAACAAATTGCGTGCATACGCTTCTGCTAATAATCTATTGACATTCAAATCAAAGGATCTATATGTTGATCCAGAAGTGCCAGTTAATGGTCTTGTGATGTTCGAAAATCCTGCACTAAGAACAGTGACCTTTGGTTTAGAAATTGGTTTTTAATTTTTAAAGAAGAAATAAATGAAAAAGATATATAAATCCATTACGCTAGGACTGATGCTGGTAGCACTTTCTGCATGTGGAAACAATTGGTTAAACCTTGACCCAAGTACATCGGTACCTTCTGATAAAGCAATTACAGATTACTATTCTGCTACGGTTGCACTTAATGGTCTTTATGATGGAATTCAGGGAAGTTCAAGTCGAGTAGAATATTATGGTGCGCGTATGTTCTATACAGGTGATGTGCGTGGTGAAGATATGCAAGCAAGAGCGCAAAGCTTACGTACGTCTTCGACTTATGAAATGAAGTATGTATTGGACAATGCTCCTGTTATTTGGGAGATTCCTTACAATGTGATTCGTAGAGCTAATCGGATTATTCAGGCTGTAGAAGAGAATAAGATTCCTGATGCCACAGTCGACCAATTGAATGGTTTGAAATCGGAAGCTCTTGCTATTCGTGCTTTGGTTCACTTTGATCTTTGCAAATTATACGGAGCACCCTACAGTGTAGATAATGGGGCATCCCTTGGGATTCCTATTGTTTTGACTCCTTTAGAGCTAAATGCTTTACCTAAAAGAAATACTGTAGCTGAAGTTTATGACCAAGTGATATCTGACCTAAAAGCGTCGTTGGACTTGGGTGGTCTAAAAACCACAAAGAACTATGGATATGTAAACTCTTGGTATGTTAAATCTTTGCTTTCTAAGGTTTATCTATATAAAGAGGATAACACTCAGGCCCTAACAACTGCTGAAGATGTTTTGGAAAACTCTCCTTATGAGCTTTGGACAGCCGAAGAATATGTTGACGGTTGGAATACTAAAGATACAGGAAGAAAAGAGATGCTATTTGAAGTTATCAACAAAAACTCTAGTGATTGGACCGACCGTGAAGGAATTGCTTACTTGATGTACGAAGAAGGGTATGCCGATTTGATCGCTACTCAGTCTTTCATTAATATGTTAGGTAGTGATCCAGACGATGTGCGTAATGGTATTTTGATAGCGCCTCAAACCAATGAAGACCTTATTGAGCAATATGGTAATACTCCTATCTTCGTTAATAAATTCCCCAAAGCTAACGGCGATGTACGTTTAAACAGTTTACCGATGATGCGTTTATCTGAAGTTTATCTAATTGCTGCCGAGGCTGCCGCTAAGCTTGGTATAAGTGATAAAGCTGCTGCTTATTTGAATGTGATTCATCTTCGTGCCAATCCTACAGCTTCTTCTATTAGTCAAGCCGATGCTACGCTAGCACGTATTAGTATAGAGCGAAGAAAAGAACTTGTAGGTGAGGGACAACGCTTCTTTGATGCGATGCGTAATAATGAAACAGTAGTTCGTTATACCGATCAAAACGATATGCAACTACACTATATCTTGATTCCCGAGTCTCAAAAGTTTGATAGAACTTATTTTAGAACACTCTTGCCGATTCCTGTGAGTGAGGTAAATGTTAATCCAAACTTGAGAGGTCAACAAAATCCAGGTTACTAAGAAACAGGAATCCACTCCTCTCATAACTTTATGTAAGTCAAGTAGGTTGTCCAGTTTATTCTGATAGCCTACTTGACTTTTTTATATCTAAATAGTTAAATAATAAGCATTTTATATCTATTTACTATTGTTTTGCAGCTGGTATTACTATTTAACACTTGTAGCGTATCTATCTTATGACATATTGTAAATGCTGGTTATTGTATTTGTGTCATAACTGCTTTTTATAGGGTTGTTGTATTTCATTTAGGTATTGCCTATAAATATTATTTTAATTAGGTGATTACTGAAATGTGTCATTTGAATATATATTATAGATATATGCTATCTAATTGTGATAAATTCTATCTTATCGTGCTTTTTAACTATAAAAAGTTGACAAGTGTGTATTTTTTAATAATTTTGCAATGTGTTATATTTGTAAACAGTGATAAAGGTTAATTAAGTAAATACTTTTAAATTAAAAGTTATGAGAAAAAAAATGATGATGTTCTTGAGTTGTTTGCTCTTATCCTTTGGGATAGCATCTGCTCAGAGTCAGAAGCTATCAGGAGTGGTGCTTTCAGAAGAAGATGGGTTGCCCGTTATTGGAGCAGCCATTACAGTTGAGGGTACATCCTTGGGTACTATAACGGATTTTGATGGATTCTTTAATATCACCAATGTTCCTGCAACAGCAAAAAAAATTAAAGTGTCTTATATAGGTATGAAGTCACAAACAGTGACTATTACTCCTAATATGAAAATTGCACTAGTTTCTGATGCAGAGCTTCTTGATGAGGTTATCGTAACCGGTTATGGTACATTCAAAAAATCATCTTTTACGGGTGCCGCATCTAGTATGAGTACTGAAAAACTAGCTGATGTGCCTGCACTGAATGTAACCGATAAATTAGCTGGTGGAGTTTCAGGTGTGCAAATTACCTCTACTTCAGGGCAACCAGGTTCTGTAGAGTCGGTGCGTATTCGTGGAATGGGTTCTATTAATGCCAGTAACGAGCCACTTTATGTTATTGATGGTGTTCCTTTGTA
>NZ_AQWS01000060.1 GCF_000375405.1 Bacteroides propionicifaciens DSM 19291 = JCM 14649 | reverse complement strand
TACATGTCTAAGTTTTTTATTATAAAACAACGGCTCAGGTAAAGTTGTTACCCAAGCCCATCATTTTAACTTACACACTTTATGAGAGGGTGTCGAAAAATGGTAGCCGTAGTTGCCGGATTTACAGCACTTTCGTATCAATTTAGCACTTCGGTTCGTTAAAAGCACCAAAGTATCAAGTTGGCACGAAAGCCGGCAATTATCGGCTACCATATGTTAGTGGCATTTATCATTTCATTATATTCATTTGCTTTAACGCATTTTTTGTTACATTAATTCTCGATGAAATAAAATCATCAACATTCAATCCGTCTGTCGGAATTACATTTGTTGCAAAAAAATAAACATTAGATTTTGTTTCAACATAACCAACAAACCAACCATTATATTTTTCTTCTATCGAACTTAATCCAGTCTTACCGCTTAAAATGTAATTTTCAGTTCGCTCAATTTCCATAATATTTTTGACAATCTTTATTGTCCTATCAGAAATTGGAAATTTTGAAAAATAGAATTTCCTTAAAAAGTCGATTTGTTGTTTTTGAGATATTTTTGAATTTCCTTCAAGCCAAAAATTGTCAATCGTTAAACTGTCAAAAATCATATTTTTATACTCAAATTTTTCTAAATATTCTTTCATTTTAATTGTTCCGATTTTCCTTGCAATTTCCTGATAGCAAGGAACACAGGAAATTCTAAAAGCATCTTTAAATGATAAATCTTTTTCCCAAATATCCATTTTTCTCTGCTCGCCATTCCATTTTAAAATAGTTGTATCATTTTCAATAATGCCTAATTCAACAGCAATTATAGAATTTGGAATTTTGAATGTTGATGCAGGTAATTTTCCGTTTTTAGCCCAATCAAAGTCATTTGAGTAAAAAGTATTCTTGTCGTTATCATAAATTAGAATTGAACCATTTACTTGAAAACTATCTAAAATTTTGTCAAAATCAGAAATTTCTGTTTCAATTATGTTTTTATTCGTTGTTGTGTTACAGCAAACAAATAAAAATATCATTGAAATAAAAACTACAAATAAAATATTTTTCATTTATTGTCTAATTATCGTTTGTTTTTGTTGCCACTAACGGTTAGTATATGAAAAGTAGGCGATTTCGAAGTGCCAAATTTTCGGTTAAGCACAAAGTATAATACGAGCCAAAAGCCTTGAATTTACTACTGTTTCGCCTATTTTTTATATACATTGTTAGCGGGTCGTTGTTTTTGTTTATCAGTCATTTATGTGTTTTTCTATTCCATCAATAATTGATTTCCAATCATCAACGTGTAATTCGTGTCCTGTACCTTCAAGGGTGATTAGATTTGAACCTTTTATTTTTTCTAGTAAAAAACCTGCATTCTTATAATGCCAAATTTTGTCGTCTGTTCCGTGGATAATTAAGGTGGGTTGTTTGATTTCGTTTAATCTGTTCCAATATTCTTCACCACCTTGCAATGCAGCGTGATTGAACATACTTATATAATTGTTGGCTCTATTGAACTCAGCTCTTATCAGTTTTTCACTTCTTTGTTTGTCAAATTGTTTCTTGCCACTCATTAATTCTGCACCCTGAATTAAATAGTTTACCACACTGTCTTCATTTGTCCAATTGACTGTACCTGCTTTACTATGGAAATCTAAAATACTCGTGTCCATTTCAGGTATAGTTGGGTCTGAGTCTCCCCAAGGGCCTGATGACATAAGAGTTAAGGAGTTAACTCTGTCGGCAAACTTTATTGATGCTATTTGAGAAATTAGTCCGCCCAAAGAAATCCCCACAAAATGTGCTTTGTCAATCTTGTAGCCATCCAATATTGAAATAGCGTCATTAGTTAAGTCAACAATATCGTATGGAGTAGAACCTGGTTCATAATTAGTGGATTTTCCTACATCTCTGTTGTCGTAACGAATAACAAAAAATCCTTTTTCAGATAATTGTTGGCAAAATTCAGTGTCCCAATACAGCATTGATACGGTTGCACCTGCTACCAAAAGGATTGCTGGATTTTTCTTATTTCCAAAACTTTCCGTACAGAGTTCAATGCCGTTTGTTTTAATTATTTTCTCTTTCATTTCTGTTTTCCTTTGTTTGCAACTGATTATTATCAGTCCTAAAATTAATATCCAAAGTAGTTTTTTTTTCATTTATCAATGTTTAACTGTTATGCTGGTATCTTTCACAATGCCCGCTAACGTTTCGGGGCTTGACGCAGTGGCGGAAAATCGAAGACGAAGCTTTCGATTTAGACGACACGTAGCAAAAGCCAATTCATTGAATAAATTTAAGAAAAAAAGTCAATGTAATTGGCTTTTGCGACATAGAAAGCCGAAACTTTCAATTAATCACTTAACCCGCCATTGCGACAAACCCTTGTTGGCGGTAGTTTTTATCTTATTCTGCTCAGGATTTCTTTCAGTTTGGGTTCAATTTTAAGTTCGTCAAATAGTTTTTTCGATAAATTTAAGGAGTTCTCAAAAGCCAAAACTATGTTTTTAGGATTTAAGTCAGATGTTACTTTTTTATACGCTGAATACCAAATTACATCAATGTCCTTTTCGAGATTTTTAGTCGGACTTTCCCAATGTTGCGTTTTGGTTGTTCTTACTCTTATAAGCCAAAGCAAGTATTTCTGAACATTTGATAAACTGTGATGAGCGTGAGCAAATTCTTCTCTTTTAATCAAGTTGCTTGTTGTCAGTACAACATTCAGTAATGATTGGCTTAACCACAAGATATTTTCATTTGTTATTCTTTCTGGGGATTTTGTTCCGATTTGATTAAGCGTTTTCGTTAAAAGTCCGTCTTTGTCGATTAGATTCATTTGGTCAAAATCGCTAAATTCAACAATTCCGTCCCAGGATTTGATAATTTCAATTTCCTCCGTTTTTAAAAAATGAAATTCTCCTCTGACCATATTGTCGAAAATAGCCACTTCACTTCCATATTCGTTGGTAAAATATAATGCAACCGGATGAATTTGGTTTACCCATTTTTCGGCTGAAAAGTCTTCTTTACTTTTCAAGAAAATATAAAATTCGATGTCGGAATATTGGTCTCCTTCGTTTTTTGTAAATGAACCATACATAAAAACGGCGGAAATATTTTCGTCTTGTTGAGCTAATAATTTTGTTTTGTCAATCATTTGTAACTGTGTCATTTTTCTAATTTTTAAAAATTAATAATAGAAAACTCCATTACTTTTTAAAAGTAATGAAAAAGTTTGAGTTTATTTATTTTGGACAGTTACTTATAGCTTCATCGGATTATATTTTTTTATGTTTAACATTCTGTTTGGTAAAATTACCGCCAACGGTTTGGGTATTGCCGAAGGCGGGGATTTTTAGCGCAAAAGTTCAAACGAAGGACGAATGTTGAACCTTGCACAAATGTCCAATCGAAGTCGTTCAGCCCCGCTTTTGGCAATACCTTGTTGTACGACGTAGTTATTTATTTAGTTTTTAATTCGTCCAAATATTTTCGTATGTCTTTTTCTAATTTTTTGGGATAATCATAATTTAGTTTTTTCGATAATTCAGTTCCAATTTTTGAAACTAAATCAGCCATTGCAAATAAAGCATCCCAATTATCATTTTTTTTACTTCCTGAAAATGTTTGTTCTATTGTTTCCCACAAATCGGTAGTCAGGTATTTTTTAAAAAGTCTGCCGTATTTATTGGTTGTAATATTCCAATTATGTTCGCTTGAAATGTACCATTCGATTAAAGGGATTAAATAGTCTGTTCGGATATTATTTTCAGTCATAAACTTTGTATAAAACAAGTCATCCCTAATAATACATTTTGCGGTATGAGCAATGTCCCACCAAAAGTCATTTAAAACTTGTTTGAATTTTTTTTCTGTAGGTTTTTTTATTATAAAAATCTGGTGAGTAGGCTTTTTTAGACTATTTGTTAGCCCTTCTTTATCCACCAAAACTTTATAGCCAATATCCCAATCTTCGTGTAATTCATTTTTTTTTGCGTCAAGTAAAAATTCGGGTTTGCTGTATAATTTGAAATCTACTTTGACATAGTCAGCATATAAAACCATTTTCATAGCGTGTTTACCTTCGAAATAGGTTTCGTCTTCTTCAACCATTGCAATTGGATTTCCAAAATTTTCTGTCCAAGTATTGTCTGAAATATATTTGGCGTTATTTTCGAATATAAGTTCAATGTCTAAGTCGCTAAAATCGTCAACAGGTGCTAATGGATTTACAAGTGAACTTGTCAATAATACTGCTCTTATGTCTCGGTTATTTTTAGACCAATCAATTATTGCTTTTAGTTTTTCGTCACGAACTTTCATTTTTACGAGGTGGGTTTTACTATGTCGTACAACGTCT
>NZ_AQWS01000059.1 GCF_000375405.1 Bacteroides propionicifaciens DSM 19291 = JCM 14649 | reverse complement strand
AAATCAGTTCCTAATTATTTACAAAGAAAGGGTCAGGCTATAACAATAACCCAACCCAAGCTTAATTTACTTACACACTTCCTGAGACAGTGTCATTTTCTGAAGTATCAACAATTACTCCAATTTTAACATCACTCGGTAGATCTCTTTGCAACCGAGGCAATGCATCGAGCACCGCTTTGGATATATTTACAGAATTAGCTCCCGACTGTTTTTGAACAGTTATCATAGCACCCTGAACTGCATTATTATAGGTCTCTTGTGCACGCTCCTCAACCGTGTCGACAACACGAGCTACATCCTTAAGATAGATATTAGCCCCATTTCGTGTTCCAACAACAATATTATTTAATTGTGAAGCATCTGTGAATTCACCTTCAACACGCAGCGCATAGGTTTCATTACCAATATCAAAGTTACCCCCAGGTATATTTTTATTCTCAGCGTTCACAATAGCACTGATAGCTTCAATAGTTAGCTGATAAGCTTCAAGCTTGGATGGATCGCAATAAATCTGGATCTCGCGTTTTGGTGCTCCAGATATAGATACCGAACCTACTCCAGGGATACGGGCAAGGGGATTGACAACATTATCATCAAGTATTTTGTAAAGAGCAGCTTGACTTTCTTCAGCCTGAACAGACAAAAGAACTATTGGAATCATATCCGTACTGAACTTAAAAATAATTGGAGTTTCAGCATCATCAGGCAAATTAGAACTAATCATGTCTAACTTGTCACGAACATCGTTAGTTAACATATCAATGTCATGCCCAAATTCAAATTCAAGCGTGATAAGTGACATGTTTTCAGCTGACTTAGATGCAATATGCTTTAGATTACTTACTGTATTTAATGTGTTCTCAAGAGGTCTGGTTATATTATTTTCAATATCAGAAGCACTAGCTCCTTGATATGTAGTCATAACCATAATCGTATTTGTATCAATATCTGGATATAAATCGACGGGTAGTTTGGAAAGGGAGAACACTCCAAAAATAACCACTGCTAAAAAACAAAGAGAGGTCATGATCGGTTTTGTTACCGCTCCTTCATATAAACTCATAATGTGTACGTGTTAAACTATTATTGACCAAATAGATTATTGTGTAATTTGGACTTCTATACCATCTTGTAATTTGGATTGACCTGCAACAACTACTAGATCATTGTTGTTTACGCCAGAAATAAGCTCATATTCGGAGCCTAATCGCTGACCTAGTTGTACTTTATTATAGTAAACACGACCATCTTTATATACATAAACATAGCGATCACCTGACCCAACTTGCTTAATAACGGCTAAGTCAGGAACTACAACCCGATTGTCTGTACCGTAGTTCAAAATTGCTCGAGCATACATACCGGGTCTAACTTTAGACTCTTGATTAGGAATTTCAACTTCAACTGTAAAGGTTCTGGTTGTAGGATCAATGGTAGGATAGATTAAACTAATTCTGCCTACAAATAATTCATCGGGATAAACATCCAGACGAACATCAATAACATCATTAAGTTTAACTTGAGAAAAATGAGATTCAGACAAGTTTATAAACAGCTTTGCAGGATTGATTTGCTCAACAGTTAAAACAGGAACTGATCCATTATAAAGATCGCCCCGATCGTAGTTACGAGCAGAAATCACACCCGATATTGGACTCAATAGATAAGTATTTTCAAGCATATTCTTGTATGTTGAAGCACTAATATCAAGAGTAGTCTTAGCTGCATCCCATTCGGATTTAGAAATACCACCAACTTTATATAACTCATCAATACGATTAAACTCAGTTTTGTGATTATTTAATTGGAGTTCGAGCTGAGTAAGGTTAGCTGCATCCATCTGAACAACTCTCTGTCCTTTTCTTACGCGATCACCAATCTCAACAAAAATACGAGCAATCCGAATTGGTGCTTGAGGCGCAATGTTATTTTTAATTTTAGCCTCAATTGTACCTGTATACTCACCAGTTTGATTAACGGGCTTAGAAATCACTTGCATCGTTTTAACTATTGGCCTATTGTCTTCTTGGTTAACTGCATCTGATTCACTTTTTTTTCCTGTACAAGCAGCAGACACAAAGACAAGAAATATCACCGATAGCTTAAAAATATTAGTCATGTTTTATTAATTATTTTCCTGATTAGTAAATCCCAATTCATCAATGCCAATGATTCTATTATATTCGGATTTAGCAACTACGTAGTCGTAAATTGACTGATTGTAGGCTAACTCAGCCTGAGTATAAGCAACTTCAGAATCATTAAGATCTAGAATAGTACCTCTACCAACCTCATACATTTTACGGGCAATCTCTCTACCCTTATCAGCTTCTTTAACACCCTCAGTATTGCTATCAATTTGCTCCACACTAGCCATCATATTATCAAGGTAACTGTTGGCTTGCATATAGAGCTGGCGCTGCAAATTGATTTTATTTTGTTGTAGTTGTGCTAATTGGATTCTAGCCTGTTTAACTCTTGGAAGGGTAGACGCCTTGAAAAGTGGAACAACAAGTGTTACTCCAAACACTGAGGTGGGATTCCACTGATAATACTTCATATTAAAATCGTCACTCAAACAGACGTATGAATAGTTTAAAGAGGCCGAAATTGAAGGCATAAAATTAGTCTTCTCTAATTTTATTCTTTGCTCAGAAATTTTCTCACTAATATCAATTTGGCGTAAGTCTGTATTACTTGTCAAGTCAATAGATCTTTGACTGTAGAGTTTTTTGAATGTATCAGTGGCCAATTCCGATTCATAATCTTTTAGACCACCTATAGCTGCAACCTGAACATCATCAGACAATCCAATTACAACTCGCAATTGCATAATTGACAAACGTATCGCGTTTTGAGAGGATACAACAGCAGGTTTCAAGTTACGAACCTGTACATCTGCACGAATTTTATCATACTCACTTACCAATCCTGCATTAAATTTATTCAGAACGATAGAAAAGTTAACTTGCGCCTGATCATAACTCTTTTGAAGAACTCTATAACTGTCTTGAGCTAACAATACTTGCAGAAATGACTTAGTTACTTCATTAATTAAATCAACCTTAGAAGCACGAGACTTTTCGAGTGCAAGTACAATATCCTGCGAACTTAGTTTCATACTACGGTACAAAGCCGGCGCAAAAATTGGCAAATTTAAATCAACCCCTGAATTGTAGGAATTATCCATACCAACTTTGATCGTATTGGTTCCTTCAGGTAATGTCATAGCCATAGTCTATTTCTTAATAGCCCGCGAATAGCTACTAACCCAGTTTAGCTCAGGCATTAGCTTGCCAGCAACCTCTTTCCTGCCTTGGCGCTTTAGTTCAACTTCTTGGTTGGCAATTTTGATTAATGGACTTTCCGACAAAGCTATTTTAATAGCATCATCAACCTTAAGATATAATGTATCCTGAGGTGTCATACATCTAGCATGAACACAGAAAAAGGATAAGACTAGTAAGCTAAAATATGTCAGCTTTCGATTTGAGATAAATAACATACTAGCAAAGTTCATAAAAAAGAACTTAATCTTTTCTATATTCTTGCAAAAATAATTCCAACTCCCTGACACCTTTGTCGGTCGATATGCCTCTGAGATACGTAAACATCAATGATTCATAAATATCAACGAACGTATATTTCAAATATATGTTAGAATCAAGAAAAATATTAAACTGTTCTCTCAAAAGGAAGTTTACAATCTCAAAATTAACATCGGAACGGAAGAGTCCTTGCTCAACTCCACTACGAAAAAAATTCACTACATCAGAAGAATCTCTCTCTTGACCACGCAAGAAAATCTTATAAACACTGGGGTAGCGATGAATGTCTTCAAAAAAACGTTTATCAATATTATGATACTGACGAATCAAATATTTGTATATATGGAGGATTATTTCCAGTACACTAGAGGTCTGAGATAAGAGATCTTTAATATGCTCCTCCATATCCATCTGACTATGCAGGATGCAAGCAAGTAGCAATTCCTCCTTATCTTTAAACAGCTGATAAAGGGTACGTTTAGAAATTGCAGCAGAAGAAGCAATCTCATCCATTGTAATAGTCTTTATACCATAATTATAAAATGCCTCCGAGGCAACTTCTATGACCTTAATTATTACAGGATATTTTGGAGCTTCTTTATCGAACAATAATTCACTATTCATAATACAATATTAATTTGGACAAAGGTAAAGCTAAAACTATAAATACTATATTAGTTTTCTCCAAAAGATGTGAATAAAGAGCTATAAACAAGAAGAAATAGGTATACAATAAGAAAACACACACGAAACAGTCAATTCATAACCATTAAGAAGTGAGAAGTATATAAACAACAAAAAGGGCTATTTGAAACAAACAGCCCTTAATAGGATAAAATAATTTATCAGAATAAATTTATTCAGGACACCCTCTCATAAAGTGTGTAAGTAAATTAAGCTTGGGTTGGGTTATTGTTATAGCCTGACCCTTTCTTTGTAAATAATTAGGAACTGATTT
>NZ_AQWS01000058.1 GCF_000375405.1 Bacteroides propionicifaciens DSM 19291 = JCM 14649 | reverse complement strand
TACATGTCTAAGTTTTTTATTATAAAACAACGGCTCAGGTAAAGTTGTTACCCAAGCCCATCATTTTAACTTACACACTTTATGAGAGGGTGTCGGATAATTACCGAGGGGATTAGTTTTTTACATACAGGATCAACACTTATCTTACCTTTGTACTTTATAGTGCTGAGTTTGGTGCTGTCTCTTCTAGCAATAATGTTAAGAAAGTTCACCTCTAAAAACTAAACTACTTAAGTCAATCGTATATTTAGCTTTACTTAGTTTACCTATGTAGAGCATATCTCCAGATTAAGTCTTGGGCATATTATATGCTCAAGACTTAATAATTGGGGTTTACTGATCCATTAACCTTCCTAGCCTTAGTGATTGATATTTATCCCAAGATGATAATGGGATGTAATCTTTCTAATAGCTTACCCATATTACAGAACTTCTCCTTGCAAGCAGGTGAGAAAGTTACTCGTTTACTGCATAACTATCTCCCGTTTGATAACCTTTGAGTGTTGCCTCTAAAATAGCGATCATATCTTGACGGAAAGATTCGGGCGCAAGAACAGCTAGTTTGTCGCGATTCCATAAGAGCTCCTGTTTGAGGTCATAAGTGGGTCTTACATAGATTTCAAAATCACTGTGGTTTTCAGTTTCATCTATCAAAATTTGAGATTCATGAATAGGTAAATCTTTTAAATATAAGTTTTGAGGCCAAAAGGCTCTAAACTGAATTTTGATAGGGTTGTGTTTTCTGATTATACCGTAGCAATCTGCAAAATAAGTTTCGGGATCTAATATATCTACTAAGTTTTCGGATAATTCACGTGCTTCTTCTTGGTGTGATAGTTCACATATTCGTTCTAGGGCAAAAGTTATGGGTTGCTCCAGCTCTATGTCCTGACCGATAACGTACCACCTCTGTTTAAACAATCGGATAAATACAGGAATAAATTGATGTTCTTTAGGTTCTCCGTAATGTGATTTATAGGTTATATTTAGCGTGTTTTTATCTTCAATAGCCTCTATAATCGCTTGCAGTCTTTGGATACCGACGGGAGCGGGCTCTAAAATGATTTTGCTGCTGTCCTTACATGCAGCTTGTATATTCGATATTCTGAGCCCATTCATTAACCATTGCATGGGCTTGTTTTCATGGAACTCTGTTGAAGCATCTATCCAATACGTACTTCCGTTTTTCTTATCACAAAGAATATCTACATTGAATAGAGATTGTGCATCCTGTTTGTAGCGATAGAAACTTCTGAGGGTTAAGACCTCTCCGTTAGGATTGAAAGATGAATCTTTCCATTTCTCTTGTATCTTCTTAAAAGTCATACTCCTTTTATTATTAAGGAGTGAGTCGACAAGCCAGATACAGAATTTATATTTATAGTTCATAATAATTTAGTTTTAGGTGTTAGTCTGTATGTTAATCGAATGATATTTCTAACTCGTAATCTATTTTATGGTATGAACTACAAGTCTCATTAAAGTTCACATTGGTACTAAAAAAATAACTCATACTAAGGTTGTAACCAATCTCTAGTATTTCAGTTAGGTTTTGTGTTAATTCAGTTTTTATGGAATATGTACCATGAAGTTGTCCTGTCGGACTAAATCTTAGCTCCTCTAATCTATTCTGTAAGATTTGATCTTTTTGTATTCCTCTACTTTCGAGATATTCTTTAATCTCCTCGTAGCTTTTTATGGATTTTACTTTAAATTTCCGCTCAATTTCTAAAGATTGCTTTAATTCACTATTCGTTTTGTTTTCTACTGTAGCACTGGTTTTTACTAACTTGACTCCTATTGACCCATCACGCCTTTGTGTAAGCTCTCTTCCTTCTACTTCGAATATCTTACCTTTTATTGATGTTGCACCCATATAACCTAAAGTGGTAATGTAGGCTTCGATTTTGTTTTGCGAAAACTGCTTTTCTAATGATGGATTCATTAGGACGTAGTCTTGTGCATAAGTATCATAAGCATAAACTTCTCCAATTTTAGGCTCAACGCCATATTGTTTCACCCAATTATCAATGTTGTTGATGTCGACAAATTTTTGATCTTTTGTGTTCTCAAGATCTGGGTAGTATCCTTTTTCTATCGCTTTGGCATCTATCTCATCTACAATGCAGATGACTTTTAGGGGATTAATTTCATTCATACTAATTGTTTTTAAAGAGAATTATTAAGATGGCTACAATCGCTATTGTTATCAATGCCGCAGTAATTATAGTAGAGAGTGAGTTTTTGGGTTTGAATTGTAGAACTTCCTCTATTAGTTCATCTTTGCAAGTTTTATCATTTATTTTAGCTTCTTGCATAAGGTTTGACGCCAGCTCGGTAGTTGTTATGGCGTCGCTATAAAACATAAAGCCAATGTTGCGGCCTATCACATCTTTATCCGCCAAATGTCCTTTAATGAAATATCCCGTTTTCATTTTGTAAACCCTTGCACTCTCTTTATTGAAGGTTGTATGATTTTTATCTTGTAGATAGTTATAGTATTTGATATAGGTTGGATCGGTTGGAGGAGTAATGATCTTTCCGTTAATAGAGATAACATCTTGTGATTTGTTATTAGGGTCTTGGTACCAGAGTATATTTTTCATGATTAGTTGTTAAATAGTTTTTTTTCTATATAGGTGGTTAGTGCTTTTTTATTACTTAAGTCGAGTAGTATAAAGTTTTTATCCTTTTCTAACTGATTATTGAAGTTTTTATTGATTTCCTTTAGTAGTTCATTTTCTAGTTTTGCATGAATGTTCTTTAGTTCTTTTTTGTTATTTGCCAGTTTGTCTATATGTGAGCCTATTATATGGATGTTTTTTTCTTCTTTCTGCTTACTAATCTCATGTCCAATTTTCCTTAATCGCCCTAATACGTCCGTTTTGTACTCTACATCTTGCTCGTATTTATAGCTGTCAAATATATATATGATGAAGGTCTTTTTTTGACACAGTTCTTCATAGTAGTGCTTTACGCTGTCTTCACCGCCAGATACATCGTAGCTTTGTTTTATCTTTCTTTTTACACCTCCTATTGTGACTATTGTTTTTTCAATCCTTTCTCGATCTTGGGTTTGTTTTATATCAGAGTTTTTACTTGTAATAGCATTCCAAAGCGTTGTTTTACCAGCTCCTTGGTTACCTAGAATGGCAATATCATAACCAAGTGGAATATTTATGATAGTGGCTAATAATCCCATAATAAATGTACCTAAAGCCATAGCTATCCATATAATAAGAGGAAAAGCAGCTTCTTGACAGTTTAAATCTAAAGTTTCCATAGTTTGAATTTTAAATGTTGTTTATTAAGCTTTCCATCATCCAGTCGTACATGTGTTCGTTTGGTTTATGTGCTGTAGGGTGGAAGCTATTTATAATTGTGATTTGTTTCTTTTGGTTTTGATGAGTCCAGCTGTTCTTCTCGCTAAAGTTAAGTTCTGGATAAATAAGTTCTTTAGCGATCTTAAATACGGTGTTACCGCCGCAAACTATAATGTTAGGGCTTAATATATCCAACTCTTCTCGAATGTACTTAGCGTATCTTTTGGCGAAATCAGTGATTTGTGATTCATAAGCAACTGGTCCACCCGACTTTTTTTTAACATTAACGTAGGCATAAGGTAATTCTTGGAGCGCTTTCATCTGATTCGAAGAGTTGAATGCATCAGCTATTGAAGGGTAGCAAGTATCTTTAAGATATGTTATCCCGTAAAGCCAAGCTGCAATTCGATTAAAAAATAATCCATTCGGAGAATACCCATTGATACTTCCGCTCCAAGCTCGGACGTCTTCTCCATCATTATTATTGTTCTCTTTGAGCAGGAAGGCTATTTTGCGTGGTGAGTCATTCCATAATTGATCTTCATGCCCATTTCTGTACATCAATCCATCTTCGGAAAAACCCGAGACCCCATCTTTTTCCATCTCTGTTCTCCATCTTTGAAATAATTCGTCTAACTTCGTGTTTATCATATCATCTTATTTTTAGACAAATTTACTTGAGGAGTGTGCCAACTCCTGACACTCTAATTTAAATGTTCGGAAATATTTATCTTTTTAAGTTATATGCTATGCCACAAATAATAAATGATGGAGGGGAATTGATTCGTATTAATCTCTCCAATAACATGATTGAGTATTCGACTACTGGTGGACGTGCTTGGTTTCGACGTTTTTTAGGGACGAGCAATGTTGGTGTCTTTATTGATTTGATAGTTTGCAGTAATGAGATTATTGCAAGTACTACAAAAGGTATTTATTATTCTCGCGATAGGGGACGAACTTGGTTTGCTCGCTCAAAGGTGGGTAGTGGTTGTGGAGAGTTTGCCTCTTTGCAGTTGAATGGAGCCGAATTATTGGGGATTACGGCGAAGGGGTTATTCTTTTCTAGAGACCAGGGTAGGACTTGGTTCAAAAGAGGAAATTGATTAAATGCAAGAAGAGCTTCTGATATTAATACCAGAAGCTCTTCTTATGTGCGGATGAAAGGACTCGAACCTTCACGTCTCACGACACTAGATCCTAAGTCTAGCGCGGCTACCAATTACGCCACATCCGCAGATGTTTGCTTGATTGCGTTGCAAAGGTAAATATCTTTTTTAATTATGCATCATCTTGCCCCAATTATTTTCATAAATATTTTGTTTAGAAATCAGAGTTTTTATTGTTGATTAATATTATGCCTTATCCTGTGGTAATTATAGGTCTATATTTGTAATGCGGAGTTTACTCTATCTATATTTTTTTGTAAGCTTCGCAGATCTTGCGTTTCTGCCTATTGCTCATTTTAGATTTCCACCGTAGTGGTTTTACTGCAACAGTTCAGTAATAAAATAAACTCTATATAATAAGGAGTAGTAAAGGAGGACTTGTAACCCCCATTAAAAACTATGTAAAATTATTTCATATGCTAACCTGTGGATTGATAGCTTGTTA
>NZ_AQWS01000057.1 GCF_000375405.1 Bacteroides propionicifaciens DSM 19291 = JCM 14649 | reverse complement strand
ATCAGTTCCTAATTATTTACAAAGAAAGGGTCAGGCTATAACAATAACCCAACCCAAGCTTAATTTACTTACACACTTCCTGAGACAGTGTCCATAACTGCTTTTATGTAAGCAGCAAAAGCTTCTTATTTCTTAACGTAGTTACCAGCTAAACTACCGCCCCCACCACAGAAATACATTAAATCGTATCTATCGTCAAAGTTGGAAGTAAACACGAAGAGAGTTTTCTCTTTATCTACAAATCGGATAACCATGGTTGATTTCATTTTATCGTGCTGATCATTTAGCGACACCTCAATTTGGTCGTTAATAATCCTCCCTTTACCCGTAAATTCACAACCTTTACCTGCTCCTTCGCTGCTAAAGCTCACTTGCACGGCATCAGTCAGGCCATCTATTGGTTCAACAAGAAGATATTGCTGATATGCACCTGGTTCATTGCCAAAGTCCATAGCGTACGAGCCTAAAAAGTTTTGGGCATTTAATGGAACTTGTTTCTTTAATTTATAAAACTCAGCCAACTGATCAGAAGACTCACCTAACGAATCAGTCATTTGAATTACAGAATCTGATAGTTGTTGGTAATAATAAGTTTCTTGATTGGGCATTAATGCCTTGAGCAATTTACCGTCTAATTCCCAAGTTCCCCACTCAGTAGTTGAGGTACTATCCGTGTCAATGTATTGTGAGGTTATGGCAACTTTATTATCTCCAAAGAAACTAGCCTTTGTCTTTATTCCCACGCAGTCAGCACAAGGTAGCTGACCTATATAATACCCACTAAAATTTGGATCAAAACCCTTTGTATCTTTTTTGTTTCCTCCACAAGCCCCCAAGAGAAGTATAAGGGAGAAAGATGCAATACCGTAAAGTAGTCTTTTTTTCATCATCAATTATTTAATATGGTTGCTACAAATATATGTATATTTTCAATTATCCAATAGAAACTCTACATGAATACCTCCTTTTTAACACAATAGCCATCGGGTCTGCCCTACTTTTTATGAAAACTATTCATTTATTATACAAATTAAACTTAGCAAACACATAAAGTCTTTGTAAAACTTAAACTAGGTACAAGAGCACCTATTTATAACCAAAAGTAGGTATTGTTTATCAAGCCATTCTGTAGCTAATTTTGTGCAACAAAATAAACATAAAACAACGTATGCAAATCATTCGTAAAGTTAGCTTACTCGTGCTGCTATTAACAGCGGTTAGTTGGCAGGTACAAGCTCAAAGACTACTAAAAGGTCGAATCACAGATGCTCAGCATGAACCACTTATTTCTGCTAGTATTTCAATCAAAGGAACAACTCAAGGCGTTAGCTCCGACAGTGATGGTAATTACGAAATAAGCATACCCTCAGGCAATCAAACTCTTATTGCCTACTACATGGGATATGATAGTAAGGAAATTAAACTCACCTCAGAGCTACTCGAATCGGGTAAACTTAATATCGTTTTAAAAGAAAACAGTATTATGCTCAGCGAAGTTGCTATCGAAGGGAAAAGCCCCGTACAACAAATTAGAGAAACGCCATTCAATGTTACAGCAATAGCTGCCAATAAACTTCACAACATCTCTACCGACCTAAATCAAGTGCTTAATCGTACCACAGGGGTTCGTGTACGCGAAAGTGGATGAACAGGTTCAGACTTTTCGTTCTCACTAAATGGCTTCTCAGGGAAACAAGTCAAATTTTTCCTTGACGGTATTCCTATTGATAATTACGGATCGTCATTCACACTCAATAATATACCCGTAAATATGGCCGAGCGTATTGAGGTATACAAGGGAGTGGTTCCAATTTCACTTGGAGGTGATGCTCTGGGTGGAGCAGTAAATATCGTAACGAAACAAAGCATGAGAAAGTATATCGATGCATCATACAGCATCGGCTCTTTCAACACACATAAGGCCTCTTTCAGTGGGCGTTTCGCCAATAAAATGGCTACTTACTCAATATTAATGCCTTTGGGAACTATGCTAAGAACGATTACAAAGTCAATGTTGAGTCTATCGATAAAACTGGAACTGGAAAGTTCTTGCCTCCAAGAAAACACAAACGTTTCCACGATGGGTATAAATCGGGAACTCTTATTCTTGAAGCAGGAGTTAAAGACAAGTCTTTTGCCGATTACCTATTAGTAGGTATGACTTTAACGGGTAACCACGATGAGATCCAACAAGGCTCAACGATGAATCGTGTAGTTGGTGGAGCATTCAGAAGTACCGAGTTCGATCCAGATTACTTTTTAGATCTAGAGTCAAGCAGCATCAAAGGTAAAGTTTTATCTGCCTACCACGCAGGAGGAGATTCAGCAGTCATGTTATATATCCCCACTGAGCTAGACACTGAGAAGAACAACTGGGCATTTACAAGTGATAAGACTATATTTAAGGTAGCAATTATAAACCTACCGACTCAAGAGATTATTGAGGTAACCAATTTACCGGGTGTAAGTGGTGATAACTTCTACGGCTATGCCAGTCTTTATGCTGAAGATGGAAAAGCCTATAAAAGCTTCTTTACTGGTGATGCTGCACGCATCTACGAGATTGATTTGACTACAGGTGTGGCAAGAGCTGGCGCTCATATACGTGGGGGTAAATACATTCCCGTACTTTCAAGATTCAACTACTAAACTGATTAAGATTTTATAATGAATAAAAGATTTAAGAAATTCGCTTTCCAAGCTCATTTATGGCTAGGAGGTATATCGGGGATAGTGGTTTTTGTTGTTTGTATCACAGGTGCTATTTGGGCTATAGGTATACATAACTGGCTAGGTACTAATGAGCAACCCACAAAGATAGAGGCTGAAGGTAAATCATTTTTAGCTCCCTCAGTTATTCTCGAACAGCTCAAAAATAGTCATCATATTGAGAGTCCAAATTCGATATCTTACACTCCAAACGAAGAGAGTACAATCCGTGTATATAACGATTCAACAAGCTTAATGCTCAAGGTTAACCCCTACACAGCTGATGTAACCGAACTTAAAGACTATAACAGCAGCGAATACGAAATGAGTTTTTGGGATTATATGCGCTGGGGACATCGTGCACTATGGCTGCCTTGGGACACGGGGCGAATGATAGTAAATTATGGTACCCTACTGTTTTTGATAGTTCTGATTTCTGGGCTCATCCTTTGGGTACCAAAATCAAGAAAAGGTCTTAAAAACAGATTAACACTCAATTGGACAAAAACAACCAAAGCAAAACGCAAATTTTATGACCTGCACTTGGTATTGGGATTTTATGCCAGTTTTCTACTGATTATTATCTGTGCAACAGGAATGGTTTGGGGATTGAGCTGGTGGTCGGAAGCAACCTATAAGGTAACAACAGGTAAAAGTTTACCTCCATGGGGAGCTATTAAATCAACACCCGACCCCAATGCAATAATTGCTACAGCTTCGCAGGCAGACAAATTGGATATCCTTTTTTATCAAACCATAGAAAACAACCCACAAATGGAGAGTTTTAGCATCAGTATCTCACAAGCCGACACTACTCCGTTTGAGGTGCGAGTAAATAACGATCGAAGTGTACTTTATAATTACGATACCTACAATTATAACTACGACAGCTTAGATCTAATCGAAGCCCAAGGGTACAATACAGGGAAATATGAAGATAAAAGTTTCGGCGAAAAGTTGAGAAGGCAAAACTACGACCTGCATATTGGTCGAATCTGGGAGCCAGTAGGTGAAGTCTTAATATTCTTTGCAGCACTCTTTGGTGCAAGTTTACCATTAACTGGTTACTATATTCTTTTTGTAGTAAAGCGTCGAGGACGAAAGAAAACCAAATAGAAAAAAGAAACGGTCAGAATGAAGAATCATCCTGACCGTTTGCTTTTATATTATCACCTAGTGGTTTGGTGTAAACGACTTACTCGCTCTGCTACTCCCACTTACTCCTAGTATTACTAAAGCTTAGCCTCTTGTACAAGCACAATCCTCAGCTAAAGGAATGTATTGATTGTCAAGTTGAGATATACTATACTTTTGACAAATAACAGCTGACATCTTATCTAAAACCTCTTCTTTTAAACTCGAATCAATCGTCATTAAAAGTGCCTTATACACATCAGCAATCGAGGTTGTATTCAAACCTTCTTGTGCTATATAGTCAGCGTAAGTTGCTGGTAGATTCGTATTGAGGTTACGCATAACACTATAAAATGAAGTTTCATCAAGAGGGAAGAGTGCCGACTGATCATTACCAATTACATCCCATAAGCGAACAAAAGCTTCGTCTACGCTAACGTTCTCTATATCGATATATTTATTGAGAGACATCTCGAGTACCAAAGGGCTTTTCCCCGATATATAATCAACTCCCTTAGAGGTAAGAACCACTAAAGTAGGGTCGAAACTCGATGAGCCAAAGTAACCACTGTCCATAAGGTTTTTCAACGTAAGGTATAGTTTGTGAAGGCGAGATTCATCGACCTCTTTGGCCAAGTCGGCACGTACCTTCCAAAGGGTATAGCCTTGCCCCTGCTCACAGTTTCCGTTTCTAAAAACCTCAAAAACTTCATCAGCATACACCTTATAATTTTCTTCAGTATTTATCATGATTAAATATCTTTTATTGAGTTAGTCTTAAAGAGTCAAAGGTATTAAGTTTTAATTATGTAAACAATAATTAATGAATCAAGTTTAGCTATTAGAAAGCCAAATAGATAGTTTATAATCATTTTGATTATAATAACTGATGCTATGAAATAATAATTCCACAAATCAGCTTTTAGAAGCTACAAAACTTAAAACACTCAATATTTATCGTAGGAAGACCATAAAATAAAAAGAGCATAAATATAGAAATACACGTTCTATTTACTTGATTTATATAGAACTATACTGTAAGTTAGGATGTGACTATCACCTAAAACCTGGTTATTATGCTTAAACAAATTAGAATCTTGAAAGTGGAGTTCCTAACTTTTCTTGTACAAATAGTTAAGCGACATTATTCATATTCTGTTTTCTGTATTGGTTGTTAAACTCTTCAATAGTTTGATAGT
>NZ_AQWS01000056.1 GCF_000375405.1 Bacteroides propionicifaciens DSM 19291 = JCM 14649 | reverse complement strand
TACTATAATCCTTTTGAGTACGTTTTACATACTGATCTTTAGATTCTTCCATAACATTACATGTATTGTGTAACGCTATATTAGGACGAGACACCCTTAATAAGCAAAAAGGTATGTTACTTTTAGGTAACATACCTTTTTTAATCTACAAACTTTATAATAATGAAACTAGAAAATTATTTGCAACCTAGTCTGCAACGAATTTAGTGATTGGTTGTCGAACCCTAATCGATTGGAAACATGAGTATATGAATACCTTAATCTCCAAATCATGTACTTATTGATGTAGTAGTTGAATGTTAAAGAGGCATCATTTTGACGACCACCAAACACCTCAGCCTTTTTATCAGACATATCTGTATAATTATATCCTAACACGCACTCCAGTGAGCCTGGTGCTGGCGTGGCTATTCCACTCGAGCCATTAGAGTAGGTATAACTATCCCCTAATATTAAGCCTCTAAATAAAGCATAAGCTCCAGTTGCTTTATAGTCTGAGAACCCATTGTCTCTTTTAACGGTGAGGTAGTAGTATTGTGTTTCCAAGCCCACTCGCCCTAAGGCTGCGGTTAGCTCTGGTGTAAACTTAAACAGTCGCTTAGCATGCGTAATATTAGCTTGCATAGCGGTTATCTTTGAAATACGAGAAGGGAAATTAGCTTTCAAAATAAAAGCGTCATGATTTAAGTCTTCATCATCGTTATAGCGTGGAGTCTCAAATGCACCAGAAATACCCACATGGAAGATTCTTCCATCTTCACGGAAAGGACGATAAACCAGACGAGACATGGCACCATAGCCCTGTTTTCCCATTTCATTGGATGTTTTTTTGATTGCTTCATTTTCGACATGCAAGCTTGCTGTAGCAAAGAAGGCGTCCTTACTATGCATAAACATAGCCCCTATTAGGCGAGAGTTAAAAAATGCCTCATTACTTGCAGGCTCTTCCATCGTAATCTTCATAGAAGAACTGGTAGAACTTTGCAAACCAAATTGATGCACAAAATAGCCTAAACGAACTAAGGAGTGTGAACCAAAGCCTCTTTCTATAAAGACATCTTTTAAAGAAACCTTACCATAGGCATAACCTACATCTACTTTTGCTTTGTAAGGACCATAACTAGCCTTTACACCTACACGCATATCAGGGACGGCCACACCATCTGCAAATTCCTTATTTTTGGAATCAAAGAGACCTCCATCCATTAAAATCCTACCTGAGGGTTTTATCTCAAATTTGTCTTGTGCCTGAACCTGCCCACCACAAACGATAGACAAGCTCATAGCAGCCAATACTAAATACTTATTCATAATCTACAAGGTATTAGTTGAGTCTAAGGTTGATTTTAGTTTCTTTCACTAGGTTTTACTAAACCTGCTTTTGCGAGCTTAGCCAACTCTTTTTTAGCTTTGCCTAGCTGTTTCATGAAAGCATCGTTGGCATGTAAACGTGCTACTACTGCACTCGCAACTAAACGAGCTGCATCTACATCACTTTGAAAGTGGTAGCCACAAATCACACGGCTTTGCCCCATCTCGTAGCCTCTCTTTAATATTTCATTTTGGCGATCTGGATTTACTTCTGCTAATACTAGTGCTGTAGCCCAGCCAATTGCAGTATGTCCTGATGGATATGAACCATTGGTTGACAGCTCAGCCTGTTGTTCTGGATTACAAGTATTTTCTTGATAGAAGCTGAATGGGCGAACTCTCATGTAATGCTCTTTAGCATGACGTGTGGCTAAATCACCAGCATCTTCACGCATATTTACCACTAGTTTATAGATTTCAGGGGTTGCATCTTTAGTAATTTCAACACCAAAAGCTTCCGAAAAGGCTCTCGGAACACCACTTCCACCTACACGTGCATCACTGACAGCTTGAGCTCCACGAGGGGTGTCTCTTTGCATTTTACCCCAGCTATACTGAGCTTGATCATAAAGAAATAAAATACTGCCCGCTTCTGGTGGAGGAGGTAGTAAGTCTAAGCTATTAGGTACTTCAGATATTTCTAAGAAATATAAATCTGGATTTGATCTTTTGTCTTTAATGCTTTCTTCTTGAGCGAATGTGCTCATAGAGAATAAAGAACATACTAAAACGAATAATGAAAATTTAGCTTTCATAATAATTAGTTTTTGGGTTTAAACTTAATTGATTAATTGATTTCCATATGGACAGCAAGTGTCATAAGTACACAGCTTGTCTGTATGGTCTATCAAATCTAAACGAAAGGCTAGTTAAATAATAGTTGCTTTTATTTATTCGTCTGTTTTAACAGTTGCAACTCTTTGCAACACCCAGTGTATAAGGCAATCAAACAGAGAGTTAAGACATAGGTACGATTATTGAATTAAGTTTAAAACCCATACCTTTTTTTGAGAAGGTTGCTACATTATCCTAGTCTAGAAAGCTCAAGAGAGAACAAGTAAATACTGAATTGGGCTTATTCTCATAGTATTTACGCAAATTCTCCTCGTTTGCTTTTAGTCGATTATTGATTAGGCGACTAATTACAGGATTTAAGTTTCCATATACACCCAATATGCCAGGAATTAAAATTCTCTTTACCCTAGGATCGGCTAAAAGTACAGCTAAAACTTTAGCCTGTTGATTGTAGAAATTGTTGAATTTGAGAATATCTCTCAATATAAAATCATCGGTTTTACTGACTAGTGTATAAAACTCATTGATCAGTTTCTCTACCTGCCCTACTACTTCATATGTAGCTGCTTCAATGAGTTGATCTAGCTCTTTATCAAATTTTTTATTGACAAGCTCCTCATTGGTTTGTAGTATGCTTTGTCTCTTTTCTTTAAAAGCGCGAATATGAAGATTGATTTCATCTCTCTTGAATAAGATTAGCAGTTGATCCTCAATAGTTTTCAATCTTCTTAGTAGTTCTAATCTATCCATATTTTGTGCAGACTGATTTATCAAGTCTAACTGCTCTAATAAAACTCGAGTACAGGGCTCTGACAGGTCTTCCAAATAATTTATTCTTGTACGTACAAAAGCCTGAATGCTTCTTAGTGACTCTTCTGCAAAAATGTTTTGATAAGATGAATACAACTCCTCAAACTTGCTTTGTATATATGATAGTGGCTTGGTGCTATTTTCTTTGAGTAAGGCTAATTTGTGAAACAAATCTTTGTTTAGGTTGTCCAGCTCCAAACACCCATCCAATGCCTCTAATAGTTCATTTATAGCGTTGAGTAAAGTCGTATGTAGGAGTAGCCACTCTTGATTCTTCTTGATTTGATTTCTCATTTTTTTAATATCACTTTCTTGCTCAGCATGTCTAGACTCAGCAAGTAGATACTCTTTTTCAAAGGCTGTGGTCGCTTCAATCTGTTCTACTTGTTCTTGGAGCTTTTTAGGTATGAATAAAGTAGCTTCTCTATTTAGATTAATCAAAGCAAGTGACAACTCATCAAACTGAATATTGATTACTTTTTTAGCTTTAGGGTCCAGATCAATCTCACTTATTTTCTGTTGCAGATAAGCTAACTCCTTATCATCCTCACGATCGATCAACTCATAATAACTAGCCAACTCACTAATTCTATTTTCTAAGTCTTCTTTACGCCGTTCTAATTGAATTAGGTTGAGCCTCTTTTTACGGAAAAAGATTAGCGTAAAAAATAAAACAAGCGCTAAGATTATTATTAAGAATGCAATAAGGTAAAACAGACTCAAGCTAACAGGAGCTTCAAAACTGATCCAAGCAGGCTTGTCTTCTTGCCCTGCTTGCAAGGAAAGAACTCCTAAGTTCGAGCCCAAAAACAGCTGATTGCCATGAGTAAAAATAGCAGTAGGTCGAAATCTAATATCTGGATAATGAATACCACCATCTTTTATTGCTCCCTGACTTAAGTAAAATTTATGCAGCCCCAACTCAGGAATAGCATAAAACAAGGTATCATTGAGATAGACAAGTTTGTTATATCCCTTTACAAGCAAAGAATCTGTTGGATTTTGACTTAGTATGTGGTGATTAGTCAGTATTATCAAACTTGGATCATGATCATTTGTGGAGATTATATCTTCTAAAAAAGAATATCCAATAGTTTCATTTATTCTTTTCACCTTAGAATCAGGAGTCAGATAAAAAACCCCATCATTTAGGGTGGAGAAATATAAGCGATCGTTAGAAGGATGACTAAAAATAGAGGTTACATACACATTATTCATAGCTGTAATTGTATCTACTCGAGCAGGAGAAGCTACTCTAACTAAGCCATCCTGTATTCCTATATAAGAGTAAACGTCCTCATTTATTTTCTTAACTGCAGCTGTTGTTATTTTGGCATGAGATGTCAGTAAAGTCTTGGGTTTGCGAAAGAGCATATTATTAAGCCAGCTTTTTGATACACTCATCTTTTTGAACTCATTGCTATCATAGAAGTAGAGTTCTCCATCTATTATATCCATCCAGCGTATCTGCAAATCCTCAGAAAAAGTATAAATACATCTAGCCTTATTTCGTCCTACTTCCTGACGAAACAATTCATTATAAGAGGACAGGTAGTAATATGCTTGCTCATCCTTACAAGCTGCTTTAATGGAGATATTACCCTTAAAGACATCCATATGATTTGCAATTCTCCAAAGTGCATGATCAGTTAGCAAATAGCTGAAGTGCTTAAGTTTTCCTGGCAAGATAATATTTCTACCTCCCAAAGGAACAGATCTACGCAAACGAATTGATAGAAACTCTTCTAAATCATTACTTAGTAAAAGTTCTTGCGCACCGACTAAATAGTGTATACCCTCTACTTGGTAATAAACTTTAGGTCTATTAGCCACCTCTATTTCCTGTATTACCTCGCCTTCTAAGGAACAAATAAATAAGCATCCATCCCCTACAGCATAGAGTAGATCATTATATATAGAAACATGATTGATGTAAGTATTCTCTAAGTATTTAGACTGCTTAGCATTTTTAATATCTATTTGCACTACACCATTCTGAGTAGATGCGTAAAGCACACTATCTTTATACGCACAGAGATTATGGCAAACAAATGAGTATCCATTTTGCTTAGATAAATACTCTTCTGATGGATATATTAGACAGAGTTCTCCCGATAATTCTATCTTATCCATTTCATATAAACCCTGACTAGTAGCTACATATAAGGTGTTTTCATTACTCAGTATATCATATGCAGAGTATTTACTACCCTTAAAATTAATTTCATACGTCTTCAACTTATTAAGCGTGTCATTCGCTTGCATTTTCCATAATTGAAGCCCAGAGTTTCTCACTCCCAACCACAGTAAGGACTCACTTTCTACCTGAGGCTCACGGAGCACTTTATAGATACGGTCTTCACCTAAGTCGTATGACGAGCGATAATCCTCTTTAAAATTGTATAATCCTCCTGTTTCACTTCCTATCCAAAATGAGCCATCTTCATCGTAAGATAGAGAAGACAACCTCTCCTCGTAATAATACTCTGTTTCACCTATAGACAGTGGACTCACTGACTTTTCACAAGCCACGAGAAAACATATAGTTAAAAGTGAAATGTACTTTACAATACTATTATTATGCATATATATATAATTAAAAACCACTTACAGTACAGCTAATCCTTGCTTTTTAGCTAGATAAAAGTATCTGTTTAGATAATTAGAGTTCGTCCGTATTACGCTAAGACTTACTCTACTGACTAGTCCTAAATAAGCGTTACAGTTTATTTATCAAATATAGTTTAATTATCCTATAGGAAGGCTGGCCTTCCTATAGGATTTATTTTTATAA
>NZ_AQWS01000055.1 GCF_000375405.1 Bacteroides propionicifaciens DSM 19291 = JCM 14649 | reverse complement strand
CTATATCTTTGTACTGTGTTTTTCATAGTATTAGATTTAAGGTTAACAAGATTGGAGCAAAGCGTTGCTCCTTTTTTTATGTCCATATGTCAACCCACACTCTTTATCTCAGACCCCGATAAACTATCAAAATACCACTACCAATAAAACATCACTAATACTAGTGATAAAACAGACTCATTTTTACCCTTTATAAGCGATAGGATACTATCAGAAAACCCTTTATCTTTGTAGTGTTGAGAATTATTTAATTAGTCATAATTTTTATTACGTAGCCACATAAAATAAAAATTAAAAGGTCCAACCCCCGATACAGGGTTGGACCTTCTTTGTTTTATAAGGGCTAGCCAAAAGCCTAGCCAATCAAGTAACACTCACCTACTAATTCATAGGCTCGTGTGGTTCATTATCATTCGCATTGGGAGTGCGAGGTTTTTCACCAATAACAGTCACACCACGCTGCAACAATAAGCTATTCGGGAAGACATGAAGCTCACCATCATCTGTACGCAAGTGTGTGTAAAAAGTCAGCAAATCAACAACTCTTGCCTGTATAGGAAAATCCTTATCTAAAATCTGAATGTAATCACCAATCTTAATTGGCGAATTAAAGAAGATAATTATTCCTGCAGTTACATTGCTCAGAATAGACCATTGTGCAAAAAGCGCAACTCCAATCACAGCAAAAACAGACGATAGCGCTACAAAAATGTTTTGCTTATCTACACCCCAAATTGTGAATAAAGATATTACTGCCAATAGATTAATGGAAATTGTACAAACGCGTCGGATGGGCATAATCATCAACGATAATTTATGACTCAACGAGGCGTATTTATTGATTAACTTCACAATTGCATAACGCAAAAGAAGTGCACCAACTAACGTGGCGATCGTAGCTATAATCTGTGGCAAATATCCACCCAATGTACTCATACTCGTGCTTTAATAATGTTATATAACCTATTCCTTTTTAATTATAAATAAACCAACAAATTAAGTTTTAGAACTAATCTACATCAATATAGACCTTGTGGTCATCAAGTGGAGTTTGTTTTTTTAAACTTAATCCAATTTATCAGCTCAAAGATAGCATAAACTATGGCTGTTACACCAACCACCATTAATGTTGTTTCTCGAGCACCTGAAGGATTAGCTATAACAGCAATACCAGCAAGCAAAATCAAAGTAGGAATAACAAAGAAACCAAATGAAACCTTACGCCATTTTTTGGCACGAACTAGTGAGGTAATCTGCTGAAGTCCTCCCAAAATCAATATAAACCCAAGAATGATAGTCAGAATATCTGCAAAGAATCCTGGGATAATAATTAGAAACAAACCGAACATCAAACTCCCAATTCCCTCAAGAGGAAAAGGAATGTTTCCACTCTTCGATTTATTAGCCAAGTAGTTGATTATTGAAATCAGACTCGGAATCAAAAACAGAACACCTATCGTGATGATCAAGTAATTGATAGCGGCATCGGGCCATAGAATAATTACTAACCCAATGATTAGAGCAAATATAATTCGCAATAAAGAAAAACTAATACCTTTCATAAGCTTATACTACAGTTTTAAGTATTTCATACGCAACATCACCCGTAACGTTTTCTTGTTCGCCAAAGGCTGCTTTACGTTGTTCAAATCGTTTTTTAATCTCTTCTATAATATCCATCCCTATCTTTTCTTCAGACAAACGTGTGGTTAGCCCCAATGAACGGAAGAAATCTTCGGTCTTTTGGATTGCCTTATCAATGCGTTGATCGATTGTTCCGTGGTGAATATCCCAAACACGCTCAGCATACTGCACTAGTTTATCGGCCTTCTGATCACGAAGCACTTGCATGGTTCCTGGTAGAATAATAGCCAAGGTATGACCATGAGTCAATCCGACCAATGCTGTAATCTCATGACCGATCATATGAGTAGCCCAATCTTGAGTTACCCCCATAGAGATAAAGCCGTTGAGTGCCATTGTAGCCGATAACATAAAGTCGGACATGAGCTTATAATCTTTCTGATTAGCCTTAATCTGAGGAGCAATTTCGATGAGGGTTAACAATATGCCTTCAGCCCAACGATCCATAACACGAGACTGACCTGGAGTAGTGAGGTATTGTTCCACTACATGAACAAAGGTGTCGGCAATACCACAAGCTATTTGATAAGTTGGTAATGTGAAAGTAACCTCTGGATCTAGTATAGAGAACTTAGGGTAATTAGAATAAAAGCCATATTTCTCAGCAGTGTCTTTACGCGAAATTACTGCACCATTATTCATTTCGGAGCCTGTGGCAGGGAGCGTCAAAACAGTACCAAGAGGCAAGGTTTCAGATATTCGATGACCATCAAGCACAAGATCCCAAGCATCTTTATCACTTAGGATTGCTGCTGAAATAAGCTTTGAACCATCAAGAACTGAACCACCACCAACAGCAAGAACGAAATCAACATTCTTTTCTTTGCCCAAGGCTATAGCTTCACGTAAAGTCTCCACTGTAGGGTTTGACTCTATCCCCCAAAACTCATAATATTCATACCCTTGAAGAGCATCAATAACTTGCTTATAAACACCATTTTTCTTTACAGAACCACCACCAAAGGTTATTAAAACTTTAGCATCATGAGGAATCTCTTTCGACAAACGGGCAATCATGCCAGCACCCATAATGAGCTTTGTTGGATTTTGAAACACAAAATTATTCATAAGTTCGGTTATTTATAGATTAATATTTTATTACTAATTCCACCATAATAAAAACATAAGATGGGCTTAATAGTTCTTTATTTTGATAGGATATTTAAAGCTAATGAAGAATTGAGTAATTTAAAATTATTTACGATTTAATTTGTAAGTTAAAATCTTATTACATAGTTTTGCCTCTATCAACTTATAAAACAGATGAAATTTAAAATAACAAATACAAATTGCTGGTGGCGTCTTTTACAACTCAACGAGTCGTGAAGGAAGCATTGCCTATTTATATTTGTTAATTAAGTTTTGACGTATACAAAAATAGCCTTGTCGCCACGCGACAGGGCTATTTTTTTTGCTCGAGAATAAAATAAATCAAAAGAATAAAACTGAAACACCCCAAGACAATGAAAACATTTTTAGCAGACAAAGACGGATTTTATGGAGAGTTTGGAGGGACATTTATCCCCAAAGCACTAGAACCTTGTATAAAAGAATTACAAGACAAATACCTTGAAGTGCTCAATGACCCAAGCTTTAAAGCGGAATACGATGCCCTACTTAGAGACTATGTAGGTCGTCCTTCTCCGCTCTATTTTTCGGAACACCTTTCTAAGAAAGCCAACTGTAAGGTTTACCTTAAACGTGAAGACTTAAACCACACAGGCGCACACAAGATAAATAACACCATCGGTCAGATACTGCTAGCCAAACGACTGGGTAAAAAGAAAATTATTGCCGAAACAGGTGCTGGTCAACACGGCGTCGCTACGGCTACTGTTTGTGCACTGATGAATATGGAGTGCGAAATCTACATGGGCAAACTAGACGTAGAGCGTCAACACGTAAATGTACAACGTATGGAGATGTTAGGAGCTAAAGTACATGCAGCAACATCGGGAAGCATGACGCTCAAAGATGCTGTTGACGAAGCTATCGGTGCATGGGCAGCCAACCCTAAAGATATCTATTACCTCATTGGTTCAACTGTTGGGCCACATCCTTATCCTGACATGGTGAGCAGACTACAGTCAGTTATCAGCGAGGAAATCAAAAAACAGCTCACACAAAAAGAAGGTCGTGACTACCCCGACTACCTAATTGCATGTATTGGTGGTGGTAGCAATGCTAGTGGCACAGTATATCACTATGTTGACGACCTAAGAGCAGGTATTATCTTTGCTGAAGCTGGGGGTAAAGGTGTAGAGACTGGTCAGACCGCAGCTAGTATCCAAGCGGGTAAAGTAGGTATTCTTCACGGCTTCAAGACTATGGTGATGTTCGACGAAAATGGTGAAGTAAAAGAACCATATTCGATCTCTGCAGGACTTGACTATCCTGGTATCGGGCCACTTCCAGCGCACCTTGCTGCAGAAAAACGAGCAACAGTACTAGCTATCACCGATGACGAAGCACTTAAAGCAGCTTTTGAATTGACCGAAAAAGAGGGAATTATCCCTGCACTGGAGTCGGCTCATGCTTTGGCTGTGTTGGATCGTGTAAAATTCAAACCCGAAGACATCGTAGTCGTAACACTCTCTGGTAGAGGAGATAAAGATATAGATACTTACCTTAAAGAGAAAAACAGATTCCTGAAAAGCGAATAAGGGTAAAAGAATTAAAAAACTTTTTTATAATAAGTAATTATTAATACTTATATTTGAAACTATCAAGACAATTGATAGTTTTAGATTATATATTATATTGCCAAACTAGTTTCGATATGAAAGCAAACATCCTGCTGATATATACTGGTGGCACCATTGGAATGATTGAGAATCCGGAGACGGGTGCATTGGAGAATTTCGATTTCGACCATTTGCTCACCTACGTACCAGAACTCAAGAGGTTTAATATAAACTTCCACTCATTCCAGTTTGATCCGCCAATAGATTCATCAGATATGGACCCATCTTTTTGGGTTGATTTAGTGAAGATTATAGACCGTAACTACGACAATTACGCAGGGTTTGTGATTCTTCACGGAACTGATACGATGTCGTTCACGGCTTCTGCCTTGAGCTTTATGCTTGAGAATATCGACAAACCGGTTATTCTGACTGGATCGCAACTCCCCATCGGGAAACTAAGAACTGACGGGAAAGAGAATTTACTTACTGCAATTGAGATTGCTGCAGCACAACACGAAAATGGAGACCCCATCGTGCCTGAAGTCTGCGTATTCTTCGAAAACCACCTCATGCGAGGCAATAGAACAGTTAAGCATAACGCCGAAAACTTCAATGCCTTTAGCTCTTTCAATTACCCACCACTTGCAACTGTGGGGATTCATATCAAGTACGAGTACAATTTAATTCGAAATAAAAATAAGGGTAAAAGGCTAAAAGCACATTACCTCTACGACCCCAACGTGGCAATAGTAACCCTATTCCCTGGTGTGCAAAGAGATATTGTGGCACCTGTTTTTGAAAACGAGCGTGTAAAGGCTATTGTGCTTCGCACCTATGGCTCAGGAAATGCTCCTCAAAAACCTTGGTTTATCGATTTAATTAAGCAAGCGACACTTCGTGGTGTGATTATTATCAACATAACACAATGTGCTGCTGGCTCGGTAGATATGCAACGCTACGAAACAGGAATTCACCTACTCAATGCGGGTGTAATCAGTGGTTATGATAGCACTACAGAGTGCGCAGTAACGAAACTGATGTTCTTGCTAGGTCATGGCTACGATTATGAAAAGGTTAAGCACCTGATGAGTTCTAATTTGGCTGGCGAAATCACAAGGTAAATAGTTTTTTATTATAAGATATTGATTGGTGGTCTATTGGAGTATTTTCGAATAGACCACTATTTTTTTATACCCACTATTAGGGTATTACAAAAGTCCTTACTCGCAGCACCTAAATGAGCTACTCGTTTGGCTGCTGCGAGTAAGGACTTTTGTGTAAAGTAGGTAGTGGCTTACTTCATTGAATTGAAAAATAAGAAGGCTTAATCGGTGGGCTTTAATCTTTACGTAACCCAGAAGAGTAAGAATAAAGAGCTCGATTCACAAAACATTATATATATTCACTATATTTAATTTTAATATAAGTGAGTCGTACGAAAGGCTCTTTAAAATCGAAAGCATATAATGAAGAAAATAAACCGTTTATTTAGTCTACTTTTGCTCTTAGCTCCTATCTGCATAATGCTGTCATGGAGTTCCTAACTTTTCTTGTACAAATAGTTAAGCGACATTAT
>NZ_AQWS01000054.1 GCF_000375405.1 Bacteroides propionicifaciens DSM 19291 = JCM 14649 | reverse complement strand
TCAGTTCCTAATTATTTACAAAGAAAGGGTCAGGCTATAACAATAACCCAACCCAAGCTTAATTTACTTACACACTTCCTGAGACAGTGTCTAGAATCACTTCTAACGCTGAAACTCCTTTTTACGGAAAACAAAACTAGTACTTAGATATTTCTCTCTAACAATTTTATTTTCTGCCAAAGCCTCAGGCTCCCCTTGAAATAGAATGCGTCCTTCAAAAAGAAGATACGCACGATCTGTAATACTTAAGGTCTCCTGAACATTATGATCTGTAATAAGAATCCCAATATTTTTATCTTTTAGCTTCCATACAATCTGTTGGATATCTTCAACAGCGATGGGGTCAACCCCTGCAAAAGGTTCGTCAAGCATGATAAACTTAGGATCAATAGCCAAGCATCTAGCAATCTCAGTACGTCTTCTCTCACCACCCGAAAGTTGATTTCCACGGTTTTTACGTACCTTCTGAAGTCTAAACTCGGCAATCAAACTCTCCAGCTTATCTTTTTGATATTCACTGGTAGTCTTAGTCATCTCAAGTACAGCAGCAATATTGTCTTCTACAGTCATCTGACGAAAGACAGACGCCTCTTGGGCCAAATAACCAATACCTGCTCTTGCTCTTTTATAGACCGGGTAATCTGTAATATCAAGATCGTCTAGAAATATTTTTCCAGCATTAGGGGTAATTAGACCTACTGTCATGTAAAATGAAGTAGTCTTACCAGCCCCATTAGGACCTAGCAACCCAACTATTTCTCCTTGCTTGACATTAATCGATACCTGATTAACGACTGTTCGTTTCCCGTACTTTTTTACGAGATTCTCCGAACGCAGTGTCATCCTATGCTCTTCCATACATCTTGATTTTGGGCAAATGTAGTGAAAATAAGATGAAAATGATGTACATTTGCTTATAAATAAAACTAGGTATGTATAAAGGATTATCAATGGTCGGGAGGTATATTCTTCTGATGAAGAGAACTTTCTCTAGGCCTGAAAGAATGAGGATGTTCTTCAAGTCCTACGTTAAAGAGATTGAGCAGCTGGGTGTCAATTCAATTGGTATCGTTCTTCTAATTTCTTTTTTCATAGGAGCAGTAATAACCATTCAAATCAAACTAAACATTGAGAGTGCATGGATGCCACGCTGGACTGTTGGTTATGTAACTAGAGAGATTCTTTTACTAGAGTTTTCATCCGCTATTATGTGTCTAATTCTTGCTGGAAAAGTAGGTTCTAACATTGCCTCAGAAATAGGTACTATGCGGGTTACCCAGCAAATAGATGCACTCGAAATTATGGGAGTCAACCCTGCGAGCTATCTTATACTACCTAAAATTACAGCTATGCTAACGGTTATACCAGCTCTGGTTGTTTTTAGTATTGTTGCAGGTATAGTCGGAGCTTTCGCAACCTGTTGGTTTGGCGGAATAATGACTGCTACGGACTTAGAGTATGGACTACAGTATGGATTTGTCGAGAGTTTTATTTGGACAGGGATTGTCAAGTCACTTTTCTTTGCTTTTATCATAGCCAGTGTGTCTGCTTTCTTTGGATATTCTGTAGAGGGTGGATCAACCGATGTCGGTAAGGCATCAACAGATTCTGTTGTGTGTAGCAGTGTACTCATCCTTTTTGCAGACTTAATTCTTACTAAACTAATAATGGGATGATCGAGATAAAAAACCTAGATAAATCCTTCGGGAATAAAGCAGTACTTAAGAATATAAATATTCTCTTTGAAGATGGTAAAACCAACCTAATCATTGGACAGAGTGGCTCAGGTAAGACTGTACTTATGAAATGTATTGTCGGATTGCTAGAACCTACTTCGGGTGAGATTCTATATGATGGAGTCAACTTTATAAACCTCGACAAAAGAGCAAAGAAGAAGCTTAGAATTAAAATGGGCATGATATTTCAAAGTGCTGCTCTATTCGATTCAATGTCTGTCATGGAAAATGTTATGTTCCCCTTAAATATGTTTTCTAATGACACCTTTAGAGATAAAGTAAAGCGTGCTATGTTTTGTCTTGACAGGGTCAACCTACTAAATGCACGAGATAAATTCCCTGGCGAAATCAGTGGTGGCATGCAAAAACGTGTAGCCATAGCTAGAGCCATTGCTCTTAATCCTAAATACTTGTTTTGTGATGAGCCGAACTCAGGTCTTGACCCAAAGACATCACTAGTGATTGACAAGCTCATACACGATATTACTGTAGAATATAATATGACTACAATAATCAATACCCATGATATGAACTCAGTAATGGGTATTGGTGACAACATTCTCTACATCTACGAAGGTAATGCTGAGTGGACAGGAACCAAAGATGAAATTATTCAATCAGAAAACACTCTGTTGAATGACTTTGTATTTGCTTCCGATCTTTTCAAGAAGATCAAAGAGTATGAAACAAAAAAGGTTGACTATTAAGTCAACCTTTTTCTATTATTTCTGTCTGATAAAGATATTTATTGGATTACCACATAAGTTCCATTTCTCTCTCATCTTATTCTCCAAGAATCTGCGATAAGGTTCCTTGATATATTGAGGAAGATTAGCGAAAAACACAAATGATGGTATCGTCGTATTAGGTAGTTGAGTGACATACTTAATCTTAATATACTTACCCTTGTTTGCTGGTGGTGGATATGCCTCAATAAGTGGCAACATCTCTTCATTCAGCTTAGCTGTAGGTATCTTCATCTTACGATTCGCATAAACATCTCTAGCTTCTTCAAGCACCTTCAAGATTCTTTGCTTGCTTAGAGCAGATGCAAAGATTATAGGGAAGTCAGTAAACGGTGCAAAGCGTTCACGAATAGTTTGCTCAAAAAGCTTAACTGTCTTATCCGTTTTATCTTCTACTAAATCCCATTTATTAACAACAACAACAAGACCTCGGCTATTCTTTTGGATCAAAGAGAATATATTCAAATCTTGTCCCTCAATACCACGTGTTGCATCAATCATCAGGATACAGATATCAGAACTCTCAATAGCACGGATAGAACGAATTACAGAATAGTATTCTAGGTCTTCATGTACCTTGCTTTTTTTACGAATACCAGCAGTATCAACTAAGTAAAAATCAAAACCAAACTTATTGTAGCGAGTATAAATCGAATCTCTTGTTGTTCCAGCCATCTCTGTTACAATATTTCTATCGTGACCGATAAAAGCATTAACAAGTGAAGATTTTCCAGCATTTGGTCGGCCAACTATAGCAAAACGAGGAATATCATCATCGAGAAGTTCCTCGGTATCAGTATTGAAATGAGTAACTATAGTGTCCAAAAGCTCACCAGTACCACTACCAGACATTGCTGAGATACAGTACGGTTCACCCAATCCTAAGCCATAAAACTCAGCCGCGTTGTATTGTAAGTCGAAATTATCAGTTTTGTTGGAAGCCAGAACAACAGGTTTGTTTGATCTACGTAGGATAGAAGCAACTTGCTCGTCCAAATCGGTAATACCATTTTGAACATCAACAACAAATAAAATCACATCAGCTTCTTCAACAGCAACAAGGACCTGTTTGCGAATCTCCTCTTCGAATATGTCGTCAGAGTTGACAACCCATCCACCAGTATCTACTACCGAGAATTCTTTTCCTAACCATTCGGCCTTACCATATTGACGATCACGAGTAGTACCTGCTTCGTCGTTAACAATGGCTCTTCTAGTCTTTGTTAAACGATTAAAAAGTGTTGACTTACCAACATTAGGACGTCCAACTATAGCAACTAAATTTCTCATAGTTTTTATTATTATTCAACCCTTTATGGGCTGCGTTAATTAATTAATCCGGTTGATATCCGAAGTCTTTAAGTCTTTTATCAGAACTTCTCCAGTCTTTATCAACCTTCACAAATGTTTCTAAAAATACAGATTTACCAAAGAAACGTTCAAGCTCTTTTCTTGCTTCTGTAGCAATTTTCTTCAGAGCTTTCCCTTGCTTACCAATTATGATTCCTTTTTGAGAGTCACGTTCAACATAAATCACAGTAGATATCAAAATCTTCTTTTGAGATTCTTTAAACTGCTCTACGATAACCTCGGTAGCATAAGGGATTTCCTTATCATAATATAACAAAATCTTTTCTCTAAGTATCTCAGATACAAAGAAACGAGCAGGTTTGTCAGTCCACTGTTCTTTATCAAAATAAGGAGGGCACTCAGGGAGCAACTCATTAATTCGCTTTAAGATTACATCAACTCCAAAATTAGATTTTGCAGAAACAGGTATAATTTCTGCCTTCGGTAGAAGTTTCTCCCACTGCTCTACTAATCTTATTAATTCATCTTGATTGGAGAGATCAATCTTATTGATAACTACTAGTACAGGTACTTCTAAACCAGCAACTTTCTCAATAAAATCAGCGTTTTTCTCGGCTTGCTCTACAATATCGGTTACATAAAGCAGTACATCAGCGTCAGATAATGCAGATTGAGAAAATTGTAGCATAGACTCCTGAAGCTTATAACTAGGCTTAACTACCCCGGGGGTATCAGAAAAAACAATTTGTGTTTCATCGGTATTATAAATCCCCATAATACGATGTCTTGTTGTTTGAGCCTTAAATGTAGCAATTGAAATTCTTTCACCTACCAATTTATTCATTAGGGTGGATTTACCAACATTCGGATTACCTACTAAGTTGACAAAGCCTGCTTTATGTTTCATAATTCTATTCTTTTAGACAAAAAAACGCATCGAAAAAGATATTAGGATGCGCTTTTAATATTGTCATAGTGATTTTTTTAGTTCACAGTCTTACTCATTTGAATCGTAAGCCCATTTCACATATATAGCACCCCACGTAAATCCAGCACCAAAAGCAGTAAAGATGATATTATCACCCTTCTTAAGCTTCTTTTCATTATCCCATATACATAGAGGCAATGAAGCAGCACTTGTATTACCGTAGTTCTCAATATTAACTAACATTTTTTCGCTAGGTAATTCTAAACGACGAGCAACAGCATCAATGATACGAAGGTTCGCTTGATGAGGAACAACCCAATTAATATTTGATTTATCTAAACCATTTCTTTGAGCAACTTCAGCGCTTACATCAGACATGTTTGAAACAGCATATCTAAATACTGTTTTTCCTTCCTGATAAATGTAATGCATTTTATTGTCAATCGTAAAATAAGATGGAGGGCATACTGAACCACCAGCTTTCATATGTAAGAAAGGTAACCCCTTACCATCGGTTCTTAATATACCATCAAGGATACCAAGTTCTTCAGTTGAAGGTTCAATCATGAATGCCGCAGCACCATCACCAAAGATAGGGCAAGTAGCTCTATCAGTATAATCAACCATAGCTGACATTTTATCAGCACCAATGATAATTGCTTTTTTGTATCGTCCCGAACGGATAAAGTTTGCAGCTGTCTCCATTGCATATAAGAAGCCACTACAAGCAGCTTGAAGATCGTATGCAAATGCATTCTTAAGACCTAGCTTATCGCAAATTATAGAAGCTACTGAAGGGAAATGATAGTCTGGAGTAGAAGTTGCAACAATTACTAAATCGATATCATCGGGATTAGCTTTAGTTTTTCTCATCAATTCACGAGCCGCTTTACGCGACATATATGATGTACCTAAACCCTCTTCACGTAATATTCTTCTTTCTTTAACTCCTATTCGAGTCATAATCCACTCATCGTTGGTATCAACCATTTTAGACAACTCTTCATTGTTTAAAACGTATTCAGGAACATACCCACCAACGCCAGTGATTACTGCATTAAGTTTTTCCATTGACCTAGATTTTAATCATAAATACATATACACAAAATCAGCCAAAAAGCTTAAAGCTTTCAGGCTGTTTAGTATACGTTTGACTCTTTTTTATAGAGCTGCGTCTTTTACGATAGCTACTTTACCTCTGTAGTATCCACATGCACCACACACAGTGTGGAATACGTGCCATTCACCACAGTTTGGACAAATTGCTAAAGTAGGTGCAACAGCTTTATCATGAGTTCTTCTTTTTGCAGTTCTTGTTTTAGACTGTCTTCCTTTTGGATGTGCCATTTTATTATGATTTTAATTATTGTTTAATATTTTCTTTAGTTCATTCCAGCGAGGGTCAGTTTCTTCTTCCCCTTCTTCTGATGAGTCTTCGGTAGCTTCTTGATTACCGCCAGGTAGCACTGCTAAATGCTCTTGAAGCAATTGTTCCATTTCTGGATTACACTCACCTTCTGGATGTATATGTTGAATAGGCAAAGATAAAACTAGTAATTCATACATTGGCCATGAAAGGTCTAGTTTTGTTGAGCCTTCTTCTAAAGTTATATCAAAATCCGATTCTTCATCAGAAACATTTACTATTTCGTCACCAATACGGATATCCTGGCTTAGACGTATCTTAAGAAAATCTTCAGCTGAAACTTCTTCTTGAAGATCACCAAGACATCTATCGCAAGGTAAAGTTATTGATCCTTCAAAATCTAAGCTTAAAATAAACTCATCTTCACTATAGTGATCAATAAGAATATTAACATGTACATCACCTCCAGTAATGAGGGTTTCGTCCGTTTCAAAAGCTTTAAAGAAAACTTCATCAAGTTCATACGTAACCTCTACTCTAGATTGAGTTGGTACTTTAGCTAAGTCGTAAATATAGTTTTTTTCAGTTTTCACTAACTAACTTATTATGTTTTATATTCTTCTAATATAGATATAATTCGGCTGACAAAGGTACAAATAAAATTTGTTTTATGATAGTTTTATTCTTAAATATTCGATTATAAATAACATAAAGTAATGAATGAAAACAGAAATGAGATTAATCATAACACTTTCATCACAAGGGGTTAACTGGATAAATCGATACTTAGATACATACCGATAGTTACAACATCTTATATTATAGAATCTCTAGTATATAAACAAGAAAAGAGAGAGTCATTAGGACTAATCCTATGACTCTCTCTTCTTAAAAAGGCGGCTACCTACTCTCCCACGGGTATGCAGTACCATCGGCGTGAC
>NZ_AQWS01000053.1 GCF_000375405.1 Bacteroides propionicifaciens DSM 19291 = JCM 14649 | reverse complement strand
TTAGAAAGTACACCAAGAACAAATTATCGTTCCCAACCGATGATTCTGTGATGAAATCAGTATATTTAGCCGTTAGAGAGGCCACAAAGAAGTGGTCAATGCCTATCAGGGACTGGGGCATAATTTTAAATCAGTTCCTAATTATTTACAAAGAAAGGGTCAGGCTATAACAATAACCCAACCCAAGCTTAATTTACTTACACACTTCCTGAGACAGTGTCGGGATTGGCTTTACTACTTTGCTACCACAAACGATTCAGAGTCCAATCATTACCTCTTTTCTTTATCCCTCTGCCTCATTTGATTTCCTTGAATTTTACGAGTCATTAAAATCTAAGGGCTTCGTAATTTACCCAGGTAAAATATCACAAGCCGACACGTTCAGAATTGGTAATATAGGGGATGTTTACCCTATTGATGTCTATGGGTTCTTAGATGCCGTTGAGCAAACGGTTGAGGAGTTAGGAATTGTATTAGAACTTCCATAATTATCTTATTCTTGTCTTTTGTCAACTCATAAGGCTATTTAGCCTGATAAATTGCTAGTGTTTATATATTTTATCGAGAATTTTGGAAAATATAATAAATGTATTTATCTTGTGAAACATAATGATAGACATCAATAAAAAATACTCATCTCTATTAGGGGGGACTACGATCAATACTTTTGGTTGTGGGTGCACTTTATGGGTGTCTACGTCATCTACTTCTATTACAACTACAGGCATTACCCCGTGAGGGGTATATCAACTACATACAGCTATATCTATAGCCATTTACATAGTGTAAATGGTGTTTAGTTTCTATTCCAAATCTCAAAAAGAACAGTATGAAAATATTAAAATTTGGTGGTTCCTCAACCTCCAATGCACAAGATATATTGAGGTGCGTTGACATTATTCAGGGTCGAGCTAAACAAGACCAAGTCATTGTAGTCGTTTCGGCTATGGCTGATACCACCGACCTTCTCTTAAAGGCTGCAGAGCTTGCTTCAGAAAAAAATGAACACTATATTGATATATTTCATCAGATTGAAATGCACCATATCAATATAATAAAAGAACTTATTGCAGTTGATCGTCAAGCTGGTGTTCTGAGTCGTATCATCCGAAAACTTAACCAACTAGAAATCTTACTTAATGGCTGTCTGTTGCTTGGTGAACTTTCTCCCAAGTCGAAAGATTTAATACTCTCTTATGGAGAGCGTATTGCCTCGCTTATTTTATCGGATGTCTTGACCTCAGGTGGGGTTGACTGTCTATGGATAAATAGCCAAGAAATTATACGTACTGATGATCATTATGGTAAAGCAAATGTAAACTTCCCGCTTACCAATGGCTTAATTCAAGAGTTCTTCTCGACTGCAAAGTTTAGAGTTGCTGTTGTTCCAGGCTTCGTGGCTGAAACTGATCAAAAGCAAATAACTACACTAGGCAGAGGTGGTTCTGACTATACGGCATCAATTCTGGCTGCAGCTTTAAATATAGAGGCTATAGAGATGTGGACTGATGTGAGTGGTATATATACTGCTGATCCGAAACTTGTTCGTCAGGCACGAACTGTTAAAAATCTTAGTTTTCAAGAAGCAATGGAGCTTTCGCACTTTGGAACTAAGGTACTCTATGCTCCAGCCTTGCTTCCTATCCTTTCAAAAGAGATATCTCTACACATTCGCAATACGTTCGATCCCGAAGCCCCAGGCACAGTGGTTTGCAATGCAATTCCCAATATTAACGGTAGCACAATCCGTGGTATAAGTAATATAGATAATGTGGCCTTATTTACTGTTGAAGGCCCAGGCATGGTCGGTGCAACTCACTTGTCTAAACGTTTATTTGAGGTGTTTAGTGCTATTGGAGTTAATATAATTTTTATTACTCAAGCTTCTTCGGAATATTCTTTTTGTTTCGCTGTGGAGCAGGAAGATGCACACCGTTTGGAGCTAAGTCTAAACGATGAGTTTCGTTTTGAGATAGAAGAACATAAGATTAAGCCTATTCAAGTTGAAAGAGACTTGTCGGTTATTGCCGTAGTGGGTGAAAATATGCGCAATCACCAAGGTGAAAGCGGAAAAATGTTCAGTGCTTTAGGAAGGAATAATGTCAATATTAGAGCTATAGCACAAGGTGCATCCGAGCGTAATATTTCAGCTATTATCCGACAAAAAGATGTACGTAAAGCTCTTAATACACTTCACGAAGTGTTTTTTGAAGAGGACGTGGTACAACTCAATCTCTTTGTCATGGGTATAGGCAATGTTGGGAGGACCTTCTTAAAACTTATAGAGAAGCAACACGATTACTTAGCTCAGTACTTAAAGCTTAATGTACGCGTGATTGGTTTGGCTAACTCTACTAAAATGTGTTTTGATCGTGAAGGACTCAAACTTAATGACTTGGATAATTTATTGTCTGAGGGAATTCCGATGTCGCAAAGCTCATTTGTAGACAAGATTAAGGAGTTGAATTTACGCAACAGTGTTTTTGTTGACATGACTGCTAGTGAAGAAGTTGCTCGTTCTTATGCTACTTATCTATACAATAGTATAGCTGTGGTTACTTGCAATAAGATTGCTTGTGCTTCTGATTATGACTATTATAAACGACTTAAGAGTATCTCTCGCAAATATCATGCTCCCTTCTTATTCGAAACTAGTGTAGGAGCAGGTTTGCCGATTATAGATACGCTTAAAAACCTGATTGCATCGGGTGATCGTATTCATCGAATCGAGGCTGTGTTGAGTGGTAGTCTAAATTTTATTTTTAATCATTTTGATGAACAAACTCCCTTCGATAGGGTAGTATCTATGGCTCAAGATGAAGGATTTACTGAGCCTGACCCTATGATTGATTTGAGTGGTGTAGATGTTAGGCGAAAGCTTATGATTTTAGTCAGGGAGAGTGGTTATAAAATAGAGATAGATGAGATCCTTTCGGACTCTTTTTTACCTCAGTCATGTTTTAAAACTAAGAATAAGGATGAGCTTTTTGAGCAGCTTAAAGCCAATAAAGAGCATTTTGATCGCTTGTACGATGAAGCTAAAAAAGAAGGTGCTCGATTGAAATTTGTTGCATCCTATAATAATGGAGTTGGCAGTGTAGGACTTCAGAAAATAAGCTCCAATCATGATTTTTATAATTTGGAGGGTAAAGATAATATTGTACTCTTTTATACCGATCGTTATGCCGAGCAACCTTTAGTTGTAAAAGGTGCAGGAGCTGGAGCTTCTGTTACGGCATCGGGTATTTTTGCAGATGTTATACGGATTGGTAATAAAACGAATTAGATTAATGGATAAAATAAAAATATTTAGTCCTGCCACTATAGCAAATGTGTCTTGTGGTTTTGATGTGTTAGGACTTTGCTTAGAAAGTGTTGGTGATGAAATGGTATTTGAGAAGGTAGATAAGCCAGGTCTAAGAATAAAAGAGATTACGGGTGCTGATTTACCTTTAGAGTTGGAAGATAATGTAGCTGGTGTTGCTGGCTTATCACTATTTAATAGGTTGAATCCATCTTTTGGAATAGAAATGACTATTCATAAAAAAATAAAGGCCGGTAGTGGTATTGGTAGTAGTGCTGCCAGTGCTGCAGGTGCTGTATTTGGAATAAATGCCCTCTGTGGTTATCCTCTAACCAATAAAGAACTTGTTTATCACGCTATGCAAGGAGAGGCTTTAGCTAGTGGTGCTCCTCATGCTGATAATGTAGCACCAGCTCTTTTGGGCGGATTTGCTTTAATTCGTAGTTATGATCCGTTGGATATAGTTTCAATTCCCTCGCCAGATAATTTATATGCTACCGTAATCCATCCACAAATTGAACTTCGAACTAAAGACTCTCGTTCGGTCGTTCGTCAAACTATTAGCTTGCAAAAAGGAATAAGGCAATGTGGTAATTTAGCTGGATTAATTAGTGGCCTTTTTACCAGTGATTATGATTTAATAGGTCGATCACTTCACGATGAGTTTGTTGAGCCTATTCGCTCCTTGCTTATACCCAATTTTGACGGGTTAAAACAGGCTGCTGCTAATAGTGGAGCACTTGGTAGTGGAATATCGGGTGCAGGACCTTCGGTTTTTGCCTTATCAAAAGGGGAGTCCGTTGCATTGGCTGTAGCTGATGCTATGCGTGATGTTGTAGCTCAGGCAAATTATGCTTTTGAAATCCATGTATCAAAAATTAACCCTATAGGAATAAAGATATTATCATGAAATATTATAGTTTAAATAACCCTGATCACCAAGTAAGTTTCAAAGAAGCTGTAATTGCAGGTCTAGCTCCAGATAAGGGGTTATATTTCCCTTGTGAGATTCCGCAGTTGGAACGTTCATTTTTTGAGCAGATTGAGCATCTTGATAATAAAGAGATTGCTTACCGAGTAATTAAATCCTTTATTGGAGATGAAATACGAAAGGATGAGCTACTTGCTATCATTAATGAAACTTTATGCTTCGATTTTCCTACCGCTAAAGTTGTGGATGATATTTATGCACTAGAACTGTATCACGGACCAACTCTAGCTTTTAAGGATGTTGGGGCACGTTTTATGTCACGTTGTTTGCGTTACTTTACTAGAGATAGTTCAGAAAAGATTAAGGTACTTGTTGCAACTTCAGGCGACACGGGTGGGGCAGTAGCCAATGGCTTTTTAGGTGTTGAGGGAGTGGATGTTATTATTCTTTATCCATCAGGAAAAGTTAGTTCAATTCAAGAACAACAGTTAGCGACTTTAGGTCAGAATATTAAAGCTATTGAGGTCAACGGAAGCTTCGATGATTGTCAAGATATGGTGAAGCAGGCTTTTCTGGATGCTGGGCTAAAAGATCAAAATCTAACTTCTGCAAACTCCATCAATGTAGCTCGATGGCTGCCTCAGATGTTTTATTACTTCTTTATGTATAAAGCATTAAAAATAGAAGCAAAGCCAATCACGGTATCCGTACCTAGCGGAAACTTCGGTAATATCTGTGCAGGTCTTATGGCTTTAAAAATGGGTTTGCCTATTGCTCACTTTGTGGCTTCTACTAATGTTAATGATACGGTACCTCGTTATCTTGATACGCTTGAGTATAAACCCCAACAAACGGTTGAGACATTATCCAATGCTATGGATGTGAGTAACCCAAGTAATTTTGTTCGTATCTTAGAGTTGTTTGATCGTTCAGGTATTAAACTTAGAGAGATGTTGACGGCTTATTCGTTTTCTGATTTAGATACGCTGGCTATAATTGATGAGGTAAATACGCTTCATAGCTATTTAATGGATCCGCATGGTGCTGTAGGGTTTTTAGGGTTACGTAAATACCTATCCGAGGTTTCTGATGATGAAATTGGAGTGTTTCTTGAAACAGCTCATCCTATTAAGTTTCCTGAGAGTATAGAGAATAAATTAGGTATTTTGATTCCTACTCCACCTCAAGTTGCGGCCTTAAGTGGAAAAGATAAGATTACTAGTAAGATTTCAACTTACGATGAGTTGAAAGAGTTGCTAAAGCTATAGAAAACAAAAAAGCCGATAACTAAAATAGTTATCGGCTTTTTTGTGATTCCGAAGCGATTCGAACGCTTGACCGACGCCTTAGAAGGGCGTTGCTCTATCCAGCTGAGCTACGGAACCAATCCTTATTTGCGTGTGCAAAGGTAAGTTATTAGTTTTACATTTCCTAAATTTTAATGCTTTTATATTTTATGTTTATACTCTTTATAGCCTATGAAAAGAAGATAAATAGGGTGTGTTAGATATTATCTAGAATGTAGGGAGTTGATTATTTGCTCCTTATATGTTCTGTTGACTATCATTCTTTATAAATAAAATAATTATTGACTTTCTCTATAAATAGACTGTTTCATCAAGCCAGTCGTAATTATTTGTATTATTTAGGGTGATTGTTTTGGTGGTTGTTCCTTTACGAATGCGTAATTCAATACTATTTCTGAAGCGAGGTAGGTTAATTTGAAAAAAGCCTCTTGCATTGGAATGACCAATTTTATTTTCATTAAGATAGATTTGTGCATCAGCCACTCCCTCTTTACGTTCTTGGCTGTAGATGTGAATGAACAGGGTAACAAACTTCGGGCTGCTAAAGTAAATATATTCACCAGGTGGGAGTATAGGTAGCTTTCTGTTATTGATGAGCGTTGTATCAATTGGGATAAAATAGAGGTTGCCCACATCATCTGTCTTAGCTTGCGTACCAAAAATCTGGTATTTATTCTCCAATATTTTTATTCTATCGGTAAAGGTATAGTATTCGCCTGACTTAATAGCTTTGCTTTTAGCAGCACTATAAACCTCATTTTGATACTTCTTCTGCATATCTATTGGTGCATAGAGTAGTACTTCATAATAGGCTCTGCTTGCCTTTTTGCTAACTTGTGGAGGTTTTAACCAACCGTAGCGTGAAAGCAATGAGTCGATACGCTGAATGTTATTTTCTTGGATAGCTATCTTTTCGGGAGTCCAAGTACTCATATCTTGTTTATGAAGTGATTGAGTTCCCTTTCCAATTAACTCGAGCATATTATTTACTTGCTTAAGTGTTTGCTTATCTTGGGCAAATCCAAAAGCCACATAGCTTAAAACAACTAAAACCAAACAAAACTTTCTCATGTCTCTAATAGATGATATGGTGAAGTAGTAAAGGTAAGGGTTTTGTAGAAGTATTTTGTTAATGGGGATAAAAAACCCTTCTAACAGAAATTGACTGTTAGAAGGGTTCTAATATTGGTTTCAATAAAAAACTACTACTTTAGATAGATGATATAACCATATCTAAGGATATCTTTCTCATCAGTATATTTGAAAATAGCTCTTAATGGACACCCTCTCATAAAGTGTGTAAGTAAATTAAGCTTGGGTTGGGTTATTGTTATAGCCTGACCCTTTCTTTGTAAATAATTAGGAACTGATTTAAAATTATGCCCCAGTCCCTGATAGGCATTGACCACTTCTTTGTGGCCTCTCTAACGGCTAAATATACTGATTTCATCACAGAATCATCGGTTGGGAACGATAATTTGTTCTTGGTGTACTTTCTAATCTTGCCATTAAGATTTTCGATTAAGTTAGTTGTATAGATGACTTTTCTGATTTCTACAGGATACTC
>NZ_AQWS01000052.1 GCF_000375405.1 Bacteroides propionicifaciens DSM 19291 = JCM 14649 | reverse complement strand
GAGCTAGTTTAAGAGGAGTAAGAGATGTAAACTTCTTTATTTATCGCTTGACTAAAATCTATGCTTGATATGCAAATCCCACAGCTTTTCGGTATAATCCAAGAAAAGGGTTAGGTTATCAATTAACCCAACCCTAGCTTTTATCAAATAGATGCGCTTAATCAAACACATCTTATTATTAATTAAAATCAAAGAAGCTTTACAGCTTACTCATAAATCGCTCTCTGTTAACGATAAAGCGAACATGAGATCCATTACCTATTTCCCCTTTACCATCAGATGCTTTAAGGCTAAATACTAATTTCTTACCATCAACTTCAGTAAGTTCTGCTTCAACCTTAAAATCTTGTCCCACAGCAGTAGGACGAAGATGCTTAAGATCAATATGTCCGCCAACTGTTGTATCAGCTTCAGCCAAAGCTGGAGCTACACATAGCATCGCCGCATTTTCTAGAGCAGCGACAAGAGCAGGAGTAGCCAACACTTCCAAATCACCACTCCCCATAGATCTTGCCGACTTAGGCGAATCGACATGTTTATCAATACTTAGTTTAATTCCTTTTTCTAACATTGTATATTTTATTTTATGCTGTAAACACCAAACTAGCTGCACCAATGCAACCAGAGAGATTTCCCAATTTAGCTTTTACTATCTCGGTATTGATGCCGCAGTCGTTAATTACATATTTTTGATTGTATTCGCGTATCTTATCAATGTAAAACTCACCAGTCTCTGATATCCCTCCGCCAATAATTACACGCTGGGGGCTGAATATATTTATAAAACCAGAAATAGCATACCCAACATAATCACAATGCCTATTTAATGCAGTAATAGCTTCAGGTTCGTTCTCGTGATATTTAGTAATTATATATTTTCCGTCGATAGACTCAGGAATTGTTTTATCATTTTCTTGAAGTAACTGTTTGTAATCACGTAAAAGTGCTGTAACCGAAGCATATTGTTCAAAACAGCCAACAGACCCGCAGTTACAAGCTTCTCCATGCGCAATTAAGGGCGTATGTCCTAACTCAGCACCTCGGTTTCTAAAACCGCCATAAAGCTCTCTATTGATTATCATAGCTCCACCAATACCTGTACCGATAGTCAGGAAGACTGCATCCGTACAACCACAAGCTGCTCCATAAGCAAGCTCAGCAAGAGCCATGACATTGGCATCATTATCAATATATACAGGACAATCAAACTCCGAGCGTAAGATTGAAACTAACGGGATATTCTCCCAGCCTTTTAGATTCTCAGCTTTGCCTATAACAGTACCTTTAATGCTATCGATAATTCCTGGTGAGCCTACACCTACACCAGATACTTCAAGACCCTGAGTTTGAGCATAATCAAAGACATCTGCTATTGCTTTCTTTATTTGCTCTATAATTGCATCACTCGAGACATCGGCTTTACTAGAAAGCTGTGACTCATACAAAATATTTCCGTGCTCAGTAATTAGGGCATATTTAATAGCAGATCCACCCAAATCGACACCAATTACATTTCTCATATATCAAATGGTTTTACATCTTTATATCATCAAGAAAGATATCTTATTAATAAAAGTTTTGAATCTCTAATATAGTCATTATCTATATTTAGTGAAAAGTTTTAATGACTTTAGAACTAAACAAAAAATCAAACTTTAAAAATACAGTAAAAAAGATATAGGTTCAGTCAAGCTATCAGGCAGAAGTTTTGCGGCAAAACAAATGATTAGATAAGCAAAAAACAGTGCTATTATTCGATCAAATATAAATCTCTTCTTAAAGTAATAACTTGATATACGAGGGTTGCTAAAGATAAAGTTAAACCCTATATAAATGATAACACAATTTAAGCATAACCACAACAACATCAGTGAGCAAGCAAAGAAGGTCCAATCAGGGTTAATTAACGGAGTAAACATTGTTATTGAGAAAACTATAGCATTTGGGTTTATTGCAGAAGAAGCGAAACCTTGACTAAAAGAAGTAAAAGCATCTTTAGATGTCGCACTAGCATGAGCGACTGGCTGTTCTATATTTACGGATTGAGGTACCTTTAAAAGACCTCTAAATAAATAAGAGAAATATACTATAGCCATAATAATAACTAGACGACTCAGCCAAACATTGGATTCAATGAGTTGGGCTAGCCCCAAAAAAGTATATAAAAGATGTAGTCCAATACCTACTCCCACACCTAAAGCACAATAATTACCAAGCTTTCTGCCTTTATTTACACTAATATTCATTTGAACGATTAGAGCAGGACCAGGTGAAATTACAGCAAAGAAATGAACTATCGTCAAGCTTAAAAAACTTTCCCAGGGGATATTAAAGACTAAACTCATACTAGCTAGTTTTAAATTATATTTTAAGGAATACTCTTATATATATACAAAAATAATACATTAAGTGAATTTACAACTAAGTTCATCTGAAATATTTTTGTATTGAGTTGTGAGTAAAATATATAAACGGTCTAGTTAGCAAGCAACAAGTTGATTAACAGACCTAAAGAGTTTTTATACTTCTAATGCTATAGCTGCACAAGCTTCCGCATCAGCTAAAGCATGGTGATGATTTTCTAGATGAAAACCACAATGCTCAGCAACTGTCTGTAATTGATAATTAGATAAATTGGGGATAAATTTTCGAGAAGCTCTTAAAGTACAGAAAAACGTATAGTCAGGATATGGAATATCATATACTTTAAAGACCGATTTAAGACAATTCTCATCAAAAGAGCAATTATGGGCGACCAAAGGTAGGCCGCCTATCTTTAGTGCTATTTCACGCTATACAGAAGGAAAATAAGGAGCATTATTTGTATCGCAGGATGTTAAACCATGTACTTTGGTATTCCAGTGAGAATAGACATTAGGCACCGGACAGATTAGGTGGTAATCTTTATCAACTATTTTACCATCGCGAACTACGACAATTCCTACACTACAAATACTCGATCGATTAGAGTTAGCGGTCTCAAAATCGATAGCAACAAAACTATCCATATGCTCTTTTAAAATTTACTTTCGACGAATGTAATATATATCTAAGTAAAGAAAAAAGAAAACTCAATTTCTTTTCTTACGAGCATACTCCAAAAGGATAATTACACCAAAGGTAAGAAGAAACAGAGCTCCTACAAATGAAGAAAGTAAGCAGCCTAACAGGGAATCAAAAAAAAAGGCACATATTCCTCCACCCGCCCAAGCTCCAAATAATGAGACAAGAACTGCGATAAGCATAACATACCCTTTTTCGTAGAAAATCCAACTGAATAGCATCCCTACTCCAATTCCAATACAAGAATATAGAAATAAATCCATTTGTAAGAACTCTAGCTAATTATTACTTTTTGTTTGAAATTTTATTTACGACATAGAGTAGTACAACAGCACCAACCACAGATGTAAAGATGCTGCCTATTGTTCCTCCAAACGAAAATCCGATAAGATCAAATAACCATCCACCAATAACTCCACCTAAAACTCCAAGTATTAGATTCCAAATAAAACCCATACCACCGCCTCGCATAAATAGACCAGCTAAATATCCAGATAAGGCTCCAATCAAAATAAACCAAAGAAATGACATAATTTTCTGTTTAAAGTTTCACAAAGAAGCACTTAAGCAATAATTGACCAGTAAAACATTATTAACTATTTATTAAACTAGACAGCTTTCTGCATAAGCGTTTCATAGCATTCAGGATATAACGAATCAGAGTATTGAAGTGTTCAACATCAAACTTTTACAATTGTACTATTTGGTAATTATATTTACAAATAAAGTCACTTTAAATTTATATTTTAATGCATTAGACCCTCTTTACCAGCTCCCTACGCGCTGTAATGTAAGGGTTTTGCAACAACCATCCTGTCAAAATAGTTCTAAACCGATATTAAATATTTCTTACTGTAATTTATAATTATCAAACAGACTAATTCTAAGGAAAAGACTATATATTGCATACAATCAGAGTTCTAACAACAAAAATTCAGAGTTCAACATGAAAGCAAAATTCGCTAAAGCTGTTGCAAGCTTTTTAACGCTTTGTATATTCGTCATCACTCTATATTTAATTATGGAGATTACAGGTGGGCAACGTTCCAAAATTGTAAAAGAATTAAGTATTCCCTACTTCTTCCTCACAATAGCATTAATAACGACTTTATACTCGATTTGGAGAAAGAGAGACAATAGGTTGACTAATGTAAATGAGGCAGAATACTAATCAATAATAAAAGAGCTAATTAGATTGGTTTAAGTCTTTATAAAAGCTATATTACTATCATGACAATTAAATTTCTTGTGGGCTATGCACATAGATCATAAGAATAGAAACTATACGAGAGCTAATTTTTATAATTACTCACTTAAAAGTTTTATTAGCTTATGAAAAAAGACAAATCTAGAACAATGACTACCAACCTCGGTAGACCAGTAGATAACGACCAAGCGTCCATAACTACTGAAGGGCAAAATGCCATGACTCTTCTTTCTGACAGTCATACCATTGAAAAATTAGCACATTTTGATCGTGAAAGAATTCCTGAGCGTGTTGTTCATGCAAAAGGAGCTGGAGCATTCGGTACTTTTGAAGTTACTAACGATGTTACAGCTTATACTTGCGCCGACTTCCTTTCTCAGGTGGGTAAAAAAACAGAACTACTCGCTCGATTCTCAACAGTTGGTGGAGAAAAAGGATCAGCAGATACAGAAAGAGACCCTCGCGGTTTTGCTGTAAAATTCTATACTGATGAAGGCAACTTTGATATGGTGGGTAATAACACCCCTGTATTCTTCATCCGTGATGGAATCAAATTCCCTGATTTTATTCACACTCAGAAAAGAAATCCTCAGACTAACCTAAAAGACCCTGATGCTTTTTGGGACTTCCTATCATTAACTCCTGAAAGTATCCATCAAGTGACAATCCTATTCTCTGATAGAGGTACACCCGATGGATTCAGACATATGAATGGTTACGGTAGTCATACCTATATGTGGTATAATAAAAAAGGAGAGCATTTCTGGATCAAGTGGCACTTCAAAACAGCACAAGGAATTAAGAACCTAACAGGCCCCCAAGCCGATGTAATGAAGGCGAAAGACCCTGATTATGCAACAAGAGATCTTTTTACTAGCATTGACAAGGGAGAGTTCCCTTCATGGAACGTTTCTGTTCAAATAATGAAGCCTGAAGATGCTCCTAATTATACTGTAGACACTTTTGATATCACAAAAGTTTGGTCTCACAAAGACTACCCACTCATTCCAGTAGGTAAGATGACTCTAAACAGGAATCCTTATAACTACTTTACTGACATTGAACAAGCAGCATTCTCTCCAGGCAACTTTGTACCAGGGATTGATGCATCGCCCGATAAGATGTTACAAGTACGTTTATTCAGCTATCCTGACACTCAAAGACACCGTCTAGGTACCAACTTTGATCAACTTCCTGTAAATGCACCAAAATGTCCGTTTGGTCACTACCAGCGTGATGGTGCTATGAATTTCAAACAAGAAGCTGGGCCAAATTATTATCCAAACTCATTTGATGGACCTACTCCAGATAAGAAGTGGGCAACACCACCAATTGATGTTTCGGGAATGGCTGCACGTCACGAGTATGAAGTGGGTGATATTGACTTTGTACAAGCTGGAGACTTATATGCTAAGGTAATGACTGACCAAGATAGGACTCATCTAATCAACAATATCTTAGGACATATAAAAGGAGCTCAAAAAAGAATCCAACTTCGCCAAACGGCTTTGTTCTACAAATCTAACAAGGACTACGGAACACGTATTGCCGAAGGATTAAATTTAGATATTAAAGAAGTTGAGAAATTAGCTAACATGTCACAAGAGGAAAGAGTAAAAGCTACAGCTCAATAATAGAGCTCAACTTATATTAAACAACAAAGCCACATATTTTCGTAATATGTGGCTTTGTTATATATGTTAATCATTATGTGTTATAATGACAAATTAGGATTTGCTTGTGTAGCATCACGAGGAATTGGTATGGTATATCTAGGATCATCTTTTTTAAGTTCATAAGATACATCATCAATAACCTTAATGATTTGTTGACGGGTAGTACGACGCAGGTCGAACCAACGATGCCCTTCAAAAGCGAGTTCTCGCGCTCTTTCATCATGAATAAAATCGATTAACTCTTCATTATTCATCTCCTTTAACTGAGCCTGTACAGCCTGATACCCCTCATTGGTATAACGGTTTTTAGCGAGTTCCAATAAATTAGCCTTAGCTAAATCAACCTGCCCTAACTCAGCTGCCGCTTCTGCTGCCGTAATAATAAACTCTCCAAGTCTGAATGTAGTCTTAAGCGCATCTGTACCAGCTTTAACTGACTTTCGATCTCCATTTTCTTCAGCTTCTAATGCAAAATATTTAGTGAGTCGCAAATCGTTCTCACTATACTTTGTAAGAAATTGTACTGGAGCCAAAGCACCGCGCTGAACATTTGAGCTTATGGGTGCTTCTGAAGCTGCAATATTTTCGGATGAAGTATAATGATTGGGTAAAACAGCTAGTTCCTCATTCATATCTACAAGCTTGTAATCAGTTGCAAGCACACGCTGAGCAGCATCAAGAGCTGCCTGCCATTTACCCATATAGAGATTCACTCGTGACTCAAGTGCATCGACACTAGTTTTGTTGAAGCGATATGAGAATGATGGCTCCCATCTGTCAATATTGATTAGCTCTTTCGCTTCACTAATATCACTCAAAATAGCAGCGTATACATCACTAACTATATCACGAAAACGTGACTTCTCCAAATCGGTATCTTTCATCAAAGGAATAGATTTTGATGCAGGTCCTCCAGCTAAGGTATAAGGCTCTCCGTGAAGATTTACTAACGTAAAATGCATGTAGGCACGCAAGAGGTAAGCCTCTCCCACCAGTTGATTAACCACTGCGCCATCAGTCGACTTGATATTGCCAGCGTTTTCTATTACTTGATTGGCAATATAGATCACACGGTAATAAAATTGCCAGCTAAATGAAGCATTCGTTGTATTGATAGAAGCATCATCCCAATTCTCTAAAAACCCATAAGAGTTTTGATCGTTATCATCGGCCGAAACTTTCATCTCATCCGATCTAAAGTTTGCTAGGCCTTTGTCTGAAGGTATAGTTTTGTAAGCTTTTGCAAGTAACGAACGATTGGACTTGCTAACTTTACCTGTACAAAGAGTTAAGGGATAAAAAACTATCTTTATCCAATGAAACAACGAAAAGTATAC
>NZ_AQWS01000051.1 GCF_000375405.1 Bacteroides propionicifaciens DSM 19291 = JCM 14649 | reverse complement strand
CAAATAGATAAGCTTAGTGAGGCCGGATATATCGAAGTCAATAAATTTATTGATGGAAAGAAACCAAGAACCGTATGTAAAATAACAGAGGTTGGGATCAATGCTTTTGAAGATTATGTCGAAATACTCAAAACCTATATTAACCCATAGTTTATAAAACCAAAAAGAGCTAGTTACGACTTTGTAACTAGCTCTTTTTGATAGAAAGTATCTACAGAGACCTATTCTTTATGTCTTGATTGCAATACTCCAATCACATCCGAAAGGCTAAAGCCTTTATCTTCCAATAATACAATGTAGTGATAAAGTAGATCGGCTGCTTCACCCAAAAACAAATCGTCTTTGTCGCGCATGGCTTCGATTACCAATTCAACAGCTTCCTCTCCCACTTTTTGTGCAATCTTAGCAGTACCTCTTTGGTAGAGCGATGCTGTATAAGAGCTATCAGCTGATTCAGTCCTTCTGGCTTTAAGGAAAGATTCAAGATAGAATAAGAATTCGTGATTAGTCGTATGCTCATTCCAACAAGACGAGCTACCCGTATGGCAAGTGGGACCTACTGGTTTGACCTTAACAAGTAAGGCATCTTGATCACAGTCCATATGCAGACTAAAGAGGTGTAGTAGATTGCCACTCTCTTCGCCCTTAGTCCAAAGTTTCTGACGAGAGCGACTAAAGAAAGTGACTAACCCTGTATCTAATGTCTTTTGAAGTGATTCTTTGTTCATATACCCCAACATCAAATTAGTACCCGTAGTTATATCTTGAATAACAGCCGGAACAAGTCCTTTTTCATCAAACTGGATTCTATCAATACATCGAGATAAATCAACAGTTACTCCTTCACGCCATAAAAAGAACTTCAGCTCATCAACATTTACCTGATTGTAGTGAAATAAACTAGCAGCTAGAACAGCATCAGCTCTACCGCTAGATAATGCATCATAAAAGTCAGCCAATTTACCAGCACCACCCGAAGCGATAATCGGGATAGTCAATACATCTTTAAGTTGACCCAAAGCTTCAACAGGATAGCCAGTTTGCTTACCGTCATGAGCAATAGAGGTGAACAGAATCGATCCAGCACCACGTTTTTCGGACTCTTTAGCCCAGTCTAATAAACTCAAATTGGTAGCAGTTCGTCCGCCATCCGAGAAAACCATCCACTCTCCATTGACTAGCTGGGCATCTATAGCAAGAACTACTGCATCAGAACCAAATGCTGACACTAATTGATCAATAAGATCGGGATTTTTGAGTGCAGCACTACCTACTGAAACTCGGGTAGCACCCAAATCGAGTAGAGCTTTAGCATCAGCAACCAAAGAGATTCCTCCACCAATTGTCACTGGGATATCTAGTGCTCGAACAACATCACCAACCCATGCTTGATTGGTTGTTCTTTTTTCGTGAGAAGCAGAGATGTCTAGCAATACAAGCTCATCAGCTCCTTGAAGTGCATATTTATTGGCCAAATCTAAAATATCTCCAACCTCTTTAACCCCTAAAAAATTTACACCCTTAACGGCTTTACCGTTCTTAATATCGATACAAGGGATTATTCTTTTTACTTGTTTATCCATGATTCCAATTGATTTAATGTGATTTTGTTTTCGTAAATAGCCTTGCCTATAATAACACCGTAAACACCGAGTTCATCGAGTTTATCTAAGTCTTCGAGTGATGAAACCCCACCCGAAGCAATAATCTTCAACTTGGGATAACGAGTTATCAATGCTTTATAGAGGTCTAGTGAAGGGCCTTCCAACATGCCATCTTTGGAGATGTCTGTACAGACTAAATATTCAAGCTTATCTTCAAAACCGTCAATAAACTCATAAATTGTAGTTGAGGTACGCTGAGTCCAACCCATGATAGCTATCTTTTCGTCCCAGACATCGGCACTCAAAATAATCCGATAGCTACCAAATTCCTGCAACCATGACTTTACCAACTCGGGATTCTGATAAGCCAAGCTACCGATCCCTACATAATCGGCACCAGCCAATAAGGCTTCTCTCAGGCTATCTTCCGACTTTACACCACCACTAAAATCGATAGCTAGTGAAGTGTTGTTTGCCAGATCGGCCAGCGTCTTAAGGTTCTTAATCTCTCCGGCTTTAGCACCGTCTAAGTCGACCAAGTGGAGTCTTTTTAGTCCAGCTCTTTCAAAGTCTTTAGCAATAGCCAATGGTGTCGTGCTGTATGTTGTGCAATCGTCATAGTCGCCTTGTACTAAGCGAACACAATTTCCGTCACGTAAATCTATAGCTGGTATTATTATCATTCTTTCTTTCATTATAAAACTCCTTTGGATGAAGGCAATACGTTGCCACTTTGTTGAATCGCTTGCTTGATAGCTCTAGAAAAAGCTTTAAATATAGCCTCAACGATATGATGATCGTTCTGACCACAAGCACTGATATTTAGATTGCAAGAAGCCCCTTGCGCAAATGATTCAAAGAAATGCTTTGCCATATCCGTAGGGAAATCTCCTACATACTCTTTGCTAAACTGAGCATCCCAAATAAGATGAGCTCTACCACCAAAATCCAAAAGCACCTGTGCCTGAGACTCATCCATGGGCAAAGCAAAACCATACCTAGCCAAACCTCGTTTACTTCCCAAAGCTTCCTTAAAGACTTCACCAAGTAAGATGCCTGTATCTTCTATCGTATGGTGTTCATCTACCTGTAGGTCCCCATCTACACGAATAGCAAGATCTACCAAGCCATGTCGAGCAATTTGTTCAAGCATATGGTCGAAGAAGGCAATACCAGTCTGAATTGTAGCCCGCCCACTACCGTTTAAATCCAGATCAATTGCTATGGAAGTTTCGCTAGTCTTGCGTTTACGTGATACCTTTCGGCTACCTTTAATTAGAAACTCCGCAATCTCGCTCCATGAATCGGTCTTTAATGCAAGAACTTCAGAAGAAGAATCAACAGCTTCTCCTTTATATAAGATACCTTTTAAACCCATGTTCTTAGCCAACTGAATATCTGTCCACCGATCTCCAATCACATAAGAGTTATCTTTATCTAGCAAATCGTTAAGGTAATGCCTTACTAAACCCACGGCAGGTTTTCGATTAGCTGAAGGATTACGCTCAAAACTATCGTCAATAAGCACCTCATCAAAAGTGATACCTTCTCCTTCAAAAACAGAGAGCATCAACTGATGTGGCCCTTCAAAATCTTCTAGAGGCATCGAAGCCGTCCCTAAACCGTCTTGATTGGTGACAATCACTAATCTGTAGTCGGTTTCACTTACAATCCTGGAAAGGGCCTTAATAACCCCGTGTTCAAATTTTAGCTTCTCGTAAGAGTCAATCTGAAAATCGGTCTTCGGTTCATCAATTAGTGTTCCGTCTCTATCTATAAACAAATATTTTCTTCTTGTTAAATTCATGTCTTCAATGTTTGAAATTCTGTGATGTGTTTCATCAATACTACATTTTCTTCGGAGCTGCCTACCGTAAATCGCAAACCTTGATTCAAGAGTGGTTGAATATCTCTAATCCTTACGACAACACCTCGCTCACATAAGTAATCGTACAACTCTCTAAAATACTTGGTCTGCACCAAAATGAAATTGGCCTGAGATGGAAAGACCCTTGCAAATAAGCTAGACTCTTGTAAGAATTTGAATAATATTTCACGCTGAGTAAGGAGTTGTCTGATCTGCTGTTCAACAAGCTCTGCATTTTTCAAGCGTTCCAACACTAAATCTTGTGTTGCCTGGCTTACGTTATAAGGAGGCTTTATTTTGTTGAGTACGCCGATAAGTTCTTCAGACGCATAACCTACTCCTAACCTAAGTCCAGCCATACCGTAAGCTTTAGAGAGGGTCTGAATGAGACATAAGTTAGGGTACTTGCCAATTAGACTGGTTAGTGATCCTTCACTACTGAAGTCGGCATAAGCCTCATCAAGCACAACCAACCCCTGAAAGCTTTGGCAAATCTTCTCGATCTCACTTCGAGGTACTAGGTTGCCGACCGGATTATTAGGCGAACAGATGAAGATTATCTTAACACTGGGGTCACTACTCAGCCGAGTAATTTCATCGAGAGGCAAATTAAAATCCGAAGTCAATGGCAATTCAACCACCTCAACATCATTGATCTCAGCCGAAGTGATATACATCGTATAACTAGGCGTAAAAGTTAAGATTTTATCTTTACCTGGTATACAGAATGCACGAATTAGCAAATCAATAATTTCATCACTTCCGTTGCCTACAAATAGATTTTCGCTGGGAATAGACTTCAACTCAGATAACCTTGCTTTAAGTTTCGACTGAAAAGGATCTGGATAGCGATTATAGGGTTCATTATAAGGGCTTTCGTTAGCATCGAGCAATATGTTTGCCTGCCCCTTGAATTCAGTTCTTGCTGAAGAATAAGGTTTTAAACTCTTGATATTTGGACGCAATAACCTATTTAAATCAAACTTACTCATAACTTACCTCCCCTTGTTTTACGAAGTGTTGCAGCCAGGGCATGCGCTTCGAGTCCTTCGGCTTTGGCCATAGTTTCGATAGTCGGGGCTAGTAAGTCTAAACCCTGCTGTGAAATCATCTGAAAGGTTACCTTCTTCAAGAAAGTGACTACACAAACACCACCATAACTACGTGCATACCCCTTGGTAGGAAGAGTATGATTAGTTCCTGAAGCATAATCTCCTGCACTTTCGGGAGTTAGATGGCCCAAAAACACTGAACCAGCATTTAACACTAAGGATGAATAATTATCTGCCTGATCCAAAGCTAGTATCAGATGTTCTGGTGCATAAGCATTCGAAAACTTAAAGCACTCCTGCAAAGTGTTGAAGTAGATGAAGCGGGCAGACTTCAGCGATTCTTTAATAATATCTTTACGATTTAAACCTACCAGTAACTCCTTTAGAGCTTCAAAAGTTCGCTCAAGCAAATCTTCACTAGTGGTCAAGAAGATTACCTGACTGTCGGGACCATGCTCAGCTTGTGAAAGTAAGTCTGCTGCAATAAATTTAGGATTTGCTGATGCATCAGCAATAACCAATACTTCTGATGGGCCAGCAGGCAAATCAATAGCAATACCCAACTGAACAGCATAATCTTTGGCTGCCATGACGTATTGATTGCCAGGCCCTGCTATTTTATAGACTGGTTTGGTCTGCTCCGTCCCCAAAGCCAAAGCTGCAATAGCCTGAACTCCACCAAGTTTTAAGACTTGCGAAATACCACAGAGCTGAGCTACATAAGCTACAGCAGGAGGAATACTTCCATCTTTTAGTGGGGGTGTAGTAAGAATTATCTCATTGGAACCTGCGAGCTTTGCAGGAATAGCCAACATCAGTAGTGTTGAGAATAGCGAAGCCGAACCTCCAGGAATATAGAGTCCTACTCGCTCAATGGGACGGTATTCTTGACGGCAAACAACACCAGGTGTAGTTTCGACCTCAACGGATTCAGGCTTCTGAGCCTTATGAAACTTATAGATATTAGAGTATGCCTGATTGATGGCTAAGACTAATTGCGGATCAACCAAAGCAGCAGCACGACTCAGCTCCAAGTCGGTTGCGTAGATTGAACCTAGCTTTACCCCATCAAAACGCTCAGTAAAACCCAGTAACGCCTTATCTTGATTGGCTTTCACCTCATCAAATACATTTTTGCAGAGTACTGATAAGTCTTCTTGCTCATTGACTGGTCTTGCACAAAGCTTAGCCCAGTCTTTACGGGGAGGATTATATAGAAATTCAAAATCGTTCATAACTATACTAATATTTTCTCAATTGGAAGGATTAAAATGTTCTCGGCATTATTCTGTTTGAGTTGGTCTATAAGATCCCAGAACTCATCTTCAAGAATCACCGAATGAATTGAAACCCAGTCGGGCTCTTCAAGGGGGATGATAGTTGGACTTTTAAGCCCTGGCAAAATACTACAGATATTCTCAACATCTTTCTTATGTGCATTGAGCATAATATATTTGGTATTACGCGCACGAAGCACCGACTCTATACGGAAAATTAATCGTGTAAGAATCTCTTTTTTCTTCTCCGACAGATTGGGGTTAGCAGCCAATACAGCTTCAAACTTGAAGATTGTATATACCTCTGTTAATCCATTCTTAAACAATGTACTCCCCGTGCTGACAATATCACAAATAGCATCGGCCAACCCAATATTGGGTGAAATCTCTACCGATCCTGAGATCTCGTGTATCTTAGCTTTAATCCCCTCTCTATCCAAGAAAGTCTGTACAGTATGTGGATATGAGGTAGCTATTCGCCTATTCTCCAAGTCTTTAATCGATTTAAATTCGGCATTGCGAGGCACAGCAATTGAAAATCGACAACGTGAAAACCCCAATGAGAGTGTCTTTAACTCTTCAGCATTCTTCTCTATTAGCGTGTTTTCGCCAATAATAGCGATATCAACGACCTCATCTTTTAAATATTGAGGAATATCCCCATTACGCAGGTACAACACTTCCATGGGGAAGTTCGAAGCCTGAGTGAGCAACTGATCTTTTCCGTTTTCGATCTTAATGCCACACTCCTTAAGTAGTGCGAGTGAACCTTCATTAAGTCGACCTGATTTTTGAATAGCAATTTTTAGTTTTTCCATCATGTTTAGGGATAAAAAAAGCCCACCTGATTAACAGGTGGGCTAGTATGAGTAAAGCAATTATAATTTTCTATGCGAATCTTAAATAACTGCACCACACCATACATTCACCTGTAGGAGGTAAACTAAAATGATGATGAATATGTGCAGTAAATAAATTCATTGATTTCTTATTTTGTTTTGGCAAGTTAGCGATTGATTTCTAATAAACAAATAATACACACGCTCTTTTTGATGTTTTCTGATAAAATCTTCACTATTATATGACAATAGGTTAAATACATGCATAATGAATGAATTCAAACTAAAATCTAACACTATAATACTAATATATGTTATTTATCAGGTTATTTTGCTATCCCCACTTGCCAATATTAATATTTACCTTATCTTTGTATTGTGTTTTTCATAGTATTAGATTTAAGGTTAACAAGATTGGAGCAAAGCGTTGCTCCTTTTTTTATGTCCTTATGTCAACCGACCCTAAACTTCACTACCCTTTTGATACCCTAATCCACTGAAAGCTACCAAGTCAATATTTCATTTAAGTTACAACAAACCCCCATTATACCACTCAAAATATAAATTTGCTAAATACTTAGCACTAATTTGCTATCTAGACTTGCCAGTATCAAAATTAACCTTATCTTTGAATTGTGTTTTTCATAGTATTAGATTTAAGGTTAACAAGATTGGAGCAAAGCGTTGCTCCTTTTTTTATGTCCTTATGTCAACCTACCCCTCAACTTCACTACTCTTTTGATACCAGACCCAGCACAAGTGGATTAAAGATGTTATCAAAACAAAATCAAGATCTATTTATCCTCATCTATTACAAATAACTACTAATTAGATATCCAAACTTCTAATATATGTTATATAACAGAAGTTTTACACCGAAATATTTGCAGCTCCGAATCATATCTATATCTTTGTACTGTGTTTTTCATAGTATTAGATT
>NZ_AQWS01000050.1 GCF_000375405.1 Bacteroides propionicifaciens DSM 19291 = JCM 14649 | reverse complement strand
CTATCAAACCATTGAAGAATTTAACAACAAATACAGAGAACAGAATATTAATAATGTCGCTTAACTAGTTGTGCGAAAAAAGTTAGGAACTCCAAAAGGTAAACCTTCTATATGTGGTTCTATCTGTTCCCATACTTTGGGAAAAACGGCTTCATTTTCGGTGTCTTCATCTGTCAATCTATGAATCGTACTGTTCCAATAATTAAAGTAATTTGGTTCGGGTTGTATAAGGCTATAGAAACGATCGGTTATGATACCATCTCGCGCAACGACAATACCTACGCTGCATACACTAGATAGTTCTTCGTTGGCTGTCTCAAAATCTATGGCTGCAAAATCCCGTAACATTTCTAAATTATTTATCGGATAAAATTAGAAAAATAAAATCTCAAAAGAAGAATTTAGGTCTCGGAAAATACTTATCTTTGAACAAAGAGCTATTTGAATCCGATGGAAGAATATTGCAGATCAAAGTACCTCGATGGTTTCTAAATCGTAACCCATTTAGTCTTGACGAGAGGTCAAGATGTTGGTAATTAAAAGAGTATGAGTTTTGTGATATCTTGATATGCAAAGGTACAAAAAACTGATATTATTTGTATTTTTGCTTATAAATAAATAAACATAGCACCATGCGTAAACTACTAATGCTTTTTATATCAGTGGCTTTCATTTCGGGATGTGGCCCATCTCAAGATGATAAAGCCTCAAAATATCTCGACGATGCTAAAGCTTCGTTAGAGCAAGGAAACTACACCAAAGCTAAGCTTCAGATTGATAGTATCAAACTTTTATATCCCAAAGCTTTCGAAACCCGTAAAGCAGGAATACGTCTGATGCTAAATATAGAACAAGAAGAACAACTCAGAGGTTTAGTCTATCTTGATAGTTTGGAGCAAGCTAAGCTAATCGACTTCGAGTCAATCAAAAGTAAATATAAACTTGAGAAAGACGAAAACTATCAAGAGATAGGCAACTACATTATGCCCACCCAAACCATTGAGAGGAATATCAATAAGACCTACCTCCGTTTTCAGGTCAACGAACTAGGCGTAATGAGTATGACCTCAATCTACTCTGCACCTCGTGGACTAGGCCATCACACCATAAAAGTGGCAACTTCCGATGGTAGCTTTGCCCAGACTCCTGCTTCTACAGATACTTTTGTATCGACTAACTTGGGGATAACCACCGAAAAGTCCGACTACAAACTAGGAGCAGATGGTGATGTCATTCCTTTTATTGTCAATAATAACGACCAGAAAATAACGGTTACCTTCATGGGCGATAAAAACCACAGCTATACCCTTAGCCCAGTCGAAAAGAAAGCTGCTGTAGAGATTAGCGAATTGGCTAGCACCCTACATACGCTAACAGAGATCCAGAAGGCTAAACAAGAGGCCAACTTAAAGCTCCGTTTTGTAGAGAAGAGAATGGCTCATAACGATTCGGTAGACAGCCAAGAAAAGAAATAATAGTTCCCTTACAGCCACATATAAAACGAGAGATAAGATTGAGAAACATCAGTTTCAATTCTTACCTCTCATTTTTATATCCTATTCTAGACGTCTTTTATTTTACACGTCTATTCAGCTGATTCTTTGCTTTGGCAGGCTTCGATTTACCCACACGTTTGCCAACAGCTTTAGTTTTCGACTTGCTGGCTGGTCGAGGGGGTTGCCCAGATGATTTGCTTTGTGCCATGGCTTATTCTCCTTCGTAAAACTCTTCGAGATACCAACGGGTTATAAAGTCCATATTCTCACGCAAAATAGACTTACCGTTTTCGAATGGTAGAACTGCATGTTCCAGATAGCCGTGCTTCGTACCATATTTTAATAGATCGTAAGGACAACTTCCTTTTTCTATATATAATAGGTGTGAATCTTCTTCGGCCCAGGTTTGATTAAAGAGTGCATTCTTTTCAGACTCAAAATAAACCGCAATCTCTGGAGCCAAAAGAATTCCCTTGGCATTGGCATAAACCACAAAGTTTTTATAATACTTCATCTCGGGCATAAGCTGCTCTTTCTTATTTTCCCATTTGAGTACATCGACCAAGAAAGCAAGCAGTTTATCGTAAGTATCAATAAACACCAGCGGATAACCTCCTGTAAACTCCAACAGTCTTTTTGCACTATCAGATTTACAATCGGCAATATTTACCGAAGGTAGGCTTGTCATCTTCTGCGCCAACACCGAAGCATCCATTATCCAATCATTCGACATCCCCTCGGTAACGGGAGCATCTTCGAAAGCCTCATCAAGCCAGTTGTAAACCTGCTTTGCAAGCTCAAGTAACTGCTTGTCGAAAGGATCGAAAAGGATGTAATCGTCACCAATACGCTCTTGAGGTATGGCCATAAAAGACCAAATCACAAATTGAATATCAGCTAAGTTTGTCTCGTCTTCCAAGTAATCGTCTCCCTGAACAGTATAGAAAGGCAAAGGTTTGCCGTAAAGTTCCTTCATGCGATTTCGGAATCGACACCAGCCGCCGTTCTCAGAAATACTATCTTCAAGATAGACTGCAAAAAGCAAAGCCAGGTCTTTGTAGTCTTCAGCCGTAAAGTCGGCCAATAACGGACTATCTTGGAGTTTGTCGACCAAGTTTTGTGCAAAATTGAGATACCAAGCATCGTCAGCATTGCTTTGTGGATTGGTATGCAAAGACAACCAGTCTTGCATATAGATTTTGAAGCTTCTATTTTTCATCTAAGTAATAAGTGAGATAATCTATAATCTTTTAAGAGCAAACTTAACCACTTGCTCAATGGTATAGGCTGGGTCTTCTTTTAGCAAATCTTGCACAACCTTTCGGGTAGGTGCAGGAGCAAAGCCCAACATGGTTAGTGCCGAGATAGCCTCATCGAAAACAATACGACCTGCTGGGTCGGCTTGCCCCAAAGTCAGCTTGCCATCAACCACAATAGAGGTCGATTTGACCTTATCTTTGAGGTAAACAATCAGACGTTCGGCTGTCTTCTTACCAATGCCCTTAACGGTCTGTAGTATTTTTACGTTCTCTGTACCAATGGCATCGACCAATTCGGCAGGGCTAAGAGCCGAAAGAATCATGCGAGCTGTATTGCCACCTACCCCCGAAACGGAGTTAAGCAGAAGAAACAGTTCACGTTCTTCTTTATCGAAGAAACCAAAGAGTTGGTACGCATCATCACGAATAGCCTCATGAACATAAAGCTTGCAATCGGGCTTTCCCTGAAGAGCTGAAAAGGTATTGAGCGATATGCTCAAACCATACCCTACCCCTGAACATTCGACCACAGCAGAAGTTGGTGTAAGTTCTGTCAACTCACCTTTTACATATTCTATCATAAAGGCTATTATTTATTAAGATTTTCTAGCTAAACCACCCCATTTAGTAAGGAGCACTGCATAAACTTTAACTATGCAAAAGACTAGAAAAATGAATTAATTAATTATTTTTGAAACAAAACTAATTAAATTCAAATCATTAAGCTAGCAAAATTATGAAAAAAACAAAAGCAGCGATTATCGGTTACGGTAACATCGGAAAGTTCGTTTTACAAGCATTGCAAGCATCTGCCGATTTTGAAATTACAGGAGTTGTTCGTCGTTCGGGTGCTGAAGATTTACCTATAGAGCTAACGCCCTATAAAGTGGTTAAGGACATTAAAGAGCTAGGCGTCGTTGACGTTGCGATACTCTGTACTCCAAGTAGATCTGTAGAGTCTTATGCTAAAGAAATTCTTGAACTAGGTATTAACACGGTGGATAGTTATGATATCCATACCGGAATTTTAGCCCTAAGAAAAGAGCTAAACACAGTAGCCAAAAAGCACAATGCCGTATCTATCATCTCTGCAGGTTGGGATCCTGGTAGCGACTCAATTGTTAGAGCACTTCTTCAAGCTATGGCCCCCAAAGGAATCACCTACACCAATTTTGGTCCAGGTATGAGCATGGGACATACAGTAGCTGTAAAAGCAATCAAAGGTGTAAAAAATGCACTTTCGATGACTATCCCTACAGGAACAGGGATTCACCGTCGCATGGTTTATGTCGAAATTGAAGATGGAATCTCTTTTGCTGAGGTTGAAAAAGCCATCAAAACTGACGACTATTTTGCACACGACGAAACCCACGTTATAAAGGTTGACTCCGTTGACGACCTCAAAGACATGGGACATGGCGTACATCTGATTCGCAAAGGAGTTTCGGGACTTACCCAAAACCAACTTTTCGAATTCAATATGACTATCAACAATCCTGCACTAACTGCACAGATTTTGGTAGCCTCTGCTCGAGCAGCAGTTCGCCAACAACCAGGAGCTTACACAATGATAGAAATCCCCGTTATTGATCTACTTCCTGGAGATAGAGACGAATGGGTTAACAAACTAGTCTAATAACTTGTTATAGGTAAATAGCTTTAACAAGTATCACAAACATGGACATAACTTCTGACAAAATATTATTTGCATTTTTTCTAACTACCATTGCTGGTCTATCTACCGGCATTGGTAGTTTGATTGCTTTAATAGCAAAACGCACAAACACCAATTTCTTAAGCCTTTCACTGGGTTTCTCTGCTGGTATCATGATTTACGTTGCCTTTATGGAGATGATGCCCGAGGCTATTAACAACCTTTCGTCCATTTATGGCGAAAAGAAAGGTACACTGTTTTTAATCCTATCCTTTTTTGCAGGTATTGCAATTATCAATTGCATTGACTTCCTGATCCCCGAATCAATCAACCCACACGAGATACAAGGTGTGGAGGATATGGACGACAAAACCCTTCACATGAAGCGGACAGGGATTGTTATTGCACTCTCGGTTGCAATTCACAACTTCCCCGAGGGTATCGCTACCTTCACTTCGGCATTGAGTTCACTCGATGTGGCTATCCCAATTACGGTAGCTATAGCGATTCATAACATCCCCGAGGGTATTGCTGTTGCTGTACCGATTTATCACGCCACAGGAAGCAAGAAGAAAGCCTTTTGGTATTCCTTTCTTTCGGGGCTGTCGGAGCCAGCTGGTGCATTGATTGCCTACCTGTTCTTAATGAACTACTGGACACCTGCCATCAACGGGATTGTACTTGCTGGGGTTTCGGGCATTATGGTATTTATCTCGCTCGACGAACTTTTGCCAAGTGCAGAACGCTATGGCAAGCACCACCTATCTATAATAGGACTTGTTTCGGGAATGTTCGTTATGGCCATCAGCCTATTCTTATTTATCTAACAAAACACGAATATGTTCTAAAACAGCGCCTATACGTATGGTGGATAATAGAATTTACTTTACCTTGCTAGACTAACACAATAACATTTACATGAAATATTATTTTAAGCCCGACGGATTTGTCATCATTATCAGTGTAGTCGTCATTTTGACCCTTGCCATGACCATCAGCATTATTCCTTGGAATAGTGTAGGTAGCATGGTATTGTTCTGCCTCATAGCTCTCTGCTTGGTGTACGGACTTGCTGTGATGCCCATCTGGATAAAAGTAACCGACAAAACCATTCGGGTACAACAACTACTGGGTCATAAAACCTTTAAGAAAACAGATATAACTATACAACCTATCGAAAAAGCAAACCTAAAAGGCTCAATTCGAGTTTTTGGTAGCGGGGGATATGGAGGTTATACGGGCTGGTTCCGCAATAAGCACTTGGGCAAATATTTTATGCTAATTCTCAACCAAAAGGAATTGGCTCTAATCCAAACCAAGAGTGGTAAACAATATGTGATTAACTACCCACACCAGCTACTAGACAACTAATAAACTATTATATATAGTTATTCAAGCCACGAGTATAATACTCGTGGCTTTTTTATTTCCCATTTTTCAGCAATCCCTAAAAGTAGCTGAAGACAGTGGGCTTAGCTTAAAGGTAAAATGACCTATTGGTTTAAGACAAACGACCTACTCGCCTGGGGTAAATGACTTACTTGTTTCAGCTACATCTCAAACTAATACACATAAATCAACCTCCATTAGCTCTTGAAAAGAGACACTGAATATAAACTTATCATCAGAAACTTAAACAAAAACCTTCCATTAGTTCTAAATGCACGCCTACCACTTACATATAAATGCGAGTAATACCCACAAAATGCCTAAATACATAATTACATAAATAAACATATGTAAATTCTCTGAAAGGCAATGCCATAAATAAACTAGTGAATCCACATTCTACATATTAGACTGATTGACTCTCAGCACACTAAAGAAATACAGTTAATACAAGTCAATTATGTAACATGTTTGAAATATAACAAAAAAGTAAAATCGCACCCACAAGCCACACAACTCATTTATGTGTCATTTATGTGCCATTGTTGAAATATAATAAAACAGCAGATTTAGAACAATTGATTGAAATACTCGTTACATAGACCAAACAAGTATTACATTCGTGTTAGCAAAGATGCTGAGCATCAAACGCAAACAAAAACTAAAATTTGAATAACTAGGTAATAATCCAAGTTTATTTTGTCTAATATATACAATTACACAATAGGGTAATAAAATATCCAACAAATGCCAAGCGTAATAAACATGGCATATTTACGATTATAAACCGAAAAAGTTCAAACAAATATAATTCACAATTTAATCAAAAAAACATTTATGAAATTAGTAACTTATTATTAGCAGGACTGGCTGTATTTGGCTTAGCTGCTTGTAGCAATGATGATTCTGTTCCGACGGATAAGAATGTAAACGCAGAATTTGACACGTATCTAACTGTTCAGCTGGCCACCCCACCAGCAACCTCAACTAGAGCTGATACAGATGAAGAAACTACAGCTAACGATCAAAAGATTGAAAGTTTACACATCTACCTAGTCGAGAATGGCATGATCCAGTATTCACACGCCACGACCCAAATCGACGAAAACCGCACAACAGAGAAATTCACAGCCCCTGAAGGTACATATAACCTTGTTGTAATAGCTAACCCTGTAGATGTGCTAAGAAAATCTGGTTCTATTTCCAAAGTTATAGAAACGGAAGGACTTGCCTCTGTATTAGCAGGATACCGAGATGGTAAATTCTTAATGGTTTCTGTTAATAACAGTACAAACATTAACGAGTTGGGAACATCTGTAACCATAGATGCAACAAGCACAGAAAATAAGCCCGCAGAGGGATTAGCAAAGCTTGACCGTTTAGCTGCAAAGATATCAGACAATACAGTTCTTGAAAAAGTAGAAATAGCTAAAACTGTGACAGACGCGGTAGGAGCTATAAAGGTAGATGGTTTCTTATTGGTAAACTCAAAGATAAGTTTCAATCTTTTCCAAGAATGGACAGACTCAAAAGGTTCTATAATTGGTAAATACATAAATTCTCCTAAAGAAGGAGATCTTGATGATATAGTATTGCCTTTTGAAGAATTCACAGTGGTAAGCCTAGATGAAACAACAAAAGATATTACTGGCATTATAAAAAACACTCAGTCAGATAAGTTTAAAATTAGAAAATCTGTATATACTACAGAGAATAGACCTGCTTTCCTTGAGCTTACAAAACTGACCTCAGGAATGGGTGAAACTACAGGTGTTGTTTACCAAGTAACAGCAAACGGTGGTGTTACGTTCTACACTGTTGGCGGTATAGTCTATAAAAGTTTTGCTGAGGTTAAAGCTTTGCCTGCCTTTAAGAATGACGAGAATATAACAGAAGAAGACTTGGGTTCTCTACGTGTAAAAGGCATTAAGGTATATGAAGATGGCCAAATGTATTATAGCTATTTCATAAAGGACAAAGATAATAAAGTAAACTATAAGGGTACAGCAGATACGCAGTATAACGCAGTATACAGAAACTCTTCTTACAAATTAAAAATCAATAAAATTACACATATTGGCGATGACGTTCCGGGAGGAGGTAAAGTTACTCCAGAAAAGACACTGTCTCAGGAAGTGTGTAAGTAAATCAAGCTTGGGTTGGGTTATTATTATAACCTGACCCTTTCTTTGTAAATAATTAGGAACTGATTTAAAATTATGCCCCAGT
>NZ_AQWS01000049.1 GCF_000375405.1 Bacteroides propionicifaciens DSM 19291 = JCM 14649 | reverse complement strand
ATATTCTGTTTTCTGTATTGGTTGTTAAACTCTTCAATAGTTTGATAGTCTAGGTATGAATGCCTTCGTTGCTTTCTATACCAAATTTCAATGTATGGAGTTCCTAACTTTTTTCGCACAACTAGTTAAGCGACATTATCGTTATTGCAGCTATACAGACACAAATAGCTCTATTTATTGTGCGCTCAATGGTCATCAATAAGGCGGGATTAGAACAACTGGGGCTATTACAAGCGGCTTGGACAATCACGAATGTTTATCTTAAATTGATTCTAAACTCCATGAGTGCCGATTTTTATCCACGGCTTAGTGCTGTGAGTTTTAATAATAAAAAGACAAGAAAGCTGATAAATGAACAGGTTAACGTAATGTTAATTATTTCGGTGCCTATCATCGTCTTTTTAATGCTTTGCTCCAAGCTATTACTGACACTTCTCTACTCCAGCAGTTTTGAGTCGGCCTATACCCTACTGAATTGGAGAACTATTGGTATCTTCTTTAAAATCATCTCTTGGGCTTTGGGTTTTGTGCTTTTAGCCAAGGGTAAAGGGCTACTCTATTTTATTACAGATACCTCATTTAGTGTTATCTATCTTATTTGTATCTACTTTTTATTTCCTTATTACCAGCTAGATGCCGTGGGAATAGCCTACATGATTACCTATATATCGTACTTCATAATTGTTTATGGCCTACTGCATAAGATAATGCAATTCCGATGGCAAAAAGAGATACTACTTTCGGGGGTTGTTTGTTTAATACTCATTTTAGGAACTTTCTATATCGCACAGTTCACCGATAAGAACTCTATACCTTTGATTATCGTATGCTTGACTTTATCATCAACCTATTCACTCTACAAGCTCAACAAGGTTTGCAACCTAAAAACCTTATGCACTAATATCTTCAAAAATGGAAAAAAGTAAAAACTTCATACCACTTCTTATAAACTTAAAAGATAAGCGTGTGCTAATTGTCGGTGGAGGCAATGCAGCGCTGCTAAAAGCAAAAGGGTTGTATCGATTCACCTCAGCAATAACCATTATGGCTCCCGAGATAAAAGAGGAACTACTCAAATATCCATTTAACTTCATAACTCGATCATACCAACCTGATTTATTGGAAGAGTTCAGTATGGTCTATTGCAGTACAAACGATTACGACCTCAACCAAGAGATTGCAACCGATTGTAAAAATACAAACAAATTATGCTCAATCTGCGACAACCCTGACAATTCGATATTTGTATCTCCAGCAATTTATAAAGAGGAGAACATCACTATTTCTATTGGCACAAACGGCAAGAGTCCAAAGCAAGCAATTTATATACGAAATCAAATAAAAGTCTTAATTGAGCAAGGCATCTTAAAGACAGAATATCATGAAAACAAATAATATAATCAAAGTAGTTAGCCGAAGTAGCAAACTCGCAATAAAGCAGGTAGATGAAACATTTAAGTTACTCCCAGAGATTAAATACAGTTTACTGACTCTAGAGTCCTTTGGAGACCATCACAAACACCTTTCACTCTTGAGCGATACCATTCGTCCAGACTTCTTTACCAAAGAGCTCGACGAAATGTTACTCACTGGAAAGGCGGATATAGCTATTCACTCAGCTAAAGACTTACCCTACCCACTCCCTCAAGGGTTGGAGATCATTGCACTCACCTCGAGGGCAGACAATTCCGACTCGCTAGTTTGTAGAAAAGAATTGAAGGGCTGTACGTTGGAGAACTTACCACAAGAAACTATAATTGGTACGAGTTCCGCCAAAAGAAAACAGGAAATTGAAACAAGAAACGAGCATTTGATCTTAAAAAGCATACGTGGCACCATCGAAGAACGCATTGCACAAGTTGATAACGGTGCCTACGATGGGGTAATTATTGCCACTTGCGCTCTTGATCGATTGGGTTTAGAAGACAGAATTACCCAACGACTCGATTTTCAAACCCACCCGCTACAAGGGGCACTAGCTATTGTTAGTAAGCAGGGAAGAGATGACTTGAAACAACTCTTCAAACCTCTTGATGCTCGAAGTTGTTTTGGTAAGGTTTATCTAGTAGGCGCAGGCCCAGGTAGCCCCGACTTAATCACACTTCGAGGAAAAACACGCCTAGAGCAAGCTGACATAATTTATTATGACGATTTAATAGACAAAAACATTCTCTCTACCCTACAAGACAAAGAGCTGGTATATGTAGGAAAACGCAAAAACGTCCACTCTAAAGAACAAGGAGACATCAACACGCTACTAGTTAATAGTGCCATGGAAGGCAAACAGGTTGTACGCTTCAAGGGTGGAGACCCTATGATTTTTGCCCACGGCGGAGAAGAAATCGAATACCTGCAAAGCAATCTCGTTGAAGTTGAAGTTGTGCCTGGTATCTCGACAGCCAATGCCTTATCAGCACTTTGCAAGATTCCGTTAACCCATAGAGATCTCGCATCTTCGCTGGCCTTTGTTTCGGGACATGCATTATACGGACTACAAATCCCCAAGGTCGACACCTTAGTTTATTATATGGCCGGGACAAAGATTAAGCAGATTGCTACTCAAATGATAACCGAAAGCTGGGATCCGCAGACGCCAGTAGCCTTAATACATAATGTATCTTTACCCGACCAAAAAGAGTTCTACTATACGCTAACTGAATTGGCTGAGCAAGAGATAGAGTTTCCAAGACCTGTTATTATAGTTATTGGAAAGGTTGTAGACCTGAAGTTTAAATCAGCAAAAAGCTTAAATCCACAAAAGAATGTCTTAGTAACAGGTCTAGATCCTACCCCCTACCACTATTTAGGTCAAACTATTCATACCCCACTCATAGAGATGAAAGCCCTTTCAGACCTTACTGAATTAAATGCTACACTTAATAGATTAGACCGGTACGAGTCCTTGCTTTTTACTAGCAAGAATACTGTTGAACACTTCTTTGAAGCGCTCCATAAACAAAATAAAGATAGCAGAACCTTAGCTCATCTTAAAGTGTTTTCGATAGGAAGGACAACTTCTAAGGAACTCCTCAAATATGGGATTAGAGCAGATTATCAAGCCGTACAAGAAGACTCTATAGGAGTTATTGAGTTGTTTAGAGCAAATAATATTGGAGGAAAATTACTTGTACCACGATCAAATCTGGCACTCGACTTAATTCCAAATGGCCTAAGAGCAATTGGAATAGAGGTAGATACGGTAATTACCTATCAAAATGTGCTCCCTAAAAGTATAAAGAAGGTTGAGCTTAATACCATTGAGACAGTAGTATTTACATCCCCCTCTTGTGTTACAAACTTCTTAGAGGTTTACGAAACTATTCCTACAAATAAGACTATTATTGTAAGAGGAAAAACAACGTATGAATATTTAAAGAAGCTTGAGTATCCGATGCAACAAGTTGAACTATATAAAAAACCATGACACTATCACAGATGTTTCGCAATATATGGCCCTACGTACGCCCATATAAATGGCTAGTTATAGCAACGCTATTCTTAACATTTATAGGTTCACTTATTGCGCAGGTCAATGCCTGGATTCTACGATATGCTATTGATGGCATTAACGATACTGTAGAATCGGGCGGAACATTATCAGAAGGCTTAAAAGTTATTCTGTTGGTAACTGTGGTTTTGATAACCAAAGAGGTATTAACGTTTTGTATTCAGTTTGGGCAAAAATATTATGGGGAAAAACTTCGCATCTATACCTCACGAAATCTATCACAAGAGGTTATCGAAAAGATACTCACCTATCGGATGGCCTTCTTCTCGATGAATAATAACAGACCAGGTAAGCTTCAAAGTAGGATTGACCGTGGAGTAGATAGCCTGACACAACTCATGCACAACTTCTTTATTGATATATTGCCTTTATTTGCCAATGCTATTGTTGCTGTGGTCATCATGCTGAAGGCTAATGTTTATATAGGGTTGGTTGCATTACTGGTTTTACCCATCTATTACTTCATCAACAGACAGCAAGCTGCACGACTTAAGGGAGTAAGACAAAAGGTAAAAAAACTACGTGAAGATAAAAGTCAAGGTATTCTGAGCATACTCAACTCCATGCTCATCATCAAGTCTTTTAACAGACAAGATATAGAGACTAAAAAACAGATGGATTTGCAGGTTGACCTTACACAAACTCAGATTAACACCCGGAAACTTCGTTTTATATTTGAAGGAAGCAAAGGATTTGTGGAGCAAATCGGCGTAGCCATCATTATTGCTTTAACCTCCTATTTTATTCTTAAAGGGGAAATGACAATTGGATCAATCATGTTCTTTACACTTCTATTTAATAATGTTTCAGCTCCTGTTCGTCAACTACATCGAGTTTATGACCAGATGAACGATGCCCTAATTTATTCTGAGAGCTTCTTTGACATTATCAATGCTGAACCGACAGAGAAAGAGACCTCAGGAGCATTTAAACCCAATGTAATTAAGGGACATTTTAGTATTCGCAATCTAGATTTCACTTATCAGGGAAACCACATAAAGACTTTAGACAATGTAAATATGGATATCTACCCCGATCAGGTTACGGCTTTTATTGGATTATCGGGTGCGGGTAAGAGTACCTTGATCAACTTATTAGATAAGTTCTATCAGCCAGATGAAGGAACTATCCTCCTCGATGGACACTCCCTAGAAGAGTATAATACAGACTACTTGAGAGATAATATAGGACTTGTACTTCAGAAGAATCATATTTTTGATGGTAGCATAGAAGATAATATTCGTTACGGAATGCCCGAGGCCAAACACGAAGAGATTGTCGAAGCAGCAAAGCAGGCCTACATACACGACCAAATCATGCAGTTACCAGAGCAGTACGCAGGCCCAGCACTAAATCTTTCGGGAGGACAACAACAGAAGATTGCTATTGCAAGACTATTCTTGAAGAATCCTCCTATTGTTTTTCTGGATGAACCAACTTCAAGCTTGGACGCAATCTCTACAGAGCAAATCAAACTCAGCATGGATGCGATCAAGAAGGGAAGGACAGTAATTATTATTTCGCATAGCATATCTCAAATCATTGATGCCGACTGCATCCACCTAATTGAAAGCGGTAGAGTGATTCAGTCGGGTACTCACGAAGATCTCTATCGCAAGTCTCAAGCTTATAAAGAGCTATTTGATGCCATGGCAAGGAGCCTCAACATCAAAAAGATTTCGCAATCTATTGATCAATCTTGAAGAAGCTATCTGCGAACTTGTTACGGATTTAGAACTTATAGTATAAGCCAGCAGAAGCAATTCCTTTATACCCGTATCCGTATTCAAGCTTCAGACCAATAAAAGTACCGATCTCCATACAAAGAGGTGATATTTGATAGGTGAACTTAGTTGAAGTATCAGAAACTCGTTCTTCAGTATCTTGATCTCTACGCTTCCACTCTTGGTGATAACCATAAATCCCAACTCCTAGCAAAGAGTACATTCGAAAGACTCGCTTGTTAAGATAGGTATAACGCCCCTCTATAGCACCTCCATAAAAGTTCTCTTTATAGGTTGATTCGACTTGATAACGAGAGTGGCTTTTATCGTATACTTTGTAGAATAGTGTTGCTCCAACTGCCCATCTCTGGTTAAAGTTATAAGCATAACCAAGATGAAAGCCACTTCTGTTAGCAGCTTTTGTATTGTGATAAGTCAATTCTTTGCTATGCATATCAGCAATAATATTACTAAATATCTTATCTACAGAAAGACTAGAAAATACATCCTTTGATAAGCCTAGGCCTAAAGTGAACTCATGCTTTCGGAATGATTTCTTGTGATTAAAATCTTTTGCCCATAGCGAACTACTTATAAGTAGCATAAAGAGCGAAACAACAACCTTGGTCTTAATCATATCTCTGATTATTAATATTAAATTAAGATTCAAATATAAGTATTAAACATTTAATTCATTTAATTACAATACAGATATTGAGAACAAAAATGTTCAATCCTACAATAGGTACAGACTTAAGTTATTTTGACCGAGTCTCAATTTCTTAATAAGCTAAACGATACTATTATAAACAAGGAAATTTGTAAGCCATTAGAGTAAACAAAATAGCATGTTTTATGGTTTTATAACTCAAACTCAGGTGTGCTAAAAGCTCTCTTAATTTTAACAACACCTATATTAAGCTCTGTATTAGCAATATTAAAAGATAGAATTATGTCAACAGCAAGTTTCTTGTTTATTTTCTCGTCCTCGTTCATGGCGTTATTCCCTGTAGTTAACCCCATTGGGGGAGCATTCATTGTCAACGGATTCTTTTCTAATCTCGATGATAAGCACAGAAAGATAGCAATCAAAAAACTTCTGATTAACTACTTACTTATAGGGCTTGGTACCCTAGCTGTTGGTCATCTTTTCCTTTTACTCTTTGGGTTAGCTGTTCCTGTTATCCAGCTAGGTGGTGGTCTTTTAATCTGTAAGGCTGCGATTGATCTTTTGATGGACGAGCCGGAATCTGCACAAAAAAGCGAATCAGAAAAAAGTGTCACTGCCTCACAATGGAGTGAACTTGAAAGTAAGCTTTTCTACCCCATAACTTTTCCTATTAGTGTTGACCCAGGCAGTATCTCTGTTATTTTCACGCTGATGGCAACTGCGAGCGTAAAAGACAGTATGCTTGATACTGGGATTAATTACATGATTATAGCTACAGTTTTTGTCTGTATGGCAGCCATTCTCTATCTACTACTGACACAAGGCCAACGCTTCTTCAAGCGTCTAGGTGACTCAGGTAACCTAGTAATAAACAAGCTAATTGCCTTTTTCACCTTCTGTGTAGGTATTCAAATTATGGTTGAGGGTATTGCCAAAATATTCAACCTTGATATCAGCATTTTCTCTTAAGATTACTATTTATCTTTATTAGCCTCAACAAATCAACACTAGAATATAGCATTGATTTGTTGAGGTTTTATTTTAGGGGAAGATTATAAGATACCCTAGCAGTATATTTAGCCGTTAGAGAGGCTACTAAAAAGTGTTCAATGCTTATCAGGGACTAGGCCATCATTTTAAATGTCCGAATTTTAGGGAAGCCTACAGAGTAAATATTAATATTCCACCAATAAGAAGTAAAACAATCATTATGACAAGCATTGTTATGTTCCATTTTGTCTGCTTACCTCCTTCTAGTAGATAGCTAAATGATTTTTTTCGTCCTATTAGGGCAAAAAACAAATAACGAGGAATTACCCCTATAGCAAGTATGATATAAGCGATTAAGACTAATATATAAATCATATTTTTAATTCAAAGGTATCATAATTTATGAAGCGAGCAATAAAATTCAAAGCCCTAAGGGCAGATAATGGAGAGTGGGTAGAAGGTTATTATATCGGATCACATCAATCTATGCTTGATATGCAAATCCCACAGCTTTTCGGTATGATCCATCCTTTTTCTGTCTATATTAAATTAAGATAATAACAAAACAGGGACTAAGAAATTAATCTTAGTCCCTGCATCTTATATTTAGAAAAGGTTATATGGTCGGTAACCTTTAGTCAGCGGAGAGAGAGGGATTCGAACCTCTCAACATATTCCGTTCAAATCTAATCGTTTACAAAACTTTAAAAGCTCTGGTGTACGATTTGGGAAATATCGAAGTCGATGCAATCTTGTATGTTATGTCTACTTTTTGTCTGCATGTAACTCAGGTTCAAAGTTAATACATTTTTTTGAATATGCAACTACATTGTAAATCAATCACATACCTGAGGTGCAAGGTGCAAGGTCTATATATAGACACTTGCACCTTGCACCTCAGAGTATAGATTTATTGATTTATACTTGAAGCTAATATATATTTGATTTAAATCTCCAAATAGATCAGGTTTCTCAGTTGAAAAACAACAATAATATACCAAAGTTATTTTAGAATTATAGATAAAAAACAACACAACAACTTTTCAATATTTAATTTTATATTTAACTTTTAATTACTTACCTTTGAAAAGTAAATTTTGGAATAGAGTATTATGCGTATAACATCCAAATTAAATGTATATACGAATGTTTAAAAGAGAAGTTATTTAAATTAGACGTT
>NZ_AQWS01000048.1 GCF_000375405.1 Bacteroides propionicifaciens DSM 19291 = JCM 14649 | reverse complement strand
CTTTAAACTCGCGGTCGTATACTTTTCGTTGTTTCATTGGATAAAGATAGTTTTTTATCCCTTAACTCTTTGTACAGGTAAAGTTAGCAAGTCCACTTCTTTCTTAACACAAACTTTACAAAACTACACATAAACAAGCATTTAGCCTGCCTGTATTTTTCGGTAAGACTCTTTTAATTATACTATGTTCTATCTAATTCTATTAAAATGTATTAAAAGCTATCTCATCCGATATTAATTAGGATTTTAATTAATTTTAATGATATTCAAGCCATTTCGCCCGGTTGCCACAAACAGAAGTCCGTCTTTTACATACACATAGTTTGCCGATTCTGCCAGTTTAAAAGATCCCACGACATTAAAATTATCTTTTTCAAGTACAATTACTCCGTCTGCTCCATTTGCCAAGAAAACAAAGCAATCATTTACAGCAACACCATTTGTAAGACCATTTTCTTTAAAAACTTTAGGACTTTCAGCTGCAATACGATACGTATTTGGTTTGAATTCAGCTATCAGTTTTCCTGTAGCTAATTCTATTTTGGCCAGACCACGGTCACTTAGAGCTAGATAAACATAGTTGTCATCGATAGCCATGGTATTCTTTCCTGTATTTATTTTTTGGATAAGGGTGCTATATCTATACTCTTTAACATTGCTCCCGTCAATATTCGATATTCGTAAATAAGCTCCGCCTTCTTCTATAGCTAAAAATGCTTGAACCCGATTGTTATGAACAGTGTATTTACTTCTTGCTCCATCAGCATATAAAGTTTCGGATACATCATAATTTATGCTACTAGGATCCAATTTAAAAAATCCGCCATTAGCTCCTCCCGAAACCAACCATAACATATTATTGTAGATAAATGAATTCTTAGCAGCAACCCCCGGTATTTTATGTGTCTGGAAATAAGATAAATCGCCGGTAATGAATGTTCCATCTGACAACTTAGTTTCTACCAAACGTGCCCCATCCTTATCTCCACCGACAGCATATAATTTATCGCTTGCGATATCTATTCCGTTAAACTCAACCTTGTTGAAGATAGCTTCACTTATTAGAGATGGAGCTGTGTGATTCTGGATATCAAAAATTCTCAATGCACCGTTTGGTGTATTGTCATAGAATTCATCATTTGTATGATAAGACACATAAGCTCGCCCATTAAGAATACGCACATCCGTTGCACTCAAGTTTATATTATCACCTACCATTGGACTGGAAACTGTAGCAGCCAAGGTAAATTGAAGTGCACTTCCGTCACATGGGCGAATGCCTAGTTCAGGACGGCAATTTTTAGCCGCGATGTATGTATTTGCATTAACTGAAACTTGCTTGTCAATCTTCGATTCTGCAATCTCCTTATCAGTATTAATATCAATTTTACCTACAAATGCCGGAGTAGCATTCATATTTCCAATAGTAACGTTATTGTCGATGTCGATGCGAGCAAAGTACTGACTTTCATTCTTGATTTTACCATCTACACTAATCGTTCCTCCTGTTATATTTGTGAGTGACCCAGCGGCTAGATTGAGAGCACGTGAACCGTTAATATGGAACCCTTCTTCAAAATTAATGTAGGCATTATTATTTACTGTTTGATTTATTTGAGTATATCCTTCAAAAGTTAATCCGCAAAAATTATTTATTTCAGAGCTACCATTTAGAGCAACGCCAGAAGTAAAAATTAACTCACTATAATTATTAATTGTTCCATCAACAGTTCCAGAAGTATAAAATACCGATCCGTAATTATTAAGACTAGACCCGGAATTTAGATGAAAATCAACTCCTTTAGTAATGCTTCCATTAGGAGCAACCTCTACTTTTCCTCCATTAGGTATTTTTGTCCCTCCTCCATTAAAGCTACCTAGTATGATCAAAGTAGCTTTTCCGTTAAAATTTATATTACCCGAAAATGTTTCACCCGCTGCAATATAATAAACCTTATCATCATTTATATTCTGCAGACTATTTCCGCTTAATTTTGTGGCATTTGTAATATCAGGCATTCTATAATCTACCGATCCAGATAAAGATTTAGTCTCTAAGGATCTTCCTTCAACTAAGCGATCGAATGATAATCTTGAGTTCTTCAGGGCAATATTACCATTTAACAGAGATTTTCCATAAGTTAGCGTCATGTCCTCATTACTAATTGTTCCTGACAGATCATCAGCTTTGAAGTTGGTGTCTGTGTCATCAGAACAACTAATAGCCAGCAAGCAAATAATGCTCAGAAGACTTAAATTACGTTTAATTTTCTTCATTTTTGTTTTTAATTATTTTACACGTTCATTCATTTCCTATTTTAATAGCATATTTTTTATGCTCCAAACTCTTTTGCTTTACTGGATGTTTTAATCGGATTCCATGCATCCTTGTAAGAATCATAAAAGAAAAATTCATCGATATATGCTATTGTTCTTACAATACGCATATAGTATCCCATGTAGATGGGATATAATGGAATGTAAATTATCTTCTTGAATACCTGACCCTTATCATCACAAATAGCTAAGCAGTAAGAATATTGGATGATCGAGAGGATCAGATAAATAGAGTATTTGAAAGGGAACCAAATCAGAAGAAATGTAGGTTCCATAACCAGAATCTGTATCATATAAAATACCCATAGAAAGTCAAGGATCAGCCCAAAAAGGATATTTTCGAAGAAAGACATGAAATTAGAGAACCTGAAATTCATATTCGGAATCCAGATATCCCGATGCTTTCTCAGACGGAATCGGACAAGAGACCTGGACCAACGCAAGCGTTGTTTAGTTAATTTCTTCCATGTCACAGGAACATGAGTATGACATATTGCTTCTTCCTCAAATATAATACGATGATTTATTTTCCTTATTTTCACTGTAATATCTCCATCCAAACCAGGACCAACATCCCAACCGCCAACTCTGTCTAAAACAGCCTTGGGAAATGCTCCGAAAGCACCCGAAACTATTTTGTATATTCGCAAATAGGATAGTACAATGCGGGAGACATTAATCGATTGCAGATATTCTAAATACTGCATGGTAGCAGCAAGTGAGTCCTCTTCGTTTCGAACCATCAGATTACCGCCAACCGCTCCAACATTTTCGTAACGATAGAATGGGATCAATATTTTTTCTATTGCATCATCTTTCAGCGATGAATCGGCATCCAGATGGATTACGTATTTTCCCTGTGCATACCTGAGTCCCATGTTGGCAGCCGAAGCTTTTCCGCCTCGTATTTCGCTTCTTATGAATAGATTTATATCTCCTCGCTGCTCAAAATTATGGCCAATATCTTTAGTATTGTCCGTAGAGCCATCGTCTACAACTATTAATTCAATGTTTTGATAAGTTTGCCTTTTTAGGGATTCTACCAATTTATACAGATGCTTCCCTTCATTATGCCCGGGAACTAATACTGTAACAAGAGGATATTCATTTTTCAATCGCTGTTCTGCTATTTTCCATTCTGCATAGGTCTCACGTCTCTTTTTTTTGCTTAACATCAGAGAGACCCCTTCGACGATTAAAAACCGAGGAATATCCAAAAGAAGGATATACCATCCCCAACGGAGCATCGTATTCAGGTCCATCCTTTGCCAGAAATCAAAATATGTCTCCCAGAACTCTAACATATCATCAGTCTAACGATAAAAAATGTTGCAATCCTTTTTCTGTGAAGGAATATTTATACACCTTCCTCACAACAAGTTCATGTGGCGACTGATCAGTCTCACAATCCACACATGAAACTAAAATCGGAGGACGCTGAAACTGATTATTACAACTTGTGTTCTTGCATATAAAAGTGGAGCCTGGACTGTCATAGTCTACTCCCGGATTTAGTAACAGGGAAGAGCACTTTGGGCAAATCAGTTGATCCTTATAAAGAAAATCAGTCTTAGGTCCAATATAAGCACACCTGAAATGGTGAATGAGTGGTATCATCTTCAAATTATGAGATTTACACTTAGGACAGATTTCCCTATAGTTAAGGAATCCCCCGCCACAATGATGACATAGATGCAATGTGTCGATAAATTCTCTGTCCAGAAGGTTTTCGGAGAAAGCTCCTTTGAGCAAAACCCGCGAATATTTGTCGGCATTTTCGATCGAAAAAAAATGAGCTTCGATACGAGGATGAGTATAACCCGACAATGAATTACGGCTTTTTAGGGGTATTATTGACTTTTGTCTGGTATAATAATAATCGAAAGAAGACTGTAGAATAGCTTCATCTCCACTCAACTGTTTATGACCTCTGTTCTCTGCATATTTTTGTACAAAATAGTTAACCCGATCAAGTAGTTGTACTTTTTCCTGCATTTGCATATTTTCAATATATCCATCGCATAATTCCTCGATATATAGATTTTCACGAAAATATTCATACCCTTTTTTAAACTCTCTTTGCAGGAAAACAGGTTTAAGATAAACCTTCAGGTTTTCGGAGCGAATTATTTTTTTGAGAAATACTTTTACCTTTGAGGGTGAGTGATGATTTACCACCCACACATCAGACAGATCTGGATCGGGCAGTGTTTCTTCTTCGATAGAGTTGTCCAGAAGGAGCACTCTCTTATCATATATTTGAACTATCTTATCCATTCTTTTAAAGATGAATTTTAAACTTTCTTATTTTCACAGGAATATTACTGACCCCAAGTTGAACCCATTCCGGCTTATTTCCTGACGATGGAATAATTTCCATGACGATCCCTGATTTATCTTTCACTGTATTATCAGAAAAAGAGGTATCTTTTGGCTCAGAAACCATATACACTTTCGCAACCTCTCCTTCAAGCTTTGTGTGCCGATATGGCAATATGATCGAGACCATATCCCCTATCCGAAAATCATTCAGTCTATCTATATCGATATAAGCTCGTACAATATATTCCGGTCTGATAATTGACGCAACAATATCCTTCTTATAGTTTATCTGATTCAATGGAGTTCTCAATCGATCGACTTGCCCTTCGACTGGAGAAACGAAATAAGAATGACTCGACTTTAATTGCATATCCTTATATTGCATATCAGATCTACTTTGCAGATAGTTGCTGATTTGCTTTCTTTGCTTTATCAAAACAGCATATTCTGCATTTAATGTTGCTATCTGAGATGAAACATCATCGATGGATCGGTCTACATTGGCCAGTTCATTGGGTGTTATTGCATTCAGATAAACGAGCTGCTCTTTGCGATTTTTCTCTGATTTCCAGTATTTTAATCGCTTTTTGTGTTGCCAAATAAATAATTGTCTTTTTTCTATCTCTGCGTTTAGTTCGATCAGCAAAGTCCTATCCTTATCCCGGTCTAACATAAGAGAAATTGAATCTTGATTAGCCGGATATGTGTTGTTTTGGAGCTCGTAGACGAAAAGGGTGTCACCAACTTTCACCTCATTGCCATCTTCGACATGATATTCTAGAATACGGATATCTTCAGCAAAGTTGATGTCATACTGCTGTTGAAGGAGTATCCCCTCCGATAAATCGAAAAAACAGGGATAGATTAGCCATTTCAGCAAAGACCCTAATAATACGACAAGGATGGCAATGTAAAGCCATCGATCCCATCTCCTTCTGGGAACTACATGAGAAACTTTAGTCTCATCTTCTGTTATATTTGGAGTAAACTGTATATCCATTTTTATAGTTTGTAAAGTAAAGCACAATCATAGTATGCCAGATTAAAAATGCCATGGTCGTGTAATAGTTGCTTCGTCCGGATTATATCGTGGGGTGATTTGAAATCTTTTATCCGAAGTGCCCAAGCCGTATTCTCTCCTAATACATTTCTCAGGTTTAAGGTTCTATCCAATAATTTTGAATGGTCATCATTTTCGTAAGCCATGATGAAAGCATCTATACCAGCTTGTTTCAGAACAGAAATTTCCTCAATAGGTGTATGCATGGGAATACTTACACTCAGAGCCATATTGTGCACATCGCACCAACGTTTAGTTTCTATAAATAGGTTATTCATTCGTTTAGTATATGTTTCCTGATTTCGTTTGTAATCGGAAAAAGTATGAGGCTCGATATTTAGATGTATTCCGGAGAACCCTTGATTTTCTATCGTTCCCAACTTGTTTTGTAATTTCTTGTTCCCATCATCACTCAATGCATAGGAGTTTTCGCTGATAAGTCTGTAAACCTTAATACCTGTGGAGTTACATTGTTTTATAAAATCTGCTGTTTTTTCAAGATCGGAATTAGCAGGAGAGAAAAAAACAGTGCTTATTTTAGTTCTAATGAAAATTTCTAAAAGTTCCCTGTTTGTCTTCTGGTTAAAGAAATGCCCCCATAGATAAGTGCTCAGATTTGGATCATTTTTTTTATTCGCTAAAGATAATTCAACAGCCTTTGGTTCCTGTGGCGTATTTTTCTCATTAAGGAAGCCGGCTTTCAGATAAAATTGGAAAAAATCTTCACAAAGCTCCTGTTGCTTATCCAGTATTTCTATTTTCTTCTGGATAAATTTCTTACTTAGGTCAATATATGTTATTGGCGAGAATTCCTTTTTACTTTGTTTGCTTTTCATCTTTTCGGCATTCAGAAGAACCTTTATATATTCCAAGTCATTTTTCAAATCAGACAGGTCATTCTTCAGAAAGTAGAAATGACGGTGTCTGTCTTTTAACTCTCTCAGTAAATTGGACTGTTCCTGCTCAAAGGTTTCGATTTGTTCAGCCAACTCATATTCCAGCGGTTTATTCCCTCTGTTAAAATTGAGAGGTAACGATACCGTTACACCGAGGCTCGGATAAGTTTGTCCCGAATGATTTTTGTATTCATAATAATTGTATCTGAATTTCATCCTTACACTAAAATCTGCCCCCCCCTTTTTCTGGCTTCTGAGAACCTCCTGATTCAATTGAAACAGTCGTTCTTGTGAGTTGGACAATATCTTCTTTTCCAAAAGATGAAAATCGGGTAAATCAGTATATCCGTCAGGTAAGTTCCAGTACTGATGAAATGGTTCCTTATACTTAGCATCTTTGGTATATCTTTTTATTAGATCTATCAAGGATGCTACTGCATTAATATCGAGTCTGATTTTTTTTAGGTTGACATCATCAACCAGCCCCTGCTTATGCATCCCGGCTTCATGATTGTATTGGCTTTCCAGGAGAAGCATGCATTGGTTTAACAATATTAAGCGATGATTGTCGAAAACATCCTGCATCAAGTAAAATTTATTCTTAATGGTTGTATTTTCCATATGAATTTCTCTGATGAAATTGTCTCGTTCAACCTTCTTTTTCAGATTACGTCGTTCCTGCCTCCTCTTGGTAAAGCTGCCTTCTCCCCATATTACCCAATCGATTCCTGTCGACAATCGCAAACGGCTGAACAGATCTTCCGCATCGGATATATCCTGTCTGAAGTTCGAATTTACTTCCGAGACCCATTTTAATCCAAAGTCAGGAAATCCCGAAGATATGTCTACCGATGACTTTCTTTCATTGGATATATTAGAACTCGATATTTCTTTATCGGTTAGCAGATCAGACCATAGACCTGTTTGCTCTTCATCCGATACACTCATACTGTCGATCAGCAGCTGAACCTTTTGATAAACTTCTGACAGTTCGGACACCAGCCTTTCTATATTCCTATCTTCCTGTACTTGAGAAAACATAGATGGAGATATCAGAAGAAAGAGAGTAATATTTAGAATCCGGCCTTTCATTCGTGGGACGCTTCAAGATCGTTAGATGACATTAGTTCATTGTTCTGAAGACTGTAGACAAACCCTTTTTTGTTAAGATAACTTCTCAGATTGATCTCTTCAAAAAAGCGATGCTTCACAGCAAGTATGATAACATCATATGTCTTTAGTAAGAGCTGGTGCCGGGTAATTAGTTCAACGTTGTATTGGCTTCTAACTTTACTCCTATCTACAAGAGGGTCATAGATTTCCACACTAATATTACTGTCAGTCAAAGTTGTATATATATCTATCACTTTTGTATTGCGGATATCCGAACTATTAGCCTTGAACGAAAACCCTAATATCAGTACCTTCGATTGCTTCAACAGGCAACCGACAGACTCCATTTCCTTGATTACCTGATCTGCAACATAATATCCCATACTATTATTCACCTTTCGGGCAGTGAGAGTTAACTCAGGCTTGTAGCCCGCCTGTAGTGCTCTTTGAACAAGATAATAGGGGTCGACACTGATACAATGCCCACCAACGAGTCCGGGTTTCAGATTCATGAAATTCCATTTTGTCGATGCAGCCGACAATACCTCCGTCGTATCTATATTAAGAATATCGAGAACTGGAGTTCCTAACTTTTTTCGCACAACTAGTTAAGCGACATTATTAATATTCTGTTCTCTGTATTTGTTGTTAAATTCTTCAATGGTTTGATAG
>NZ_AQWS01000047.1 GCF_000375405.1 Bacteroides propionicifaciens DSM 19291 = JCM 14649 | reverse complement strand
GCTTTTGAATGGACTTAAGGAAGTTGTTTAGTTCTTCACCTGTTTTGAACTGTTTAAAGAACTCATCGGGGATTAAATCTTCTGTTTTCATACATGTCTAAGTTTTTTATTATAAAACAACGGCTCAGGTAAAGTTGTTACCCAAGCCCATCATTTTAACTTACACACTTTATGAGAGGGTGTCCAGAAAATATTCTCAATACGATAAACAGTTTAGTTGAAACCGTTATTTATGCCCTTCTCTTTGTTGTACTCGTTGTTTTCGTATTCTTAGGGCGATGGCGAGCCACACTAATTATCTGTATAACCATTCCACTATCCTTAATTGCCTCTTTCATTTATCTGGCAGTATCAGGGAATTCTATAAATATTGTGTCATTATCTTCTTTGTCCATTGCTATTGGTATGGTTGTGGATGATGCAATTGTTGTACTTGAAAATGTTACAACTCATATTGAACGAGGTTCAGACCCTAAACAAGCCTCTATACATGGTACAAATGAAGTTGCTTTGTCAGTTATAGCTTCAACTCTGACTATGATTGCAGTTTTCTTTCCTCTAACATTGGTTAGTGGAATAACAGACGTGATGTTTAAGCAGTTAGGTTGGATGATGTGTGCTATTATGTTTGTTTCGACAATTGCGGCGTTAACATTAACACCTATGATGTGTTCTCAAATGCTTAAAAAAGAGACAACATCATCTAAGCTGTTCTTGATATTCTTTACTCCTGTTAACCGTGGGCTTAATTGGCTTGATGTTGTATATGCCAATCTGTTGACTTGGTCTGTTCGTCACAGGTCTATTGTTATTATTTCATGCTCACTATTCTTTGTTGCAAGTTTATTTTGCATGAAAGGTATTAGTACTGAATTCTTTCCAGCTCAAGATAATGCTCGTATTGCTGTTGAACTAGAGTTACCAATTGGTACTCGTACTGAAGTATCGCAGTCCCTAGCTCAAGATTTGACAAATCTGTGGATGACTAAGTATAAGGACGAATTAAGGGTTTGCAATTACACTGTGGGACAAGCCGACTCTGATAACGCTTCTGCTTCTATGCAAAATAATGGTAGTCACGTGATAACCTTTAATATTAGTTTGGTTAACCCTGAAGACCGTGACAAAGAGTTATCTTTAATTTGTGACTTGATGCGCGATGACTTGAAGGGTTACCCTGAGTTTTCTAAAAGTCAGGTGATATTGGGGGGGACTAATACAGGTATTGCTAATCAAGCTTCGGCAGATTATGAAATCTATGGTTTTGATATGTTAGTAACAGATAGTATTGCTACAGAATTAAGAAAAAATCTATTAACTGTTGAGGGAGTATCCGAAGTTACTATCAGTAGAGGAGATTATCTTCCAGAATATCAAGTGGATTTTGACAGAGAAAAGCTAGCTCTTCATGGGCTTAACCTCTCTACTGCTGGTAATTACCTTAGAAATAGGGTTAATGGTGCTGTAGCCTCTCAATATCGTGAAGATGGCGATGAGTATGATATTAAAGTGCGCTATGCTCCCGAGTTTAGAACTAGCTTGTCTAATATCGAAGAAATTGTAATTTATAATAGCTTAGGTCAACCTATTCGTGTAAAAGATGTTGGTGAGGTGATCGAAAAATCTTCGCCGCCAACTATTGAACGAAAAGACAGGGAACGTATAGTTACTGTTTCTGCTCTTATTTCTGGTGCTGCACTAGGAGATGTTGTGGCGGGTGGAAATAAAGTTATTGAACAGATGGACCTTCCACAAGGAATATCCATCGGTATTTCAGGTTCTTATGAAGACCTGCAAGAATCATTTGGTGATTTAGGTGTACTGGCTCTGCTTATCGTAGTTTTAGTTTTCATCGTGATGGCTGCTCAGTTCGAATCGCTGACTTATCCTTTTATTATAATGTTCTCACTTCCCTTTGCTTTAAGTAGAGTGTTGCTGGCGCTCTTTATGACCAATAGCACACTGAGTGTGATGAGTTTGTTGGGTGCAATTATGTTGATCGGTATTGTGGTTAAAAATGGTATTGTACTTATTGACTATATAACACTTTGCCGAGAACGAGGTATGTCTGTAGTACTGTCTGTTATAACCTCTGGTACAAGTCGTTTAAGACCTGTTCTAATGACGACAATGACTACTGTTCTTGGGATGATTCCAATGGCTATAAGTACTGGTCAAGGAGCTGAGATGTGGAGACCTATGGCTATTGCTGTTATCGGTGGACTTTCTGTTTCAACAGTTTTGACCCTTGTCTTAATCCCAACGTTGTATTGCGTTTTTGCTGGTACTGGCTTAAAATACCAGCGTAGAAAGCTAAAGCAAGACAATGAAATGCAAACTTTCTTTGCTGGGATACATAGATAGTTTAGTGAAAACTTATAAATATGATAATATGAAATCTGTATTAATAACTTTTGATCAGGCTCACTATGACCGTGTCGTAGCGACTTTGGATCGACTTAACTGTCGAGGATTTACCTATTGGGACCGTGTCAAAGGACGAGGATCTAAAACTGGTGACCCTCATTTTGGTAGTCATGCTTGGCCTTCGATGGGTTCTGCTATTTTAGCTGTAGTCGAAGATGAACAAGTTGATACTTTACTTACAGTGCTAAAAAGAATTGATGATGCTTATGACTTGCTAGGGTTGCGAGCATTCGTATGGAATGTAGAGCAATTTATTTGATATATATTGATTAATGGTTAGTTGGGGAGATGCTTAAAAAAATAAGTAATCTCCCCAATTTGTATTACGTATTTGCCTATCTTTGTCCCATATTTTAAGATATATAATGAGGAATTACTTGATATATACCCTGTTAATGACCGTCATAATAGTTCTTGGTCTTTGGGGATTAAACTTTTTACCTACAATTGAGATCGCAGGTCATACCCTCCGTAAGATCGATATACTTTCTGAAGTACGGAAGTCGGCTAGCTCAGTCAAAGACCTACCCGTAGTTGAAATACCCGACTTAGATGAACTTTTAGACTCTACTCAATTAACCCAAAATGACTCGCTTAATATTCCTGATAGCCTTAGATCGGTTATTCAGGATAGTATTATTCAGGTTGGTCCTAAACAAGTTCTTGCTGATGATAAATGGATTAGTAAAGATACCAATGCAGATGGTATTACTCATATAGTCGATTATAGTGATTCGTCTTCGCGTGGTATGGCTCTTTTTTATGAGTCTCTCAATAGAACTCACGATTCAGCAGGTTACGCTCGGATAGCATTTTTTGGTGATTCTTTTATTGAAGGTGATATACTTACTTCTGATTTGAGATCTTATCTTCAAACTGAGTATGGAGGTTCTGGTGTAGGATATGTGTCTATCACATCTGAAACCAACGGCTTCCGTCCCACGGTAGTTCACTCTTTTGGCGGTTGGGATAGTTTCTCAGTGACAGATGAAAAAGGATTTAAAAACAAACATCAAGGTGTCGATGGTCGCTACTTTAGAGCTTCAAAGAATGCTTATATTGAGCTAAGAGGTCAAAAGCGCTACGGTAGTCACCTTGATTCGTGTGCAATTTCAACTATTTTCTTCAAAAATAGTGACACGATCGACATTGCAGCCAAAGTCAATAAACAAGAGCAACTCTCTTTTTCGATTGAACCTTCAGACGATTTACAATCTGTTGAAGTCAGGGGATCCATTGGTAGAGTACGTTGGTCAGTTAAACCAGATTCGACATCACTCTTTTATGGTGTAGCTATGGATGGAGACTCCGGCGTTATCCTTGATAATTTCTCGCTTAGGGGAAGTTCGGGCTATTCACTCAATAGCATTCCTCCTAAAAATATATCCGACTTTAATAAGCTTAGACCTTACAATTTGATTGTATTGCAATATGGTCTGAATATTGTCTCTCCAGGTGTCTTTGATTATAATTATTACCGTGTGAGGATGAAACAAGTAATTAGTTATTTAAAAGAGCAGTTCCCTCAAGCAGGAATTCTATTACTTGGTGTAGGTGATCGCGACCATAAAAATGAGAATGGTGTATATACCACTATGCCAGAGATCAAATACTTTATTCAGATACAGCGACAGATTGCAAAAGAGAATAATATTGCCTTTTGGAATATGTTCGAAGCCATGGGAGGGGAAGATAGTATGAGGGACTTTGTAAAAGCTCAGCCAGCTAAAGCTAATCTTGATTATACCCATATCAATTTTAGAGGTGGGCGAGTAATAGCAAAAAAATTATTTGAATCGTTGAAATTGGGCAAGTCAGGCCATGATAAAGGTGAAATTTATGTTGGTGAATAGAATTTTGCGTACTTCGTTTATTTTTGCGTTTGGTTTGGTTCGTTTTATCGCTCAGGCGCAAGACGTACTTCCTTTGCCCATGACTGAGCAGACAGAGCTAGTTGTGATTGCTCCACTGAATAGAATCTTTGAGAAAGTCAACCTTGAAGCTTATCAAGTAAGGCTACCCGAAGTTTTTACGGGAGTTCAACCCAGTGTTATAGTAGATCAGAATCTTTCTTTGAATAATTTCTTCCGAAAGCTGAACTCATCTATTAGGGGGCTGGCAAGTGATTCGGTCAAAGTACTGCATGTTGGTGATAGTCATATTAAAGGAGGTTTTTTTACCGAGAAAGTGCAAGATGAATTGATGAACATATTCCCTAGCTTAAATTATCAAGATTTTGGCGTTAATGGTGCTACTGCACTGTCATTCTATAGAGAGAATCGTATCGATCAAATCAAACAAGCGAATCCAGATCTTTTGATCCTTTCATTTGGTACCAATGAGAGTCATAGTAGGCGATATAATGCTGCTATGCACCAAAAAGAGTTGGACAGACTTTTAGGCGCAATCCGTGTAGTTTTACCTGATACGCCTATCTTATTAACTACCCCACCAGGATCGTTCGACCGTGTCCGAAGGCGGGTTTACCGAAATAACCCCAGAACAGCTAAAGCCTCTTCGCTTATTCGGACTGTAGCCCTTGAACATCACTTAGCATATTGGGATATGTACTCCATTGTTGGAGGAAAAGAACATGCTTGTAATAATTGGAAGGACGCTAAATTAATTCGACCCGATCATGTTCACTATTTACCCGAAGGGTATGAACTTCAAGCTAATCTTTTTTGTGAAGCCCTAATTAAAGCCTATAATGAATATATTACCCTTTGATATCGACTGGACTAAAGTCCTGAAAGAATTAACATTCCATCCCGACGGGCCCATGATTTTTAGTAGTGGAGTCTTTTTATGGCTATTCTTGGGCTTTATAATAATATATTACGGGCTTAAGCATAAAGACACTGCACGTATACTCTTTGTTACTGCCTTTTCTTATTATTTCTACTATAAAAGTAGTGGGATATACTTCTTCTTATTGGCCGTTGTGACTTGCTCTGATTTCTTTTTGGCCAAGTGGACAGCTGCACATACCCAAAAGCGTAATAAGAAGGTCTATGTTGCGATTAGCTTGTTCATTAACTTAGGGCTTCTGTTCTACTTTAAGTATACTAACTTTTTTGGAGAGCTGATATCTAAGATAGTTGATTCTAATTTCTCTCCATTTGATATATTCTTGCCTGTTGGTATTTCATTTTTCACCTTTCAGTCTCTCAGCTATACCATTGATGTTTATCGTGGAAGGATTGAACCGCTTAATCGTTTACTCGACTATGCCTTTTATGTGTCTTTTTTTCCACAACTTGTTGCCGGACCTATTGTTCGTGCCCGTGACTTTATACCTCAGATAAACAAACCCTTGTTTATCTCGAAAGATGATTTTGGACGAGGGATGTACTTTATTATATGTGGGTTGTTTAAGAAATCCATTATATCCGATTATATCAGTGTTAATTTTGTCGAACGTATTTTTGATAATCCTACACTATACTCGGGTGTTGAAAACCTTATGGGTGTCTATGGTTATGCTTTGCAAATTTATTGCGACTTTTCTGGATACAGTGATATGGCTATTGGTATAGCATTACTATTGGGTTTTAAGTTTAATATGAACTTTGACTCCCCATATCAGTCGGCCAGTGTTACTGAGTTTTGGCGTAGATGGCATATCTCCCTATCTACTTGGCTGCGAGATTACCTTTACATTTCTTTGGGTGGTAATCGAAAGGGGAAGATTCGTCAGCTTTTTAATCTGATGATTACTATGTTGCTTGGTGGGCTTTGGCACGGCGCCTCTCTCAACTTCCTATTGTGGGGTGGGATGCATGGATTTGCTCTTGTTGTTCATAAGCTTGTAATGCAAGTTCGTGGAAAGACTAAAGAGATTGAGAGTAGGGGATTCCTACGGTTAGCTGGAATTGTTTTAACTTTCCACTTTGTCTGCTTGACGTGGATATTTTTCAGACATACTAGCTTTTCAGCTGCAATCGATATGATCAATCAGATTCTCTTTAAGTTTAACGCAGGTGTTTTTCCACAATTAGTTACAGGTTATTGGAAAGTATTTATTCTGATGGGTATTGGTTTCTTTTTGCACTTTCTGCCAAAGAAATCTGAAGTTATGTTCTCTGGGACGATAACTAGGATGCCTCTTTTGGTTAAGGCTTTTGTCTTTTTAGCATTGATATTCTTTGTTATGCAAATTAAGAGCAGCGATATTCAACCCTTCATATACTTTCAATTCTAACATACAAAGAAAGGTGTACAACTATTTTGATTATAGTGTACACCTTTCTCTATTGTATATTAGCCTAGCTTTTATTCTTCTTCCTCTGATCTTGTGTCTATATCTACTCCTAATAGGTGTAAGTCTTCAATCCGAGTTATTTCTGTTGAGCATTCACCCAACCAGCCGTTCTCTTGATCTACACCTGTATATACTTTGATGAAGTCCACTCCTGGAAGATGAACTTTATTTCCGTTTTTATCTACTGCCCAGTCGATATCTACGGCTGAATCATCTTTATTATTCAGTTCGTTATCGGCATAACCGTAACGAAATTTGTACAATACGTAGTAAGATCCCTCACCACTTTCATCTACCCCATTTTGAGGTAAACGTGTTCCTTTAAAGGTTAGCTTATCCTCTTTTACCCACTGAGGGTAGTAAGATTGTTTATGGAAATTATTTTTTGCTTTATACCCTTTCTGACCTTGGTTGTCTTCCCAGCGGATATACTCAGGTTCATTTGGGTTTGCTGGTTCTTCTTCAGGTTTGAAATATGTTATTTCGTAATTGGGTATCAGTCTAACGTCATTACTATCTTTAACGGCTTTGTCATACCACAATTCTTTGGTAGGGTCTTTGTGCGCACTCCCTGAAATCTCGAACCATTCCCACTCGTCAGCTTCGCCATTTTTGTTTGAGTCATAGGCTACCATAATAACACCTGGTTCACAACTACCACCCAAAGGAGCGTTAGGGTCTGGATTGGCCGCTGCATAAAAGGCGTTAGCAATAACTCTGAAATCTCGTTTACCTTTCACGTTTTCAATAGTATGGTCAAAACCTACCGTAACGTATCCGCCGAAACCTCCAAGACTAATCATACCTTTACCTTTGCCTCCAATGTAGGCGAGAGCTTTTTCATTCATTATTTCCTGTGTATCTCCTTTTACATACTTCGGTAGGTCATTTGTGAATTGTCCTACAGCTGGAAGGTATTCGATTACCTTAGTTATATATGGAGTTGCATTTTCAGAGGGTGGGGTGATTTCTCCAAATCCCACTTCAATTTGAGCTGGATATGGATACTCGAAGCGAATAGAGCCTTGTGAAACTTCAAGGCTGAGTTGGAAAGTTCCAGGATCTAGAAATGCATAGTTCAGATTCTTTTCGGTACTAACTTTTGTTTTTTCTGACCTAGTGCTGGGTTCTTCATTGATTATATACCATTTGAACGATAAGTCTTTGTCTGATATCGTAGTAACCTCTATTTCCAGTGGCTCTCCAATTTTTGCAGACTGAGTTTTTTCTTCAGTATCTGGAAAAGATACATCCTCTTTCGTGAGTACATACTCCAGATCTTCTTCTCCTTTTTGAGTTTTATCATTGTCTTTACAAGCTGTAAAAGAGACGATAAGTAAGAAGGCGAATAATACTTGGCCTAAATAATGTTTTTTTGTTTTCATTTTGAGATGATTGAATAATTATTAAAAGTATTTGTCACAGTGAGTTTCACTGTCTAATTCTAATAACCTTCAAGGGGTAGAGATGTGGATGAATATTTTATAAGCACAGTGTAATGCCGATAAAAACATGTCCTAAAGCCTTAGTCCTCGAAAGCCGTTGGTTTAAAATAGTCTTGGCAGGTTTTCTGACTTGCTTCATCTATGAACTCCTTCCCATTCTTAAACTGAACAGTGGATTTAATTATTCATAGACTTTGGGTTGAAGCTTACAGCAGCGGGTCTGTTCAGGATTTCAACCTGATTCCCTTTTAACTATAGTTGGTGAGAGCCAGCTATAGAACCAAAATCTTATCCAAAGATACCTATATTTATTAATTAAATTAAATTAAAGCATATTTATGTTGCATGATCCTTATTCTAGTTCATTGAGTATCTATATCCTTACTGGTTTGTCCACTTCGACCTACTCGGAGCCCCCAAGGGAGTAGCTCATTTTAGATTTCCACCGTAGTGGTTTTACTGCAACAGTTCAGTAATAAAATAAACTTTATATAATAAGGAGTAGTAAAGGAGGACTTGTAACCCCCATTAAAAACTATGTAAAATTATTTCATATGCTAACCTGTGGATTGATAGCTTGTTATGTATAAGCCTCTAAAATCTATTCAAAATAAGTGCAAATGCATTTGGAATTCGCAATCCTATGCTATACTTTTGCACTCGCTTTGTAAGAGACAAGGCCTCGAGGTTAAGGCCACGAGAAAATGACATACTGGCAGAAAAGAAGTTTTTCGAATTTCAGGTAGAAGCTTGC
>NZ_AQWS01000046.1 GCF_000375405.1 Bacteroides propionicifaciens DSM 19291 = JCM 14649 | reverse complement strand
CTTTACCTTCTGCTCTAACTCTAAAATTTTCTGCTCTTGACTCTTAGGCATATTACTGGGTGTTTGATTCTCCCAGTCAAATTTACCATATTTTCTGAGCCAACAAACAATTGTTGAACGAGATTGAATACCATATTTACGTTGTGCACTAGTGGCAGAGAGTTCTCCACGTTCAATCTCAGAAACAAGGGACAATTTAAAGGACATACTATAATCCTTTTGAGTACGTTTTACATACTGATCTTTAGACTCTTCCATAACATTACATGTATTGTGTAACGCTATATTAGGACGAGACAAATATTAAACTAAAAAAGGGAAGCTCTTAGTTGGCTCCCCTTTTTTATTAGTTGTAAATCTCTTTCTTTCCTGCCAGTAGCGTGTTTCGCATCAGCGAGACAATGGTCATTGGACCAACACCTCCAGGAACAGGAGTTATGAATGAACATTTTGGAGCTACTTCGTCAAAGTCAACATCTCCAAAGAGTTTGAATCCTGATTTGGTTTTATCGGAAGGAAGACGGGTTGTACCCACGTCAATAACTACAGCACCCTCTTTAACCATCTCCTTCTTAAGGAAGTGAGGTTGTCCAAGTGCTGCAATGATGATGTCAGCTGAAAGACATTCTTCTTTGATATCTTTTGAGTGACTATGGCAGATTGTAACTGTTGCGTTACCTGGATAAGTTTTTTGCATCATTAGTGAAGCCATAGGCTTACCAACAATATTACTTCTACCCAAGACTACGCATTTTTTACCTTCAGTCTCTATTTTATATCTTCTAAGTAATTCTAGAATTCCATTGGGAGTTGCCGAAATATAGCAAGGTAAACCAATAGAAAGGCGACCCACATTAATGGGGTGAAAGCCGTCCACATCTTTTTTGTAGTCAATAGCTTCAATTACTTTTTGTTCAGAGATATGCTTTGGTAAAGGGAGCTGAACGATAAAACCATCAACGTCTGCATCTAAATTTAGTTCTTCAACCTTCTTTAAAAGTTCAGCTTCTGTAACGTCGTTTTCATAACGAATAAGTGATGATTTAAAACCACATTCCTCACAAGCTTTGACCTTTGAGGCTACATACGTTTCACTTCCACCGTCGTGTCCTACCAAAATAGCAGCTAAATGTGGTCGCTTACCACCTTTGGCTAATATCTCATTAACTTCTTGAGCTATTTCTTCTTTTATCTGTTTAGCTATCGCTTTACCATCAATTAAAGTCATAGTTTTTTATTTTAAATTATCTACCCTTAGGCATGAAGCGTGCAAGTTTACTTGGTCCACCCGAAACCATTTTCATCATCTTACGAGTTTGGTCAAACTGTTTAAGTAAACGATTCACTTCTTGAATATTTGTACCGCTTCCGTCTGCAATTCTTTTTCTTCTTGTACCGTTGATTAAATCAGGTTGAGTTCTTTCTGTTGGGGTCATTGAGTGAATGATAGCCTCAATACTCTTGAATGCATCATCGTCAATGTCGATATCCTTAATAGCCTTACCAACACCAGGAATCATGGCTGCTAAGTCTTTCAGGTTACCCATCTTTTTGATTTGTTGGATTTGCGAAAGGAAGTCATTAAAATCGAATTGATTCTTTTGAATCTTCTTTTGAAGTTTCTTCGCTTCATCCTCATCGTATTGTTCTTGTGCTCTTTCAACAAGTGATACGATATCACCCATGCCCAAAATACGATCGGCCATACGTGAAGGGTGGAATTGATCAATTGCTTCTAGCTTTTCGCCAGTACCAACAAACTTAATTGGTTTGTCAACTACTGTACGAATAGAAAGAGCTGCACCACCACGAGTATCACCATCTAACTTTGTTAGAACTACACCGTTGAAATCAAGACGTAGGTTAAACTCTTTGGCTGTATTAACAGCATCTTGACCTGTCATTGAGTCAACTACAAAGAGAATTTCATTGGGGTTGATCGCCTCTTTTATAGCAGCAATCTCATTCATCATCTCTTCGTCAATGGCTAGACGTCCAGCAGTATCGATGATTACCACATCGTAAGCCTTCGCTTTGGCCTCTTGAATTGCATTGAGTGCAATCTTTACAGGATTTTTGCTTTCAGGTTCAGAGAATACAGGTACACCAATTTGCTCTCCAAGAACTTTAAGCTGGTCAACAGCTGCAGGACGGTACACGTCACAAGCAACAAGAAGTGGAGATTTGTTCTTTTTAGTTTTTAAGAACTTAGCTAGCTTTCCTGAGAATGTGGTTTTACCAGAACCTTGAAGCCCCGACATCAGAATTACTGCAGGTTTACCCTGAATATCAAAGTCTGCTGTTTCTCCACCCATTAATGTTGTCAGTTCGTCGTGAACGATCTTAATCATTAATTGGCTAGGCTTAACTGCAGTTAGTACGTTTTGTCCTAAAGCCTTTTCTTTTACAGTATCTGTAAATTTCTTTGCTACCTTATAGTTTACGTCAGCGTCTAAAAGAGCTCTACGTACATCTTTTAGTGTTTCTGCAACATTGATTTCGGTGATAGTACCTTCACCTTTAAGAAGTTTAAAAGACCTATCTAGTCTTTCACTTAAATTATCAAACATATATGATTAGGTATTTCAAGTTTATTATTATTCAGTACTCACTATTATAGTTAGTTACAAATGTACGAAAAACAATGATATTTAAATATTTTTGTTTTGCCAATTTCCCCTTTTAAAGTAGAGATAGCTCACAATAAACAGCATTCCGTAATAAACGATCTCTGTGGTGAAGCATATTTCAACTGGAGCTTTGAGAACTAGCCCTACTATAGCAACATAACCAGTGTAAATAATTAGCGTAATAACTTCTAGCCAAAGAGCTGAGCGTGTGTTCCCCGTTCCTGATATTGCGCTAAAAACGATATTGGCTACCGAGGCAATAAGCATTGCGACTATGATAACATAGATAGAGCTTACTGATCCTTCAATTAAGTCGGTGTTATTTGTATAGATAGAGAGTATAAAGCGTGGAAATAAAGAGATAAATGTTGTCAGTATAATCATGATAAATAGCGAGACTCGCGCAATCTTCCAAACTAATTTGCTAACATTCTTAATCCCTCCTGAACCAATTAAGTTACTAACCAAGCTATTAGCTGTGGTCGATAAGGCATTGACAGGTATGAGTATTACGACATAAATACTTCTGATAATATTGCTGATTGCTAGTTGTTGTTCTCCGAGTCTTTCAACGGCAACAAAGAAGATAAACCATGTTGACATCGAAAGGAAGTATTGCAGCATGGTAAACGATGAAATACGCAGGATTCGTCCAAGTAGTTTTGGGTTAAATGAATAGCGAAGGTTTGTTAAACCGTATTTCTTAAAGTCTACTGCAGCATAGGTATAGATAATGAAGAACAGAATTGATACTGCTTCAGCGATAACAGAGGCAATGGCCGCACCCTTAATTCCGAGTTCAGGCATTCCCAGGTGTCCAAATATTAAGCCGTAATCGAGCACGACATTTGTAAGTGCCATAAAGACGGCATTTGCAGTCATTACTTTGGTCTTAGTAATCCCCACATAGAAGGCCCGAAACATTACATTAATAAACGAAAAGAAGAAACCGTAGATTCGGTAGTCTAAGAACTCCATGGTGGCATCATAAACATTGGGAGAGCTGACCAAAAGATGCATTATGTCGCCGCCAAAAGCTTTAGTTAGGCCAAATAACACGAAAGCTAATCCCAATAAGAAGATTACCCCTTGTATCATAACTGGGCCGACCTCAAAATATCGTCCCTCACCATTTCTACGAGCTATTACAATCTGCGAACCTGTACTAAAACCAAAGGCTAGCGTAAAGATACAAATGTAAAATAATCCACCCATGGCTGATCCGCCAATTGCGACTTCGCTAACTCTTCCAAGAAAGGCTGTATCAGTGACATTGATTATGTTCTGGGCCAGCAAGCTTAGCAATATAGGGTAACTTACTTTCCAAATATTTTTGTTTGTAAACATGGTAATCTAATTAATGGATGCGCAAATATACCTCTAATTATTTTAATAGATTTGGCTTTTAACTCACTTTTAGATAACCCATAAAAAGCAATCAGGGCGATACTGTAAGGTATCGCCCTGATTGCTTTTTATTCAACTATATAATAAGTTTTAATTAGCTGTTCATGCTCATTAAGAACTCGTCATTATTGCGTGTGTTTTCGATGCGTTTTTTAACGAAGTCCATAGCTTCAATAGGATTCATATCTGCTAAGTATTTGCGTAAAATCCACATACGGTCTAGTGTTGTTTTATCTAATAATAAATCATCTCTTCGTGTGCTCGAAGCTGTAATATTAACAGCAGGGTAGATGCGCTTATTAGCTAAGTTACGATCGAGTTGTAATTCCATATTACCAGTTCCTTTGAACTCTTCAAAGATTACTTCATCCATTTTCGAACCTGTGTCGATTAGGGCTGTAGCAATAATAGTAAGTGAACCACCATTTTCGATGTTACGAGCTGCTCCAAAGAAACGTTTAGGTTTGTGTAATGCGTTTGCATCTACACCACCCGAAAGTACTTTACCTGAAGCGGGAGACACTGTGTTGTATGCACGAGCTAGACGAGTGATTGAGTCGAGGAATATGATTACATCATGACCACATTCAACCATTCTTTTGGCTTTTTCGAGTACGATACCTGCGATTTTAACGTGGCGTTCTGCCGGTTCATCAAATGTTGATGCTATAACTTCTGCATTCACGCTACGCGCCATGTCGGTAACCTCTTCAGGTCTTTCATCAATTAGTAGCATTATCATATATGCTTCTGGGTGATTGGCAGAGATTGCATTAGCAATGTTTTTCATCAGGATGGTCTTACCTGTTTTGGGCTGTGCTACGATTAGAGCACGCTGACCTTTACCTATTGGTGAAAACAAATCTACAATTCTTGCCGACATTGTGTCAGAAGAGTCGCCTTTGCATAGTTGGAATTTCTCGTCAGGGAAAAGAGGAGTAAGGTGGTCGAAAGAAATTCGATCTCTAACAAGAGAAGGTTCTTTTCCATTTATCTTTTCGACTTTTACTAGCGGGAAATATTTCTCACCCTCTTTTGGAGGACGGATAACACCTTCTACAACGTCGCCAGTGCGAAGTCCGAATAGTTTTATCTGTGATTGAGAAACATAAATATCATCTGGTGATGAAAGGTAGTTATAGTCAGAAGAGCGTAAGAAACCATAGCCATCTTGCATAGTCTCCAGTACACCAGCACCTTTAAGAATATCATCAAACTCGTAAGTTTTTACTTCTGGTCGCGCATTTGCTTGACGTGGTTTATTATTGTTGGCTGGTGAAGGGAGATTCTTTCTGACAATATTTCTAGAGTTATCAGCTGTTGCGGCAGGTGTAGCTTCAGTAGTCGAAACAATAGTTTCCATTTTTGAAGCGGGTTTACGCGCAATCTCTTCAATTGGAATGAAGTCTTCTTGAATTTCAGTAGCAACTTCGGTTGTTTCTTGCTTTGAAGTAAGCTTTTCATCTTCTTCTTTAAGCTCTACTGTTTTAGGTTCAACTGTCTTTTTTGCAGGTTCTGCTTTTGGATCAGCTGGCTTAATCTCCTTTTTTATAGGTTCTTTAGCGATAACCTTGCTTTCTTTCTTTTCAACAGGTTGCGTACTTTTTTCTGTCTCTTTAGCTACTGGAGCTTTAGGTTCAGTAGTCTTTTCGGCTGCGGCCTTTTTAGGACGCCCTGGTTTTCTCTTTTTAGGAGCTTCTTCTTTTGCAGGAGATGCACCTTCTTCTTTTGCACTAGCTTTAGCAGCTGGTTTTGCAACTACTTTTGCTGTTTTCTCTGGAGTTGACTCTGGTCGGCTGGTTTCTCCATTTTTATTTGAAGTAATAACTTTGTCCGGAGAGTCTTTTTTAGCGGGCATTCGAGTGCGTTTCTTTTTGTCGTCGCTACGATCATCTTTGTTTTTAGCACCATCCACTTTTTTAGCAGCATCGGCAATAGCTTGTTCGTCTAGAATTCTATAAACCAATTCTTCTTTCTTGAAAGAATCAATCTTTTTAATATCTAGAGTTTTAGCAATTTCTTTTAGTTCAGACAAGTTTTTGTCGTTCAATTGGATTATATTATACATATAATATAGTAAGTGGTTAATATTTATTAGCTCTAGTGTAGTTTGTTATTAAGGTAAACAGATCGTTTATTGCTTATTTTAAATATGCACTAGTGTAGAGCAATCGATTTTTAAAATATGTGTTGTAGGAGTTTGATATTGAAGAGGAAATTAATGTAAAAAAGCTTATACTTCTTAGATGAAAAGCTTTAAAGCATCCACTAATTCAATAATGCAAACATAATCATTTTATTTTATTATGCAGTAAGTTTGTGCATAAAAGTGTATAATAGACTCCAAATAATGCTTTTAAAGCTTGTGCTTTATCTCTAATTGCGTTATACTAATTCAATATACGAATAATTATAGCTCTTTTGGTCGCTTTAGTTATGCAAAACCTGTTGTCAATTCGTTTCCCTACCACCCAAATAATGTCTGAATTGTGCTTTAATAACCATTGCGACTCTTTTTGAGCAGCTGAGTATTTATTGTCGATGAAGAAGTCACTAATGTTTTTTCTCCCCTTCATTCCGTAAGGGACAAAATAGTCGCCATCTTGCCACTTATTAAATTCTAAATTATCTTTATCTATAAGATCTGCATCAAAGCAGGCAAGGTTTTTATCTCTAGGAATCTGAAATTGAGTATCAATATCTTGATAATTAATACTGATTTGTGGTAGTCTTTGCTCCAAAGTGTCGACCTCTTTGAGAGGCTCAATATGCAATTTTCCTCTATTTCTAAGAATCTTGTATCCTTCAGAGAAGAATATCTTAGATTCTGTGCTTTCTAAAGTGTTAAATAAATCTTCAATTTGTGCGCTATTAAATCCCAGCGGATAACAGATTTCGTATAGTAGGGTTTGAGGGCTTACCTCGCCAAACAACAATCTGATGTCGATTTGATTATTCTTTAGAACCCGACTTGTGGCCTCTTCTATAGCTTTCTTATATACTAGTTGAACTTGGTTTAAGTAAGTTATTGTATTCTGAATATTTTTTTGGCACGCCGTATTTATTTGCTCTAAAGCTGGAATGATATTTAGGCGCACCTTATTACGTGCAAACTCATCTTCAAGGTTTGTGCTGTCGGTAACATAAGGTTGATTTTTATCTTTAAGATACGTCTCTACCTCTTGACGTGAGATGGATAGTATTGGACGGATAATATGACCATTAATTGGTTGTATGCCAGTTAAACCTTTAAGACCAGTTCCTCTGGCAAGATTTAATATCAGAGTTTCAATATTATCATCTCTGTGGTGTGCTATAGCAATCTTATCTCCTTTACCTTCAACTACTAGCTTATCAAACCAAGAATAGCGCAAATCGCGAGCAGCCATTTCGATTGATATTCTATTTTGAACTGCATATTCAGTGGTGTCAAAATGTTCTATATAAATTGGTATATGATAGTTGTGACAGAGCTCTTCAGCAAACTTTTGGTCACGATTGGACTCTTCACCCCGCAGGTGAAAATTACAATGTGCTGCCGCGCATTTATATCCCAATTCGTTTAGAACAAGAAGTAGGGCTACCGAATCGGCGCCTCCACTTAGCCCAACGATAAGTGTTTCATTGGTATTGGCTAAGTTTTCTTGCTTAATATATTCGGCTATAGTTGACTTTATCATACATGCAAATATAATGATATTATTTGAGTTCAAATTGTTCAATATACCTAATTGTAGGTATTCTTTACCTCTTAATTTGAAAACAATCTAAATAATTTGCCACTAAGATGGAATACTATATATTTGCACAAAAGAAATTTAGTTAATATGCGTTTATCCGATTTACAGACTGGTGAGAAGGGGGTAATTGTAAAAGTATTAGGACATGGTGGTTTCCGAAAACGTATCGTTGAGATGGGTTTTATTAAAGGAAAAACCGTTGAAGTTGTCCTAAATGCTCCATTAAAAGACCCTATTAAATATAGAATTTTAGGTTATGAGGTTTCACTTAGACGTAGTGAGGCAGAGATGATTGAAGTCATTGCTGAGCATGATGCACTTAAAGACCTTGATGATGAAAATATTCTTAATGGCCTTCATGAAGATATCAATATAACGGATGAACAATTAGAGCGAATTGCCTTGGGTAAACGTCGAACCATCAAAGTTGCGCTTGTAGGGAATCCTAACTGTGGGAAAACCTCACTATTTAATATAGCCTCAGGTTCACATGCTAAGGTTGGTAATTATGGTGGTGTAACTGTTGATGCACACGAAGGTTTTTTTGAGTTCGAAGGGTATAACTTCAAACTCGTTGACTTACCTGGCACTTATTCTCTATCTGCCTATACTCCCGAAGAGAAATACGTTCGAGAACACCTCGTCCAAGAAACTCCTGATATTGTTATAAATGTGGTTGATGCTTCAAATTTGGAGCGAAACTTATACCTGACTACTCAACTCATTGATATGAACTTGAGGATGGTTGTAGCACTTAATATTTACGATGAGCTTGAAGCCAAAGGCGATCAGCTCGACTATGTTAAGTTGAGCAAGTTGTTGGGAGTTCCTATGGTTCCTACGATTTGTCGTGAGGGTAAAGGTATAGATAACCTCTTCCATATTATTATTAACTTGTATGAGGGTGCCGACTTCATGGATAAAGATGGCAATATTTTCCCTGAAGTTCAAAAACAACTGCTTGATTGGCATAAAAATTATGTTGATGAGTCTAAGCATGAAAAGCATTTAGAAGATTATACCGATTCGCATATTCTTCACAATAAGAAAGTATTTAAACATATCCATATAAATCACGGTGAAGTATTGGAAGATGGTATTGATGCTGTAAAAGCTGAAATATCTAAAAATGAATCGATCAGACACAAATACTCTACTCGTTTTCTATCTATTAAACTATTAGAGAATGATCCTGAGTTTGAACAAATGGTTGAAATTCTTCCTAATGGAGAAGATATTATTAAAACCAGGAATACCGTTTCTGCTCAAATATCCGAATCACTTCACGACGATACCGAATCAGCTATCACCGATTCAAAATATAAGTTTATTGAAGGGTTGCTCAATCAGACTTTGAAAGTTGGCGTTAAGCAATCAAGAAGAATAACGCATTGGTTAGACCATTTGGTTACGCATCGCATATGGGGATATCCTGTTTTTATCCTCTTTATGTATATCATGTTCTCTTGTACCTTTATTCTGGGCGAATATCCTATGATGGGCATCGAGTGGCTTGTTGAGCAATTGGGTGAATTTATCAACTCAAACATGTCGGATGGGGTTTTTCGAGATATGCTTGTTAATGGAGTTGTAACTGGAGTAGGGGGCGTTATCGTATTTTTACCTAACATCCTTATTCTATATTTCTTTATCTCCGTAATGGAAGAGTCGGGCTATATGGCTCGTGCTGCTTTCATAATGGATAAGCTAATGAATAAGATGGGACTCCATGGTAAGTCATTTATTCCTCTGCTTATGGGTTTTGGTTGTAATGTGCCTGCTATTATGGCTTCGCGTACTATCGAAGATCGAAAGAATAGGTTGGTTACTATACTTGTTAACCCTCTGATGTCTTGCGGTGCAAGGCTTCCAATCTATCTGGTGTTGATTGGTGCTTTTTTTCCTAGTAATCAAGGCTTAGTTTTGCTTTCTATCTATTTAATAGGTATATTATTAGCTATTATTATGGCAAAACTGTTTACGAAGTTCTTAGTAAAGGGCGAACGTTCACCTTTTGTTATGGAGTTACCTCCTTATCGAATGCCTACGGGTAAGGCAATTATGCGTCATACTTGGAATAAGGGATCTCAGTACCTCAAGAAAATGGGTTCTATCATATTAATTGCTTCTGTAATCGTATGGTTCTTGGGTACCTATCCTAAAGGCGATTTTGCTAGTGAGCAGGAACAACAAGAGAACTCTTATATCGGATATATTGGTAAGGCTATAGAGCCTGCAATTGCACCATTAGGCTTCGATTGGAAGATGGGTGTAGGTTTGTTATCGGGTGCTGGGGCTAAAGAATTAGTTGTAAGTACACTTTCTGTACTCTATGGTGCAGATGAGGATGGCTCCAATTTAGGTCAGCGCATGGGTATTACTCCATTGATTGCTTATGCCTATATGGTGTTCTGTCTGTTATACTTCCCTTGTGTTGCTGCAATAGTAGCCGTTAAACAAGAGACTGGAGGTTGGAAATGGGCTATATTTACGATAGTCTATACCACAGCTTTGGCATGGAGTATTTCGTTTCTACTATATAAAATAGGAGGATTATTTATATGAACAATTGGCAAGACTGGGCTGTAATATTCATCTTGATTATCTGTTTCGGATGGGTAGCCTATAAAATATATCACTTTATTATGCGGACAAAAAGAAATGAAAGTCCGTGTAGTAGCTGCGCAAGTGGCTGTGCATTAAAGAATAGTATCAATAAGGATACTACTAATTCACATGCTTGTGGTTCAAGTGATTCTAAAAAACCAACAGAAAGTTTTGAAAAGAATAAATAAATTAGCTATCTTTGCAATCGCAAAAGCAAATGGTACCTTGACCGAGTGGCTAGGTAGTGGTCTGCAAAACCATCTACGGCAGTTCGAATCTGCCAGGTACCTCTTCTTAGCGTGAGAAGAGAAT
>NZ_AQWS01000045.1 GCF_000375405.1 Bacteroides propionicifaciens DSM 19291 = JCM 14649 | reverse complement strand
ACATGTCTAAGTTTTTTATTATAAAACAACGGCTCAGGTAAAGTTGTTACCCAAGCCCATCATTTTAACTTACACACTTTATGAGAGGGTGTCAACTATCTATAGTTATCCCCCAAGTAAAAAAGGCTATTATATGAACTGGTTCATATAATAGCCTTTTTGCTGATAATCAATAAATAGAATAAGAGAAACCTATTTGCTTTTTCCCTGATTGGCTACTGCAGCCATAAGCTTTTTAATCTCTTCAGGGTCGCCTAAGAAATAGTCTTTTACGAGGTTTAGATTTTCATCAAACTCAAATACATATGGAATTGCAGTAGGGAGATTTAACTCTGATATATCTTCGTCCGAAATCCCTTTAAGATGTTTGATTATACCTCTTAAACTGTTTCCGTGTGCTGCTACAAGTATCTCATTAGAAGTCTTGAGTGAAGGATAAATTTCACACTCCCAATAGGGCATAATGCGCTCAATAGTCTCTTTTAAAGACTCCGTAAGTGGCAGGTAGGCAGCAGGAACATTTTTGTATCTAGGATCTAAGAATGGACTTCTTTCATCTTTTACATCCAATGCATCGGGTGCAACATCGTAACTTCTTCTCCAGACATGTACCTGTTCGTCACCGTATTTTTCGGCTGTTTCGGCCTTGTTCAAACCTTGAAGTGCACCGTAGTGTTTCTCATTTAAGCGCCAACTCTTTTCCACAGGAATCCACTCTTGATTGAGTGTGTCAAGTGTTATATTAAGGGTTTTGATAGCTCTTTTGAGATAGGAAGTATAGGCTTTATCGAATTTGAAACCTGCATCTTTAAGCAGACGTCCAGCTCTAACGGCTTCGTCTTTGCCGGTGTCAGATAAATCTACATCTGTCCATCCTGTAAATCTATTTTCTTGATTCCATGTACTTTGTCCGTGACGTAGCAATACTATTTTTTTCATATCCGAATGGTATTCGTTAATATCTTAATTATTCGTGTGCGCTAATAGCCAATTTGATCTCTACATCATCTTTGATAACCGCATCTTTAAGGTCTTTAAATACGTTCTTAGAACCGTAGTTAACATTCCACTCTGTACGGTTGATTACAAAGACATTAGATACAGCTGTATAAACACCCTTTTCATTCTTAGTAATTTGTACTTCAAAGCTAATGTTCTTGGTAACATCTTTCATCTTCAAGTTACCTTCGATCATATAGTTATTACTATCTAGTTTATTAGCACTAGTAATATCAAAGGTAGCAGTTGGGTATTTGCTCACATCGAAGAAATCCTCACTCTTAAGATGTGCTACAAGTTGATCTCTCATCTTGCCTTCATCCATATCTGTGTTTTGGATTGAATTCATGTTTATCGTAAATGATCCTGATAAGATTTTATCTCCATCAATTGATATATTACCCGATTCGAGCTTAATCGTTCCTGCATGATCTCCTCCAATCTTGTAACCAATCCAGTTAATTACAGAGGTAGATGCGTCTACTGTTAGGTTATGTTTAGTTTCGGTTGCTACTTCTTTAGCATCTTTAGTTTCAACTTTGTTTTTCTTATTGGCTCCACCACAAGAAGCTAATCCTAAAGCAAGTACGGATAATAGTAAGTATTTAATCTTCATAATTATAAATGTTTATTTAATTCTATCTATATTAACAAAATAGCGTTCTTTTTGTTGCTATTTACTCTATAAAATAAAGAGCCACTTGTCATAATACATGCAAGTGGCTCTGTTCTATTCTATAGTTTATCTTCCTTATTACTCTTGATTTAGTGTGTAGTGTAGGGTTGGATGTGCTTCAAGCTTTGTTTTGCGCCTATTGAACAGTGTTACTAGAAGTGTATTGGCATCATCCGAAACCAAATCTAGTGTGGCGTACTTCTCTATCTGGTCTTTGGTTAGCTTATTAGCTTCTAAAAACCCTTGGTTGTGCAGAATCTCTTGTAACCAAGCCTTCTTCTGCTTCTTGCAGGTCTTTTCCTCCCAAAATCCGTGTGGGCGTAGCGTATAATTGTCATAATAGTCGGCTCTAAGTAGCTCGAAAATATCAATCCCACGTGCTAGGGTAAATTCGTATAGCAGCCTGAAAAGGTCTTCTAATTGATAGCCAAAACGAGGAAGACCAGCTTCAGTATAATAGGAATGCATGGCTTCGAAGAACTGGAAATAAGCTCCTTTGAATGGCCCATCCATGAGATAGCTCATAGAGCGTTGGAATCGTCCGCTGTTCCAATAACGATCTAGAGCCTCTTCGGCACAGTGGATACGTTCAATTTCGGCAGCTGATATATCGTCATTATAATAGATTTCATAAGGTGCTTCTTCTTGGAAGCTATAACCATACTTGCTCGCATTGTTCCGTAGTGAGGTGCCTCGCAGCATCTTCAAGAAACCAAGTTGTACCTCTTTGGCACCTAGAGCAAACACATCGTTAAATGATTTTATAAAGCGCTCGAAAGTCTCAAAGGGTAGACCAGCAATGAGGTCTAGGTGCAAATCAATTTTGCCTCCGTCCATCAGCTTTCTAATATTACCAGCCAATAGTTCAAAATCTTGAAGACGGTTAATCTCTTTATTTGTCGGTTCGTAAGTCGACTGGATACCAATCTCAAAGCGGAAATAATCTTTGGGTAACTTGGTATTGAGGTACTCTATATTTTCGTCTTTAAGCAGATCTGCATAAATCTCAAACTGACAACTTAAATTAGGTCTATGGTGTTCAATTAGATAACTAAACACATGGTGCGTATGGTTCTTATTTAAGTTGAAAGTACGATCCAAAAACTTAATCAGCTTAGCGGGGCTATTAATGAAATAAGCTAAGTTCTCGTCGATATGTTGTTTTGGGAAGTAACGAACACCTTTCTCAAGAGAAGACAGACAGTACTTGCATTGATAAGGGCAGCCTCTAGACGTTTCGAAGTAAACCACACGGTGCTTTAGTGAGTCTCTATCTTCGGGTAGCTGATAAGGAGAATCGAGTTCGATTAGCTTCTCAATGTCAGCTTGAACAATTGTTCTATTGATATGGCCTTTGTATGAGACACCCGGTATATCAACCTCTCGTTGGCCTTGTTCTAGTGCCTGGAGTAACTCGCCTGTAACAAACTCTCCTTCGCCACTGATAACATAGTCGATATCCCAGTTCTCAATGAAGAATTCGGGTTCGTACATTACCTCAGGCCCACCAATAAAGATGATGAGTTCAGGTTTGGCGAGCTTAAGCTTCTCAATCAAAGTCTTACTTTGCTTGACGTTCCATATCGAGACACTAATCCCGATAACATCTGCTTGCTTGGCAAGGAGTTGTTCTGTTACCGAATCTATATCTTCTTTTATTACAAACTCGGTAAAAGAGATGTTGAATTTATCTTTATTGGCTACATAGAGCCAGCGTAGTGCTAAAGAGGTATGAATGAACTTTGCGTTTAGCGTTGTTAGAACAATTTTCATGATGCAAAAATATATATTTAAAGCTAAATAGACTATTTTAGTAGAAGCTAAAAAACCAATACTGCGATATATGGAATTAGAAAGAATCTATAGCTTCTTGCGAGAGCTAAAACAAAATAATAATAGAGAGTGGTTTAACGATCATAAGAAAGCTTATGATGAAGTGCGTGCCATTTTCGAAGCATATACCCAACAAATTATTAATCGAATAGCTGTTTTTGATCCGACGGTAATGCCTGTTGAAGTCAAAGACTGCGTGTTCAGAATCTATCGGGATGTTCGGTTCTCCAATAATAAATTGCCCTATAAAACACATATGGGTGCCTATATCAATCCTAAGGGTCGTAAGTCGGATGGTTTTGGCTATTATATCCATCTAGAGCCAGGCAATAGTTTGCTTGGTGGTGGAAGTATTGGCTTACCGACAAAACAATTGACCTTAATTCGTGAAAGCATCTCTGAGCGTATTGACGAATATATCGATATCGTCGAAGACCCAGAATTTAAGAAATACTTCTCTACGGTAGGTGAGGATTTCCTTAAATCTGCCCCTAAGGGATTTTCTAAAGATTACGAATACATTGATTACCTGAAATGTAAGGAGTATATTTGTTCGTATCCCATATCTGATGACTTTGTATTAGAACCTACAGCACTCGATGAGATTGGGCTAGTCTTTGAACAAGCCAAACGTTATGGCGATTTTATAAATACGGCACTCGGCTACTAGATAAATCAAACTATGAAAAAACAAAATTTACCCATCATTCAAAATGATCCTTGGCTTGAACCTTATGCAGACGCCATTGATGGCCGACACCAAGCCGTAATAGAGAAACAAAAAGAGCTATTAGGGTCGAGCGATAAGACTCTTAGTGATTTTGCTTCAGGATATATGTATTTTGGGCTTCACCAGGAAGGTGAGGGCTGGGTATTGCGAGAATGGGCTCCAAATGCTACTGCGATTTATCTAGTTGGCCCTTTTACTTATTGGTTAGAGCGTGAAGAGTTTAAAATGAAGAAGCTCGATTATGGAATATGGGAATTGCATCTTGGTAGAGAGTTCTTGGCCCATGGCGACATCTATAAACTTAGAGTACATTGGGAAGGTGGCTCAGGCGATCGTATTCCTGCATGGACTACTCGAGTAGTTCAAGATGAATCTACACATATCTTTTCAGCCCAAGTATGGGCACCCACTAAACCATATGCTTTTAAGCATACGCAATTCAAACCCCATACCGATCCATTACTGATTTACGAGTGCCATATTGGTATGGCTCAAGAAGGTGAAGTTGTGGGTACCTATCGTGAATTTCAAGATAATGTCTTACCTCGTGTTGTAGCTCAAGGTTATAATTGCTTGCAAGTTATGGCCATTCAAGAGCATCCTTACTATGGTAGCTTTGGTTATCACGTATCGAGTTTATTTGCTCCATCTTCTCGTTTTGGTACTCCTGACGAACTTAAGGAGTTGATTGATACAGCTCACGGCATGGGCGTTGCTGTCATTATCGACTTAGTTCACTCACATGCTGTGAAGAACGAACTTGAGGGTTTGGGCAATTTTGCTGGTGACCTCAATCAATTCTTCTACCCTGGTGACAGAAGAGTACATAAGCTTTGGGATTCGCTCTGTTTTGATTACGGCAAGAATGAGGTCGTACATTTCTTACTATCAAACTGTAAATATTGGCTTGAAGAGTTTAAGTTCGACGGCTTTCGTTTTGATGGTGTTACCTCTATGCTTTATCTAGACCACGGCTTAGGAGAGGCTTTTACAAACTACGATGACTATTATAACGGTAATCAAGACGATAATGCGATTACTTATCTAACCCTAGCCAATCAACTAATCCATCAAGTTAATCCGGATGCTATTACCATTGCCGAAGAGGTATCAGGTATGCCAGGGCTTGCTTTGACTTTTGCTGAAGGTGGATATGGCTTTAACTATAGGATGGCAATGAACATCCCCGATTACTGGATAAAGACCATCAAAGAGCTCAAAGACGAAGAGTGGAAGCCCTCTAGCATGTTTTGGGAGGTGACCAATAGGCGAGCAGATGAGCGAACTATATCGTATTCAGAGAGTCATGACCAAGCCTTAGTAGGCGATAAAACGATAATATTCCGTCTGATAGACTCGGATATGTATTGGCATATGCAGAAAGGTGACGAAACAGACAAAGTACGTCGTGGAATAGCTCTTCACAAGATGATAAACCTGCTAACCCTCTCGACAATTAACGGAGGTTTCCTCAACTTTATGGGTAATGAGTTTGGGCATCCTGAGTGGGTTGACTTTCCTAGAGAGGGTAACGGTTGGTCGCATAAGTATGCCCGTCGTCAGTGGAGTTTAGCCGATAACGAAAACTTGAATTACCATTATCTGTCCGATTTCAATGAGGCTATGCTTCAGCTTGTACGTTCGTATCCGAACTTTCAAGACTTCAAGATTAATCAGATTTGGCATGACGATGCCGACCAAGTACTCGCCTTTGAGCGAAATGGATTGCTATTTGTTTTCAACTTTAGTCCTACTTCGTCGTTTACTGATTACGGGTTACTGGTTAAACCAGGTAAGTATGCAGTACAATTGAATACTGATACAAAGGCTTTTGGAGGGTTTGGTTTTGTTGATGACAGCATAGAGCATTTTACCCAAGGAGATCCTCTTTACAAGAAAGAGAAGAAAGAGTGGTTAAAGCTTTATTTACCAGCTCGATCAGCACTCATTCTCAAGTGGTTTAAATAAAATAAAAAGCGTGATACAGCCTAGGAGCTATATCACGCTTTTTTTATGTCATACTCCTAGTTAGGAGACTTGCTTATGTTTATGATGTTGGCATCACAATCTTTAGCCACAGATAAGTAATGGCTAGTAAAAACAAGGCTAGTGTAATTAAAGAGATAAAAGTAAAGAAGCCAATCTTTACGTAGCGTTTAGCTTTGCGTGCATAAAACTCACTAGCTTCCTTATTTCCTCCAATTGAGAGAGGCGTAACCTTTGCTGCATAAAATAGGGCAGCAAGTCCGAAAGGAGGAAGTATTAAGCTCATTAAAACAGACTCTTCGAGCCAAGTTTTTCTGTATTGTTTATTCTCGCTGGTCATTGGTCTCAATTTTTAAGAAAAGTAAATTCTAATAATTATAGTACGAATAATTATTCCTACAGGTATGCCAATAAATACAAATTGTCGTGCTAGTCGGGCATACTTCTTAGATAAATTCTGTTCTCCTTTAAGGTAGGCATCGTCAACTTTAGCTGCAAAATAAATAGCAATTGCTCCCAGTACTGTTGAAAAAAGGAAAAAAGTAAGTAAGGCTGAAAGAATCCACGATTGAGGTGGATTAAAATCCAAACTAGTTGTTGTCTCTTCATCTTGATGAATATTTAGAATGGATTTTAGCTCAGAAATATCTTTAGCCGACTGCCATGTGGGTAGGTTCTTATGCCACACCAAGGTTTCGGGCGTAATGAGTAATCTTAGCTCTTCAATGGAGTAAGGTCCTTTACGTTCGTTCTCATTAATTGCGATATAATATTTTTCATCCATACTTAGGGCAATTTCTTTTTATAAAGAAACAACAAAATACTTAAACTTGACAAACTTTTGTCCTATAAAATAGTTGATACTTAGTCTTTCAGTTCTATTCTTAATATTTTACTACCATAAGCCTCAATCTTTGTTTTCAATCTGTTATCTGTACTCAAACTAATATCCTCACGTTGACTTGTGAGTAGGTCTATTGCACTAACGTTATGTCGGGGTTTAAAGTTTAGATATTCAAAGGCATGTTGAGGAATATTGATTTCTAAGGTTGCAGAATGACTATCAAAATTGACAAGAATAATGAGCAACTCCTGCTCGTATTTCCTCAGAAAAGCATATTGTTTGGCTGGGTTGAAAAACGAACTCATGGGGTTGATATACATCAGGTCAAAAAAGAGCCCCGAATTTATCGCCTTCTCATCTTTAGCTATTCCCAGAAGCTTTGTGTAATAAGCGTGAAGAAACTTCTCTTCAGTGGTCATATTGGCGAGGTCGAACTTTCCTCGGTTATTCCATCGGCGTACGGTATCCATCGACCAATAATCAAAAATGGTGGTGCGTCCATCAAGTCCGCTAAACCCTTCTTGATCCATCCCTTTCTCACCAAACTCTTGTCCGTTATAAATCATAATGGGATTGGTATTCAGGCAAGCTGTAACCACCATTGCAGGCAAAGCCTTGATGGGGTCGAGTGCAAAATAGGGTGATGCAATCCGTTGTTCGTCGTGGTTTTCTAAGAAAAATAACATTCTACTTTCCAAGCCGTGTAAGTTTTGCCAACAGTAAGTAATGTTGGATGCAGGGATATGCTCTTGAACAATTCCTTTAAGCGTGTCGTACAGTCCAACCTTATCGTATAGATAGTCGAATTTCCCCTCATTTAGATAGGTCCAATATTGAGAAGGAGCATAGGCCTCGGCAATAAAGAGAAGTTCAGGATACTGCTCTTTAACCTTAGGTATTACCCAATTCCAAAAGGCAACAGGAACCATCTCTACCATATCGCATCGGAATCCATCAATACCTTTACTGGCCCAAAACAGCAAGATGTCTAGCATCTTGAACCAAGTACTTGGGGTGGGATTAAAATGCGAACTACGATTATTAAGATAATCGACACCATAATTTAGCTTTACAGTCTCATACCAATCGTTTTTATTGGGTGAGGCTGTAAACTGATCGTTACCTGTAGCCTTCGCAGGAAACTCTTTGTAAGTTCCTAGTTCGGGGTTGAATAGGTCGAAATGTGGTCTAAACTCCGTATTTGGTATATAATAGAAGTTATTATTCGGGCTGAAGCTTTGGTTAATATCATCCGTTTCTCCAAGTTGTTCTGTTCCCGAAGGCTGTTTGTCCGACTGATACTCACGAGCCACATGGTTGGGGACGAAGTCGATTAAAACTCGCAGTCCATTTTTATGACTACGCTTGACTAAGGCTTCAAACTCTTTCATTCGAGCGTTAACCTTTGTGGCGAGTGCTGGTGCAATGTCATAATAATCTTTGATAGCATAGGGAGAACCCGCTTTGCCTTTAACTACTGCAGGGTGATCTTTGGCGATACCTTGGTCGCTAAAATCTGTTTGGGTTGCATGTTCTATGACACCTGTATACCAAATATAGTTGGCTCCTAGTTTTGTTATTTGCTTTAGTGCATGATCGGTAAAATCATTCAGTTTGCCACAACCATTTTGCTCAAGATCACCGTTGGGTGTTAGTTTATTGTTTTTGTTACCAAACAAGCGCGGCAGCACTTGATAGATAATTATCTTCTCATCTGATGTCATAAAATTAATTTATTAAGTGCTATCTCCAAATTTTGCCAAACTCAGTCATTCGGTTTGCCAAAAGGTCTTTAGCTGTGTCGTAGCCATGAATAAAAATCTCTTTGGCTTTGTCGAGCTCTCTATTATTATAGTCGTCGAGGTTGTAGGGCTCGATGAGTAAATCTGCTTTTTTGCGTTCGGGTATGGCATTGGCCTGAAACATAAAGTTATAAGAACGCAGTGCGATTGAGAGTATATTCTTTTTATACTCTTTGGCTATAAGTGGGCTCACATTGATGGCAATAACCTTCTCGCATTGGTGTCTGAGCGTTGACACTGGTAAGTTCATAAATAATCCACCATCAACATAATGTGTATCGTCTATCAATACAGGAGCAAACATTACGGGCATGCAACATGATGCAGCAATGCGTATGGCTAGCTCCCCTTCGGTGAATACAACAGATTTTCCTTTGTCTAAGTCGGTTGCTGTAATCATGAACGGAATTTGCAAGTCTTCAATGTTTTTGGCCTTTAGGTTTGACTTGATAAAATCAATAAAATCTCTTAAATCAAATAAGCCCATCCGAGGGATAATAAATTTCGTTAGGTCTCTAAATGTGTGCCCCGAAAAGAAATCGAGTACCTTATAGGGTTCATTTCCATCGGCATAAAAAACCCCCGCCAATGCACCAGCACTTACACCTGAAATAATGTCTGGTTTAATGTCGTGTTCTAGTAGGGCCTGCATTGCTCCAAGGTGGGCGAATCCTTTGATAAAGCCACCACTGAGCGCATATCCAATCTCGTATTTTTTCTCGCTAAGCATTCGGTATATTTCTTAATTGTAATCTTGTTTTGTAGACTATTACGAAGTTAGTTAAAAACTGAGTTGATGCCTTATAATAGTCTGCTTTTTACATTATATGTAATAAATATTCTTTGCTAACACTTATGTTAGCTTATTTGTTGATTTTTGGCTGACTTGTTCTTGTCATTTGAGCTTTAGTTTATAATATTTTTAAGAATTTATATATATACAATATTTCTGTATCTTTGTAGCGTTATTTACTTTACAATTATGACCAACTATTATAATCCTAAAGAGATTACATTAAATTTTGCCGCTTCTGTGCAGGCTAAAATGAGTAAACCTGTCGTTAAGTTCTGTTTACTGGCTGTTCTAGGCGGGGCTTTTATTGCCTTTGGTGGCCTATTATCTGTCTTAGTGGCTGGTGGTATGCCTGGTGTGGGAGCAGAAAACCCAGGGCTAGTTAAGTTTGTTGCTGGAGCGTTATTCCCTATTGGGTTGATTATCGTTTCTATTTCCGGTGCAGACCTCTTTACGAGTGATTGTGCTGCATTTACACTAGCTCAGCTACAACGCAAAATCAGTGCCAGAACCTTTCTTAAGTATTTAGTCTTGTCGTATGTGTTCAATTTCTTTGGCACTCAAATCATCGCCTTTTTTATGACTCAGCAAACAGGCTTGCTTCAAACGGAACCTTGGGTCGGTTATCTTCATCAATATGCTGGAGCTAAAGTAGATCAAAGTTTTTGGTCGGTCTTTATTAAGGGTGTTGGAGCCAACTGGCTAGTTTGTTTGGGTATGTTCTTGGGTTATGCAAGCAAGGATATAATCGGTAAATGCATTGGCATTTGGATTCCTGTGATGCTTTTCGTGACACTAGGCTACGAACACTCGATTGCTAATATGTATTTTATCCCAACAGCTATCTATACCGGAGCAGACATTACATGGGGTAGCTTCATTGTTCAGAATCTAATTCCTTCGACTCTGGGTAACTTCTTGGGTGGAGCCTTGCTTGTAGGTGGGGTTTATTGGTACCTCTTTTTACACGAAGATTAATCTTAAGTAAGATTTATTAGAATAAAACTAAAATCCCCTCGAGCCTTAACTTTAAAGCTCGAGGGGATTTTAGTTTTTAGGCTTGTGTGAAATAAAAACGACCTACTCGTTTGGTTGTAGCGAGTAAGTCGTAATTTGTAAAGCACCTAGTCGCTCTAGATTGCGACCTTAGGTGGTGTCTTAATGCTTAATAGTTATCTTATCTATAACCTCAATAACCGTGTTATTCGAGTTGATAATTACAGGGAAATTGATTTGGTCGGCATCCGAAACATTTAAATACTTGTGTAGGTGTCCACTGAGCATTATATCGGCATTTGCTTTGTTTAGAAGTGGTATAAATTTCTCGAAAACTTCTTGGGCACCGTGCCAGATATCTTTATTTGGAGCTGGTGGAATATGTCCTATAATTACTTTGAATTTAGCGGTGCGATATGCTTCAGATTCTAGTGTTTCAGCAAGCCATTTTACTTGCTTATTACGGTAGCTATCGAAGTCTCCCAAACCAAAATACTCCATATCTGAGTCAGGTTTGTCTTCTCCTGTGTCTAAAACAACAAAACAGATTGGGCCTTGACTGAAGCTATGATAAAGGTAAGTGTTTTTAGGAGGAGGAGAGGAAGTCTTAATAAATATTAGATGACATAAGTGAATTATATAGTAATTTCAATTATGCTGAAAATAAGCAGAATTAAAATAATGGAGATTAAGACTATTAAATATTACGACATTAATATTAATTGTCTTAATTTTAGTGACTAGCACGTACGGTTTTCCCTGAATCTAAGACACAGATTTGTATCGTGCATCAAATCCGTAATGCCTGTAAATATGTAGTTTGGAAAGACAAAAAACAGTT
>NZ_AQWS01000044.1 GCF_000375405.1 Bacteroides propionicifaciens DSM 19291 = JCM 14649 | reverse complement strand
ACTATCAAACTATTGAAGAGTTTAACAACCAATACAGAAAACAGAATATGAATAATGTCGCTTAACTATTTGTACAAGAAAAGTTAGGAACTCCATACTGTTAAATAATGGAAAAGCTATTTTCGGAAATCAATAAACGCAATGTACATTATGGGAATTATGTGGAACAAATTAGAGATATGTTCGCTCGTAAACAAGAGTCTTTAAGAAAACAAGATGATAAGTTCTTTTCTAAATATTGGCAAGTGTATGCCTGGGCTGCCATTATTGGTTTTATTACTGATAAAAGAGAAGAAAAAGCTGAACTTTCAAATCAGACTTCATTCCAATATCAAATGATATCGAATGGCTCTCAATCTGTTGCTGATGCACTAGTATTGATGGCTATAGCTAAAGTTCATGCAAATGAAGCTAAGGATATCTTAAACTCGCGTAAGCTGTTAACGATTATTAGTGAATATGCTGAGGGTGGGGCCAAGCATATTTTAGAGATACGACAAACTCCAGGTTATGAAAGGAAATTCGATAGTCCTGATGACTATTTATTAGAGATTGTAAAAAGATAAAATGTAGGTTATTGAACGTCTATAATTGTAATAAGACACTACATCAGTAAGTGTGTAAGTATGTCAATCTTGAGTTGTGTTGTTCTTACATCCAGACTCGTATGCTTCCCCATGATATAGAACTGATTTAAAATGATGCCCCAGTCTAGAGTTGCTCACTAGTTCGTATGAATAGCTACGTACATATTTTCTTTTTCGGATTACTTCAATTATAGTCATATATAATGTGCTGAGGTATAGATTATATTGCCAATATAAAAAAACAACTCTGGCTTTAAGTATAACACTTAAAGCCAGAGTCTTTTAAAATCACCAAATTGTAATATAGCTAAGGTTAATTAAGCTCTAGTTTAGTCGAATATTTCATTCCAAGTTTGGAATTTAGCCTCTTGTAGGTGTTTAACCCAAAGTGCTCTTAATTCGGGGTGATCCCCTAGGCCGATTACACTAAATTTTTCCGGGTCAATAGTTGAACCAATTGGGTTAATAGTGAAGCCTAGTTTTTCTAATTTTAGAATCCAGGTATACTCGCTTGTAAACTCGATATCTCCATTGGGAAGTACTTTGAAGTCAGCCTCAGAAGGATCTACTTTGTCTGCAGTTTGTCCATCTTCTAAGCCACCCAACATATCGTTTTGAGCGTGGTCACCCGCAATAGACATAAGAGGAGCAAGGTTTACAACCTGATCTTTGTAGGTGCTCTCGTTTAGTCCTTTGCTTTTAGCATAGTCAATAATACCGTCTCGTACATTGCCAAACATCAATTCACTCCAATCTACTGTACCTATAAAAATGTTCTTTTTGCCCGAAAGCTTTTGAAGTGCATCTTGGAGTTGCTGGTATCTGCCGTTGGCATGGATATACTCATCTTCGGGGTTACCATGACCCATAAAAGCTACAACCTCGCCTTTATCTAGGTTGGGTTTGTAGTAATTGTAAAGCACTTTCGCTACAACTTCAACATCTTCATCTGTTTTTAGTAAGCATGCACCTCTAGCTACCTTAAGATCGGGATGTTTAGACATAAAACCTTTGTAAGTGTAGGAGTCCATTAGGCTGACATATTCACTGCCAGGTATGATATGAAGTGATTGAACCATTACTTTGTCATACTTAGCATCAGCTATGGCATCAAACCAAAGGTCAGGTTGCGCATAGGCTTTGCCAATCTGTGCATATACTCTCGAGATAATAGTTCTAGAGGTAAACGACATGTAGATATCAGTGTTTGGGAATGCTTTTTCGTAGTCGGCGATAATTTTGTCGTAAGTCTCTTGGGGTTGTTCGTAGGTACTACCAAATGAACAAAGCAATAGAGCTGTATCGTTCTTTTTATTGATTTGTACCGATTGGCGGTCGTCCTTTGGACCATCATCATCGGATGAGCAAGAGGTAAACATACCTAGTAGGGCTACTGAAAGCAGTAGAAGTGATTTTTTAATCATTCTTTGTGTCATAATTTTTATTTTATTGGTTTGACTTGATAATTTATGGCTAGAGAGAGGTAATAGTTCCTACCTGGAGATGTTGTACCTCTGTTATGTCCAAAAGGTGTACGGTCAACGTAGTCGAATATATTGTCGATACCTGCATTGACAACTAGTTTGAGCATCTTCTTATTAATGATGTGATGCCTTGTATTAAATCTCCAGAGTTGATGTGCTTTTGCATCTCCATGGGAGGTGTAGAAGCGTTTAGATTGGTATCTACCTGTTATACCGAGGACTAGCTTATACTTCTTCCAATCCTTTTCCCAACTCGTGTTGATACTCAAATTATGTCTGGACGTTCCATCCATGGGCACAAATTTCATATAATCTTCAGCATCTTCATCGTCCGTGCGTTGGGCTTGTGCCTTGAGATAACTATAGCTAGCTCCAATCTTGAAGTCCTTAGCTGGTTTAATTTCCATTGAAGCATCTATTCCAAAGCTTTTTGCTTTGGCTAAGTTGACATAGTGCATGGTTTCTTCAACGAGTAGTTGAATATCTTCATACGATGTTGAAGTCGATTGAAGTGAGATTAGGTTTCTTATTTGGTTATAATATCCCGTAAGGCTTAGCTTTACCTTAGGGCGGATGTATTCTATGTTTAGTGAATAGTAATTTGACTCTTGAGGTTTTAAGTTAGAATTACCATAATAGGCTTTAAACTTGCTCATTATAGTTGAGTAATAGCGGTTATATAACTCTTTGATGGTTGGAACCTTATAGCCTTGCGAGTATGTAACTCTAAAATTAAAGTCACCTAACGCGTAGCGTGTTGAAATCTTAGGTGTTAGCGTATTTGCATACCCCTTATGATATCCATAGCGCAGGCCAGCAGTTAAGTTTAGGTTTTGAGTAATATTCCATTCGTCTTGTGCATACACATCAACATAATAGTTGGATTTTTTGGGTGTAGCAAGTCGATAGGGGGCCACTAATTGCTCCCATACATGTTCTATTCCAGCATATAATATATTTTTATCACCTAGGTAGAAGGCCGACTTAGCATTATTAATCCATTTTCGCTCCGAAGATTGAAGCACGCGGTCACCCTTGTAATGAGTAATACGCTTACCTTGATGATCATAATAATCGGTGTATTCACGGGTTTGGTAGTCGTAATAGTAGTTGTTTTTATCCCATGAACTACTTAGAGAAATCCAGCTTTTATTATTGAGTTTGTATTTTAGTGTTGTTGCATAATCTTGGATTTGAAAGAATAGGTTGCTATACCTCCAATTGGGTATTCCCACAGGTCGGTCAGTTCGTCTTTCATAATAGGATAGTGTGGCAGATAGCTCTAATTTAGGAGTAGGATAGTAGGCTAGTGTTTGACCAACGGTATAATTGGTTGATCGATTGACCGTTTTGGTTACACTGTTGTCGTATAGTCTGTCTCTATGCCACTCTTTGGTCGTGTTTTGCCACCCATCGGTATGTTTTAAGTTAAATGAGGTATTGGATTGAATCACATTATTACCAAGTGTGAGATGATTCGACTGCAAGAGATCCGCATGTTGCCCAACTCGAGTATGGTTGGATATTGCAAGATTCTTTTTGCTCTTTTTGGTGATAAAGTTGATTACCCCACCAATTGCATCTGAACCGTATAGCGATGAAGAAGCACCTTTGACAATTTCTACTCGATCTATATTATCAATATTGACCCGTGAAAGATCAACTTGACCGCTGCTACTAGTACTCATGCGTTTTCCATCCATAAGGATTAATACATAATCGTTTTTAAGCCCGTTAAGCTGAAGCCCACTTCCCATTTCACTCGCCGAAAAAGTAATAGAAGCCGATAGTCCGTTGAGAACATCTTCAATGTTGCGGCCTCCATAGGCTTCAAGTTGGGCTGCAGTTATTACCTCTGTCTTTACAGGGGCATTATTGATGTCATGTATTGTACCTGTTCCGGTAACTACAACCTCCGACATGGAGTAAGTTTGAGGAGTTAGTGCTATTTTGAGTGGTTTGGTATTTTCGTTTAACGAAATCTTAACAGTTTTGTCTTGGTAGCCAATAAAGCTAACCCTTAGGGTATAGTCTTGATCTGTTAAATTTTCGAATTTAAAGAAACCTTGTTCATTGGCATGAGTGGCTTTCTTTGCTTCTACTACCTGAATTAAAGCCCCAGCTAATGGTGCTGTTGAGTTCTCTTCAAGGATTTCTCCCGCTAAGGAATTAGATTGCCCGTGAGCCGTATAATTACACAAAAGACTAATAAACCCTACTAGGGCTATTACACGTAAAGTCATATTCTCTGTCTTATATTGATAAATATAAAAACATCGAGTTTCCTAATAGATATAATGTATGAATACACAAATGTATAGTCACATCACTTCAGTTCCTGGAAGCTTGGTGTTTAAAAAGTTTACTTGGCAGGTCTTCTGACTTTCCTCGGGTTAATTAACTTCCCATGTCTTTCGACACAGTGTTGTGGTGATTTAACCTATTTCTATGCGGAGGATTACAGCTGCAGGAACAGTTCTCGACTTACACGAGATTCCCTTACATCAAGATTATGAATCATCTTGATTACCAAATCGAAGACAAAGATATTAATTAAAACGTGTTCTCATAATTTAATTTTAACTTTATTATCAATAAATTACGTATTGGCTACATTCTGATATGTTTTGTCATTTGTTGGTATTTAAGAATGAAACTTTAATTTATTTATTATCTTTAGTAGACGTGTTAACAAAAAAAGATTATGATTTATAGAACATTATTTTTAGCTTTGTCTTGCCTATTCTGTATTGGGTTACCTCTGAATGCCCAGCAAATTGGTGATTTTAAGCTACATGCACACCGAGGAGGATCAGCTCATTATCCAGAGAATAGTATTGAAGCCATGCTTTATTCGGCGTCAATTGGTATACCCGTTTTAGAACTTGATGTTCACATGACAGGTGATAATAAGGTAGTGGTGTCGCATGATCCATTTTTGAATCCCAAGAAAGTGGTATTAAATAATGGAGAACAATTAATCGGGGGTTCACAGCTGAGATACATTATTTATCATATGGCTTATGGAAACATTCTCAAGTATGATATCGGGTCGCTACCCGTAAAAGAATTTCCCAACCGTATCAATCTTCCTGCGTCTATGCCTTTGCTTAGTCAATTAATTGATGAGGTAGAACAATTTACTCAGATTAATGGGTTACCTCCTGTTACGTATAATATTGAAATTAAATCACATCGTCTTAAAGATAATCGTATGAGCCCTCCATACGAAACATACACCAATCAGGTTATGAAGGTGATTAGTTCTAAACATATAGATAATCGAATTATAATTCAATCTTTTGATCCACGCACCTTAAATTATCTGAATCGAGCTTATCCCAATATTAAACTCTCGTATTTACTTAGTTCAAGTAAGTATCCTTTAAAAACCCTGTATAAAAAGCTTGACTTTACTCCTGCCTATTTTAGTCCATCCTATAAACTAGTAACTCCAGGTTTGATTAATGATTGTCATAAGGCGGGTATGAAGATTGTTCCTTGGACAGTTAATCATCGAGAAGACATTCAGTATCTATATAGGATAGGTGTTGATGGAATTATTACGGATTATCCAAAGTTGGCTCAGGAGTGGCTGAAATAAAAAAAGGTCAATTGCACTAGTGCAATTGACCTTTTTTAGAAATATCGTAAAGATTATTCTCTTAAACTGTTCGTGTAACCAAGCCTCTAAACTCTTTAGGGTAAGGAACTTCATACTTCATTAACTCGTTGGTAACGGGGTGTCTAAAACGAATTAAGAAGGCATGTAAAGCTATCCTTTTAAATGGAGCTTTAAGATTGCCATACTTACGGTCACCCACAAGTGGAAAGCCTAAATGCGCCATTTGGATGCGAATCTTATTGTTTCGGTCTTCACGAGGGTCGAACTCTAATAAAGATAGTCCATTGGCTCTCTTGATGGTCTTGTAGCGAGTAATCGCTCTAATTACATCTTCGGGGCTATCGGCTAAGTCTTCAGAAAGTCTTAATTCACCTTCTTCGTTCATCCAAGAACAGATAAGACCATTGTCACCAATGCCTTCGCCTTCAACTAAACCTACGAAAGTATGGTTGATGATTAATTCTTTCCAACGTCTTTGAAAATTAAGCTTAGTCTCTTCATCTTTGGCAAAGATAATAATACCCGATTCGTCTCTTTCGAGCTTGTGAACCAAGAATAGATTTGCCTTACGGTTGCTTTTCCTTAGGTAATAAGTAAGAATTGCATGAGCAGACTTACCTTGATTTTTACCTGTAGCTATACTTGTAACACCAACTTTTTTGTCGGCAACAATAAGATAGGCATCTTCATATAAGACAGAAATATCCTTATTCTGGAACTCTGTGTTTTTTTGCTTGTTATGCTCAATCTGGACCACCATGCCTCTTTCGAGTGGGTGGTCAGGGTGCGTAGTGATATTCTTATCTACATAAACGATTCGTCGAGTTAAGAAAGATTTGAGTTTAGTCTTACTAGCCTCTGGCATTTTCTCTTTGAGAAATTCCATAAGGGTAGCTGCTTTCTGTACTCGGTAGTCAGTATATTTATTGCGTGCCTGAGCAAAGTATTTTTCTTTTTTCATAATTTGTTGAGTTAGTCTCTCTTATCAAGAAGTACTACATTCTCCACATGGTGTGTATGTGGGAACATATCTACAGGTTGAATAGCCGACACTTTGTATTTAGCATCCATCAGTTGTAAATCTCTAGCTTGAGTAGCTGGATTGCAACTAACATAAACAATTCGTTTAGGCTCAGCAAATAGTATGGCATCAACTACATCTTGGTGCATCCCTGCACGAGGAGGATCAGTTATAATAACATCGGGTTTGCCATGAATGTTGATAAAGTCTTGTGTTAAGATATCTTTCATATCTCCTGCATAGAAGAGGGTATTATCGATATTATTAATTTTAGAGTTTACTTTAGCATCCTCAATGGCTTCGGGAACATATTCTATTCCTATAACTTTTTTAGCTTGTTTAGAGATGAAGTTTGCGATAGTACCTGTACCAGTGTAGAGGTCATAAACCAATTCGTCTCCGGTAAGCTTAGCATAGTTGCGTGTAATCTTATATAATTCATAAGCTTGCTCAGAGTTGGTTTGATAGAATGATTTTGGTCCTACTTTAAATTGTAGGCCTTCCATCTCTTCAATCATGTGGTCTTTGCCAGCGTATAACTGTACATCTAAATCAGAATAGGAGTCATTCATTTTATTGTTGATGATATACATTAAAGAGGTAATTTCTGGGAATTCACTCTTAATGTGGGCAAGAACACTCATCATTTGTTCGTGAGCAGTAGAATCTTCGTCTTTACACACAAGAATAACCATTAGCTCTCCAATAATGGAGTTGCGGACTACCAAATTTCTAAGTAAGCCTGTTTGTTCCCTTAGGTTGAAAAAAGGAATTTTATTAGCAACAGCAAATTCTCTCACGCTGTTTCTTATTCTGTTTGAAATATCACTTTGTAACCAGCACTCTTCAATGTTTAAAACCTTGTCGAATGCTCCAGGGATATGAAAGCCTAAGCCACTACGATCATCTTCATCGTACTCGAACTTTGTATCGACCTCTTCCTGGGTTAACCAACGCTTTTCTGAGAAGGTGTATTCTAGTTTATTTCTATAAAACTGGGTTTTTGCCGATCCTAAGATTGGCATGCATTCGGGTAGTTCAATCTTACCTATACGGGTTAAGTTATCCATTACCTGGTGTTGCTTGTATCTGATTTGTGCTTCATAGGGCAATACTTGCCATTTGCATCCACCACAAACACCGTAGTGCTTGCAAAATGGAACAGCACGTTCAGCTCCATATTCATGAAATTTTAAAACTACACCTTCGGCATAACGTTTTTTCTTTCGGCGTAACTGCACATCAACTACATCTCCAGGAACTACATGGGGGATGAATATTACTAAATCATCAACTTTTGCTATTGCCTTACCTTCGGCTGCTACATCTGTTATTTTTACCTTCTCCATTACGGGAAGCTCTCGTCTCTTTCTTGCCACTATCTTTTATTTGCTTAATTATGAATAACGGTGCAAAAATACTCAATTTTTAGTGAAACCTTTTAGAGGTACGCTTTTAATTTGAACCACAATGGCAAAACAAGTTACATTCGTCAAAATAATAGTTGTATTTAAGCTCAAAAATGTGGTTAACGTTTGGCTTATGAATATTCTTAAATTAAAATGAATTTGTAAGTTACTCTTTTCATATATTTGTTATGAGGTCTCAAATGCCCTTAATTAATCCTATGCGTACGCTATTATTTATTTTAAGCACATTCTTACTTACTGGCATTACATATGCAGGCAATAGAGAACAAGCCGAAACTCTTTATGAGCAAGCTCAAAATAAGCTTTTCGATAATGAAGACTCAGTAGATAAGGAAACTGTTTTCTCGGCGATAGAGCTCTATAAGAAGGCGATAATTGCAGATTCAAGTTTTGCTCCAGCTTATGAGCAGTTGGCTATTGAGTATTGGTCTTTGGGTGAAACTCAGGCAGCTTACAAAACTCTACAAATTGGTATATCTTCAGTTTCGGATGATACAGCCATGTTTATTCTGCTTCGTGGAATTTTCGAGGAAGATCAAGGCAATATTGAGCTTGCCAACCAATCGTATAAAAAATCAATAGAGCTCTTTGACACTGTGGTTAAAGAGAAAAAAAGTTTTGATACTATTTTCTTTAGAGCATTGGCCTACTATTTGACGCAAGACGTTGATGTAGCGATTGAAAAGTATAAAGAAGCTGTTAATCTAGGCTATTTTAGTGATGGTGATTTTGAGGTCTACTATGATATGCAGCTAGAATTGCTTGAGAATATCGACTTGACCGAATATCTAGAGCAGTCAATCACAAATAAATATCATTTCAAATAAGTTACAGTTAGTAAAATCGGAATCGTTAAAATATACTTTCCAATAAATAAAATTCGGTTGAATCGTAAGACTATGCGTGAAAAACGATTATATTAGTAGAATATTGATACAGATATAATAATATGAAAAGCTCTTCTAAACGCGATGCTAATGACTCTACGCATGTAGATCATAAAGAGCATAAAGGACATAAGAAACGACTTAATGTACGAGTATTAATTTGCTGGCTTCTAATATTAATCCTTTTCGGATTTGTTTTGTTTTGTTATACACTGGAAGGATTTGACCTTAAAAACATGGAAAAGTCTTTACCAGTTTCACCAGACGAGATTGAAGAAGTTGTAGCTTATTGCTCGAGTTGGTCATAATGTTTTCAAAAACATAGTTTACAGCCTATTAAACGCTTTAGTTTGATAGGCTGTAAGTTTAAGTTTAAAATTATTATCACGAAGCCAAGGCTGATTCGTCGAGGTTTTGATTACTTTGCAAATTAGTATAAAAATTAAGTCCATGAGATTTTTAAAAAAGTATAAGTTATTATTAGTGTTGCCATTATTATTTTCGTCTTGTTCTAATGATTCGTCGGGTAAGAAAAACCCTGGAACGGGTAATGATTTTACTCTTAAGGGGGTATATGTTGGAACAATGAAGATTACAAAAGGTGATGGAGATTTTGAGGCCGACTTAACAGACCAGTTGGTCTACATTGAAGAAACTAACGATCAGAATACGATTCGTCTTGCATTAAAAGATTTTATGGTCAACGACGTAGAGTATGGGAGTATCATGATGCCTGCTGTGTATGAAAAGAAGAAGGATGGGAATTATAATCTGGATGGTTATTCTGGCCTTGTACCCATCGAGCCTATTGGTGAGACAACCCTAGTCTTAACTGGCAGTCTTACTAGTGAGTATGAGTTGAGTTTTGATGTCGAAGGTGTAGTTGAAAATTCAAAGGAGGTTTTGAACGTGAGTTTTATCGGATCTAAAACCGACATAGTCCTTAATGACTATTATTTTAACTTTGAAAATTGGCAGATAGCCAATCCTACAGCAGCCAACAATATGCAGTATTCCCTTCCTGTTTCTGATATTATTGGGCTAAATTGGAGTTCTACAGATGGAGAAGTTTATCGTTGGATGCGGTTAGGACAATTCAACCAGTTTACTGTAGGACAAAACTCAGAAGACTGGGGAGATCGTCTTTCTGTACAAATACGCACTGTTGAATCTCAAAAAGGAATAAATGAACAATTGCTCCCTAGGATCTATAGCGGTCTTTTTTATTTGGGTACTTTCCAAGACAAAGTGACTCCTCCGCACGCTGGAATTCGTCTGGGTATGCCGTTTGATGAAGAACCACTAAGTGTTAAGGGTGGCTTTAGATATAAGCCAGGGAAGATTTATTATGAGTGTATAGATCCTACACGCCCAGCTAATGTGGTTGTCAATGAAGATTTGAGTGATGCCTGTCTGATTGAAGCTTTTCTTTACCAGGTTAGTAGTTCAGCCTCTGAATCGGAAGTCTTGACACTCAATAATATTCGATCATCCGACAGGGTGGTAGCTAGAGGCTCTTTCTCAACAGATAAAGCTGTTGATTCTTTTGAGGAATTTGAATTCAATTTTCGATGGAATGATGGGGTTAGTTATGATGCTAATCAGGACTATCGATTGGTGATATTGGCTACAGCGAGTAAAGAAGGGGAGTTTTATAGTGGTGCCCCAGGTAGTACTCTGCTAATTGATAACTTGCGTATTACAACTCGAAAATAAAAGAGTTTCGATAGGACTAAATAATAAAGAGCTAATGAATATAATATTCATTGGCTCTTTTCGTTTTCAAGCTTGATAATCATAATCATTGGCTTATATGCGGTAGGAAAGGTTAGATGCTGCTCTCCAATCGGTTGACCAAATGAATGAAGATTCTGTGGTAGCTATTGCATTGAGAAATATAGTCATTCAAAATCTGTGTCTTTGGCCAATGTTTTTGAGCGTTAGCTTCTTGAGATAAAGATATCGACGAAGTTGTAGATTGATTAGATGGAGTGTAGTGTGCATTGTTTCCATCAACTTGTTTTACCATATATTTGGAGTTTTAAGTTAAAGAAATAAGTGATTTTGAGTTTAATAATAAGTATGAACCTATTTCTCTCCGAGGTGTTTGTTCAATTCTCTCAAATTACACGATATGTTGGCGAGTACATTGGAGGCTGCCCAAATAATGAAACCCATGCAAGCGATTCCAGTAGAGCACAAGAAACCAATAACCAGTTGTTTACCCCCACCAGGATATACCATGAAAATAAAACAAACTATTGCCCCAATTATACTTAAACTCAAGAATATTCTCGAGCAAATGCGCAGTGTTGCATCTGATGTTTCTCTATCACAAAGTTCAGGTCCAAGCTCTGCAGCATTAAAAGAAAAACTTTTAGGAGTAGCCCCACAAGTTGGGCAGATAGCATCTTGATCTGCATTGTATTCGCTGCGACATTTAACACATTTCATTTTTCTATAGATTAAAGAGGTTCATCAATAATACACGTAAAATACCAATAAATAATGAGAATTATAACTTCTAGCTCAATAAAATTAGTAAGAACAAACTAGCCATAACTAATGGAGCCTTAGAAGCTAACATTATGCATTTCAAATCTGTGATACTCTATGTTAATAATATAGTCTTTATGATATTAGGGGATAATTTCTCAGCTGATTATTTGCATTTAGGATGCTCTTTTAGAGTATAGTACTTACTCTGTGATTTTCAAAATGTCATTGACGCCAAATTCTACAAATGGCTTTGGAGATCCTAAGGCACAGCGTATCATGGCTTTTGCTACAGTGTCTACATGGAGTGGACGATATTGTCTTAAAAAGCCAAGTTTATTGAGGCATTGGATTGCATGAACACCAATATTTTCTAATGTGCGGTCGGAGCTAGGTCTAATAAGTAGACTGGGTTTAATAATGGCTAATCGATCAAATTCAATCTGTTTGATAGCTTCTTCGAGTTGCCCTTTCATTTTGCCATAGAAGCTTTTAGCTTGAGGGTTTGCATTCATTGCTGATAAGAGTACAAACTGAGGGACTTTGTTTTGTTTAGCTATTTTAGCGAAATTAAGTTGGTAATCGTGATCAACGATCCATTGTGCTTCTTTACTGCCTGCTGCCTTAAGTGTAGTCCCCATACATGAAAAGGCGATATCAACTTCCTCAAGGTATTTACTATAGCTTTTAGGATCCAGAAAGTCGACTATGATTTGAGTTAGTTTAGGATGACGAGAGAGCTTATTGCGCACGACCAAAGCTGTAACCTCCGATATCTTATCTTCGTTGAGTGCCTGACTCACTAAGGCTTTACCTGTAGCTCCAGTTGCACCAATTATTACTATTTTCATGATTTTAGACCTTAATAAATTTGATTTGGGTTATAATATAAGAAAGAGTCCGATACTAACTGCGGTGTAAGTTATCGGACTCTTTTTTGAAAAACATAAAACACGGGTTAAAAACAAGTACCCGTTTGGGTTATCTAAAACACACCTATTAAAAAACTGACTTATTAATCGTATTTTTTGAACTCACCTTTAGAGTTAAATATTAGTGTTATATCATTTTGAAGTTCTACCTCAAATCCACCTTTCTTCTTTTTTATCTCAGTAATATGGTCTCCTTTGAATTCGATTTTTATATGATCTTTAATTTTTTGAGGTACTAAAGCGCCCGGAATTGGATTACGTTTACAATCCACTTTAGTCCATTCTCCTTTTTTGTCAAACTCTATTTCATATCCATTAGTGAACGTGACTTCATAGTCTTTTATACCTAATAAGTTTTTCTCAATCTCTATTTTCTGAACATTTAAATTTCCAAAATAGGTGGTAATAAAGTTTTGTGATTGAGTTGGTAGTTGTTTTATATCTTTCGTTACAATTTTGCTAGCAAAAATAGTAACTGAGATCAGCAACATGGTTAATACTGTAAGTGTTCGTTTCATACTCTACTTATTATAGTTAACCTTTAATTATTTTGAGATAGTTAAAGGCTTAGTTTACATTTAGTTTTTAAACGCTTATGCAAGATATAATGTTTTCTGATTCGTGACTATTTGTTGAATCTCTAGCGAATTTTGAGTATTAAGGCTGTTAGCTAGTTATTAAACACCTTTAATGCTTTAGATAAAGCTTATCTTAGTGGAGGATGTCAGCTAAATAATTTTCTCTAATTAGACAATAATAAGCAAATGAATAGTCAATATCTTTGATATGCTCAGTATTTGACTTTAAATTTGTATTCAAGTGTAATGTAGCTTACATTCTTTTGTAAAGAATATTCCACTATTATCAAACTACAATATAAAGAAGCAATATATGAAAGGTATTATTTTGGCAGGTGGTTCAGGAACTCGATTATATCCAATAACAAAGGGAATAAGCAAACAGTTGCTCCCTATTTTTGACAAACCTATGATTTATTATCCTTTATCTGTATTGATGCTTGCAGGAATACGTGATATCTTGATTATCTCGACTCCTGAAGATTTGCCTAGCTTTGAGAGACTTTTAGGAGATGGATCTGATTATGGTATAAACTTGAGTTACCTCCAACAACCTTCTCCCGATGGGCTGGCACAAGCTTTCATTATTGGACAAGAGTTTATAGGCTCTGATAATGTTTGTTTGATTTTAGGTGATAATATATTTTATGGTAGTGGTTTTACCAATCAGCTCACTAAAGCTGTTCACTCACTCGAGGCTACCGGTGAGGCAACTATATTCGGCTACTGGGTAAATGATCCTCAGAGGTATGGTGTTGTGGAATTTGATAAGGATGGTAAAGCCATAACTATCGATGAAAAGCCTGAAGTGCCAAAATCGAACTATGCTGTTGTTGGTCTCTATTTCTATCCAAACTCGGTTGTTGAAATTGCTAAGAATATAAAACCATCAAGTCGGGGTGAGTTGGAAATTACTAGTGTAAATCAACATTATCTTGAGGCTGACCAGTTGAGAGTTGAGCTCCTAGGTCGTGGATTTGCTTGGTTAGATACAGGAACTCACGATTCCTTATCCGAAGCTTCAACTTTTATTGAAGTTATTGAAAAAAGACAAGGATTAAAGATTGCCTGTCTTGAAGCTATTGCATACGAAAAAGGCTGGATAACTCGAACTAAGCTCATCGAAATAGCCGAATCAATGATTAAAAATCAGTACGGGCAGTATTTAATGCGTGTCTCAAATAACAGTTTGTAGCATGAATGTCATAACAACAAATTTATCTGGTGTTTATGTGTTTGAACCTAAGAAGTTTATAGATTCAAGAGGATACTTCATGGAGTCGTATAATAAACAGCTACTCAAAGAATACATTGGAGATATTAACTTTGTGCAAGATAATGAGTCTAAATCTACGTACGGAGTGGTTCGTGGTTTGCACTTCCAGAAGCCCCCTTTCGCACAAGCAAAACTGGTAAGAGTGGTGCACGGCAAGGTCTTAGACATTGCTGTTGATATTAGAAAGGGATCACCTACATTTGGTCAACATTTTGCTATAGAACTATCAGATGAAAATCATCGGCAGCTTTTTATTCCTAGGGGTTTTGCTCATGGTTTTAGTGTGCTTAGTAATGAGGTTGTATTTCAGTATAAATGTGATAACTACTACCAACCAAGTAGCGAAGGAGCTGTTTTATGGAATGATTCAGAGTTGAACATTAATTGGGCGATAGATAATGAGCATGTTATTTTGTCGGATAAAGATAAAAATAATAGTATTTTTGCAGAACTAAATAGTCCTTTTGAATTCTGATTTAATTGGGCTGCTCTATATTTAAGGTTTTTCCTTTAACACACACAATGAAGAAAACACATATAAAACATATACTTATTACTGGTGGAGCAGGCTTCATCGGTTCTCATGTAGTACGTTTATTTGTTAATAAATATCCTGACTACTTAATTGTTAATCTAGATAACTTGACTTATGCTGGTAACTTGGCTAATCTAAAAGATGTAGATCAGGCTGAGAACTACAAGTTTGTAAAAGCAGACATTTGTGATTACGAAAGTATGCTTGAGGTTTTTAGAGAATATTCTATAGATGGAGTTATTCATTTAGCTGCCGAGAGTCATGTTGATAGAAGTATTAAAGATCCCTTTACATTTGCTCAAACTAATGTTATGGGTACACTCAGTCTGCTTCAAGCTGCACGAGAGTCGTGGAGTGGTGATTGGGCTGATAAACTTTTCTACCATGTGTCAACCGATGAGGTCTATGGTGCTTTGGAATTTGATGATTCACTCTTTACCGAAACTACATCTTACGACCCGCATTCACCTTATTCAGCTTCTAAAGCAAGCAGCGACCATTTTGTACGTGCGTATTACGATACTTATGGCATGCCTATAGTTATTAGTAATTGCTCGAATAATTATGGTCCATATCAGTTTCCGGAAAAACTAATCCCGCTATTTATAAATAATATTCGTCACGGTAAGTCTTTACCAGTCTATGGTAAGGGTGAGAACATTCGCGACTGGCTCTATGTTATTGACCATGCTCGTGCCATTGATTTGGTATTCCATGAAGGAAAAGTTCGAGAGACTTACAATATTGGTGGCTTTAATGAATGGAAAAATATTGATCTGATCAAAGTGATAATTAAAACGGTTGACAAGCAACTAGGGAATCCCCCAGGTACTAGCGATCACTTGATTACTTATGTAACCGACCGTGCAGGTCACGACCTACGCTACGCTATTGACTCCACAAAGATCAAGAATGAGCTAGGTTGGGAGCCCAGTCTTCAATTTGAAGAGGGCATCGCAAAAACTGTGGCTTGGTATCTTGAGAATCAAGAGTGGATGGATCAGATTACCTCGGGAGCTTATGAAGAGTATTATCAAGAAATGTATTTAAAGCGCTAAGATTCTTAGTCTTTAAGTTTATAATTGGAGTTCCTAACTTTTCTTGTACAAATAGTTAAGCGACATTATTCATATTCTGTTTTCTGTATTGGTTGTTAAACTCTTCAATAGTTTGATAGTCTAGGTATGAATGCCTTCGTTGCTTTCTATACCAAATTTCAATGTACTCAAAAATTCTATTTTTCATTTGCTTTGCTCCCATAAGTTTAGTTCCATAAATCAATTCTGTTTTCAGAGATTTGAAGAAACTTTCTGCCACAGCATTATCCCAGCAGTTCCTAGCTCTACTCACCCGCTGAACGATATTATAAGACTTCAATG
>NZ_AQWS01000043.1 GCF_000375405.1 Bacteroides propionicifaciens DSM 19291 = JCM 14649 | reverse complement strand
CTATACAACTAACTTAATCGAAAATCTTAATGGCAAGATTAGAAAGTACACCAAGAACAAATTATCGTTCCCAACCGATGATTCTGTGATGAAATCAGTATATTTAGCCGTTAGAGAGGCCACAAAGAAGTGGTCAATGCCTATCAGGGACTGGGGCATAATTTTAAATCAGTTCCTAATTATTTACAAAGAAAGGGTCAGGCTATAACAATAACCCAACCCAAGCTTAATTTACTTACACACTTCCTGAGACAGTGTCAAATAAATCCTATAGGAAGGCCAGCCTTCCTATAGGATAATTAAACTATATTTGATAAATAAACTGTAACGCTTATTTAGGACTAGTCACTCGTTTGTTCTTATATAATCTCTACGACTTCTTTGATAAAGTTGTCGCGATGTTCTTGAGTTCCCTTACTTGCATGTTCGCAGTTAATCCACTTTCCATTACTGAAGCCAACGGCTTCTAAGTTGTTTTGGATAAATTCTACTTCAATCGGATTTTTAAATTTCTCAGTTGGGCTTTCGCTGGTAGTGATGACCCAAGTTTTGTTTATTTTCAGCAAAGGAGTCCAACCATTTACGTAGTTATGCGAAAAATTAACTAAAAGCACCTTATCAAAGAATCCTTTTAGAATAGCTGGCATAGTTCCCCACCATATTGGAAATAAGAAAATAGCTTCGTCTGCCGAGTTTAAAATATTTTGATACTTTTCAACAAGAGGATCAGCCGATTGTCCTTTAGAGTAAAGAGCTAGATCTGCTGTTGTCATTACGGGGTTAAAATTGTCTTTATGAAGATCTATTACGGTGTAGTCACGGTTTTCGTGATTTAGCTTTAGGGTGATTGCATCTAAAATTGCTTTATTAAAGCTTCCTTCCCAAGGATGTGCAAATATAATTGCTATCATTATGTTGTTATTTAAATTTTATAAAATCGAGAACTAGCAAATTTATCATTTCTTATCTAAAGAAACTCAATTCTAATCGATGTTTTGAGTTCAATTAACAGGGTTTATAGATAATGATTAATTCTAATAACTATGGAACAGCTAAGAAGATTATATCAAGCTTCCATTGTGCTTATGGGTAAATCACTTACTCGTATCTATAAAACAACTTACTCGCAGCACTGCTGCGAGTAAGTTGTTTTATTATTTGCTAATTTAAGAACTAAAATTCTTTATAGGCAGCTTCGAGTTGCTCCATTGCTTTATGAAGTATAAGCCGTGAACATCCAATATTTAAGCGCATAAATCCTGATCCTTCAGGTCCGAAAGTTATGCCAGGGTTGAGTAGTAAACCTGCTTTCTTCTCAAAGAAGTCTCTCAACTCCTGATCATTAAGTTTAAGCTCTCTGCAATCTAAAAAGATGAGATAGGAGGCTTGAGGTTCAATCATCTTAATACGTGGCAAATGATTAGCTAAATAATCTCTCACATAATCGATATTACCCTGTATATAATTAATTGCTTGTTCTAGCCAAGCATCGCACTCGGTATAAGCAGCAATCAAGGGACGATACGAAAACATATGTCCAGAGGCTACGTCAAGATCTTCGACATAGGTAGCATATTGCTTACGAAGTTCTGCATTGGGAATAATAGCATAGGAACTTACTAGGCCAGGCATATTAAATGTCTTGCTAGGAGCCATAAAAACGATAGAGTTTTGCTTGGCAACCTGGGATACTGAGGCAAATGGGTGATGTGTATGTGTGGGTAGTGTGAGGTCGGCATGTATTTCGTCGGATATAACTAATACATTATGTTTCTTGCAAATACTAGCTATTTTCTCAAGCTCTTCTTTAAGCCAAACTCTTCCGCCTGGATTATGAGGGTTACAAAGTACGAATAGCTTGCACAATTTAACGTCCTGTTCAAATTGATCAAAGTCGATATGATACTGGTTGTTTTTAATGAGTAACTTATGCGTAATCAACTTACGTTTATTTCGCTTGGGTACACTAAAGAATGGTGGATAAACGGGCGACATGATCAGGATCTTATCTCCTGGCTTTGTAAAACAACGGATAGCAAAAGTTAGTCCACGCACAATTCCTGGAGCAAAAATAAGCTCTTGGGGTTCAATTTCCCAATTGTACTTCTTTAGAAGCCAATTTTGAATAGTAGTGGCCCATAAAGTAGGAGGAAGCGTATATCCTAGCACTCCATTTTCGAGCATCTTTTGAATGGAATCTAAAATAGGTTGAGGTGTGCGAAAATCCATATCAGCGACCCACATAGGGATGTACTGGGTATAGCCTTCGGTTTTTGGGGCATCGTATTTTATGGAATCAGTATCCCAACGATGAACTATTTCATCAAAATTATAAGTCATAACTTAGTTCTATTTAAAGGGTGAGATGTACAAAACCCAATTTATTATAGTGACATTCACTAAAATTAGGCGTATCTTGCTGTAATTATGGCAGAATCTACTAGCCACAACCCCAGCTTGACTTCTTAGTAGCTAAAGATAATTAACTACTAATGATATAGCGAATTTAAGCTACTATTTATATCGACTCATGAAAATAAATTATAAGAGAATCCGTGTTTATTCCACTAGTGAAGAGATGGCAAATTCCATCTCACATGCCTTAGGTATTGTTTTAGGGCTTGTTGCAGGCTATTTCCTGCTGTCTAAAGCCGCAGAGTATGGCTCTTGGGCTTTTTATACTGTTTTGGTTTATCTATTGGCTATGTTGCTTAGTTATACTGCTTCTACACTTTATCATAGCCCTCAGGGTAACAAGCATGGTATTTATCAAAAGATTGACCATGCCGCTATTTATATACATATTGCAGGGACTTATACTCCAATTACACTATTACTTCTTCGAAACGAAGGGGGCTGGGGATGGTCACTATTTGGCTTTGTGTGGCTCTTTGCCTTAGTTGGTACCATTTGGAGCTTTAGGAAGCGGAGTAAGCACAGTTATTTTGAAACCATTTGCTATGTAGCTATGGGGTGCTCTATTTTGATTGCTTTTAAGCCGTTAACCGATGTGCTTCAGAGCTTAGATCAGATGGTCGTTCTTTATTGGGTGATAGCTGGAGGTATATCTTATGCCATTGGCGCAGTATTCTATTCATTAATTCGAATCCCTTATATGCATACTGTCTTCCATTTCTTTGTGGTGGGCGGTAGCATTTGCCATATTATAGCTATCTATGAGATAGTCTAGGCTTTAGATGCCTTTATTATTCGGATATTCATATCATTAAAATGAATATCCTTGATTTGTCAGAACAAATATAGATTGCTAATTGTATTAGGTATTAGGTTTCTTACAAATCCATTATAAACAAGATTATAGATACTCACTTTTTATGAATTGTCCGAAACAAAAATATCCGTTATATCTGCATCGTCTGCTCGTCCTGTTGGTGGTAGCTTTAGTTAGCTTACCGTGTCCAGCAAAAAGGGGGTTGAAGCTTATTATGGATATTCCCGTTTCGCAGACAGTTCAAAATAAACCAGGCGACGACCAGTTTAGCAATTGCTCTACTTATACAGCAATTAGTCAAGAGTTACAAGTCGATCGTATTGATTTGCATGTTGGGGCTGGCTTATTGCTCCAATCAACATTCGCTGCGACAAGTTTTGCAAGAATAAACCAAACTTCTGAGTCATTTCAGGCTTTTAGTCTTACAACAAAACTTCCCCTTTTTATATTGCACGAGCAATATCGACTCTAGAATTTAGTTGAATTATTACATAACTGACCAGTCTAAATGGCTAGTTGGTTAATTCTTTATGTGTTTATATTCCCTTTATCATAAAACTACAAATTCAACTTAAAATGAATAAACAAACTTATAGCTATGCAGGTATGTTTACTACGGCATTGCGACTGGTAGCTGGCTGGACTTACTTTTCGGCTTTCTGGAGAAGACTTATATTAGAAAATAAAATGGATCCTGATACTGCTGGGTATATCGGAGAGAAATTTAATCATTTTTTACCCAATGCACTCGGTATTAAGCCGATGATTGAGTTCCTGGTCTCTAATCCCGAGTGGTTGTGGTGGGCGATGTTAGCCTTTACCATAATTGAAGGTATCGTTGGACTACTCTTTATGCTTGGTATCCTGACCCGTTTGATGAGTATCGGTGTTTTTAGTTTGGCCTTTGGCATTTTACTTGGCTCGGGGTGGTTGGGAACAACCTGCTTAGACGAATGGCAAATTGGCGTATTAGGTGTTGCTGCAGGCTTTACTATATTTATGACTGGTGGTGGCAAGTTCTCAGTTGATGAACTTTTGGCTCGTAAAGGATATAAATTTACCGATCACAAACTATTTCGCTTCTTTGGTTCGGGTGTACTGCCCATCAAAGAGCGTATACTTCCTAAAATAGTATTAACAGGTTCTCTTCTGATTTTAGGCTTGACATTATTTACAAACCAATACTTCCACGGAGGAGTTTATGGAACGCTACACAACTTATCAGTAAAACCACATGTAACTATATCAGATTCTAGAATTGATCAAAATACGCTCTCATTTGAGGTCTTTAGAGATGAAGGTGCCGATGTATATGGCTCGTTTTTAATCGGTGTAAAGCTCTACGATGAAAATCAAAACATAGTTTATGAACTTGATCAAAATCAGCTAGCCAATCTAAATCCAAGCCAAATAAAGAACGACTATGTGGCAAAGGTAAAACCAGGCAAACATAGCCTTATATTACCTCTAGGTGCTCGGGCAACCTTGAGCCTAGTAGATACAAGTTTGGCTACACTTCAGGGCAAATATAAGCTCGAACTTCTTGATATTAGTGGAGTCACTTGGACTTCAGAGATAACAACCCACTAAATAAACTATCCCCATAGCTTATGCAAGGCTATGGGGATATAATTTTGACAAAATACCAATTTTCAATCACTCCTTACGAGCAATAAATAACTGTATTATTGTTTGATGAAATTAACGATAGTTTCAGCATCTCTAAGTGTTAGAGAATCAGCAGAAATAGCTTCAACTTCAAAAGCTACAGTATCAATTACTGATGAGCCATTAGCTAAACTTTCTTGAACTAAGTAAAGATTGCTGTCGTCAGCCCACCATTTTTTAGTAAGAAGGGTAGTGTTGTTGATAGATTCAGTAAGGCTGTCAGCTTTCAATATAAAACCTTGCGCTTCTTGATTGTTTTCGGCTACAGTAACCCATGAGCCATAGAACATTTCATTAGCAATTGAAGGCACTGATGTCTCCTCAATAGCTACTACTGTAGAGTCGTTAGCTTCAGCATTTTCTTGATTTTTTGCTTTGTTTTGACATGCACCTAAAACAAGAACTAATGCGCCTAAAATAATTGCTTTCTTTTTCATAATGGTTGTAAAATAAATGTTTATATATTATTAATTAAACTTTGTATTAACCTTAACTATTTCCTTTCGATAGGTATCTAAAGAACCAACCAACTCAAAATATATGATCTGGCTTTTCGCTTACGTCGCTAAAATATAGTTGTAAATTCCTCAAAGCAGAACTGCTTTTTGGGGTGGATTCTTAACCTAGTTTTGCAAAAGTGTATTTGCAGTTTCGAATAGAATAACGCCTTTTCAATTTTAAGACATTTATACGAATATTAGTTTGTTATTACCCTTGTTTTCTAAAGTCGTGCAAATGTACCTAAAAACTAAACTCTGCAACTAAAACGGCTAATAAATATTTTTATTTTATATGTAATAAATAATGCTTTAAATAGCTATTATTCGGAAGATTCTAATAATCAGATATATATCAATTAGGTGCTTGTTTCTGTATTCGTATGAGTCAAGCGCCGATCAACAAATTAATTGTTGTCAAGTATATTAAGTGGATTAAACTTGAACATTCTTAGAGGAATTGGGGTTAGCTTTAAACAAATAAAGAATAATATGATTCAATTTAAGTATACTATACTCTATGTAGATAGCGTAGAAAAATCTATGGATTTTTACGCTCAAGTGTTTGGTTTGAATGTAAAGTTCATTACTCCTGAGCATGATTATGGTGAGCTAAGTACTGGTGAGGTTCGGCTAGCCTTTACCTCAAAAGAGCTAGCAAATCAAAATTTATCAAGAGGGTTTAAATCGGGAAAGATAGGTGATTTACCTTTCGGCATAGAGTTGGGGTTTACAACAGACAATGTTGAGCAACTGATTGAAGCTGCTATTAGCCAAGGTGCTCAATTGGTGGAAAAGATTCAGGAAAAGCCTTGGGGGCAAAAAGTCGCCTATATCCAAGACTTAGATGGCTTCCTAATTGAAGTTTGTACTCCTCTGGATTAATAATTGATTGCATAAAAAATGCGATAGGCCTTAATTGGGCTTATCGCATTTTTATGTTCTGATATTTATATTCTGCAGAGTTTATTTCTTATTGATCTCTTCCAAAAGATGTTTCACTGCACTCTCTAGTTGTTGATCTTTACCCGATAGCTCTGCTTCTGGTGTGTTATATACCTCGATATCAGGGAAGAGTTCTTGATTCTCAAGATACTCACCACGCATATCCTTGATTGCAACTTGTGGAATGCCAAATACGATTGTAGGATCAATTTGTGTTTCCCACCAAACCGCGGTCATTGTTCCAGGAACAGGTGAACCAATCAGTTTGCCAATACCCAACTCCTTGTATAACCATGGAAAACCATGTGCATTTGAATAATTGGCTTCACACATAAGTACAGCCGAAGGCTTAGTCCACTTGTTGAAGGGATCATTGCCTATAAATTGTCCTCTTGGAACAAACTGTTGATATACTTTACCACTGAGCAAAGTAACTAAGTCGTCATGTAGCCAGCCACCACCATTATAGCGAGTATCAATGATTACAGCTTCAGCATTTCGGTAACGACCAAGAAGTTGAGAATATACTTCTCTAAAGCTATTGCTATCCATTCCTTTGATGTGTACATAACCAATCTTACCGTTAGAGAGTTTCTCGGTCATGTCTTGACGTTGCTTAACCCAACGTTTATAAAGTAGCGTTCCCTCTAATCCTGGATTAATTGGCTTAATCCACTCCTCCTTAACTTTGCCTTTTCCATCGGGCTTATAGCTAATAAGAACTCGTTTATCAGATTTACCATTTAATAGTTCACTGTAGTCTTGATTTGCTAGGATTGGCTGCCCATCAATCTTAAGAATGATTGAACCAGCCTTAAAATCAGATTTAGCACCACCAAGTGGGCCAAGTGGTAGAATCTCTTGAATCTTTAATCCATCACCTTTATAAGCCGCGTCGTAAAAAGCTCCAAGCTTAGCAGTTTGTCGGCTCGGACCATTAGGACGATATCGAGCTCCTGTATGCGAAGCATTAAGTTCTCCTAAGAATTCAGATAACATATCTGCGAAATCGAAGTTGTTATTGATATGTGGTAAAAACTTGCCATACTCTTTGTGATACTTACTCCAATCTACACCGTGCAAGTCTTTAACATAGAACTTATCGTCAATTTGCTTCCAAATGTGGTCGAATATATACTTACGTTCGGCTCTAGGCTTGTAGTTGAATTCAGCATCCATGCTAACGGCAGTTACAGCTCCCGAAGCGATGTTGATCTTCTTAACATGTCCTCTAGATAGCAAGAATAAATTAGTTCCCGACTTATCAGCTTGCAGCTGCCCAGAACCTGCACCTTTGACTAAGATTTTGGTGGAGTTCTCTTTTATGTCATGCACCCAAAGATCATAATTATCTTCAAAGCGAGTTAAGTAGTATAGTTTATCTCCATCGTTGTTTAAATAGGCATCAGCTACTGAAGAGGAGTTGGGTGTTAAACGAATCACCCAATCATTGAGATGGTCTAAATCGAATTTCAGTGGCTCCACCTTTTCGGGTTTTATATCACCTTCCTTTTCTTTCTTCTCACTCTTTTCTTTCAGCTTCTCTTCTTTCTTTTTCTCTTTTTTAGTAGTGTTCTCAGCATTGTATAATGCTAATTCTTCTTTGCTAAGTATAAACTTATCGTAAGCTTCACGATCGAAGAACATGATGTAAGCATCCATTTGTGCTCCCCAACTACCGTGACTTCTATAGCCTGCACGATCTGATAACCAAAGCATCGCTTTGCCATCCTGAACAAATTTGGGGTTAGCATCAGTATAGCCACTTTGAGTTAAGTCCGTAATTTCCCCACTTCCATCAGCCTTAACCAATGCCACATCGGTACTATTCCAGCCACCAATGCCAATATAGTTTGTAAGTAGCCATTGACTATCAAGAGACCAAGTAAACCACTGATCACCATCGGCATAGGAGTAGTTAAACTTACCGTCTAGTGCAGTGACAATCTTTTTAGTTTTTAGATCAATTACCTTGCGTGTTGTTCTATCTTCAAGATAAGCTACTGATTTACCATCAGGAGAGTATAGGGGTTGGAATGAGGCTAGTTTAGAATCAGTAAGGGGTTTTTCGGTAAAGCTTTGTGCATATACAAACTCTTTATCGTCTTTTTTGTCAAGTGTGGTCTCGTAAATATTCCAAATGCCATTCCGTTCTGATGCATAGACCAATGATCGGCCATCGGGACTGAACGAAACGTTACGTTCTTGCTCTGGCGTATTTGTTATTTGTCGAGTCGTGCCATACTCAATTGAACTAACATATACATCACCACGAACAATAAAAGCAATCTCTTTATCGTTAGGAGACACGGCTATTTCACCAGCTCCATTACGGAATTTGAAATGCTTAAGTTCGGGTTCTTGCTGATCAGTAATAATTGATATATCCAGCTTCTGAGGTGTTGATCCTTCCTTGAGGGTATAGATTTCTCCATCATAAGTGAAGCTCAATAAATCGTCATTGCTTATAGATAAAAATCGTACAGGATGCTCTTTGAAGTCTGTAATTTGTTTCTTATTACTTCCATCAAGATCAGTCTTGAAGATGTTGAAAGAGCCAGTTTCTTCGCTTAGATAGAAGTAAGATTTACCATTACTAGTCCATACGGGGTTACGATTTTCTCCTCTAAAGCTTGTGAGCTTTGTATAAGTGGGCTTTTCGCCTAACTCCGAAAGCCAAATATCTCTAGTGATGGAAGATTGGTGATGTTTCCTCCATTTATCTTCATACCCCTTGAGGTCATGATATAATATCTTGTCTTCAGTGGGATGAAAAACTATATCTTCCATCGGCATAGATGAGAATTGAATCGGCCGATCACCCTTTGTGCCTACGCTATAGACTTGTGCAAAAGCAGGGAATCGGCTATCGTTGACATCTTGCATGATTGCTGCACTAAAGAGAATCGTAGAGTCATTCTTAAAGGTGATGGGAAGCTCGCTTGCCGAGTTTTTGGTTAGTCTTCTGGGTACACCTCCTTGTGCACCTATAAGATAAACATCAAACCCGCCTTCTCGGTTAGAAGCAAATGCGATTGATTTACCATCAGGAGACCAAATAGGTTGCATGTCATGTGCAGGGTTAGTGGTAAGCTGAGTTGCTTGACCACCTTTAGTTGGGACTTTGTATAAGTCACCTTTATAGCTGAAAGCAACCTCATTGCCATCGGGAGATATTTTAGCATAGCGCATCCAAAGTGGCCGCTCTTGTGCAAAAGAACCGATGCTAAACGATAAGCAAAGTGCACCTAGAATAAGTTTTTTCATTGAGTGAGTTATTTAATTATACAGTTAACAAATATAATGAATGTGAGTTAATAATGGCTGTCTCAGCATTAATATGTTACATTTGTAATATAATAAAAAAGCTAATATGAGATTAAAGTTTTTATCAGTAGCTCTGCTAGGTATAGGTTTGCTGGGATGTCATTCAAGTTCTGAGAAGCCTTATATCAAGAGAATTGATGTAGAAGTAAAATCTAGTTCAAATCATCAGTGGCTACCCTCACAAAAGATATCGTTCGATAAGGATAGCGTAGTATCGACTCACCTTGATTATTTTGTTATTGGCGATAAAACACACATCACAACTTTCCGTTTATCTAAAAAGTTCTTGGATAATGATCAAGCTTGGCAATATGATTACTTGGGCTATCAAAATGGAAGTAAGGTTTCGGAAGTTGTCACTACGATTGGGGCGGCTGAAAGTTTGGTAACTAAAACTAATACATCTACTATCTCTGGAGATGTCACAAATTTCAAAATAGACTACACAACTATAAATGACAAGTCTTATATATCAGAGATTATTGAAACTGAAAGAGATGGTGGAATATTTTACACCTTGACCTTTGACTACTCAAATTTCGCAGTAGGGCAAATTGTTGTAAAGCAAGAGATGTATGGCAAGCCCATATTTGAAGGGAAACTGGATATTATTCCTGCAGGTACTGGTCAGATATTACCCGATCAACAATTGATGAGTCTATACCCCTTAAACAAGCATAGACACTTAATAAACTCCGGACTGATGGGAGCTTATGATTACCTGATTACTAAGATGGTGATAACGGGAGAAGAAGAGTACGAGCAAACCTCAACATTCAATAGAGATAAACAAGGACGAGTTTTAAAACAAGCCATAGATCATAAAGGGAAGTTTACTTATTTAAACTTCACAAAAGAGTACTCATACAAGTATACTTTTGGTTCTATTGAAGATTTTTAGTCTTCTATAGAGCGCAGAGCACGTTTACAAATATATGCAGTCTCCTTTGATGTTGGGTTTTCTAATAGCCAAGTGTGGCAAATATCCTTAACCCAACTTGGATTGTTTTTACTCAGGTCATTAAGCCAGTTAGCAACACTATCTTGAACGTAGCGTGCTTTATCACCCTTTAGGGCATCTAAAATCGGGAGTGCAGCTTCGGGGTGTGCCTGAATCCATTTAAACTGTTTGCACCAAACTCCTTTAGGACGTATAGATTCTGAGGCAAAACGGCGTATGTTTTCATCTTCACTCAAGGTCCAAGGTGTTAAGAGCTTAATAGCTTCTTCAGGATTCTCCATTAACAGATCTCTAATAGCTATCCAAGATATTTCTCGAACTCCAAAATGGCTATCAGCAGCTAATGGCTTAATTGCTTCTAGTCGATCTGCTAGGTTGAGTTCTTGAGCTCCTACAAATATGGTAGCCCAGCAACGAACTGTGTCAGATGGGTGCTGAAGTAGATAAGGATAAATCTCAGCATCACCATTTGCTTGGCTCAAATCGAATAGCGTTTGTCCAATACCTCGTATGCAATTCATGTAGGTGGTAGCCTTTAGTTTATCTAAGGCCTCTAGCAAGGGCTTGTGATACTTTTTAGGTAATGTGTTTTGGAGTAATATGCGCTGATCCATAGCCAAGCATTCAACTAAATTAACGGTCGGAATATCTCCCTTATGCAGAGCATCAAGAACTGCACTAGGAACATCCTTAACACTACGAGCACCTTTTCTTTCTAGCATAATTAATGTTTTTAATCGAATTCGTATAAATCAGAAGCCACAGTGCGTTTTAAAACCATCACTTGAAGCTCTTTTCCTACAGTAATCTGTATCTCTTTAAGTCTATTCTCTACGGTCTTATAAGCGAGTTCGGGATGATTATTGTCTTTACTAATATGGCAAAGCCAAACATGCTTCCATTTTGACTGATAGTGATTGGATAGAAACTCAGCAGCAGCAAAATTGCTTAAATGCCCTGTTCTGCTTGCTACTCGATCTTTCAAGAAACGAGGATAACTTCCCATCTGCAACATCTCTTCCTCATAATTTGCTTCTAAAATTAAATAATTAGCCTTTTCGAGGTAGTGAGCTGCCGTAGGAGTAATTTCGCCCAAATCTGTAGCTATAGTAAATACCTTACCATCAACCTCAAAACAATAGCCAACATTATCAGTCGCATCGTGAGGAACTTCGAAAGCCTCTATTGTAAAATCCCTTAATTGGATAGCCTTCTCTTTTTCGACATGATGGACATCCTGATATATAGGTTGTCGGATCAGTCTATTCTTATTAATTCCCGAATGCACATTTGCAGTACAATAAACAGGTATATTTAATTTATCAATCAGTGTTTCAATGTGACGAATATGATCGCCATGATCGTGTGTTATAAATAGCGCAACAATTTTGCTTGTATCTATTTGGTGTAATTTGAATGCCTTTCGGATTTGCCTAAAGCTAATTCCTGCATCAATTAATATGCCATAGTCGGGGGTTCCTAAATAGTAGGAATTGCCACTACTACCACTCCCCAGACTTATAAATTGTATAGTCATTATTCTTAGATTAAAAAATGCCGTTAGATAAAGTGGCATCTAACGGCAAATATACAAAAAATAGCTTCTAAATAACCTAATTGGTAGTTTCTGCTGGTTTTTTTCGTGTCATTCGTCCAAAGAAAACAAGGGCGAAGGCTGCAACAAGCCCTATGGCAGCAAAATAATACCAGATATAGTGTGCATGGGCTGAAGCAGCTTGCCACTCGTCGTGTGTTGCAAAAAGAGACGGATCTGGGCAGTATTTGCTCAATAAAACCCCCGATATACCAAAACCAAATATAGATGCTAAGAATGAATGCAGATGACTAAATCCAAGATACATACCCTCTTCTCCTTTAGGGGCTTGAAGTGAAAAGTATTCTAAGTACCTAGGAGATATAAAGCATTCAGCCAATGCTTGAATTGAAATACCAAGTACCATCATCAATGTTATGTTGCTAATACTTTGGAATATCTCACTATCGAAGGTATTTCCCATTGCCATAACAAGAGCTGATAGAGGAATCAAGAACATTCCAATATTCATAGAGAATATTGCCGACTTCTTGGCCATAACACGCGTAATAAAGCTAACCAGGCAAACTACAACAAAAGGATTGACATTGGCAATCCAACCAGGTTTAGCCGACTCACCAGCCATACGGATTACATACTTGGGCATTGTAGCATAAAGTTGGTGCTGAACCATCCAGAATCCTGTTACAATAAGAATTAAGAGTAATAGTCTCCAGTTGCTGAAAATTCGTTTAAATCCTGCAACGATGTCTTTCATGCTTTTGCCTTCACCTGCTGTTTTGGTTGAGTTGTATAGAAAGTACACAGCTATCAAAGCAAATAGAGTCATTGCAGCTGCAAAGTAGTTGATGTATATATAAGCTTCATCACCAATTGAACCACGCAGAGGGTCGATGATGGTTTTGCCAGTAAAAGCACCAATATTAACCATCATATAGAAAATAGAGTAGCCTTTGGCTCGATTTTCGGTAGTTGTCTCTTTGGCAACCGATCCTGAAATTATCGATTTAATAAAGGAACCACCAATCATTAGAATAAATAAGACAGGAACAATAAGCCAAGCTTCACTACTTCCTTGTAAACCACTATAAGTTGTTGTTTGACCATACTGTACTAAACCTAAAGCTTCAAGCAGTCGTGGCAGAATACCTAGGCCTAGGTAGCCAGCAGTCAGAAGGCTAAAGGCTATAAGCATAGATTTTCTGAAACCTATTTTATCTGCATATGCACCCGTGAAAATGGGAAGCAGATAGAGACCTCCCGAAAATAGACCAGATATAATACTAGCTTCAATATCGTTGAAGCCAAGTGTAGTTGAAAGGTAAATAGTTAGTACAATAAATACGCCGTAATAGGCCATACGCTCCAAGAGCTCAACAATGTTACTAACCCAAAAAGCTTGAGAATAACCCCGAATGGCAGGTTGATTGGTTTCTGTCATTTTATTACTGATTTGTGTTTAAAATAATAATTAAGGCGCTAAGATAGTTTTTTTAGTTACACGTGCAAGGGGTTAAAGCAAGTTTACTGCAACAAAAGCTACTTCTCAAGGTAGTGAAGTGGATAGAAATGAGTAGGAGGCATTAAACAACAAAATCTGCTTAGAAACTATCTAAACAGATCTGTTTTTTGAGTCTTGTAGTTCAAAAACAACACTTTAGTTTATGGATATGAGTAGGGTACCGGCCCCAACTAAAAGATGCTTAAAGCAATTAAACTACAGAAGGTGTTTTCTGCCTAACAAAAAACCAATATGTATTTTTGTCTTTTCGAACAGGCTTCATTGAAGGTATTCTATCAATGCTACCAGCAAGGTCAATTTCACTTAATGTGTGTCGAAGAGGCCAACCATTTACGGCTTCTTCTTCAGAAAATAAATCGAGCTCAACACATAAGGGCATTAGGTCTTTGGGTAATGCTACATCGAGAGCAGGGTTGCGCTTAAAGAAAAGGTCAACTGCTTGGTTAATCAATAATACTTTATCCATAACTGTAAATTTTAAAAGGTTAATGAAATGAATCTATCTATACAAAAAGGCGTGATGTCTTTTCAAATTATAGAGAGATGGGGTAGCGTTTATCCCTTTATAGATATAACTAATAAACGTGCCTTATTGTTTTAAAAATAAGTAGTATTATTTTAATAATAGACTGTTATAGAGGGATGTTTTGTATGTTATATAACACATGATAATCAACTAGTTTATTAGTAGATGATTATGATTTGCGTTAACTAACGTAGGGATGGGATCTAAGCCTGATTTTTGCTCAGAATGTCGTTTATCTTAAGAATCATTTCTTGGTATTTATCATTGCTAATATGATAAGTCTTAGAAGAAGTTTTAATGTAGAAAACTTGCTTTTCATTTGTTATGTAGAAACGATCATTCTTGTAGTCGGACGAAAAGAACCTCAATAAACCTCCAGGAAACATTTTGACACCTAGGAGTTGAATGAAGGGAACTTGGTCGGCTTTATCATACCCAGCTGCAAGAATGCTAGAGCACGGGATCACGATTTGAGCTACTCGAGTATTAATAAGTAATTCGAGCTCATTCACCGAAATGCTTGTTATTTGCCCAAAGTACATATAGCCTAAAAATGTCACAAGCAATATCTCCACCAAAAGTAAGGGGAGTAATGAGCTTAGCTGCCCTTGACTGAGTGCGACTGCGAGTATTATCAGCAAAACCAAACTTAATATACACGATAAAGTTTGAGCTGTCTTATAAACTTTACTAGGTGTTGATTTTGCTATAATCATAAGTAGAATAATTAAATATATTTACTCTACAAGATAAGCAATATAAAGTTTAATTCCAATAGTTTACTAGCATATAAATGCTCCTATATCGGTCTTTAATGTTGAATAATTTAATTAATGTTGCTACAATAGCCTGATTATCCTAAAAAAGAGTTTTATGAATCCTTAAGACCTACAAGTTCTGATGGAAAACTGATAAGATAGTCTTTCTATTAATTGGAGTAAAGCTTAATTTTTGAAGAGTGGTCTAAACAATTTATCGATCAATAATTGGGTGAAAAAGACCTTATTAGAAACAAAAAACCAGCCTATACCGTGGCTGGTTTTTTGATTTTACCCCAATTTTATTTTGGCGTAAAATCATTGTTACTAACTGACTGTCAGGACTATGCTGAGGGTCAGTTGTTACTGATATCAAAGATACCTCATTTTGAAAGCAATTCACAACTTATGTTATTCAAGATGGTAACCATATAGAGTTGTTACTGATATCAAAGATACCTCATTTTGAAAGCAATTCACAACTAGGCTGATGGGTAATTGCAACCCCAGTGATGTTGTTACTGATATCAAAGATACCTCATTTTGAAAGCAATTCACAACTAGTTTCTGAATCACTAGAAGATAGTGATAGTTGTTACTGATATCAAAGATACCTCATTTTGAAAGCAATTCACAACTCGGTGATGTTTTTACCATCATTCCAGACCGTTGTTACTGATATCAAAGATACCTCATTTTGAAAGCAATTCACAACATATAAGTTAGTCTTCTACCTTTGTTATTTGTTGTTACTGATATCAAAGATACCTCATTTTGAAAGCAATTCACAACATATACATATTTTCTTTTATAGATTCAGGGTTGTTACTGATATCAAAGATACCTCATTTTGAAAGCAATTCACAACTCGGGTAAATGCTTTGAAAAACTCATGGAGGTTGTTACTGATATCAAAGATACCTCATTTTGAAAGCAATTCACAACATATACATATTTTCTTTTATAGATTCAGGGTTGTTACTGATATCAAAGATACCTCATTTTGAAAGCAATTCACAACTCGGGTAAATGCTTTGAAAAACTCATGGAGGTTGTTACTGATATCAAAGATACCTCATTTTGAAAGCAATTCACAACATANAAAGCAATTCACAACTCGGGTAAATGCTTTGAAAAACTCATGGAGGTTGTTACTGATATCAAAGATACCTCATTTTGAAAGCAATTCACAACATAGTGTGTTTTACGACTTTGAAATACTAGGTTGTTACTGATATCAAAGATACCTCATTTTGAAAGCAATTCACAACTCCGTAAGCTCTGGTTCGTTCTCAATAAAGGTTGTTACTGATATCAAAGATACCTCATTTTGAAAGCAATTCACAACTTGATTATTATTGTTTGCCGTGTTGGTGGCGTTGTTACTGATATCAAAGATACCTCATTTTGAAAGCAATTCACAACGCTTTTACCTGTTTAATTGCGGTAGTGTCCGTTGTTACTGATATCAAAGATACCTCATTTTGAAAGCAATTCACAACAGGCTGGCGAATTAGTCTTTATAAGTATGGGTTGTTACTGATATCAAAGATACCTCATTTTGAAAGCAATTCACAACTAAAACAAGATCAACCCCATAACCTGGAGCGTTGTTACTGATATCAAAGATACCTCATTTTGAAAGCAATTCACAACTATCAGCGGTTGAATTCGCAAGCTTATTTAGTTGTTACTGATATCAAAGATACCTCATTTTGAAAGCAATTCACAACGAAATAGTAATTGTATATTTGAATATTAAGTTGTTACTGATATCAAAGATACCTCATTTTGAAAGCAATTCACAACTAAGGGTGAAAAATTCAACAAGGAAAAAAGGTTGTTACTGATATCAAAGATACCTCATTTTGAAAGCAATTCACAACTGGTGGACCCCACGACTCTGGAGCTCTGTAGTTGTTACTGATATCAAAGATACCTCATTTTGAAA
>NZ_AQWS01000042.1 GCF_000375405.1 Bacteroides propionicifaciens DSM 19291 = JCM 14649 | reverse complement strand
TTAAAATATATAATACAAAAAGACCTCATTGGTCATGTTATATGCAAACACCTGAACAGATGCACAAACAAAGCATATCACAGATGAGAACTTATAAAAATAAATCCTATAGGAAGGCCAGCCTTCCTATAGGATAATTAAACTATATTTGATAAATAAACTGTAACGCTTATTTAGGACTAGTCAATAACGTTCTGTATTAGTTGAGCATTGCATTTTGCATCAATAATAAAGGCATTGTTGTTACTTCCGGTGCGGTAGATTTATCAATGATCCACTTACGAAAGATATTCGCTTTGACTGATTGTACCCGAAAAGCAATAGCGATTATCATATCCAAACCGTAATAATTGGAGACGATTTTGGTTCCTTCGACTGTTCCACTCGCCATAAACTTATGGCATGAATCCGATTCTTACTCTTCTTTATGCTTTAAAAATTACCAGTTTTTAGATATTAGAGTCTGAAAAATATTCATATGTTCTCGTTTAGAAAAATGCGATTCGGTTTTCTAAAGCTCATTGTATTTTAGTTTCCAATTATACGATCATCGTCGTCATCTTTTTTACGTTTGTTTTTGTAGTTCTTTCTATGATTGTTATCCTTAGAGTCATCACCATCCATCCGTTCTCGAAATAGCTTACGCATTTTATCAATATAGGTAGTTGGATTATCTCGGGTAGTCAGATCATACCATGCTCGTTCTGAAGTATAGGATAAATCAATATTATAGATAAATTCATAATATTCAACAATCTGATTCAGACTGGCTTCGCCATTATTTAACGACTGAGCACAATACTGTCCGTAAATCAGTTCCATGAGATCTATTTTCCTCCCTGTCCATGTCAGTTTTACTTTGGGTAGAGGTACTCCATAGGATTCGTCTACCTTTGCCAATTCGTCCAAAATATAGTCTTCCACTCGATTATTAGCCAATATCTTAGCAATCTTATAATCGCAGCAGGTAGAAAACAAGGGGTCACGCTCAGAAGAAAAACTTTCCTGATAAAGCGTACTATCGAACTGTCCTCGAAGAAAGTACATTCTGTCATTACTTGTTTCGCCTGAACGGTAGTAACGATAGATAGCATTGTTCTTATCAAAAAATCTTTGATACGGCTCAATTCTTTCTCTAAATAACACTTTACTTCTGCATCTCCTCCGGTAGGGCGATTGAGTTCAATATTATATACTTTACGATAATAAATCAGGTCACAAAGCAGGCTTGGCTTGATTTGTTTAAAGAAAAGCATCTCTTCTTCTTCGTCCTTGAATTGATATTCGCAAACGAAGGTTCTCAGGCGTTCAAATGCATCTTTCAGGATAATAGTAACTTCTCCTGCTTTTTTTAGCATGTCGATATTCTTCGCATTGATTATCCGCAGAGACTGGTCGACTTCTTTCATTAGGTTACTTGAAAATTGAATCATAAGTAATTGTTTTAATGAATAATATAGAAATTACAGGGCAATAAATACCCTGTTTAATCTTTAGTCAATTACTAAGTCTCGCTCATCTTTTAGAATTCTGCTCCATAGTCAGTAGAAGCTAAAAGCAAGAAAGAAATATTCTAATGTTCAAATTCTGGTTACAATTTTTTCAATCCTTTTACATCATCCTTATTAGCTTCAAAAATGCTAATAGCATAGCCTCCCGCTGGAGCAGATACCTGAACGAGTTTAGATTTATTTGTCACTACAACTTTTCGGATTTCATATGCCTGTGGATTTGTTTTATAATTAGTATTTGGTGCATCGCTATATATGGTCGCAATATATGTCTTCCCCGAATCTAAGAAATCAAATGAAATTTTAGAGGCAAAACCTTTTTCACCACACACATTACCAATAAACCAATTATTCGTTCCCTTCGCTTTGCGAGCAACTGTAATATATTCTCCCGGCTCAGCTTCCAAATATTTGCTATCATCCCAATCCAAAGCAACATCTTTGATAAACTGAAAAGCATCCAAATGCCTATTATAATGTTCTGGAAAATCGGCAGCCATCTGTAAGGGGCTATACATTGTTACATATAGTGCCAATTGATTTGCCAATGTGCTATTTACATAAGAAGTATTATTGGGATTAATTTTATTGATGTCCATCTCAAAAATCCCCGGAGTATAATCCATGGGTCCTCCTATGAGACGAGTAAAAGGAAGTAAGGTAACATGATTGGGTTTACTGCCTCCAAAGGCCTGATATTCTGTCCCTCGTGCCGATTCATTCCCAATAAGATTAGGATAAGTGCGACAAACTCCCGTCGGGCGTACTGCTTCATGTGCGTTGACCATGATCTTATAATCAGCTGCTTTTTCTATTGCATACTGGTAATGATTGTTTATCCATTGACTGTAATGGTTTTCGCCACGAGGAACAATATTTCCCACATAGCCACTTTTTACAGCGTCGTAGCCATTATCTTTCATAAACTGATAGGCTTTGTCCAGATGACGCTCATAGTTGCGGATGGACGCAGATGTTTCATGGTGCATAATCATTTTCACTCCTTTGTTTTTTGCATAGTCTCGAACTTCGGCAACACTAAAGTCGGGATAAGGAGTAACAAAGTCAAACACATTATCTTTGGAGTTGCCAAACCAATCTTCCCAACCAATATTCCACCCTTCAACTAATACTCCGTCGAAACCGTGGAGAGCTGCAAAATCTATATATTCTTTCACATGAGCAGTTGTTGCGCCATGTCTCCTGTGTGGCTTTGCTTTCGAATAATCTGTTTCATTCAAATGAATACTTTCAAAGTCGTGTGTATAAGACCAATCGCTTTTTCCGGTTATCATTTCCCACCATACACCCACATATTTTGTAGGTTTAATCCATGACGTATCTTCTATTTTACATGGTTCGTTCAAGTTCAACGTCATATTTGAAGCTAAAATATTACGAGCATCGTCACTTACAATGATTGTACGCCAAGGCGAATTACACGCTGCTTGCAAATATCCTTTATCGCCTTTTGAGTCGGGAGTCAGCCAAGATTCGAAGATGAAATTCTTATCATCCAAGTTGAGATGCATACAAGCATAGTTAATAAGAGCAGCTTCATGTAAATTTATATACAAACCTTCGTTGGACTTCATCATCAATGAAGTTTGAACCCCTGTCGGAGAAAATGATGTTTGTGATAGATTATCAGTGATTGCTGCTGATTGCAAAGCTCCAATTTCAGACAACTTGGAAGTTGTATAGTCATACTCTTGTGTATCATAATCTCCGGGAATCCAGTAAGCCGTATGATCTCCTGTCATTGCAAATTGAGTTTTTTCTTCTTTGATGACAAAATAAACAAGATTTTTTTGTCTCGGGAACTCATAGCGAAAGCCTAAACCATCATCAAACAAACGGAAACGAATAATCATTTGACGATCATTTGATTTCTGCTCTAAGGTAACCGCCAACTCATTATAGTGATTGCGAATATTTTTTGTTTCGCCCCACACCGGTTGCCATGTTTCATCAAAACTAGCAGTTTCAGTATTACGAATTTGGAACCCATCATAAAGTGATGTTTTGGGGTCGGCGACTGATTTTATTGTTTCATTACCAAATTCTACTTTTACATTTCCCCCTTTAAGCTCGAGTCCCATCTTACTTGGTTTTATCACAGATTTATTTTTGTAAGAAAGACTGTAAGTAGGAATACCTCCACTTTGGAGAGTAAAATTCATTATTAGGTTTCCATCAGGCGATTTTAGTTCTTGCGCTATTATTGTAGCAATTATGAAATTTAAACACAAAAACAAGATTGTTTTTTTCATATCTATTTATTTTATTAAAATTTTATGGCTTGTATTTATTTTTTCATCAAATATCTGGACTAGATATATTCCACGACTATAATTACTCATATCTAACAATCGTATATCAGAAATATTTTTTATGGTTCGAATTAATCTCCCATTTATATTAAAAATCCTAATTGTAGATTTATCACCTCCATGTATGGTAAAATGATTATTACCAGACTCTGATATTTGAATATTAGGACTTCTCTCCTGATTAATGTTTGTCATAATATCTTTGGAAATAGATATACTATTGGTCAACACATTTACCGTAACAATATAATTTCCTGATGCAGAAACATTCCATTGTCTGTCATCCGTTCCGTCTTCACTTATTATGTTACTATTAACTAAATCGCGGAAATAAAATTTTTGATCATAATTAGCATATTTATTGACAGCAATCTTGAATGTTCCACCCTCATTTAGATATAGCGAAGACGAGAAAATGAAGGGGCTATTTATATCTTGCTTTAGAGATATTGCATTCGATAGCGTCCAATTTGCAGAAGTAGCATCTCCAACCAGATATAACACATTGTGATAAAATAGGTTTGTCTTGCAAATTTATTTTCTCTGCTGTGATTGTTAGTTGGGCTAAACTACATGTGATTTTATAATTTCCTGATTCTGGCAATTTAAATTTATCATCATTTCCACCCAATCTTAGTGTTCCTATATTATCAAGATATGTTTCACCTCCATTCTTGTATTCATCTTTGCCCCATTCTGTTTGCGTGATGAATTTGAATTCTTTATCCTTCTCGAACCATCCGGTATAAGTAAACACTGTATTGTTATCCGATAACATAACACAGGCATTATTCAGATTCCATTCACTCCATACTGCATCGCCTACAATCATTAATTGATCGGCATTAGCCGTGATTTTGTAAATCTTACAGCCATGAGGTACAATCGTCTCCGATATAGAAGTCATCTCTTCTAAATCGGAATGTTGCCATAGATCGCGAACAAAACCTTGAATTACACCTAATTCCTGCTGAAAATTAATTGAACGTACCTGCTCCGTGTTTTCTCTATTAAAGAGACCTACTATCCAGTCTCCATTTGGCATTTGTCCTTTCCATATCTGACTATTTGGATTAGATACATCTCGCGATAATGGGCGACCTACAAAACGATTGACATTTAATTCTAAGAGTTCTTTATTTTGATAGATCCATAAATCATCACCTATCGTATTATGTTGATCTGTAATGGCAATTGGGGCACCAGCCATCAATTGCAAAGAGATTGCAGTCTTTTTTTCTTCATTATTTCTGAATGTATTGATGCGCGTAAAGTCTCCATCCAAAATCATTTTATTTTTGCCAAAACCGGCAATATCTGACCAATGAATAAAACCATCGAATGTATTATGGTACATAGGCCAAATATCGTGATACATGCCTCTAGCCACATCACTAAATCTATCCCAACCACCATCTGTTACATCATCATTGATACGAATCATGCTCCCACCAGCATAATTTAATTCATTCTGTGCATGATTATACAGATGAGGCATTACCAAACTCAATGTCATACCATTGACGTCACAAGCTTCTTTCATCCATTTGAGGACAGTTTGATAATATTCTTTAGGTCGATCAAATGGGACACTGTAGTCAGCATTGCGGTCTACACCATCTTCGAACCAAGAAAGAAAGTCAACTCTCAAAAATTTCACTCCCATATCTGCATAGTATTGAATATATCCTTTGACATATTCCTCTGCCCCTTCTTTTTCTACTTGCACCCAAGAAAACCATTTGGCGGGTTCTTCTCTGTTTATAATATTTTCTAATGGGATATCTGTTCCTTTAATTTTTACTCCATGCGATGCTGCATTTCTATTCACCCACAATGGATTGTTGTAGATACCTAATGTTAAACCTTTGTTTTTAAGAAAATTTGCCCACCATGCATAGTCGTGTTCCCAATGTGTCGAATGTTTTGTTCGATATCCATTTTCATTAAAATTGGAGTCGTCTCCCCAACCATCGATACAGACCATATCATAGCCGTAAGATTTAAGATTCTGTTCTACCCAGTTGATGTTGCTTTCCCAGACATCTTCGGGAATATATCCAAGCATTCCGTTATTACTTACAGTATAACAATATTCGTATGCACTCCAATAGAGCGGAGCTTTTGGTCCATCATTTATTTCTATTGCAGAAGCAGAAGATGATAGCAAAAGCGATATAACAAAAGATAATAATATAAAGTTTTTCATGGTGTCGGAAATTTATTTGATACTTATTGTGTGATTACTTCTTGTATCTGGTATTTTTACCCAACATTCGCCTAACTCTTCGTTCCAAGACCACTGGCTAGTATCAAAGTCCATATCTTGATTTCCTTCAATTTCACTATATTCCACAGAACCAATTTCTTTGTTGTTTACAGATACTTTTGTTGGCTTTTTATCAAGATGATATTTGAGAATGATGTTTCGTTTCTCCGATTGTTTGAAATTGTTATCATTAACACTAATCAACGTATTATATCCATCGCTTTGGGTTGAGCACTCAAACAGAGTTTTAGAGAAAATATCATTTAAATAATCTAGGTTTTCTCCATCATCTTCATACAATTCGAAACTTGCACTTTCGCCCTCATAATTCGGGAAAATATGGATAAATAAAGGATAGTCTTTTTTCTCGTGGATGTATTGCATAACAGGCATTTGAGGAACAATAGAGCCTTTCTTTACAAAAATGGGGATCACATTCAGAGGTGCTCTGTAAGCGATCGTTTGTCCACCCAAATACACTGTTTTTTTATCATTGAAGTCAATCCATTCACCATCTGGGAGATATACCCGCTTCACACGTTCTCCCTTTTTCAACACAGGGGCTACCAGTAATTCTTCGCCAAACAGAAACTGATCGTCTATTCTTGTAGCTTGTTCATCATTCGGATACTCCATAAAAAGACCTCTGACAATTGGTAGACCACTATCATGAGCCTTACGGGAATAGGTATATAGGTATGGAAACAATTGATATTTTAATTCAATAGCTGCCTTGCTGTTTTTTTCTGCGACCTCGCCAAACATCCATGGTTCTGCGGCATTGTCTCCTTCATGATGAGCACGGCTCAGAGGGTTGAATACACCAAACTGCATCCAACGAGTATATAGTTCTGCCATAGCCGGATAATCCGTAATATCGCCACAATAACCCGAAATATCAGTTGTCCAGAAAGGGATGCCACCCAATCCGGCAGAAATACCCATAGCCACTTGATTTGCCATCTGTCCCCAGCCTTCGAGTACATCATTACCATTTCCACTATCGCCTGTCCACCCAAAAGTGTAACGTTGCAATCCGGCATAAGCAGCACGTGTCATTTGAAAAACACGTTTATTCGGATTCCTCTTTTCAAATTGTTCCTTTACTACCTTATCCCATGTTAGACCATATACATTGTGAATTTCGTTGTGCATCCCCAAATGGTGCTTCATATTCAAGCGGTCAAGATCTTCCTCGTTGCTCCATGCCGGTTCGCCCATATCTGTCCAAAAACCACTGGCTCCATCGTCAATCGGTTTTTGTTGTTGCTTACCCCACCAATCAGCCACTTCGGGTTTGGTAAAGTCAACAACTCCACAATTACCACCCCACGGCCACGGCATGTCATACGATTTATCGGTGCGGATATCTTTGGCAAAGTATCCCAATTTGTCAGCTTCTGCCCATTGTTTTTTGGTTGCTTGAGATATGACAGGGTCTTGCGATAAAATCATCTTAAATCCTTGCTTTTTCAATGTTTCAAGCATTGCTTTTGGGTTCTTATAATTTCCTTTTCGCCAGTTGAAATCCTGTAAGCCTTGTGTCCATCCTATATCCTGATAGATAATATCGCAAGGTATCTCGCGTTTTCTAAATTCGGATGCTATTTCCAAAGCCTGATCTTCACTGGTATACAATCCTCTGCATTGCGAAAATCCTAATGCCCATTTAGGAGGCATAATAGGTTTGCCAGTAAGTGTAATGTATTGTTGCTGAATTTCTTTATAGTCTTTCCCAAAAATGAAATAGTAGATAAACTCGCCATTGGGAGCTTCAAACGAATAGTATTCGTCCGATTCGGTTCCAAACTTAAATTCGGTTTTGTAAGTATTATCTAAAAATATTCCATAGCGGTAACTACTCATAAAAAACGGGATACTTTTATAGAGCGGATCTTCTGTTGTGCTATAACAAGGTTTGTCACTATTCCACATTTTGTATTCTTTGCCCCGTCTGTTCAGTGTACCTGTTTTTTCGCCCAGACCAAAGAATTGTTCATCCTTGCGTAATACTTTATATGCTTTTTTCGCTGTTGAATCGGAAATGTGTCCTTTTTCTTTGAAATCACTAAACAACAGTTTCTGATACTTATCGAAAATTTGCAATTGCATCGGATTCTTGTTTAGTCGGATGCGAAGTTTCGATGTATAGATTTCGTAGCAAGCTGCTTGCTCATCTACATTTATTTCGCCAACACCTTCCAGCAATTCATTGACCACAGCAAATGATTCATTGTTTCTTGCAAATTTACCAGTTGGGTCATACCATATCTTTACTACCGAGCTACTATTGATCGTAAGAGAGAGTTTTGTTCCATCTTTGCAAATGAAAGTTACTTGATTTCCCGTTTTAGTATATGAAATACACTCATTGGCAAATAGCCCAACGGGGAGAAAAAAGAGAAAAAATAATATATATTTTAATTTTATCATCATATTTTCATTTAATATTCCACAACAACCATGTCCCAATACTTAAGAGAAGGGAGTGTTAGTGTAATTTCAGTTCCTGTTTGAGTGAAACTAAGTTGTTGTGCAACACCTCCATTAATATCGGGAGATGCAAACCATATCTTCTTCGCAGAGCCCGATGCCGTAATTTTAATTATTGCCTCTTGTACCAAAGTGGGTTCAATCTGCTCACCATTAGCATCTCGCCATTCCATCGAATTAGCATTGCTGAAATTTATCAGATGGATAATATCTCTATTTCCAACTTTCTTCCCAACAATCGCCACCTGCCCTTTATCGGCTGGCCAATTACTGATATTCAATTTGCTGTCTGCAGATTGAATGGTATAGGAAGAAAAAGAGCCTCCGTCGCGCAATATATTTTGATATGCCACCAAAAAATCGTAATAGTTGACCAGTGCTTTACGCAATGCTGTTTTCATCTGAAGATTTGAATTCGGGAAGTACTCGTTTGCCAAATAATGTTCCCCTAATTCGAGATGTGCTCCGCCAAATGAGAATATAACAGCATTAGTGAGTAAAACCCCAGGCATGTTTACATAGCCCGCGTTGTTCGATTTATCATAATTCATATAAGCTGCCAGCACAGTATTCTTTGTATAGTTGCTATGTGCATTATTGTCTAGAATAACTTGAGAAAGGGCATCAAAACTTTTGCTTTCGCTCCATACCTCAGTATATAGAAAATCCACATTTCCTTTTGCAATATTATCTTGTGCATATCCGCTAACAGCGTTCATCACCAGGCGTTTGTCTGATGATGACTGTTTCATAGCATCAATAAATGGTTTGTAGCTCTCGTTTAGTTTAACTTCGTTTCCATCGTAATTGTAGAGTGTGCCTCTGTTTCCCAATTGGTCGATATGGTATCCATCAAAATCAAGTACAGCATATACATCTTTGTTGCGTGCATTCAAGTATGTTTGCCACTCGGTATTTGCAGGATTGGTAAGATAAATACTACTACGGAAAGGTGCATCGAGATGATGATTATCTTTCTCTGTATGGTTTTGGTCTTTATACAAATACCATTCTTCTTTAACCCCATCGGTAGCCGCATTCTTCAATGCTCCGAAAGCTAAATTGTAGAACATTGCTTTCATCCCTTTATTATGTGCAGCACCGATATATCCTTGTACGGTTGACAAATAGTTTGTTCGTCCAATCAAATCGGGCCATGATGTAGCAGGATTTTCGACACTGCCTGCCAACGGACGTTGATGGTCATACATCCAATCATAAAACTGAACTCCATTGATGTGATAGCGATTGAGAGTTTCGATAACTGTATTCATCTGATTATCGGCAATCTTACCATAGTTGGAAAGAAAACCATAACGAGGAAATTTAGCCCAATCGGACGATACATCCACTGCTATGTTTGCATATACTTTTTCTTTGCCGTCTACTGTTTCGTATACATCAACCATATAACCTTTATAATCGTCGGACGGTACAGTCCAAGTCCATTCCCCTCCGGATAAATTTTCCTCTTTCAATACTGTCCCCAGATGCGAGTATCTCACTTTCGCATTTGCTTTGGGGGCATCTTTGAGTATAAAGTGAACAGTTTCACTTGGTTTATAGATAGCCTTATCTGTACTGAAATCTATGCTCATGTATGTCTCACCATATGTTATGGGATCGTTATTCGTATCATAATAGTCTTCACAACCATTAAGTATAAATACACATAATATAATGGTTAAATATATATTTTTCATGATATTCTTGTTTTATGCTAAGGTGCTATAATTACTTACAACACCTTAGACTCCTTTGTTATATTAGTTCTTCTTGATTGTAATAGTTTCTTGCAACTGATCTAACTCAATTGTATAAGTTCCGGCAGTTGTTACTTTCCATTTATAATCCACTCCGGCTCCTTTAGCACTAAATATCATTTGCTGTTCTGTTCCATCAGTAGCAGCATCTGGCATACTTGCAATAAACCAAGCACCATTCCAGTCGCTTTGTTTATCGCAGGTGAATTTAAAATCTCCTGCATTAAGTGTTCCTTTCCAAGTAAATTTATTGGCATTTCCACCAACGGCTGTCAATGGTGTTGCATTGCCTATATCCCACCCGTTAGGAGTTGCATCACCCACCAAATAAATCATTGTAAATGGAACGAAAGGAACAATATCAATCTTCATTTCGCGTGTGTCGATCTTTATCTTATAAATTCCCCCTACAATATCCCATTTATGATCCTCTGCATTTTCATTCTTCGACCATTTCACAACATCCAGATTGGTTCCCGCAGGAGTTTTATCAACAGCAGGGCGAAGAAATACAACATCGTCAGAAAAATCGGCTTTGGTTCCAATTTTAAACTCTCCACCGGCTGATAAATCTGCATTGAAATGGAATATAAATGGATCGGATGCATCAAGGTTCATAGGTTTGAAACTCCATCCTGTTGGATTTCCCACAAGCCAAAGTTCACCATACTCAGGAGCCTCAAGAGCTTCTATTTTAATCGCCAGGTTGATTATATTGAGTGTAATTTTGTAGACACCTGCTGTAGGAATCTCAAATTGCTCGTCGTAAGAATCATCTCCTGTTTCGCGGTAATATAGTTTTGTATCATCCGCACCTTTGTTGTATGATGGAGTAAACTCGCCCAATGTTGTAATAAACTTCAACTTACCGGCTTTCAATTTACCTTGCCATACAAAGCCTCCTGCTGCACCGGTTACAGAATTCATCTTTGTCGCATTATCGGCAACCCAACCATTAGGAGCAGCATCGCCAATAATATATAGTGTTTTGGAAACATCCTTATAAGTTGTCACTTTAATCATCATAATTTCAGACGCTAAAGTTTGTACTTTTTGGTCATGGATTGTTGCTGTTACACGTGCCTCTAATTCAACATCTGTATTTGGCAAGATTCCGAAGTTATTAAGCAAAACTGCGTTTAGGTCTTCTGTTTTATATACAAAAGAAGTTGTTCCTTTATCAAGTTTGTTAGTTACTGCATTTGCAAAATTGGCTCCTTTAGGTGCAAGCTCGAATGCGTACGTTATTGCAGCGTTCGTTCCTTGATTCGAACCACTTGTCCAGTTGAATGTAACAGCATTGCTTTCGGGTGCTGTTACATCTAATACTATATCTATTTCATCAGCCACGAGGGTCAGGGGCTGTTCTCCTTTGTTCAGCTCCATGTTGTCTTCGTCGGTACACGATGCCAAACAAAATGGAAGAAGAAATAGAATTCCTACTAATATTTTATTTAAGTTTTTCATTATTATATCTTTTGTATATTAATAACCAGTATTCTGTTTAAGATTGGGGTTGGCATCTATTTCTTTTTGAGGAATAGGGAATAAAAGATGCTTACGGGATGCATTTACTTTCCCTATCGAGTGTAAGAAGTCAAGTGCATATTGTCCATCATTCAAGCGAATCATATCAAACCAACGGTGTCCTTCAAATGCTAATTCTATTCTACGTTCGTGTATAATCTTATCTCTCATTTCATCTTGAGTAAGCCCTTCTATATCGGCACGATTAGTTAATCCTGCACGCTTGCGAACTTCATACAATGGCTCTTCGGCATCAGTCGTGTGTCCCAGTTCATTCAATGCTTCTGCTTTCATAAGCAAGACATCTGCATATCGTAATACAATAATATTTGCCGAATTGGTATTGTAGTCGGGAGAAATAGAAAGTGGTACAAGAAACTTACGAACATTATACCCCGTGCTCGACATGGTGCTTTTGTATTGTTTGCCATCAAATGGAGGACAGCCTTCGTAAAAAATAGTTTTATCTTTACGCAAATCGCCAGACTCATATTGATTTACAAACTCTTGTGTCGGCTGGTTCCATCCATAACCTCCACCAACCCATCCCGAGTTGCGTGGTCCCATGTATGTGCTCAACCAAGATGCTTGGTTTTCATCACTCCAAAAATCAGCTTTTGTTAAACCATAGTATTGAATTTCAAACAACGATTCGGCAGTGTTTTTATTCTTTGGTTCACCTCCAAAACAATCGCTATAATCGGAATTCAGGGTGTATCCTAACTGTTCAACCAGCTTGCACATATCTATACTTTTTTGATATTCACCCAATGTGAGATATACCTTCGCTAGTGTGCCAGCAGCAGCTCCTTTGGTTGCTCTACCTTTATTGTTGTCGTTATATTCTTCGCGGGATGGCAGGAGGTTTATGGCATCCAACAGATCGGGAATAATCACTTCGTTATAGATTGTAGCCTTGTTAGTGCGCACAGGGTATAAATCGTCTCCTGGTTTAGCAGGGACAAGACTTAGCGGCACATCTCCGAACAATTGAACAAGAATAAAATAATAGTTAGCCCGTAAAAATTTAGCTTCTCCAATACAACGATTTTTTATTGTTTCACTTATATTCATGCTTGGTACACTCTGTAGTACTGTGTTGCAATACATGATTCCGGGATTTGGTCCTCTCCAAATATCAATAGCTGCACTATTATCAGCTCCGGTCGTGAAATTTGCCAACTGAATGGTTTCGATACCATCCGTACCTCCACCGGCTCCAACTTCGCTATTTCCGGCGACAATGTCAAGTGCCCACATTCTCATATTATAGAGTTTTGGACGCTGCATGGGCTGATAAGCAGCATTGGTCATCGCAATAGCAGATGCTTCATCGGTGTTTGTTTCAGCACTGGGGTCTTCGTATGGAGACTTATCTAAAAAATCGGAACAAGAACAAAATATGGCTGTAAGGGAAATGAACCCTATATAAAATATCTTTTTCATAATTGTATTCTTTTTATGTTTATTAGAATTTAATATCTAATCCGAAACTTATTGTACGTGTAATCGGATAATTACTGTTGTCAACACCTCCCGAGACTTCAGGGTCAAATCCCGAATATTTAGTCAGCGTATATAAATTCTGTCCCGACACATAAAATCTAGCACTACCTAAAGATGCTTTTCTAATTATAAATTCGGGTAAGGTATAACCTAGTGTCACATTCTTCAATCGGAGATATGATCCGTCCTCAATAAAACGTGTTGAGTTTCTGTTGTTCTCATTAGGGTCGCTATAAACGGCACGTGGCATCGAGTTGCTTGTTCCTTCACCTGTCCAGCGATCCAATACTTTTGTTGTTTGGTTCTGTATTATCGACATACTCTCTAACGATGTTCTATTTGCATTATAAATATCGTTTCCGGCTACACCTTGCAAGAATATCTGCAAATCGAAACTCTTATAATTGAAGCTATTGTTTAATGAAAAATTCCATTCCGGAGTTGGATTTCCTATATATGTTCGGTCTTTTTCGTTGATTACTCCATTATTGTCGAGGTCGTTAAATTTAATGTCGCCGGGTGCTGTACTATTTTTGGGGTCGGCTCCTTGCTTCTGATAGGCATAATTATTTACTTCATCCCAATTTTGAAACAAGCCATTGGTTACATAGCCATAGAAAGAACCGATTGGTTGATTTTCGGCATGTACCTGATATCCACTATAAATAGGCACGCCATCATCCAGAGCCTGAACTGTATTTTTATTATAAGATACATTAAAATCGGTGTTCCACTCAATTGTCCCTCCTTTTAGGTTCTGAGAAGAAATGGTTAATTCCCACCCTGTGTTTTTCACCTTTCCTGCATTTATCATTGGAGTATATATATCCGAATATCCGGTAGTAATTGGCACAACCATGCTTACGAGCATATTCGTAGTGTTTTTAATGTATGCATCAAATGTTACGTTTACTCGTTGGTTGAGCAGTGAAAGGTCAAACCCTATATTTGCCTGTTTCACAGTTTCCCATTTAATGTCAGGATTAGCCATCACCAATGGATAAAGAGTAGACACCGGTGTTCCATTAAATACATATTGTGCTGTTTTTAATCTCGTTATATATGCGTAATTATCCAAAACGCCTTGATTTCCTGTTACACCATATCCTGCACGTAACTTAACATCTGATATCCAATCATTCTTTTTATAGAATGATTCTTCAGACAAACGCCATGCAGCAGAGAATGAGGGAAAAGTTCCCCAGCGATTGTTTTTCGAAATACGGGATGTCGCATCACGACGCACAGTAGCTGTCAAAAGATATTTATTGTCGTATGAATAATTGGCACGACCAAAAAACGATAGCAAAGCCCAGTCGTTTCGGCTACCACCAACTGTTGGATCTAGCAGACCGTTATTCAATTGATTATTATTATCCGAAAGGAATTCTTTTACACTAGCATTCATGTAGTTATATACATTGTTCTGAGCACTGGAACCTATCATTACATTCACATTGTGTTTTTCTTTGAACGTATCCATGTATGTAATGGTATTGTCCCAAAGATAGGTGAGGCTTTTGTTCGAACTTTCACTTCTGTACGAATTAGGTACGGGTATTGGTTTCCAATCATATTTAGGAGAGAAATTCATACTATCCCAAAATTTGAAATCGATCCCTCCCGTCATCTTATAGGTTATTTTATCAAATAGCTTAGCTTCACCATATAAGTTTCCTAATAGGTTATAACCTTTAGTATCGTTCTTCTCCATTGTAGCTGTACCAATAGGATTACGGGCATCGCCATAAAACTTGGCTTCCGTTCCGGGACCCGAGAAAGTTCCATCTTCATTATATATTGCTTGCGTGGGCAATGCAGCCATTGTGTTACGAACGCTGTACGATCCATTTTTCTTTCTATCGTGGCTCAGCGTTATATTATTACCAAACTTCAACCACGAACGTATTTTAGATTCGCCATTAAATTGCAAAGAATATCTGCGGTATGAGGTATTTATCACAACTCCCTCTTGGTCTAAAACACCTGCAGAAACATAATAGTTACTTTTGTCTGTTCCTCCAGAGTAGGATATGCCATAATTGCTCATCCATGCTGTTTGTAGTAAAGCATCGAGCCAGTCAGTTCCTTTTCCCCAGATTGTAGGGTCAGCAAAATCGGGTCGTTGCGACAGCCCGTTATTCGCCATCATTTCGTTATGCAATGATGCAAATTGGCTTGCATTCAACATATTTGGAACAGATGTTGCGGTTTGCACTCCTGTATTGTAACTCAAAGAAATTACTCCATCGCCCGTCTTTCCTTTTTTGGTACTAATCAATACCACTCCGTTCGCACCTCGTGATCCATAGATTGCAGTTGCTGAAGCATCTTTCAGTATATCGATGGTTTCTACATCATTCTGATTCAAAGCATTCAAGGGCATATCGGTAGGTATCCCGTCAATTACCAATAATGGGTCGCTATTGTTGATTGTTCCCAATCCTCGGATGCGAATGGAAACATTGCTCCCCGGTGCTCCCGAATTAACAATCTGAACACCGGCAGCTCTACCTTGCAATGCCTCTCCAATATTTGCAACAGGCTTGTCCTTTAACACTTTAGAGCCGACAGACGAAAGGGAACCTGTGAGATCACTCTTTTTCATAACTCCATAGCCCACAACTACAATCTCATCTAAGATTTTGGAGTCTTCTTTGAGTACAACTTGCAGATGAGACTTTCCTGTAATAGTAATTTCTTGTGAAAGAAAACCCATATACGAAATAGTGACAACTGAAGCATCAGCTACTTCGAAAGAAAAGTGACCGTCTATGTCACTGACTGTAGCAACAGATGTCCCTTTTACAATGATAGATGCACCAATAATGGATTCGCCATTGGTATCTACAATTGTTCCTGTTATTTTCTTCTGATCTTGAGCCTGTAAGGCTAAACTAAATAGCATACATAAGAATAAAAAACACATCTTATGCAGCATCTTTGAAGACTTCACATTATTCATGGTATTTAATTTAATTAAAAAAAGGTTTGGCATTACGCTTTATTAAAACTACAAAAGCAATTTTCACAAATATATATAATCCTAAGTCATATAAAAATTACATATAGTAGCAATATAGAGAGTCGAAACAATTAATCAATTATGCATCAATTGATTAATTGTTTATGTTTATAAAAAAAAGTAGATGGTAGTTTGGTGAAAACAACTATTTAATGCGAAATAGCTGACACCCTCTCATAAAGTGTGTAAGTTAAAATGATCGGCTTGGGTAACAACTTTACCTGAGCCGTTGTTTTATAATAAAAAACTTAGACATGTATGAAAACAGAAGATTTAATCCCCGATGAGTTCTTTAAACAGTTCAAAACAGGTGAAGAACTAAACAACTTCCTTAAGTCCATTCAAAAGCGAGGTATAGAGAAAATGCTCGAAGGTGAGCTGGATGCTCATTTAGATTATGACAAACACAGTCATAGAAAAGAGGATAATAGCCGTAATGGATATTCTACGAAGAC
>NZ_AQWS01000041.1 GCF_000375405.1 Bacteroides propionicifaciens DSM 19291 = JCM 14649 | reverse complement strand
GCTTTTGAATGGACTTAAGGAAGTTGTTTAGTTCTTCACCTGTTTTGAACTGTTTAAAGAACTCATCGGGGATTAAATCTTCTGTTTTCATACATGTCTAAGTTTTTTATTATAAAACAACGGCTCAGGTAAAGTTGTTACCCAAGCCCATCATTTTAACTTACACACTTTATGAGAGGGTGTCCAGTTATGATATTAAATAAAGGTTGGTTCATCATGAGCCAACCTTTATTGTTTTTACTTTCTGAGTATGCCTTCGTCAACAGACTTTTGGAGAAGCTCTTTGGTGTACTCCCAAAGAGGAGTAGAAATCTCTTTCATTATTAGCTTGCTATCCAAAACATCTTGATAGCTTACATCATATTCCATCCAAGTACCACCTTTGTTTGATCTATTTTGTAGCATAGGCTCTAAGCAGTCGATGGCTTTGGCAAATTTCGCATCGTTAGTTTTACACTCTTCAAACTCAATCCAAAGTGATTCCAGTTCTTGTGCCTGATCTTGAGGCAGAAGTCCGAATATACGTTTTGCGGCAGCATATTCTTCGGGGCGATTGTCGTGACTCTGTGTCTTATCAAAAAAGAAGACATCTCCAGCATCAATCTCTACCACGTCGTGGATCAGTAACATCTTCATAACCTTGAGCAGGTCAACGGGGTGGTTTACATGTTCACTCAGCACCATAGCGATCATGGCTAGGTGCCAACTGTGCTCAACATCATTTTCTGGTCTGTCACTATTAAATAGTTTAGTTTTTCTTAGGATATACTTAAGCTTATCTATCTCGTGTATAAATTCGAGCTGTTTGTGTAGTCTGTTTAATTCTTCTTTCATTAGATATTGTTTTGTGCAAAGATATAATAACTAGGCTATAAAATAAATAAAGGCTAGCTCTACTTAGAATAATAGCGCTAGCCTTTGTGAGTTTATTTGAAAATATCAAATCATTTTAAAGTTTGATTTTAGCAAGTATTGGGCAGTGGTCGGATATAAACTGTTTTTCCCACTGCATGGGTAAGACCTCATATTCGAGTACTTGAGCTGCACTACTAACAAAAATGTAATCAATAACTTGACGTTCGTCTAAAGGAACTTTATCATAGCCGTGGAAAGTCCAGTTTAAGCCCTTCTTATTAATTGCGGCTGTGTGGCTACTAACTAAAGTTAATGGGTTATTTGGGTTGAGTACGTTTTGAATTACATCTGATTCGGGTTCTGCATTGAAATCACCAGTAATTATTACAGGGGCACCATCTGCTAGCTCCTTGGCTTGGCTTAATAATAAATTTACGCCCTCACGTCGTGCTAATTCACCCACATGATCGAGATGTGTATTAATGAAGAAAATTGTTCTCTTATTAGCCTTATCGCTAAGTAGAGCCCAACTAGCAACTCGTTCACAAGCCCCATCCCAGCCTTTAGAGCCAAGCTCATGAGGTGTTTCACTGAGCCAAAATGTACCAGAATCTTTTAAATCGAATCTATCTTTCTTGAAGAGTATGGCACTATATTCACCTTTAAGAAACCCATCTTCTCGACCTACCCCTACAACTGTATAGTCGGGAAGTCCAGCTGAAATATCTAATAACTGGTGATGCAGGACCTCTTGCGTCCCCAATAAATCAACGTCTTCAAACTTAAGTAGTGAAAGTACTTGGTCTTTACGGTTATCCCATGAGTTTGTTCCATCGTTGGGTTCATCATATCTAATGTTGAAAGACATTACTTCTAGTTCTAACTCTTTAGTGTTACTGCAAGCAGCAAGTAGACTAGCTCCACAAGCCAGGAGCAATAAATGTTTATACCACTTCATAATCAAATTGTTTGTTTGACGGGTAAATTTATAATTATTATTCTAAATGTCCCCCAAAACTTTTGAATATTATTAATATGCTTATCTCTCTCTTTCATAAAGCTGTATCATGGATGTACATATCAACATTTTTTTGTTTGGTGTGATATATGTTATCATTTCTAAGCAATAGTGTAAAGTTTGCTTAACCACTCCGTCATATTCTAGCGATAGTTTTGTCTTGAAATTTAAAAGACAAACTATGTTTAAGAAACGACATTTACACTTTTTCTTGTTTATACTATTCTTTGGCTTGTCATCTGTTTTACAGGCTACTGTAATCAAAGGTGTTGTTACTGATAAAACAACAAAAGAGCCATTGATTGGAGCAACGGTGCAACTTGTATCGACTTCGCAAGCTACTTTAACCAATATTGATGGAGAGTTTGAACTTAAAACTCCTCAAAAAGGCACTTATACTATTGAAGTTCGTTATCTAGGGTACTTGCCTGAAGTTCAAGAAATAGAGCTAGCAAATCGTTCGCTAGCTTTGGAGATTAAATTGTCGCCCGACAATCAACTACTCGAGGAAGTTACTGTTACGGGTCGCCAACTTCGCTATTCTGATGCAGGAATACTTTCGGCACAGAAGAATAGTTTAGTGGTGCAAACGGGAGTTTCGGCTCAACAAATTAAACGAACTCAAGACAGTGATGCATCCGAAGTAATTCGCCGTATTCCAGGTATCAGCATTATCGACGATAAATTTGTTATGATTCGTGGTCTTTCACAGCGTTACAATAATGTTTGGATAAATCAGGGAGCGGTACCTAGCTCTGAGGCCGATTCAAGAGCCTTCTCTTTTGATATAATCCCGAGCAGCCAGATTGATAATATGATAATCATAAAATCTGCTGCACCTCAATACCCCGCTGATTTTACAGGAGGCTTTATAGAACTAACCACCAAGTCTATTCCCGACTCTAATAGCCTGAGTATCTCAATAGGTTCAAACTTTAATTCCGAGACTCACTTTAAACAATTCTTGGGTGGAAAAAGAGGACCGACAGACTTTTTGGGATTCGACAACTCCTTACGTCCGCTTCATGCTGGCATCCACACCAAAATGAATACTTATCCTGAAAACCATTCAGCAATAAATCTCTTAGATAACCAGCTTAATAACGATTGGAAAATTCGTAAGCGTCACCCCTTAGGTGATCTAAAGTTTAACTTGGCTTTTAATAGAGTTTGGCGCTGGGATAGTGAAAAAGAGTTTGGTTTACTAGCAAGTGCTAATTACAGTAATAGCTACAAGAGTTACCTAAACATGGAAAACTCCCTATTTGGTAGCTATGATCAAGTGAATAATCACCCCGTTTATTTACGCCAGAGTAAGGATAATCAATATTCTCAAGATGTAAAACTGGGTATGCTTTTAAATTTAGCCTATCGTTTCGACTCAAACCATCAACTAGAATTTAAGAATAGTTTTAATCAGTTAGGGAAAGATCGATATACCGAACGTGAAGGGTTTGATGCGCAGAGTAATCGTGAGAAAAGTATGGAGTATTACTATTCAGCAAGAACCATATACAACACACAGCTTGCAGGTAAGCATACCTTAAATGATAACGATTTAGACTGGACCTTAGGCTATGCTTTTTCTAATCGAAACCTTCCAGATCGTCGTCGTATTTTATTGAATGATGAGTTAGAGTCTGATCGTATTGGGTTAACTAGTGGGACAGATATTAGTCGTGAGTTCACTTATTTGAATGAGCATATTGGGTCACTAAATGTGAACTATAATCATAAGCTACCTATTAAGAACATCAATACAGATATTAGAGTGGGGGCTTACGGGGAATACCGAACTAGAGATTATGATACTCGTTTGTTCTACTACAATTGGAATTATGGGCAGAATGACCTCCCCAAAGATTTTAGATACTTACCGATTGTTGATGAGCTTCTTCAACCTAACCATTATGCATACAATCAGCTCTATCTACAGGAACAAGTGAATAAGTTAAACGATTATCGTGGCAAGAATACACATTTAGCTGGATATTTAGCTTGGAATATTCCGTTGGATAAACTGACACTATATGCTGGGTTAAGATATGAATACAGTAAGATGGAGGTAGTTTCCAACACCCGTGCTCACCAGAGTAGTGAGCGTAGCTCTTACTATACCTACAATGATTTGTTTCCAACCTTAAATATATCTTATAATCTAAACGAAAGTCATCAGTTTCGTCTTGCTTATGGAAGAACCATCAATCGTCCCGAGTTTAGAGAGCTTTCACCATCAGTATTTTACGATTTTGAATTGGCTAGTAATGTGCAAGGAAATAGCGAGCTTGAAGCTGCTTTGATTGATAATATTGACCTTCGCTATGAGTTTTACCCTAGCCCGACTGAACTCGTATCATTATCTCTATTCTACAAACATTTCTCTAACCCAATTGAGTGGACCTATACGGTAAATGGTGGTACAAACTTGACCTACTCTTATGCCAATGCTAAGGCTGCTCGGAATTATGGAGTAGAGTTAGAAATCAAAAAGAATCTTGATTTTATAGGATTACCCAACTTGAGCCTGAATTTTAACGGTGCACTGATTAAGAGTACAGTTGACTTTGAAAAAGGAAGTAAAGAACGTAAACGTGCCATGCAAGGCCAATCGCCATACCTGATTAATACAGGGCTCTTCTATACTCACCCAACGCTTAATTTCAATGCAGGTGTCTTGTACAATAGAATTGGCAAACGAATTGTGGGAGTTGGCCGTAGTGTAGGAACTGTAGGGGGTGAAAGCACGAGTGACATTCCAAACTCTTATGAGATGCCACGTAATAGCCTTGATTTATCCTTTGGAAAGTCTTTCAAAAACTTTGAGCTTAAGTTTTATGCAAAGGATGTAATAGCCAATAAGGTTGTGTTTAAACAAATAAGTGAATCAGACACACAAAAAAATAGAGTAGATGAGGTTACTAAAAGCTATCGACCTGGAAGAAATTTCGGTTTTAGCATTGGTTATACCTTCAAATAAAATTTCAAACTTTTAAATATCATTCTTTTAAAACAAAAAAACATGAGAAATTTATTAGACGTTTTACGTTCCAAAGCAGCATTAGCTCTAGTACTACTAGGTGGTGTATTTGCAGCTTGTTCTAGTGATGATAATAATGATTCTACTCCACCAACAACACCAGGAGGAGATAAAAACGATCCTAAAGTAGAATATATTGGGAATATTGCTCATAGCCAAGGAATACTTTTTAGTGAGCAAACTCAGCTAGGTAATGGAGATCAAAACTTTGTATTTACGGGTAAACAGACACTTAAAAAAGGAGTGTATAACATGAAGGGTTGGGTCTATATTGCCGAAGGTGCAGAGTTGACCATCGAACCAGGAACTATTATCAAGGGTGATAAAGAAACCAAAGCTGCTCTAATAGTAGAGCGTGGAGGTAAAATTATGGCTCAAGGTTCTCAGAGCGAACCTATAGTATTTACTTCTGAACAAGTGGCTGGAGGTCGTAAACCAGGTGATTGGGGTGGACTTATAATTTGTGGTAAGGCACGTAATAATCAAGGTTCTTCGATGAAGATTGAAGGTGGGCCACGATCAGAGCATGGTGGCGAAAATGACGACGATAGTTCTGGTATATTGAGCTATGTACGTATAGAGTTTGCTGGTTATCCATTTGAGAAGGACAAAGAGATTAATGGTTTAACCTTAGGTTCTGTAGGTAGAGGTACCAAGCTAGACCATATCCAAGTATCTTATTCTAATGACGATTCTTTCGAATGGTTTGGTGGAGCAGTAAACTCAAAATATCTAGTAGCTTTCAACGGTTGGGATGATGACTTTGATACCGATAACGGATTCAGTGGACATATCCAATTTGGACTTATTGTAAGAGACCCAAAGTTGGCAGACGTTTCTCGTTCGAATGCTTTTGAATCGGATAATGCTGCTGACGGTGCCGAAGTATCACCTTTTACTCGAGCAATGTTTAGCAATATTACGGTGATAGGACCAGGTACTGAAAAGAATAGAGCTGCAGGATTTCAAAATACGACTGAATACATTAATGGTGGCTCTTTGTACCCTAATAATGGTGCAGGCATGGGCTTATTCCAATCGGGTATGCATATTAGAAGAAATAGTCGTTTAGCTTGTTATAATTCGCTATTTGTTGGCTTCCCTGTAGGCTTAATTCTTGATGGTGAAAAGGGTAATACTGTTCAGGTGGCTAAAGATGGAAGTCTTAAACTTGAGAATATCTACTTTGCTGGTGTTGATGCGTTGGGTAGTGATGCAAACAAGCAGCTTGAGGATATTCTTGGAGTATATAAGAATGGAAAGATTGAATATGACAAGACTAAACCTTCATACTCATCGACTTTCTTTAGTAGCATTGCTTCGAACAAAGTACTTGCTGAGAGTGAATTAAAATTGACTGTAGGTAAAAATGATATAGGACAGAACTACATACCTCAAGCTGGAAGCCCAATGCTAAATACTGGTAGCTTCAGTTCAATCCAAAGTGAATTCATGATGCCTGTTGATTATATCGGAGCTTTCTCAGGTGTAAATGATACTTGGTTGAATGATTGGACTAACTTTAATCCCCAGTCGACAAACTACTAATGACTAATACCTAAACCTAAATTTATTAGTCTAAAAAAAAGCGCAGTGGTAATCCATTGCGCTTTTGATTTTAATTTCAGTGTAAAATACTTCCTATTATTAAGCAGAGTAGACCAAGAGAGACTACTGTGATTAATTTTTTGCTTATTCGCCGTGTACGAACAAAAAGCTTCAGAATCATTCTCGTAATTGTGGGAGCAAAAAAGAAAACTAGTGCAAAATTGATTAACACAAGCCATCCCCAATGTATAGGTGTCAATTGGCCCCACGCAAGAATAGGGAGAATTAATCCACAAAGCCATAATAGGAGTATTAATATTGGTTTACGAGTGTATCTGGGCCACTTTTGCCTATCTCCACTGATAATAATTAAATGCAGCCCAAACGAAGCTATAAGGAGGATAGCACCAATAATTAATAGTATTTTTGCCATTGATTTTTATGTTTAATAGATGATATATTAGCTCTAGAATCTTGGGTCGTTTTGGTTAATACCTCAAATTCAAAATCCTCTCTCAAGTCAGATAACTTAAGCAGTAACTTGTTAACCCATTTCTCTTGCTTGAAGATAGTATTCTTTGTTGTATAGTCAAACTCTTGAGTATAAGAAAAATCACGTCCACGATATTGATCAGACCAAGTTACAAGGAGTTTGTGGTTATAAATGTTGAACACCACTTTTTGATTTCCATTCTCACTGTATAAAATATGATTCTGTGGACTTAGTGCAACAAGTTGCCCCGTATTATTGAATAATATTTTGTCAAACCTTTCAATAATTACAGCAAACCTAGTTTTAAAGTCTTGCTGTTCGGTTGAGGCTTTATTTTCTAATCTAAGTGCAGAAATAACATAGGTTGAGGCTAACCCAATTATTCCAAATATTATATAAGAATACATATGCGCTAATTTAAGTTATATAAATTGTTCTTGATATCACTTCTAGATATACATCTTAATATATTAAGGTTATCTGATGTGAAATTTAAATTCTAGATTTAGGAAACTGTCAATTATAATGAATAACTAAGAATGATGGCTATTTGTTTTGATAATTATAGAATTTTGCCATAACAAATGTGTTTTACCCTTATCTGTAAGGTAATATGCAGTCTAGTTTGCTTAAATTTATCGCTTAGGTATTGCTCTAATACTATTTCATCTTATTGTCTCAAAAATAAGGTGTCATAATTATGTTTCCAAAAAACTCTATGATTTATTGCTTCTTAAATTAATAAATTTTAACTTGGTTGACTGTTTAGATATAAGACAGCTAAAAATGTTCTATGATTTTGTGTCGAACTCACTGTGATTCTAACTTATTCTTCTCACAGAAAACAATATTTTCACTGCTCATTGAGCCAGTGTCTTAAACCAAGAAAAATGATTTATTTTCGTTAACTTTGTAGCTTTATTAATTCTACAACTTAATTCTTGGTGAAAATGTTCAGCTAATTGAACTTATTAAACCTAAGAACAACATTAATTTAATTAAGATGAAGCAGATTTTTAAGACCAAAGGAACTTGTAGTTCTCAAATTGAACTGGAAGTGGCTGATGGTAAAATTGTTGAGGTGAGCTTTGAAGGAGGTTGCAATGGTAATTTGAAAGGACTTTCAAGTCTTGTCATTGGTTTAACTCCTCAAGAGGTTTGTTCCAAGCTGGAGGGTATTAATTGTGGTAAACGCACAACTTCTTGCCCTGATCAATTATGCAAAGCGCTAAAAGCGATGGGCTATTAATTAATGATGCGTTTGACAGATAACTTGTTAAAGTCGGATACATAGAAATATAAATTGTAGCCGATTTTTTTATACTAGATTATACGAAGATGAAGATAATAACATATAATGTAAACGGTTTACGTGCTGCAACCACCAAAGGTTTACCTGAGTGGCTTGCAGAAAACAACCCTGATGTTGTTTGTCTACAGGAAACCAAATTGCAACCTGAACAATATCCTGCTGAAGCTTACGAAGCGTTAGGTTATAAAGCATATTTTTATTCAGCGCAAAAGAAAGGTTATAGTGGTGTTGCCATTCTAACAAAAATAGAGCCCGATAACGTTGTTTATGGGATGGGAATTGAAGCCTATGATTTTGAAGGTCGATTTATTCGAGCTGACTTTGGTGATTTATCCGTTGTTAGTGTTTATCATCCATCAGGAACTACTGGCGATGAGCGACAAGATTTTAAGATGCAATGGCTGGCCAACTTTCAGACTTATGTTTTAGAATTACAAAAAGAGCGTCCAAATCTTATTCTTTGTGGTGATTATAACATTTGCCATGAAGCAATAGATATACACGATCCCAAAGGAAACGCTAAAAATAGTGGATTCTTACCCGAAGAACGAGAGTGGATGACCGATTTCCTAGACTTAGGTTTTATTGATACTTACCGTTATTTCTATCCAGAGGAGCAAAAGTACACATGGTGGAGCTACCGCTTTAAAGCCAGATCGCGCGACAAAGGTTGGCGAATTGATTATTGCATGGTGTCTCAAGCATTACTCCCTAGAGTTGAAGAAGCTTGGATAAGCAATGATGCAGTGCATTCTGATCATTGCCCCACGGGAATTACAATTAAATAACATCTATTATGGAGGATCAAAATAAATACAATAATAGAGTTGAAGAAGCTGTTGCTCTATTTAAAGAAGGATTTAACTGCTCTCAATCGGTAGTTGCACCGTTTGCCGATATTCATGGCCTCGATCGTGAAATGGCTCTTAAAGTGGCATCTTCTTTTGGAGGTGGTATTGGTCGGATGCGTCAGACATGTGGAGCTGCTTGTGGCTTATTTATTCTGGCTGGCCTTGAAACAGGCTCAACTGAAGCTGATAATCCGAGTGGTAAGGCTGCCAACTATAGTTTAGTTCAAGAGTTAGCTGCTAAGTTCAAAGCTGAAAACGGTTCACTAAATTGCGCAGAACTTTTAGGTTTAAACAAGGATAAATATAGTCACTCTGAAGTTATTGATCCTCATAAAAGTGCATGCAGCAAAAGGCCATGCTCAATGATGGTTAGATCTGCTGCTAGTCTATGGGCTAACTATTTGGTCTCTAGATATAAATAAAAGATGGCATACAGCTGTAATAAAAATACATACAGACTATATAGAATGTGGTTTGTCTATTTTTTTAAATAACGGCTTTGTAGTATCTTTGCTAACGAAAAATAATAAACTTATAAATGAAGAATATACGAAATTTTTGCATTATAGCTCATATTGACCACGGTAAATCGACTTTAGCCGACCGTTTGCTTGAAATGACTAAAACAATCCAAGTAACAGGTGGCCAAATGCTTGACAGTATGGATCTCGAAAAAGAGAGGGGAATTACTATTAAGAGTAAGGCCATCCAGATGGAGCATGAGTATAACGGTGAAAAGTATGTTCTGAACTTAATTGATACTCCTGGGCACGTGGATTTCTCTTATGAGGTTTCACGCTCTATTGCGGCTTGCGAGGGAGCTCTACTTATTGTAGATGCTACACAAGGAGTGCAGGCTCAGACCATATCTAACCTGTACATGGCTATTGATCATGATCTTGAAATTATTCCTATTGTGAATAAATGTGATGTTGATAGTGCAATGCCCGAAGAAGTTGAAGATGAAATCATCGAACTTTTGGGTTGCGAACGTAGCGAAATTATCCGAGCATCGGGTAAAACTGGAATGGGTGTTGATGACATCCTAAAAGCAATTGTTGAGCGTGTTCCTCATCCAGTTGGTGATGATGATGCTCCTTTACAAGCACTGATTTTCGACTCTGTGTTCAATTCTTTTAGAGGTGTTATAGCTTACTTCAAAATAACTAATGGAGTATTGCGTAAAGGTGAAGCTGTTAAGTTCTTTAATACCGGAAAACAATATCATGCTGATGAAATAGGGGTACTAAAGATGGAGCTCTCACCCCGTAAAGAGATGCGTACAGGTGATGTTGGTTATATTATATCTGGCATTAAGACCTCCAAAGAGGTTAAAGTGGGAGATACAATCACACATGTTGAGAATCCTTGTCTTAAAGCTATTGACGGTTTTGAAGAGGTTAAACCTATGGTTTTTGCTGGAGTATACCCCATTGATTCTAGTGATTTTGAAGATTTGCGTGCTTCATTAGAGAAACTTCAGTTAAATGATGCCTCTTTGACTTTCCAACCAGAGTCTTCTTTGGCTTTAGGTTTTGGGTTCCGTTGTGGATTCTTGGGATTACTACATATGGAAATTATCCAAGAACGTTTAGAACGTGAGTTTGATATGGATGTGATCACAACTGTTCCTAACGTATCTTACCATATATATGATAAACAAGGGGAGATGTCTGAAATTCATAATCCTGGAGGAATGCCCGAGCCAACTATGATTGACCGTATCGAAGAACCTTATATCATGTCAACAGTGATTACCGATACAGCATATATTGGTCCAATAATGACACTATGTTTGGGTAAGAGAGGCGAACTTGTAAAACAGAACTATATTTCTGGTAACCGAGTAGAGATTCAATACCGTATACCTTTGGGTGAAATTGTAATTGATTTTTATGACAAACTTAAGAGTATCTCGAAGGGTTATGCCTCATTCGATTATCATCACGACAGCTATAGGCCATCTAAACTTGTAAAGCTAGACATTCTTCTTAATGGAGAGTCTGTTGATGCACTATCTACCCTAACACACGTAGACAATGCATACGATATGGGCCGTAGAATGTGTGAAAAACTAAAAGAACTAATACCTAGACAACAGTTTGATATTGCTATTCAAGCTGCGATAGGAGCAAAAATTATTGCTCGTGAAACGATTAAAGCAGTGCGTAAAGACGTTACTGCTAAATGTTATGGAGGTGATATTAGCCGTAAGCGTAAACTTCTGGAAAAACAAAAGAAAGGAAAGAAGCGTATGAAGCAGATCGGTAACGTTGAGGTTCCACAAAAAGCTTTCTTAGCGGTGCTTAAGCTTGATTAAGAACCGAATGTTAACTTAAAACACATACAGAAAATGCAACATGCAAGAACTAAGAACTACTCATTTTTGAGTACGTTGAAGCACCGTATCAATGGGGGTATGGTGCTTATGACTATGGCTGTTCTAGCTATGATCGTAGCCAACTCGCCTTTAGGCGATGCTTATCAAGAGCTGTGGAATTACCCAGTAAGTTTGGAAATTGGTAGCTTTAATCTATTTAGCCACCACGGTGAACCTCTAACATTAATGGCATTCATTAATGATGCTTTAATGGCTTTATTCTTCTTTTCGGTAGGATTAGAGATTAAACGTGAAGTTATGGTCGGGGAGTTATCCTCTCCTAGAAAAGCATTGTTGCCGATTATTGCTGCTTTTGGTGGTATGGCAATTCCTGTACTATTCTACTTCATTATTGCTAGCACCCAGCCTGAGTCAAACGGATTAGCTATACCAATGGCTACTGATATTGCCTTTTCGCTTGGGGTGTTGAGTATGTTTGGTAAGCGAGTGCCTATTAGTTTGAAAATATTCTTAACTGCATTTGCTGTAGTTGATGATATTGGTGGAATCTTGGTTATTGCTTTCTTCTATACTAATGATTTGGCTGTAGGATATTTAGTTGCTTCTGCTGTAGTATTGGCTATTCTTTACCTTGGTAACAGATTAGGAGTTATGCATCGTATATTTTACATTGGTTTTGGAATTGTCATGTGGTACTTCTTTCTACAATCAGGTATCCACTGTACAATCGCCGGAGTAATTATTGCTTTTATTATTCCTGCTAAACCTAATTTAAGAGTAACGCATTACGTAAATCGAATTCGCGAGAGTATATCTAAATTCCCTATCTCAGATGGTGATATGGCAGAAGATAAAATCGTTCTTGACTCGGAACAGATCAATGAGCTCAAAAGTATTGAAGCAGCATCTAATCGTGTAATTTCACCCTTACAATCGCTTGAAAATAGCATGCATGGATGGGTGAACTACTTTATTATGCCATTGTTTGCATTTGCTAATGCCGGAGTTGTACTCAGTGGTGGGGTTGAGACAATGGGTACCGTAGCTTTGGCCGTATTCTTTGGTTTGACTGCAGGGAAGTTTATTGGGCTTTATGCTTTCACTTTCTTAGCGATTAAATTGAAGATAGTCAATATGCCTCACGGTATGAATTGGAGAAATCTAGCTGGCGTTGCACTGTTGGGAGGTATCGGATTTACCGTCTCGTTATTCATTGCTAACTTATCTTTTGGGCATGGTCATGAAGACCTATTAAATCAAGCAAAGCTTGGAGTTCTTATGGGAACCCTAGTAGCTGGTCTTTCTGGTTACTTTATTCTTAAGTTTACGTTACCCAAAGAGAAATAAATCTCATATAATAACTTTAGCTCTATTCTAAGTAATATAAATATAAAATCCCGATCGATATCAACTATCGATCGGGATTTTTGTTATTTCAGTAGTCTATCTTATTATTATATGACAGGGACTACATTAGCTTGACTTGTATATGAAAACCTAGTAAACTTATAATCTAATTTTAATTCTTGTTCAAGATCATAAATCAAGCAGTTTATATTATTACCATATCCGTCTAAGAGGGGAATAAATAGCTTGTTTTCTGAATTCACTCCCATATATCCTTGTAAAATATCAACTTGATATTGGATTCTCATTGGTATATTTTTGAATAAATCAACTGTTCCTTTATAATCTATCTTATAAACATTAAAACTACCTCTCCTTCCTGATCCTTCAGCAAAGAAGAACTCATCTTTAACTGGTGACGCCGTTGCATAAAAGTTCTTATGTTCCTCTGGGGTGTCAATTAATTCAATATCAATTGGAGTCTCTTTTTCAATTGATAGATTCTCTGTATTAATTTTCATGAATGTAGCAAAGTGATCTTCTTTAATATCGGCCGATTTATCATGTATAAAAGCATATAGGTTGCCGTCATTACCTGATAAAATATTAAATACAGCTCTATTATCGTCTATTGGAATCACTTTGTCTAGTTTGTTTGTCTTCGTCTCTACAAGTAGAATGGCATTGTCTTTTGCTATAGCAATATAGTCTTGAAGGGCTGCCATCTTAGTATCTCTAAAATTGGAAACTCCTTCGACTGCTGTTTTTGTTTTTTCTACCAGATTGAGTGCAAATAGTTTATTATTATCTTTAGCATAAGCTAATTTGTTATTGACCACCACTAGCTCATTTGCTTGAATATCTTCAATAACATCTAATTTGTGTAGAGTTTGTGCATCAGCTACGATAATCTGAGTCTCCTCAACTAGGTAAACCTTACCATTATTAACGACGAAGTCCATTAAAATAGTTTTTTTAGTATCATTGATACCTGCATAGATATTTCGGGTAGCATCTGTTGTCTGTTCTTCAAGGTTATTGATGAATGTTAATCCACCATCTTTCGCATAAAGATAAGCACCACTTTTAAAAGGACCATCAAGATTTACTTCAGTTTCATCTAGTGTAGTTTGTCCCTCAACTAGTGAAATCTTAAGTTTACCTGATCTTCCTTCAAGTTCGAGTGCTTTGTCTAGGCCATTGGCAAGGGTATCACCATTTAATGTCCAAATGATATTGGCCGTTTCAGTATTTTCGGTAGTAACTGCAAAGTTCAATTTAGTTTTTGAGTCAACCTGGATGTCTTTAGTAATAGGTTGATCATTGCATAAAATAGATTTGAAATTGCCTTTTACTTTAGGAGTGACATTGTCGTCGTCTGAACAAGCGATTAACGTACAAGCTAGAAGAAGACTTCCAATAAGGGTTTTTTTTATTTTTATTTGTTTTAAAAGTTGTTTGTATTGCAATCTTAGTGGAGTGAAAGAATGCCAACTTCTACTGCTACAAGAATTGCTTCGTGTAGGGCAGTGACGCAAATAAAATGATTATTCGAGTAGTTTGATTCTTTTACATTCCGTAAGACCGCAGATTGTAAAATTGCTTAGTTTGATAGGTTTTCTGACTTATTCTGTAATAAAAGGACCTTCCCAAGCTTGAAACACTCAGTGGTATGTTACTTTTATTTATTCTTTTATTAGGTATAAAAGATGCGAAATTACAGCAGCGGTAACTGTTGCCGATTCTAACGGCATTCCCTTTTCAATTTGCAGTGCAAAAACAGCATTAAATTTATAGATAGGCTAATATGTCTCGTTGATTTATTTTACTGTTTTCTCCCTCATTATTATAAGTCAATTATTTTAACACTAAAATCCCTATTGTATTAATAATGAGTGTATAACAAGTTCGTAGGCTTGGTAAGCAAAGTTAAGTATGTAACTATATTTTTATATGTGCTTGATTTTTAGTATATTATCAAAAGGTGCGTCGCATCTCACTAATAATTTAAAAATCATTTATGGAAAAAGTTTTAAACTTCAAATCAAATGCTCATAAACTGAATATGGGTGACCTCAACAAAGACCATGCTCGTGAAATCATCTTTAAGAAGAAAGAAAACAATAGAATGCTCGTAGAGCTATCGGCTATTGATGACGAATTCTCTTTTGATGAAGTGAAAAACCGCGTACTGTCGAGTACCATCATCGAGTATGAATTATCAAAGAAAACCGCAAAAGAGGAAATCTACGAGTCGGTAGAACCTCTATTCACTTTCCAAGAAAAAGACAACCATAGCCGCATTCGTATCATGTACGATAAAGATGGCATTCATAAAGTAGTGGTTGAACCTACCTATTTAGTAAGCTGCACTTACCATAAAGCTTAGCAGTAAATATAAAGCCCCGAATTATTATAATTCGAGGCTTCTTATTTTTATAGGCTAATTGGATTAGTCTAACTCATCATCCAGCGACAAAATAGGCTGACTCTCATCAATAGGGAGTTCCTCTACTTGGCGAAGTCTCCGTTCTATGGCACGTGTACGCACACCCATAACCTCTTCGAGCTGATTGCCCGCTGTTTCAAGATTGCGTTGTACCTTTTCGAGCATACCTCCAAATTTGCTGAATTCAGTCTTTACTGCTCCCAAAACCCCCCACACTTCACTTGTCCTTTTTTGTATGGCTAATGTTCGGAAACCCATTTGCAAGCTATTGAGTATTGCACCCAATGTTGTGGGCCCTGTAACCATTATCTTATATTTGCGTTGTAACTCTTCGACCAGTGCTGTTCTTCGAATCACTTCTGCATAGATGTTTTCAAAAGGTAAAAACATGATGGCAAAATCTGTCGTATGAGGTGGGTCAATATATTTCTCCTGAATATCCTTTGCCATACTTTTAATAGTACGTTCTAACTGCTTTCCTGTAAGTTCTGCAGCAATAGTGTCACCAGCCTGATAGGCGTCGTGATATTGCTCGTAAATGTCTTTGGGGAACTTCGCGTCGATAGGAAGATAGACTGTGTCGTCTCCGTTATCTTTTCCTGGTAGCTTGATTGCATATTCCACAAATTCAGTTCCACCTTTTTTGGTCTTGACATTGGCATCGTATTGCTCTGGGCTCATTAGTTGCTCCAATAGGGCACCAAGTTGCACCTCACCAAAAGTACCTCTGGTCTTGACATTCGTCAGCACTTTTTTTAGTCCACCAACATCTTCAGCCAATGACTTCATTTCGCCCAATCCACGTTGAACTTGTTCAAGGTTTTTGCGTACAATCTCAAAAGATTGGCTGATACGCTCATTAAGGGTTTTTTGAAGCTTCTCCTCAACCATATTACGCATTTCGTCAAGTCGCTTCTCTGTCGACTGCAAGAGTTGTTCTTGCCCACGCCCCATAAGCTCAAATCGCTCGTGAGCTAGTTGAGAGCTCAGTTGCTGATTCTTGTTTATAGTAGATTGTACCTGAACCATTCCTTGCCCAATCGATTGACTTAGCTCTTGTCGAACCTGTGTCAAGCTTCGGCTTAGTTCCTCACGATTCTGCTGTAATTCCGTCCTTAGCAGGTTCTGAATTTCTGGCTCTTGATTCTTACTCTTTTGTTTTAGGGTTAACCCAATGAGCACCAATAAGAGGAGGATACAGACACTAAGTAAAATTACTTCCATAATTTAGTAGGTTAAAATCTCGTTACCTGTTTCGGTGATCAAAATCATATGTTCCCATTGAGCCGAAAGACTCTCATCGTCAGTACAAGCTGTCCAGTTATCTTCGGAGTCAATAAATACTTCCCAACTACCTGCATTAAGCATTGGTTCGATTGTAAATGTCATGCCTGGCACTAGCGTCATGCCTGTACCTTTGTGTCCGTAGTGCAATACTTCGGGGTCTTCGTGGAACTTAATCCCTACACCGTGACCACAGAAATCTCTAACCACGCTGAAGCCATTCTTCTCAGCATGTGCTTGTATAGCTGCTCCAACATCTCCTAAGGTTGCCCAAGGTTGTGCTGCTTGTATTCCTAGGTCTAGGCACTCCTTACAAACCTCAACTAAACGACGAGCTTGCTCAGTAACATTACCGATCATAAACATACGTGAGGCATCCGAAAAATAGCCTTTGAAAATTGTTGAAACGTCAATATTGACAATATCACCATCTTCGAGTATATCAAACTCGTTTGGGATGCCGTGGCAAACTACATCGTTGATACTGATGCAACAGCTTTTAGGGAAATCGCCATAACCAAGAGGAGCGGGGATAGCTCCATTGTCGGTTGTAAATTGGTAAACTAAGCTATCAAGCTCTCGGGTTGATACACCTGCTTTTACAAAGGGTGTAATGAAGTCGAGTAGTGCTGTGTTAATTTCAGCACTTGCTTTAATGCCTGCAAGTTCCTCACGTGTGCGAAGTATCTTTCGTGGAGGAAGTTGAATATTTTTGTTTTTACGAAGTTCTTGAATGCGTTGTTCTACCTCGATAGGGTAGTTGAATGGAGTAAATCGATCTCCTTTTGTATTTCTGCTCATGTCAGTTGTTTTTTATATAGTAGTACAAAGGTACAAAAATATGCCGTTACCTGATATATTATGAATAAAAGGATGGCAGGGCTATTAATTTTATTAATTTTGTCGCTTTTCTTTGTTCTAAAGAAGTGAATTAAGGACTTGAATTCATAAACTAAGCGTTAGTTTATGATGTTATGACTTATAGAAAACATATAAACATAAAACTAGATGAAAAATTTAAAACTCTTACCTATACTCTTATTACTACTAACATTTGTGGTAAGCTCTTGTGATGATACTGACGACGGGATGGTTGATCGTTTAGTACGGTCTGAATGGGAGACAGATTTAGGTAAAAAAGACAATAAAATAGGAGAACCGTTATATAGTGTATTTACTTTTAACTATAATGGTACAGGAGTAGAATATTTGTATTATTATGACGATGAGTTTTATGATAAAATACCTTATAGATGGCGATTATTGCATAATGAGTATTTCGATGCCATAGAGTTATCTTATCGTGAAGGCAGTGAATTCCTGGATGAAATTCGTTTTGGTCGTAATAGAATGGAGGCTATTCATTATTATAATCGTTATGATTTTGAGCGTAAAAGAGAGGGTATGCCAATAATATTAGATGAGGTTTATCCGCGACAGCTATTTGATTAAATAAAGATTTAGCGTAGTTTCTAGATGGTTTAACTACGTTATTGGGGAGAAAATGAAGAGACTCAACATTGAGTTTCTTCATTTTTTTATGCCTACTGAGCTTGAAAAAACGACCTACTCGTTTACCTCTTTCCACCTACTCGGAGCACTACTGCGAGTAAGTCATAATCTCGATATCATCATGGTTTGCACAATATAGGTATATCTGTGCATGAATATCGCTACAATTAGGTATTGAAGACTGTTGGTTTTAGCTCTACATTTGTGATGAATCAAATTACAAATAAGAATGAAAAAGATAGGAATATTTTACGGTTCATCTTCAGGTACAACTGCTGATGTTGCCGAAAGAATAGGTAAGGAGCTGGGAGTTCCTTCAACTCAAATTAAAGACGTAAGTAAGGCTTCTGCCGATGATTTTGATGCTTATGATGTATTACTTCTAGGTACTTCGACCTGGGGTGATGGTGATCTGCAAGACGATTGGTACGACTTAGTCGATGACTTAAAGAAGAAAGACTTTACCGGTAAACAGATTAGTTTCTTTGGTTGTGGTGATTGTGAATCGTACCCTGAAACCTTTTGTGGTGCAATGGGGACCCTATACGAAGACCTAAAAGGTACAGGAGCTACATTTATAGGTTCGGTGGATCTTGATGGTTACGATTATGAGGATTCTCAAGCCATTATTGATGGTGTATTTATTGGTTTGCCTATCGACGAAGATAATCAAGACGACTTAACCGATACTCGTATAGCGAACTGGGTGGAAGAGCTTAAATCTCATTTTTAAATTTCAACTTTAATCAATATTACTGTTTGTCTGAAAGCCTGCTCTATAAGAGCAGGCTTTTTAGTTTAGTTAATATAAATGTAAATTAATCTGTATTTTATTTTAGAGATTCTTACCTTTGTTAATGGTGTCATAACCATGCACTTATTTGGTGGATGAGATTAATCGTGCTTTTAATCAAAAATAACTATGAGAAGAAAAGATAGAGAAATGGGGTTTGAGTTTGGACTCGCCGTGATTGACAAGTCTGTTTATGCAACAATAGCAGTTGTTGATGAGCTGGGCGAACCTTATGCTATCCCAATCTCAACCGTACGTGTAGGTGATAAAATTTATATTCACTCAGCAAAAGCAGGCAGGAAAGTCGATCTTTTTACACCAAACAAGCCTGTGACGATGGTTTTTGTGGGTGAGGTTAAAATTCCAGAACTTTATTCAGCTCAGGAGCTAGAGGTTTTGGCTACCGACGAATCGAAAGGAAGTCTTCTGGCTCGTCGTGTATTTACGACCGAATATGAATCGACAATTATCAATGGCTCTATTGCTGTAGTTTCTGATGAAGCAGAAAGGCGAGAGGCCCTTACTGCCCTAAGCTTGAAATACTGTAAAAGTAAGCAAGAGCTTATCCCCATGGCTATTCGCTCAGGTGCCCCTCGCACACTTATCTATCGAGTAGATATTAAAGAATTGACCTCGAAGCGAAAGAAATATGATGATCAGGGTGAGGAGATGAAAGGCTCTTGCGTGGTTGCTCAGTTGTAATACTAAATGAAATAATCCAACTCATTTATGAAACAGTATTTATTATTCTGTGTTTTATCATTCTGTATTTGTATGGAATCTCTGTCGCAAGAATCCGATAGTGAGCTTATCGAGGTAGTTGGGTTAGTGTATGCTTTAAATGAGAGGAATAGTGAGCCTTTAGTCGGGGCGAATATAGTCGCATATACGAGTGATAGTACATATATAAATTCATCAATTTCGGATGAAATCGGTAAGTATTCCATGTTTGTCAACAAAATACCTACAATAACACTTTATGAGAGGGTGTCAGAGATTACCCGCAATATTCCAATATTTACGAGCCAAAGGCATAATCGTATAAGTATTAGACTTTAGGTCGTCATGTTTTACTTGACTATAACCCAAAGCACCACCTACCGCAACTGTTGGAGAAATAAATCTACCAACCAAAGGCATAATAGATGTTTGAGTTACTTTTTCAACTCCTGAAGTAACATTTATCTCTTGCTTACCAAAGTTTACATTACCTCCAGCAAACCATACTCCCTTTAAACCTTGTGCACTCATAGACAGACAAACAATCATCAATGAGGCTAATAGAATTAATCTTTTCATAATTAAAGTATTGATTATTAAGTTTAATAAACATATAGAATTATTATTTAAGAATCAATACTAGCCATATTATATCGAATATTTAGAGCTTGATATACCCAATTACTAATTCAATAAGATCAGCATAACTAAATGCATTAAACATCAAATAACGTAGATTAAACCAGCTTAGAGTCAATTTAATCGTTAATGAGAAGATTAAATAACTTAAATCTTCGTAATTCATTTATATTACAAAAGCAATAAACATTCTTAATACTTACAATAAGGATCTCCAATTATTCATCATATTTAGCATGTCCGTAAACAAAACTAAAGTCCAATAAACTGTAAGAAATTTATAATCTTAACGGGATGATTGAGATAAAGTGTTCCAATTGCTATAGATTAGTGCAATATTATAACATGATCCAGCTT
>NZ_AQWS01000040.1 GCF_000375405.1 Bacteroides propionicifaciens DSM 19291 = JCM 14649 | reverse complement strand
TGCCGTATTACCATTTCCAGGGAAGCTCTCTGATCCTTTAATCTTGTATTGGCTTCGCCAACTATAGAGTTGCTTGACTGAGATTCCTAACTCACGAGCAAACTGACTTAAGTTATCTCTTTCATAACTCAACTTGACTGCATTTTCTTTAAACTCTCGGTTGTATACTTTTCGTTGTTTCATTGGATAAAGATAGTTTTTTATCCCTTAACTAGTTGTGCGGGTAAAGTTAGCAAGTCCAGTTCTTTAGTAATAATTAAACTAGACTTTAATTATTTTGTTTCCAGTAATTCTTCGAGTTTGAATAATTCGTCTCGGTATTGAGCTGCTTGGATGAAGTCGAGCTCTTTAGCGGCTTTCTTCATCATCTTACGAGTTTGCTCTACAGTCTTCTTTAGTTCGTCTTTATTCATGAACTGAACTACAGGGTCAGCTATTATAGATGGTGTATCAGCTTCTATATAAGGTTTACCAGATTCGTCGTTATGACTGCTAAACACCGATAGGTTTCTTGCCTTCTTGATTTGTGTTGGTGTTATATTGTGCTCTTGGTTGTAAGCGATTTGTTTTATACGCCTGCGGTTGGTTTCATCGATAGTCTTTTGCATACTGTCTGTGATCCTATCTGCATACATGATAACCATACCGTTGATATTACGGGCTGCTCTACCTGCTGTCTGTGTTAAGGATCGGTGTGAGCGCAAGAAGCCCTCTTTATCGGCATCTAATATTGCTACTAATGAAACTTCTGGTAAATCTAATCCTTCACGCAAAAGGTTTACTCCGATAAGTACGTCATATATACCTTGTCTGAGTTCATCCATGATTTTAACGCGGTCTAGTGTATCCACATCACTGTGTATGTAATTACAGCGTACTCCATGATTTAATAGGTATTCGGTTAGTTCCTCAGCCATTCGCTTAGTAAGCGTTGTTACTAATACACGCTCTTGTCTTTCGATACGTAGCTGAATCTCTTCCATTAGGTCATCGATCTGATTCATGCTTGGACGTACATCAATGATTGGGTCTAGTAGGCCTGTTGGTCGGATAACCTGCTCCACGATTACACCTTCTGACCTCATTAGTTCGTAGTCGGCTGGTGTAGCACTTACATAAATTACTTCTTTGACCAGCTCTTCGAACTCTTCAAACTGTAAAGGACGATTATCCATTGCTGCTGGTAGCCTAAATCCATACTCCACAAGATTCGTTTTTCTGGCCTTATCTCCACCATACATAGCTCTGATTTGGGGGATGCTCACGTGACTTTCGTCAATAACCATTAAGAAATCCTCAGGAAAGAAATCTAACAGGCAATAAGGTCTTGTGCCTGGTTCTCGACCGTCAAAATAGCGTGAATAGTTTTCGATACCCGAGCAGTGCCCTAGCTCGCGAAGCATCTCCATGTCGTAAGTAACACGTTCGTAGAGTCGTTTGGCTTCGTAGGGCTTGCCGATCTCCTTAAAATACTCCACTTGTTTGGTTAGGTCGTCCTCAATTTGATGAATGGCCCTGAGTGTTGATTCTTTGGTGGTCATAAAGAGATTGGCTGGATATATCTTATAGGCTTTGTAATCTGCTATTTTAACTCCAGAAATAGGATCGACCTCTTCGATACTGTCGATTTCATCGTCCCAAAAAATAAGTCTTAAGATGTGATCGGTATAGGCAAGGTAAATATCAACGGTATCTCCCTTTACTCTAAAATTACCACGATTCAGCTCGATGTCATTCCTTACATATAGACTCTCAACTAATCTGCGTAGTAAAACATTGCGATTGACTATTTTCCCTTGTTCAACTTCAATCACATTTTCGTAGAAGTCGGCAGGGTTTCCCATACCATATATACAAGACACCGAAGATACCACTATAACATCCTTACGTCCCGAAAGAAGTGAGGAAGTTGCTGCCAGCCTTAGTTTGTCAATTTCGTCGTTTATGGCTAAGTCTTTTTCGATATACGTATCGCTGCCTGGAAGATAGGCTTCAGGTTGGTAATAATCGTAATAGGATACGTAATATTCGACGGCATTACTGGGGAAAAAACTCTTGAACTCACTATAAAGTTGAGCTGCAAGAGTCTTATTATGGCTAAGCACCAAGGTTGGTTTATTAACGTTGGCTATTACATTAGCTATGGTAAAGGTTTTTCCAGAACCAGTCACTCCGAGGAGTGTCTGGCCAGGAATATTATTATTAATACCTTCTGTTAATTGTTTTATGGCTTCGGGTTGATCGCCCGTTGGTTTATAATTCGAAGTTAATTCAAAATTCATTTGTTTATCCTAATGCTAATTTGAGTACAAATAGAATAGCCAAGATATACATTGTTGCTGAAATTTCCTTATAACGACCAGTGAAAACTCGAATTACCACATAACTTAACATACCTAATATGATACCATCTGCAATAGAATAGGTTAGTACCATCATGAGCATAGTAACAAATGCGGGCAAGGCATCAGCGATGTCTTCGAGGTCGATTTTGTGCACATTACCTATCATTAATACCCCTACGATAAATAAAGCTCCTGTGGTTGCTGCACTTGGTATGAGTAAGAAGAAAGGAGCAAAGAAGAGTGAAGCAATAAATAGAATAGCTACGGTAATGGCGGTAAGTCCTGTTCGGCCGCCTTCGCTAATACCAGCTGCACTCTCTACGAATGCTCCTACTGTTGAAGTTCCAAACATAGCACCAGCTGTAGTAGCTACTGCATCAGCCATGAGGGCTTGTTTCATATTGGGGATATTTCCGTCCTTATCCATAAGACCACCTTTGGCTGTTACACCAATTAGAGTTCCCAGGGTATCGAATAGGTCCATAAAGATTAAAACAAAAACAACAATGGCCATATCTATTGATAGTAGGTGAGCAAAGTCGAATTGCATGAAAGTTGGCTCGAGTGAGTGGGGCATCGATACGGGTACGAAATTGTCAGGGATTTGTGTAACTCCTAGTGGAATACCAATCAGTGTACAGAGCAAAATGCTATAAAATAGGGCTCCTTTTACTTTTAGTTTCATTAGGATGCCGCTGAGCATGATACTTACAATGGCTAATATTGAAATGGGGTTGAATTCCCCAAGCATGACATAGGTAGTTTGGTTAGGAACAATGATACCAGCATTTTTGAGTCCAATAAAAGAGATAAACATCCCTATTCCTGCCGAAATAGCATAGCGAAGACTTAAGGGGATGGTTTTAACAATAGCTTCTCGGACATTAAAGAGTGTGATCAGAATAAAAATAATCCCCTCAATAAAAACAGCAGCCAATGCTGCTTGCCACGGAAGGCCCATACCTTGTACAAGGGTAAAAGCGAAGAATGCATTTACACCCATTGCAGGTGCTAAAGCTATAGGTAGTTTGGCCAAAACAGCCATTAGGAATGTACCTACTGCTGCACTAAGTGCTGTGGCTGTAAAAACTGCTTCTTTGCTCATTCCAGCTTGAGAGAGAATGTCAGGGTTGACAGCTAGAATGTAAGACATGGTCAAGAACGTTGTAAGTCCCGCAACTAATTCTGTTCGGACTGAAGTTTGGCCTGTGTAGCCCACTAATTTACCTAGTTTCATCTGTTTTTTTGTGATTAGAAATACTATGTGTTAGAAGGCGTGCAAAATTCGTTAATATAATTCAGATAAACAAAAGTTTGCTGATTATTTGAAACAATAAATCAGTTATTGCTATAAAATTGTTATCTTTATTGAAGATTCAAGTAACAAGTTAAAGCCTCACTCGCTTTTATCTTTCGACTTACTTATAAAGATGAAACGACCCACTCGTTTGTACTAAATGACTAGGTGATTCTGTCCTGTTGTTTTGGGTATAACCAATATGAATAGGTTGGATTTTATATATTAGTTTTATTTTAATTATAATTACAGGTGTTATAATGTTTTAATAGCTGTATGGTAAAATAAAAGTAATGAATGTGTATATAAGTTAACAAAATTTGGAGCTGGATATCTAAACACTTACCTTACAAACATCTTAAAAAAGTATAGAGTTTTAGGCTGAGAATGCTGAACGCTAAGAACTAAAATAAAACAAGAATTGCTATATTAAAAGTGAATCTTTAAATTTGCATATTATTACGACAAAGCATGAAGAAAAACATCATTATAACTCTTTTAGCGGCAATTATTTTGTCGTCTTGTGGACAGTATAACAGGCTTCTAAAAAGCAAAGATTATGAGTATAAGTATGAAGCAGCTAAAGCTTATTATGCCAAAGGGCAATATAACAGAGCTGCAACCTTGCTAAATGATCTTGTGCTTGTTTTGAAAGCTACAGATAAGGCAGAAGAGTCAGTATATCTTTTAGGCTTGTGTTATTTCAATCAGAAAGACTATACAACAGCAGCAACAACTTTTATTACTTATTATTCAAGCTACCCTAGTGGTAAATATGCCGAGGTTGCAAGGTTTCAGGCAGGACGAGCTTTGTTTTTAGATACACCAGAGCCTAGACTCGATCAGTCTAGTACTTACAAGGCACTTCAGGAGTTACATTTGTACCTCGAAGAGTATCCAAATAGTATTCGTAAGGAAGAAGCAGAAAGTATGATGTTTGAGCTTCAAGAAAAACTTGTAAAGAAAGAATACTTAGCAGCTAAGCTTTATTATGATTTAGGTCTGTACATGGGTAATAATTATGAATCGAGTATTATTACTGCTCAAAATGCTTTATTAGACTATCCTTATACAAAACAAAGAGAGGCACTAAGTATATTAATATTGCGTTCTAAATATCAGATAGCTAAGAATAGTATTCATGAAAAGAAGGATGAGCGTTATCGTGATGCAATAGATGAATACTACGGATTTAAGAATGAATTCCCTGAATCAAAATATATTATTGAGGTAGAAGAGATATTTAAGAATTCAATCAAAGAGGTAAATATAGAAGAATTTAAGGACTAAAATTTAAGATTATAGATTTATGGATTACAAAAAATCAAAAGCACCGACTACTACAGTAACTCGTGACTTGGCCGATTTGTGGCAAGACACAGGTAACATCTACGAATCAGTTGCTATTATTGGTAAGCGTGCAAATCAGTTGAGCGTGGAGATGAAAAATGATCTTACTAAGAAATTAGCAGAATTCGCTGCTAGTCCTGAGAAAGATAATTTAGAAGAAATTTTTGAGAATAGAGAGCAAATTGAGATTTCTCGCTATTACGAGCGTCTTCCTAAAGCAACTCTAATTGCAACTCAAGAATACCTAGAGGGTAAAGTTTACTACAGAAACCCTGCAAAAGAGAAAGATAGAATCCAATAATGGTATTGGGTCTTTGAATAAAGAACTGAAAGTCAAGCAGTGCGTGTGAAGTTAATCTTCTCATATCTTTGCTTGACTTTCTCAATATTAACTAGCACCACATCTTTTATTTTAAACACATAATCATTATGATACAACGCATCCAATCTGTTTACTTGCTCTTAGTAACTATTATTTTAGCTTGTGCTTCGTTTTTATCTTTGGGTTATTTCTCATCTGATAATGGAGTTACTCAATTTCCATTTTCTCCACTAGGTCTTTCTACCCCTGCTGAAACCTATTCTACTTGGGCATTATTTAGCTTACTCGTTTTGTCTGCTGTCTTAGCTTTCTTAACAATATTCCTATTTAAAAATCGTCCGCTACAGCTTAGAATTTGCATATTCAATGCCTTGATTATGCTTGGCTATATTGCTGCATTAGTATTCTTTATCTTTAAATTAAAAAGTTCGCTAGATGCTGGCTTCTTCTTGGATTGGAAAATTTGTTTACCTGTAGTAGCTTTAATACTAAACTACCTTGCTATTAGGGGGATTGGTAAAGATGAGGTTTTAGTTCGTTCTTACGATAGAATAAGATAATAATAGTCTACTCTGATATAAGAATAAAGGCTCACAGGGATTAACTGTGAGCCTTTATTGTTTATTTATACAATCGAGTTGATTGTGTGTATTTGTATTATTTTATGATGTCAATTAGGTAAGAGAGTTTAACAGAGATTATGCTGTGGGCAGAGCGATCAAAATAATCTTTCTTAGAGTTGTTGTAGAAATCGGCAAGACCAAAATAATATCTACCTTCAATTAAGAAATTACCAGCCTTTTTAGTCTTAAGTTCTACACCAAGGCCACCAGTAATACCATAATCAAATTTGTTGTCAAACTTCTTTCCATACTGTTCAGTAACCTGATGCTGAGGTTCAAAATCTTTGCTGAACTTCTCTTTATCGCTGATTAGAAATGCGAATTGAGGACCAAGGTGAATAAAGAATTGCATTCCCTTATCCTCTTTCCCAAAGGCTAAATGCGCCAGAAAAGGAATCTCTACGTAGTTCATGGTTCTGCTGTAACTGCTCATATCACCTTCTTCAAAAGCCTCTTTCCATCCTCTTTGAGCGAAGTTTAGCTCTATTTGAGCTCCACAAATCATGGCAAAATACTTTTCGGTAATGTAGCGTGCTGATAAACCTAAGTTAGGGCCTATAAGTGTACCTTGTTTAATCGTTGGAGTAAAAGTCGCGGAGTTGATATTAATACCAAGGTTTCCTCCGACACTAAAGATGTTGCGTGGTTCTCCTATTTGAGCTTTTACAAGGTTGCTACCTAGCATTGTAAATAATGCGACGAGCAGGCAATGTTTTATTTTATGCATAGACTGTGATGTAATTAGTAGTCGAAGTCGATTTTAATCAACTCGTAGTTTCTGTTGAAGTGAACGAAGAATACCTTCTTATTGATAAATCCGCCCCAAGTGTTAACACGGTCAAAGTTAAAGCCTGTTTGAATTGGGTCTAATCGAATATCCTTTAGTTTAGCTTCGAAGTTATTGCCGTAGTCGGATAAGTTCTTTAAGAAGAAATAGCCAATATCAAAACCTAACATTCCATACTTGGGATAGGTATCAATCATGTCTTTGCTATACCATTTATGGTAGGAGCGTGTAAACGACTTTGCAGCTGGTAGCAAGTTGTTCGTATAGAATGATGAGTAGAAATAGGTGTCGACCTTAAAGAAGCTATCTATATGGTCCTTGGTATAGGTTTGCCACTCTGGATAGCCAAACATACTGATGCTAATTTCAGGGTTCCGCTCTCTAACTTGACTAAGCTTTGGCATTAGCTCAATTAGTGTAACGTCGTTGCCCGAAGTAGGAACAAATATATTAGCCTTATTGGTGTCTAGTCTTGTTTCCATGAAACCAACAGTATTTGTAACTGACAATTGTTTATACTTGATAGCTCTAATGTCTAAATCTTGTTTAAAACCTTTGATAAACTCATCTTTACTAGCATCTTTCTCAGCTGGCTCAACAAAGATCACTTGCGGATTAGCAAACATCTTTGCGAAGTTTTGGTACACTTCGCTATAGAGATAAGATTGTGGTGTATTGATTTGGTAGACAGATGGATTATTGAAAACGACATCTGTATTTCCACTAAATGGTATTACTAATCGAATATTATTCGCTTCAGAGAAGCTCGCCAAGGGTTTAATTTGAGCCTGATAGAGTGGGCCAAAAATGATGTTCACCTCCTTAAGTTCGGGTTTAGCTAGAATAGCTTTCACCGAAGCTTCGGTACGGCCTGAGTCGTATACGTATAAATCCAGAGAAGTTCCCAAACGTTTCAAACTGTCTGCGGCGATTAATACTCCTTCGTAGAACTCAACCATACGTTGTGATTCTGCACGTTGACCATTTTCGGGTAAAAAAGGTAAGATGATTGCAGCTTTTATAGTTGTTAGTCGAGTATCTGCCTCACGTTGTAACTCCTGAAAGACTTCTCTATCGGTTGGTGGATTATCAACCACAAAAGGATTCTCTATAATTTCCGCTATTTGCTCTTCTTGTAGTTCGCTTTTGGGGTAGGGGATACAAACAAACATACCTCGCTTCATCCCTTTGGTGAGTTCTGGGTTTGCAGCAATAAGTTGGTCTTCAGTAATGCCATAGGCCTTACTAACGCTATAAATAGTCTCACGGCGTTTAACTTTATGCATCTCTCTACAACGTGATTTTACTGCAGGACGTACTTCTAGTTTTTGAGTCTCTTCTTGAGTTCGCTTAGCTATTTCTTGTTGTATTTCTTGCTCTGAAACTTGAGGGATACGGATAACCTGACCTATGCGAAAGTTTTGTGCACTAAGCCCAGGATTTGCTTTCATGATGGCTTGAGTTGATACTTTATAGTTAACCGATAGTCGGTAAAGTGTATCTCCAGGTTTGATAGTATAGAAAAGCTCATCGTCACTACTTTGGGCTTTAACTTGAGGAATCTTTAATGCTTTCCCTGTAAAAATAACGCGATCTGCTCCAGGGTTTAACTTTACAATATCTTCTTGGCTCACATTATACATGCTTGCGATGGTATACAGGTTTTCACCTTTTTGTATTGTATGAAGAAAATAGTTGGCTGCCTCTTGAGCAAAACTGCTCAACATTGAGCAGCTTAATAGAGTAAATATTAGAAATATGCGTTTTATTCTATCCATTATTTATATAGTTCTATTATCTAGATAATTCATTCCTTAAGTAAGACAAAGGTACGAATAAACTGCTATATAGTCATAGAATCACACTTAAGAAAATAATTCTGCATCATTTAAAACTATAATTGAGTTGTAAACGTTAATTTTGTCGATTGGTGTGCTGGGTAATATTATTTCTCAATACTATTCAATAGATAGGGTTGAATTAGAGCACATTAAATTATAATTACTATAATGATGAATATGCAAGAAAAAGAATATATCAACGTATACGGTGCCCGTGTACACAATCTTAAAAATATTGATGCTCAGATTCCTAGGAATAGCTTAACCGTTATTACAGGTCTTAGTGGAAGTGGAAAGTCTTCTTTGGCATTTGACACTATATTTGCAGAGGGACAAAGGCGGTACATTGAGACTTTTTCGGCCTATGCGAGGAATTTTTTGGGTAATATGGAGCGTCCAGATGTCGATAAGATTACTGGCTTGAGTCCTGTAATTTCTATTGAACAAAAGACCACAAATCGTAATCCACGTTCGACTGTAGGTACCACTACTGAGATTTATGACTATTTGCGTCTGCTCTTTGCACGCGCAGGTGTGGCCTATTCGTATGAGTCGGGAGAAAAGATGATTAAATATACTGAAGAGCAAATTCTCGATCTAATCTTAAACGACTATCTGGGTAAAAGAGTTTATTTGCTTGCTCCTGTTGTTCGTGCCCGTAAGGGCCATTACAAAGAGCTTTTTGAACAAATTCGTAAGCGTGGGTATCTTCATGTACGGGTAGATGGTGAGATAAAAGAGATTGTTTATGGTATGCGGCTGGATCGTTATAAAAACCACGATATCGAGATTGTAATTGATAAGATGGTGGTTACCAACTCCGATCTTGATCGGTTAAAGCAAAGTGTTGGTATTGCGATGAAGCAAGGAGATGGCTTGGTCATGATTCTTGATGCCGACACGGATGAAGCTCGTCATTATAGCAAGCGATTGATGTGTCCTGTAACGGGGCTCTCTTATCGTGAACCAGCTCCTCATAACTTTTCATTTAACTCACCTCAAGGATATTGTCCTAAGTGTAAAGGGCTGGGTATTGTCAATCAAATTGATGTAGAGAAGGTTATCCCCAATCCAAAACTATCTATATACGAGGGCGGAATTGCCCCCTTAGGTAAATATAAAAACTCCATGATTTTCTGGCAGATCGAAGCTCTGCTCGAAAAGAATGAGGTTACCATTAAAACTCCGATCAAAGATCTACCTACTGAACTTCTTGACGAGGTGCTCTATGGTAGTGATGAGCGAATTAAGATTAAGAATTCTCTTATTGGTACCTCTTCCGATTACTTCGTAACTTTTGATGGAGTGGTTAAGTATATCCATATGCTCAAGGATAGTGATGCATCGGCTACGGCTCAAAAATGGGCTGAGCAGTTCTCTAAAACTTCTGTATGTCCATCTTGTCATGGAGCAAAACTTAATAGGGAATCGTTAAGCTTCCGTATTCACGATAAAAACATCAACGAGCTTTCGATGATGGATATCTCTGAGCTATACGACTGGATGGAGCATGTAGAGCAGTTCCTTTCGCCTACACAAAATAAAATTGCGGTGGAGATCTTGAAAGAGATCCGTACACGTCTTCGCTTCCTGCTCGATGTGGGGCTAGAATACCTATCGCTTAATCGTAGTTCGGTCAGCCTTTCGGGTGGAGAGAGTCAGCGTATTCGCTTGGCGACTCAGATTGGGTCACAACTCGTTAATGTGCTCTACATCTTAGATGAGCCTAGTATTGGTCTTCATCAGCGTGACAACCTACGTTTAATCAACTCTCTTAAGAAACTTCGAGATTTAGGAAATACCGTAATTGTAGTCGAGCATGATAAAGACATGATGCTTGCTGCCGACTACGTGTTGGATTTAGGTCCTCGAGCTGGTCGTTTGGGAGGTGAAATCGTGTTTTCGGGCACACCACAAGAGATGGTTAAGACCGATACCCTTACTTCTCAGTACCTTAATGGTAAGAAGAAGATTGAAGTTCCTACCCAAAGACGTGCGGGTAGTGGTGATTCATTACTACTTAAAGGTGCATCAGGCAATAATCTAAAGCATATTGATGTTGCTTTTCCCTTGGGAAGACTAATCTGTGTTACAGGAGTTTCGGGAAGTGGTAAATCGACCTTAGTTAATGATACCTTGCAGCCAATTCTATCGCAGAAGTTTTATAACTCTCTGCAAGATCCTCTTGCTTACGACACCATTGAAGGGCTTGAACATATAGATAAGGTGGTCAATGTTGATCAGTCGCCGCTAGGACGTACACCACGTTCAAACCCTGCAACCTATACTGGTGTGTTCTCAGACATTCGTAAGCTTTTTGTCGAATTGCCTGAGGCCAAAATTAGAGGTTATAAACCAGGTCGATTTTCCTTTAATGTAAAAGGTGGACGCTGTGAAACTTGTTCGGGTAATGGATACAAGACCATTGAGATGAATTTCTTACCTGATGTTTATGTTCCTTGCGAAGTTTGTCATGGCAAACGTTATAATAGAGAGACCTTAGAGGTTCGATTCAAAGGTAAGTCTATTGCCGATGTTCTTGATATGACCATCAACCAAGCCGTAGAGTTCTTCGAGCATGTACCTCAAATCCTGAATAAGATTAAAGTAATCCAAGATGTAGGATTAGGATATATCAAATTAGGACAATCTTCAACGACTCTATCGGGTGGCGAGAGCCAACGCGTGAAGTTGGCGACTGAGCTTTCAAAGCGTGATACAGGTAAGACGGTTTATATCCTTGATGAGCCTACAACAGGACTTCACTTTGAGGATATTCGTGTGCTATTGGCTGTATTAAATCGCTTGGTCGATAAAGGTAATACCGTGATTGTTATTGAGCATAATTTCGATGTTATCAAAATGGCTGACTATATCATTGATATAGGTCCTGATGGAGGTAAGGGTGGAGGTGAGCTCTTAGGTTTTGGTACACCCGAAGAGGTTGCAAAAACAGATATGGGCTTTACTCCTCGTTTTTTGAGACAAGAGTTAGAATAAACATACTAAAACAAATCAGGTGGATAGTTAACTATCCACCTGATTTGTTTTTATGAGAATCTCAGCCTGAGCTTAGTTGCAAAACTCGGGTCCCCATTCTTGTTGACCACGATCTTTCTTACATTTGAAGGCTTGTTTAATATTAGTTACTTTTAGGTCGTTACCGACTTTCTTTATGGATATAATAGATAGAACACCATCTAAGGAGTCATCCATTACACCTTCTTCTTTGATTTTTAGCTCATAATTGGGCTGGTCTTCGGTTAGCGTAACTTCGTAGCTATAGTTTCCCTCAGCATAGAGATCCTTAGGGCTGTATAAGTTGGCTATCTCTTCAATATTTGTAATTCCTTGCTCAGAGATTTCTTTGTTAAGTGCTTTCACTCTTTCTTTATCTACCTCTTTGTAGTTTATTTTATTCGTTTGGCTGCATGACATCAATAAATTTGAAATACCAATGAAGCCAATTAGGCATAAATAGATTAGTTTGTTCTTCATACGTTTAATATAACATGTTAAATTAAAATGGTCTAGTTTACTTGTAACTAGTTAGAAAGTATCCGTATTGCCTTGTTATCAGCATTTTTTATTCTTGATGGGAACCTAGGAGTTGTCTTTCTGCAAAAAAAGTTTAGTCTTATAAAGTTACTAAAATATTCCACTTTTAAGTACTATTGAGCCAATGTTCTTTAACATAAAGCCTCTTGTTTTGTTCTATAAACAGATTACTCACATAAATGAGAGCTAATAATTGTATAAAATATCTTAAAGTGTGATATTTGCGAATGTATATTAATTTGTATCTATGAAAAATAGTAAACTATCCTTTCTAAGGCCGATTTTCTTGTTTGTTATGCTTGGTATAATGATCCTCACGATTAGCAGGCTGGCTATATTTGCACTCTATAAAGATCGGCTAGTTGAAGTTGATAACTATTTAGAGATGTTCTCGTTGGGGTTTCGTATAGACCTTATTCTGATGTGTTATCTGAGTTTTATTCCAGCCTTGGTGGTTACTGTTATGCCCTCTACGATGAGGCATATTACTACGCGCTTTCTGGCTATATATTGTAGTATATTCCTATTCTTTATATTCTTTATGGAGCTAGTAACTCCAGAATTTATTGATCAGTACGATACCCGTCCCAATAAACTTTTCTTAGAATATCTAATCTATCCCAAAGAAGTAGCTACTATGCTCCTCAAGGGCAGATTGATAACCATAATCATAATGATGCTTGTTCTTGCACTAGTGATTTGGCTACTTAAGAAAACGGCCTCGTATGTCTTTTCTGTGCCCAAAAGTACCTGGCTCGTTCGCTTGATTGTTTTTCCAGTTCTTGGATTCTTTTTGTTTTGGGGGGCTAGAGGAAGTCTGACCTCGAAACGCCCAGTCAATGCAAGTAACTCTGTTTTCAGTAACGACCAGCTTGCCAACGTTATGGGTCTAAACTCGCTTTATACCGTTGCTTTTTCGCTCTACTCACTAAAAAATGAGACTGATCCGGCCAAGCTTTATGGAAAGATGTCACAAGAAGAGGCTATCACGCGTGTACGTGCCTATATGGATATTCCTGAATCTGAATTTACATCTAATGAAATCCCCTTATTACATCCTCAAGATGCTGATTCTATTCAAGACCGTCCTTATAACTTGGTGATTTTCCTGCAAGAGAGTCTTGGTGCTGAGTATGTAGGTTGCTTGGGGGGCTTACCCTTGACTCCTAACCTTGATAGCCTTGCTGCTCAAGGACTACTTTTTACTAATTTATATAGTACTGGGACGCGTAGTGTACGTGGAATTGAAGCAGTAACTACAGGATTTCTACCCTCACCTTCAGAAAGTGTTGTGAAACTACCCAATGCTCAACAAGACTTTTTTACGCTTGCCAACTTATTAAAACCTAAAGGATATAATACAAGCTTCATTTATGGAGGAATGGCAAACTTCGACAATATGGCTTCGTTCTTTAGTGGTAACGGTTTTGATGATATTATTGATGAGACTAGCTTTACCTCGGACGGTAATAAATATGCAATGAAAGGCACTTGGGGATATTCCGACGAAGATTTGGTGCTAAAGGCTAATGAGTACTTTAAGTCACTCGGCGATCAGCCATTTTTCTCGTTGATGTTTTCTAGTTCGAATCATGAGCCGTTTGAGTTTCCTGAAGGTAGAATCGAGCTTTACGAAGAACCAAAAGCTTCAGTGCATAATGCGATGAAGTATGCCGACTTTGCAATCGGAAAGTTCTTTGAACTTGCAAAGAATGAACCCTACTTTGAGAATACTGTATTTGTCATTGTCGCCGATCACAATACACGTACCTACGGAAATCATCTCGTGCCCGTAGATAAGTTTCACATACCTGCTGTTATAATTGCACCAAGTTTGAGTGGTGAGAGATACGATAAGCTATGTAGCCAAATTGATATTCCTGTTACTGCTCTCTCTTTGTTGGGTGCTGATTTTGAGCATCCGATGCCTGGGCGTGACTTGCTGCATCTACCCGATAGTGTTCCTGGTAGAGCGATTATGCAATTCCACGATATCAATGCTTTTAGGGTAGATAATGAAATGGTTATTATGCAACCTAATCGCCCTGCTGTTCAGTTTAAGCTAGAGGGAGATAAGAATCAAATCCCTATGGAGCTTGATGATGAATTGGCTAAAGATGCATTGGCTCATGTGCTCTTGGCTAATTATCTTTATAAGAATCGAGAGTACACACTTCCGTACTTACTGAAGTAGATAAGGGACCTCTTAGATATATATAATAGAAGCACTCAGGTTGTAGATATGCAGTTTGAGTGCTTGTTTTTTGTAGTCTTTACTCGTTTAAATCTAAATTAAGTGTTTATAGATGTCTTATAAGACATTTTCAAAACTATTTTCAACACGGTTGGAATGATATATAGGCCTACTTATTTAATTTTACAATGGAGGAATATCTATATATTAAAATACTTAATAAAGATTTACTCTAGGAATTAAATAAAGAATTTAACTAATACACAATACAAAATAGTTTAGCTCATGTCGCAAAGATTTATCGCAACTTTTTACATCCTTATGCTAACTTGGGGAACCTTATGGGCTCAGGCTCCACAAGCTGTTCACGACAATGTGCGTAATACTCCATATCCGCAACAAGGAAATGCACTCTATATTAACCCTGCTCCATTGATTGTCCCAATGGATATGAAAAAGTCTTATTATTTGCAGTTTAATTTGTCAAGATATGAAAATTTCTCAGGCTCCGAAACCATACTATCGAAACCTGTGCGTTGGAATATATTTAATGCACATCAAGAACTTGAAAATGGAACGTGGTATTGGAGATTTCGTTCTGTTACAAAACAGGGTGAAGAGCTGGCTTGGAGCAAAACTTATAGTTTTACTGTAACAAGTGATGTACCTAAGTTTGTAACGCCATCGGTTGACAAGTTTCTAAATAATATTCCTTCTGAGTTTCCTCGGATGTATCCTTATTTGAATGAAACATTAGAGGAATCTCGCAAACACGTGCGCAAAGATCCTGAGTTCGAACAACTCATTGCGGATAGTCGTGCAGCTTTAGCCTTCAACATAAAGACAGATACTGATCCTTACGGCAAAACTACTCAGCTTTTTGAGCATCATCACAACCTGTTGACAGCTTATCTCATGTTCCAATTGGATATCTATAAAGAGCAGATGCTCAAAAATATTCGTATCCTGCTGGCTAATGGTAACGAGGACAATGCAATCAATAACGATTTTAAGGCAGGAGAGCTAGCCTATTTACTCTCTTCAGCCTATGAGTATTTCTATAATGACTTTACTCCTAAAGAACGTAAGGAGATTGAAGATATTGTGCACAAGGTACTTGTCAAGTATTACGAGCATGCCATTGGATATGCTGATAACCATGTCTTTGAAAATCACTTTTGGCAGTTTACTTTCCGTCACCTACTACAAAGTGCATTGGTGATGAAAGATGTTGATCCGCTAGCCAAAGAATACTTAGAATATAGTTATGAGCTTTGGACAGCTCGTGCTCCAGCTTCGGGCTTCAATAGAAGTGGTGTTTGGCATAACGGTACAAGCTACTTTAGCGCAAACGCTATTACTCTGTCGTATGTACCAATGCTTTATTCTTATATCACTGGAACTGACTTTTTTCAACACCCATTCTATCAAAACGTAGGATTAGCTCTTGCTTATAGCTGGTTACCAAACTCTTTAAGCTCAGGCTTTGGTGATGGACACGAAAAGATGAATCCTAAACCACTTCGCGTGCGTAGTGCTTTTGCCGATTTCATGGCACGTACAACAGGTGATCAATATGCAGCTTGGTATTCTTCACTCAATACTAGATATATGAATGAGGCGGAAACTCGTCTATACCGTATGGCTAGTGGTAAAAAACGCCCTGCATCTAATGCTTTACCTAGCAATACTCCTCAGGCAGTTTTATTTGCTGATGCTGGTGAAATGATTGTTCATACAGACTTAGATCAACTAGATAAGAACCTTAGTTTAAGCTTCCACTCTAGCCCATTTGGTTCAGGAAGTCATACCCATTCAAATCAGAATGCATTCAATTTGCAGTACGGTGGTAAACCTGTGTATAGGGCAGTTGGTCATTATATGAATTTCTCAGACCTGCATAACTTATTATCTTATCGCCATACTCGTGCTCATAACACGTTGTTGGTAGATGGAATGGGTCAAGGCTTTACAACACGTGCCTACGGCCATATATCACGAATGTTCAATGGTGATCATATCTCTTATGCTCTGGGTGATGCTTCACAAGCTTATAAAGGTGTGAGTGAATATCCTATGTGGGATAAGAATTTTAAAGCTCAAGGTATCTCGCAATCTCGTGAACACGGTTTTGGTGCGACTCCACTTAAAAAGTACTTGCGCCATATCTTCTTACTTCACCCCAATACTATTGTAATTTATGATGAATTGGAAGCTAGTAAGCCTGTTACTTGGGATTGGTTATTACACAGTCCAATCAAGTTTAATATTGACCCAATAAATAATTTATTTATTACCAAAGACCCTGAGGGAGAGTTTACCTCTGTTGCTCAAATGTTCAGCAATCAAGATTTTAATCTATCTCAAATAGAGGGTTATATTGCTGAGCCAAATAAGAAGGTAGCTGTACGTGGTGAAGATTTGTCAGATCCCTGGTCGCTTACTGCAAGTTTTAAAGCAAGCAAAGCCAATAGAATCTTAACTATTATTCAGTTGGATGTTAATGGTAATAAAATAGCCGAAATCAAAAGATTAAGCGATAGTTTTGAGTGTGGTGATTGGACTATTAAGGCTGAACTAGACCCTAAAAAGTCGGCTAGCATTTATATCACAAACCCAAAGATTAAAGCAACTTTTAGTGCAGGACTTAAGCACCCAGAAATTAATGGAGAAACGGTTAAGCTAAAGAATAAAAATACTTCATTATTATACGATACTTTTGACGGTCAGTGGGAATTGAAAGAGGCTGTAGATAGCTCTTTAATGCCTACTGGCAATATGAAATAACGACACATCATTTTATAAGTTTATTTTTAGGTGAGATGAAGGTCTAGATCAATTAAAGGGTCTAGACCTTCTTTTATTATGTTCGGAATAAGTTCCAATGATGAATAATCATTAAGCCCAAAACAATTTCGATTTTAACTCACATAATTCAAAACTTAATTGCTTAATTTGCATCCCAAATTTAAGAGTAGTAATACTGTAAAGTATCTGGCTTCAACTATTTACCGGCAAAAAAGATAAAGAAGTTAATGCGCTTATATTCAGACAGTCGTATTATTATTAAATCAATATTTTATAGCAAAATACATTTAATAATTTAGCATGAATAATGTCATCATCCTTTTGGATAATTTGTCTGATTGGAAACCCTATTACGAAACAAATAGTATCAGCAGTGTTTCGGATTATCTTAAACATCGAAGCTCCTCTAAATCAACTAAACTTGTTCTAAACCTAAGTAACGATTATAGCTATAACTCAGAAGGTTATTATGGCTCTCTTCTGGCTCAAGCTCGGGGTGATAATGCTTTTCCTAGCGTAAAAACCATCAATAAGCTCGAAACAGGTGCAGGTTTGCGCATGGATATCAATTTGCAGAAATGTTGTTATCAGTGGATTCTAAAAAATAATATTCAAACTGATACTTGGCATTTTTATATTTACTTTGGTTTATGTCAAGAGAAGGGACTCGAAAAGATTGCTCGCTTTATTTTTGACCAATATCCATGTCCGATTTTGCGTGTTGAGCTAAATACGCGTACGAAGAACCAAATCGAGTCGGTCAAATATGTGTCTCTTAAAGATTTGCAAGAGGAACAGCAAGACTTTTTCGCCAATGCTCTCGACCGTTTTAACAAAAAGGTTTGGCGTACCCCACGTATGCCAAAAGCTTTTAGATATAGTTTGGGTATTCTTCACGATCCTTCCGAGGCTTTTCCGCCAAGTAATAAAAAGGCAATTCAAAAGTTTTTGGAGATTGCTAAGAAGATGAATATCAATGCTGAGCTAATCACAGAGGAGGATGTAACTCGCTTGTTGGAGTTTGATGCACTCTTTATTCGTTCGACTACTTCGCTCAACCATTTCACGTTCCATTTTGCTCAAAAAGCAGAGCAGAATGATATTGTTGTTATTGACGATCCAACCTCTATTATTCGTTGCACCAATAAAGTGTTTCTAAAGGAGTTACTAGCCAAAGAGAAAGTTCCAGCACCTCTTTCTACGCTTGTGTTTCAGTCGAATCAGAATAGTTTTGAGGAGATAAGTGAGCAAATAGGTAGTCCTTTTATCTTAAAGATACCGGATGGTTCTTTTTCGCATGGAATGAAGAAAGTTAATAGCGAAGAGACATTGCAGGCGGCATTGGCTGTGTTGTTTCAAGACTCAGCTATTTTATTAGCCCAAGAGTTTACACCAACTGATTTCGACTGGCGTATTGGTGTGCTCAATGGAGAGCCGCTCTATGCCTGCAAATATTATATGGCCAAAGGGCATTGGCAGATTTACCAGCATCTTGATTCGGGTAAGAGTAACAGTGGTTTGGTCGATACAATTCCTATCTATCAAGTCCCTCAGGATGTCCTTCGTACAGCACTTAAAGCTACTTCACTAATTGGTAAGGGGCTTTATGGTGTCGATTTGAAAGTGGTTAATGGTAAGGCTGTTGTTATTGAGGTTAACGATAACCCAAGTATAGATCACGGGATCGAAGATGCTATTCTAGGAGATGATCTTTATTATCGTATTCTTAGTTATTTCATTCGTGTGCTAGAACAGCGTACGCTATAAATCTAGCTTTACTTTTAGTATAAAAGACCTAAGAGGTTATCTACATTACGTGAGATAGCCTCTTTTTTATTTCCCATCAGTTGTCTTACCCAAAATGAGTTACTCGTTTGTATTAAACCAGTAAATGGTTTGGGGTAAACGAGCCTTTGGTTTGGTTGTAGGTCCAAACTTCTTACATGCAGCTATTTATATCTTATTTTAGTTTTTATTTGCTAAAAAATACAAAAATCAATAATTATCGTTATCTTGGTGTATACATAGTGGTTTAGAGCTTTTTATGAGTTTAATGCCCGTTTTATTTTAACCTATACTTTAATACTATTAAAAAACACTGAGATTATGATTATTGGAATTCCTAAAGAAATTATGCCTGGAGAAGCTCGCGTGGCTTCAAGTCCAGAAACTGTGAAAAAGTTTGTGAGTGCTGGCATGCAAGTTCTTGTAGAGAAATCTGCAGGTGACGGATCTTTTTATCATGATGAAGATTATAAATTGGCTGGTGCTGAAATTATTGATTGCCCTAAAGATCTTTTTCAGCGTGCTGAATTGATTCTTAAGGTCAAAGAACCCCTCTTTAATGAACAGGTCAAACTACATGAAGTAGAAATGATGCATGAAGGACAATATTTGATAACCTTTATTCATCCCGCCTCGCCAGTTAATCATGATATGGTTAAGATGTTGGCTAAGCAAGGAGTAACAAGTTTAACCCTAGATGGTATTCCACGTATTTCGAGAGCTCAAAATATGGACGCTCTGACTTCTATGAGTACTTGTGCAGGCTACAAAGGGATTCTACTCGCAGCTAATGCTCTCCCCAATTTTATGCCCCAAATGTTTACTGCTGTCGGTGCCATTAAACCAGCCAAAGTATTGGTGCTCGGTGTTGGTGTAGCAGGACTGCAAGCCCTTGCAACAGCACGCAGGCTCGGTGCTATAACTTATGCTGCAGACATTCGCCCTGCTGCAGCTGAACAAGCACAAAGCTTGGGGGCTAAGGTCGTTGAAACGGGAGTTCCTTCCGAACTGGCTATAGCAAAAGGTGGTTACGCTAACAGTCTAACTGAAGAGTGGCTAGTCAAAGAGCGTGAGAATCTGAAAGAAGTTATTAAAGAATGCGATGTCGTGTTTTGTAGCGCGTTAGTGCCTGGAAAGATTGCACCTATTCTTATTACCGAAGAGATGCTCAAGGAGATGAAAAATGGCTCAGTTGTAGTCGATATATCCATTGATCAAGGTGGTAACTGTGCATTAACTCCTCCAGGAAAAGTTGAGGTTAAGCATGGTGTAACACTAATTGGCATCAAAAATATTCCAGGAATACTCCCTACAAGCTCAACTTGGATGTTTGCTCAGAATGTGTTTAATCTGGTACATTTCTTAACTAAAGACAAGAGAATAGTTTTAGATATGGATGATGAAATAGTTCAATCTATCCTTGTTACCCACCGTGGAGAGATAGTACATAGTGGTGCAAAAGAGGCAATGGGACTAAAATGATTTATGCAATTCACTTAACCGTAACTAAGACTAGCTTAGTTACGGTTTTAAAATACTAAATATGAATCCTATATATCTAATCTTGATTTTTTTGATCACAACCATACTGGGTTATTTCATTATAAAAAATGTGCCCAGTTTGTTGCATACCCCTTTGATGTCGGGTATGAATGCTCTTTCGGGGATTTCTTTATTAGGAGCTATTTTGGCTGTTGGAATTTCTTACGAACAAGATGGAGCACGATTTCTAATTGGACAGATTGTGGGTGGAATATCTATTATTCTGGCTACAATAAATGTTGTGGGTGGCTTTGGTGTTACTCACCGTATGCTTAAGATGTTTAATAAGAAAAAAACAAGTAAAAAATGAGTGCTCTAATCTATTATATCTGTTGTGCAGTTTTATCAATCTTTGTTTTGATTGGTATTTCTCTCATGAGTAAAGTCGAATCAGCGACTCGTGGGAATACATTGAGTGCACTGAGTTTATTAGCTGGTGTAGTGGTAACTCTGATTTATTATAAAATATTTGATATTTCAGTTATCTATATATTCATTTTGGTAGGTTCTGTTATTGGATACTCCTTAGCAAAACGTGTTAAAATGATTCAAATGCCTCAGTTGGTGGCTTTGCTCAATGGAGTAGGCGGAGCGGCTTCGGCTTTGGTGGGTACACTTACTTTTTTAAGAATAGGTAGTATCCCATCGGCTTACGAACACTTTACGAGTGTTACCGCTATTTTGGCTGTAGTCGTCGGTTTTATAACGCTTATCGGTAGCTTAGTGGCGGCAGGTAAACTGCACAAGATTCTACCTCAGAAACCTATTATTTGGCATAACCACAGATCACTAACCAATTTATTTCTGGCAGGTTCTGTCGTAGCTGTTATTTGCTCATATTTTGCTACTACCAATATGACACTATTTGTGGCTAACCCTTCGTTTACACTTTATCTGGCTATTCTCTCAAGTTGTCTTTTTGGTTATACTTTTGCTATTCGAGTAGGTGGTGCCGATATGCCCATTACTATTTCACTCTTAAACTCTCTTAGTGGGGTAGCAGGTGCTATTGCAGGTATGGCTATTGGCGATATATTGCTAGTTTCAGTTGGTGGTATTGTGGGTGCTTCGGGTTTATTGCTGACTCAGATTATGTGTCGAAACATGAATCGTCAGCTCACTGATATTCTACTAGGTAAAACATCGACTGCTCATAAGGCTTCATCAGGCCCAAAAAAAGAGATCAAGACACCCGTTCAGCCCAAAGAAAAAGAGGAGTCTTTAGAAAATATTCTTCAAGATGCCAAAGAGGTCATCATTGTACCAGGCTATGGAATGGCTTTGGCTCAGGCTCAACAGCAAACCAAACAGCTAGCCGATAAGCTTGAAAGGCAAG
>NZ_AQWS01000039.1 GCF_000375405.1 Bacteroides propionicifaciens DSM 19291 = JCM 14649 | reverse complement strand
AGTTGTTTAGTTCTTCACCTGTTTTGAACTGTTTAAAGAACTCATCGGGGATTAAATCTTCTGTTTTCATACATGTCTAAGTTTTTTATTATAAAACAACGGCTCAGGTAAAGTTGTTACCCAAGCCGATCATTTTAACTTACACACTTTATGAGAGAGTGTCTCTATATCCGACACGCTCATTCCTTTGGCATACAGAGAGACAATGACGTTCTCTAGCCCTTCGACCATACTTTTACGTTTGGGTATAATCATAGGATTGTAGCTAGCATCGCGATCTCTAGGGACTTTAATCTGGTCATTACCATAACTGGTTTTGATGGTCTTCGTAGAATATCCATTACGGCTATTATCCTCTTTTCTAGGACTATGCTTATCATAATCTAAATGATCATCTAGCTCACCCTCGAGCATTTTCTCTATGCCTCGCTTTTGAATCGACTTTAGAAAGTTGTTTAGTTCTTCACCTGTTTTGAACTGTTTAAAGAACTCATCGGGGATTAAATCTTCTGTTTTCATAATGTCTAAGTTTTTTATTATAAAACAACGGCTCAGGTAAAGTTGTTACCCAAGCCGTTCGTTTTAACTTACACACTTTATGAGAGGGTGTCATGAAATGTATGGTTGTAGATGACGAATCTATCGCCATGAAAGGCATCGTACACTATATTAGTAAACTCGATTTCCTTGAAGTTGAAGCAGTATGCTCTTCGGCTATCGAAGCGGCCAATATCCTTAAAAAAACGAAGTACACCTGATGTTCTTGGATATTAACATGCCTCACCTTACAGGTTTAGAGTTCTTAGAATCGCTTGATAATCCTCCTTTAACCATTATAACAACAGCCTATTCAGAGTATGCACTCGATGGTTTTCGACTTGATGTTGTTGATTATTTATTGAAACCAATACCCTTTCAACGTTTTTTTCAGGCAGTATCGAAAGCGCAAAATCTACATCAAGCCAAGCTACTTAGCCTAAATCAACACGAATCCATTCAAACGCAAATGTACGTTAGGCAAGGCGATGCTTTTAAACGGATTGACTGGCAAGACCTATACTATGCCGAAGGCATGCAAAACTACATTAAGCTGTACTTCAGCAACACCGTACTAACCATCCACCAAACCATGACCTCATTAGAAGAGATGTTGCCCAAAGATTACTTCTTCAGAATCCACCGATCCTATCTCATAAACCTAACACATATTGAGAAAATATCTGGTGGACAAGTTAGCATGTTGGGAGTAAGCTTACCGATTGCAAAACCTCGTCGAGAAGAACTGCTCAACTCTACAGTTTATAAGAACTTAATTAGCAAATAGAAAATGCTTTCTACAAAACAAATCGGGCTACTCTCACGAAAGAAAGTAGCCCGATCTATTTATATAATCTACTAATAGTAATAATTAGAAGTCTGCGTTATTCGGAGTTCTTGGGAAAGGAATTACATCGCGAATGTTTGACATTCCTGTGATGAATAATAGCAAACGCTCAAAGCCTAAACCAAAGCCTGAATGAGGACAAGATCCGTATTTGCGAGTATCTAAATACCACCACATATCACTCATTGGAATATTATTGTCTTCGACACGTTTCTTTAGTGTTTCATAATCTGTTTCACGTTCTGAACCACCGATGATTTCACCAATCTTAGGGAACAACACGTCCATACCACGAACAGTCTTACCATCTTCGTTAAGCTTCATGTAGAAAGCCTTAATCTCCTTAGGGTAATCAGTCATAATAACTGGACGTTTGTAATGTACTTCAACTAGGTAACGCTCATGCTCAGAAGCCAAATCAGCACCCCAATAAACAGGGAACTCAAATTTATGACCAGCAGCAACAGCTTCTTCTAGAACTTTAACACCTTCTGTGTAAGTAGCGCGCTTGAATTCTACACCAACAACATTTTGAAGTCTTTCAAGAAGACCTTTGTCAAAATGCTCTTCTAAGAACTTCAGGTCATCAAGACAGTTGTCAAGAGCCCACTGAATACAATACTTAATAAAGTCTTCAGCCAATTCTATATTGTCGTTGTTGTCGTTGAAAGCAACCTCGGGTTCAACCATCCAAAACTCAGCAAGGTGACGAGGAGTGTTTGAATTCTCAGCTCTAAATGTTGGGCCAAAGGTGTAAATTGAGCCTAGTGCAGTAGCAGCAAGCTCACCTTCGAGCTGACCAGAAACAGTTAAGTTGGTTTCTTTTCCGAAGAAATCTTCTTTATAGTCAACTTTTCCGTTCTCATCTTTAGCGACATTATCTAAATCAAGCGTAGTTACTTGGAACATCTCTCCAGCACCTTCGGCGTCAGAGCCTGTAATTAGCGGTGTGTGGAAATAGAAAAAACCTCTATCGTGGAAATACTTATGAATAGCATAAGCCATGTTATGACGTATTCTAAAAATAGCGCCAAACGTATTAGTACGTGGACGTAAATGAGCTATCTCGCGTAAGAATTCTAAGGTATGACCTTTCTTTTGCAATGGGTAAGTATTGTCGCAAACACCAAGTACTTCAATCTCAGAAGCTTGAATTTCTGCATTCTGACCTTGTCCCATCGATTCAACTAAGATACCATTAACACTAAGGCAAGCGCCAGTTGTTATTTTCTTAAGCATTTCTTCGTCGAAACCTGCTAGGTCAACCACTACTTGCACATTATTGATCGTAGAACCATCATTTAGTGCAATAAAACTAACTTTTTTGCTACCTCTACGGGTACGAACCCATCCTTTAATGTTAACCTTAGCTCCAAAGTCTGCTCTCTTTAATAGGTCAACAATTTTTGTTCTACCAATTCTTTCCATATTAAATTTTACGTCTTATTTTATCTCCGATAGCAAGCCAAAGGCTCGCTATCGGGTAATTTATTATTAATCAAATGATCCCATTTTCAAGAAGGCTACTTCTTGTTCTGTCAGGTATCTCCACTCACCACGGCGTAGTCCTTTTTTGGTTAGACCAGCAAATAGTACACGATCAAGTTTAACTACTTTATAGTCTAAACTCTCGAAGATACGACGTACAATTCTGTTTTTACCTGAATGGATTTCAAGACCAACCTGATTGCGCTTTTCGTCGTCAACATAACCAATAGTATCGGCTTTGATTAGACCATCTTCAAGTTCAATACCTTCAGCGATACGATCTATATCATTTTTTGTAACGTTTACATCAGTAGTTACGTGGTAAATCTTTTTCTTCTCGTACTTTGGATGTGTTAGCTTAGACGCTAAATCACCATCGTTCGTTAATAACAGAACACCAGTAGTTCTACGGTCTAAACGACCAACAGGATATATTCTTTCGTTACAAGCATCACTAACAAGATCCATAACCGTACGACGTTCTTGAGGATCGTCCATTGTAGTCACACAATCTTTGGGCTTGTTAAGAAGAACATATACTTTTTGCTCTAGCTCAGCAACCTTTTCGTTTACCTTAACCTGGTCGGTACGCATAACTTTAGTACCCAATTCCGTTACAACTACACCATTAACCGTAATAGAACCCGACTCGATTAACTCATCAGCTTCACGTCTTGAACAGATACCAGCGTTAGCAAGGTATTTATTCAAACGAATTGGTTTTGTTGGATCAACGAATTGTTGTTTATACTCAATCTGTTTACGTTTAGAGTATTTATCGTTCGGATTGTAATCAGCACTACGTTGAGGGCGATTAAATCTTTCTCCACGTGGAGTGAATGATTTTCTCTCTGATGAATAAGATCCACCTTCTCTTGAATCTTCACGACGTTCGTAAGAAGAACCCTCGCTTGATCTTGGAGTAAAGCTTTTACGTTCACCAAATTTTTGGCCTCTATCGCTTGAATATCCCCCAGGTCTTTCGTCTCTTCTTTCAGGACGGCTGAATCGACTTGAAGAATCCGAACGCTCACCATAAGGTTTATTACCGTAAGAGCGATTACCGCCACTTGGGCGTCTATCTTGATAGCTACCCGAATCTCTTCTTGGGTAACTTGACGATGATCTATCATCGCGTCTATCTCTATTATCTGAATGGCTCGTAGAACCAGCACTGCGTCGTATTATTTTACGAGGGTTTGCACTGTTATGATCTCTATTCGCCTCACGGCCAGTCTGCGGAGAGTCCTGCCAATTGTCTTTTTCTCTTTCCATTTTTATGTGGTAATAATTAGTAATGGCCTCACGGCCTACACGTTTAAATTATTATAGAAACAGTTACATCCCGGTATAGTTCTGGGGAGTAATCGCCTTTAATTCTTTTTTAAGATCTGCACTGATGTCAAGTCCATCAATAAATTCATGAATAGACACCTCATTAACGATGCTATTTGTTCTAGTCAACGCTTTGAGCGCTTCATAAGGATTAGGATATCCTTCACGACGAAGAATAGTTTGAATAGCCTCAGCTACCACACTCCAGCAATTGTCTAAATCGTGATGAATCGCTTTGTCATTTAATAAAAGTTTATTCAATCCCTTTAGGGTGCTTTGGAAAGCAATCAAGGTATGTCCCAACGGAACACCTACATTTCTAAGCACTGTCGAATCTGTTAAATCACGTTGCAGTCTTGAAATGGGTAATTTATGTGCTAGATGTTCAAAAATAGCATTGGCTAGGCCTAAATTACCTTCAGAATTTTCAAAATCAATCGGATTAACCTTATGAGGCATAGCACTTGAACCAACTTCACCAGCTTTGATTTTCTGTTTGAAGTATTCCATAGAGATATACTGCCAGAAATCACGGTCTAGATCTAGTACGATTGTGTTGATTCTCTTCAATGCATCAAAGAGTGCTGCAACATGGTCGTAGTTCGAAATTTGAGTAGTATAGTCTTCACGAATAACACCCAAGTGTTTCGATAAGAAGTTAGCTCCAAATTCTTTCCAGTTTACTGAAGGGTAGGCTACGCAATGTGCATTAAAATTGCCCGTTGCTCCTCCAAATTTACCTGTAATAGGCACAGTCTTCAACGTTTTGAATTGCTCTTCAATACGATAAGCAAACACCTTAATCTCTTTACCCAAACGAGTTGGGGAAGCTGGTTGACCATGAGTCTTTGCCAACATTGGAATATCCTTCCAAAGCTCAGCATATTCATTTAATTTAGCCAACAGCTCTTCAAGCATAGGGTAATAAACATCATTCAACGCATCTTTAATTGATAACGGAATGGAGGTATTATTAATGTCTTGAGAAGTCAAACCAAAGTGAATAAACTCTTTGTAAGCTTCTAAGCCACCAATTTTATCAAATTCTTCTTTAATAAAATATTCTACAGCCTTAACATCGTGGTTGGTTACAGCCTCAATGTCTTTTATGCGTTGTGCATCAGCCTCTGAAAAATCGTCATAAATAGAACGTAACTTAACAAACACTGCTGAATCTACACCTTGCAACTGTGGCAAAGGTAATTCACATAGTGCAATAAAGTATTCAATTTCAACTTGCACTCTGTATTTAATAAGTGCATATTCTGAGAAATAAGAAGCTAACACTTCTGTTTTACCTCTATATCGGCCATCAATAGGTGATATAGCAGTGAGTAGGTCGAGTTTCATAAATTAAGCTATTTGACAAAATACAAAACTAACGTTTTTTATTGACTAATGAAGTATTACAATACAAAATTCCTCCAGATTAAATGAATTCAAAACCCTATGCTTAATAGCCCCTTATCTCTTTAAAAGACAAACTTATCAATGATAATACTAAAATAGAATTGAGATGTTATTTGAAGCTTATATATTTGCATGAAAATCGATTATTAAAATAAGAATTATGATACAAAGAGGACTTTCCATCCTAAAACAGTTTATTGTTTATCTACTACTTTTCATCTGCATGAAGCTAGTCTTTGTCTTTTTTCATGCACGACTCTACGAGACATTAGACTTTTCTACGGTGCTTAGCATTATCAAAGCGGGCTTTCCTCTGGACGTCACCATGTCTTCTTATTTAGTAGCCCTACCGCTACTTATCAGACTTGTCAGTGTTTTTATAACAAGTAGATGGCTTGTCAACATACTTTTGGGCTATAATTTTTTAATCAGTATAGCCATTGGCGCACTCTATATTCTCGATTTACAACTCTATAGCTACTGGGGATTTCGCTTAGATAGCACACCTGTTTTCTATTTCCTCTCCTCTCCCAACAGTGCCATGGCAAGTATTACAACAGGGGAGTATGTCTTGGGAATTATTGCTACTCCAGTCCTTATTATAGCGATATACAAAACAATCAGAAAAGTTAGTCTGAAACCCCAATACTGGCTGATCCCAGCACAGAATAAACTAAGAAATAGCATTGTACTACTCTTTGCTATCGGCCTATGTTTTCTTGGCATTCGAGGGGGCTGGACTGTTTCGACCATGAATGTAAGCCGTGCCTATTTCAGCACCGACGAAAAGCTCAATCAAGCAGCTATTAACCCGTTGTTTAGCTTTATGGAATCGGCAATAAAAGATAAAAACTTTGGAAATCAATTTCAGTACATGGAACTATCTGATGCTGTGAAACTTGTCAGCGAACTCCACATGCCAAGTCAGGCAGATTCACTAAGTGTGCCAGCTCCTCTTTTGAATACGGATAGACCCGATATCTTCTTAGTTATCCTAGAGAGCTTTTCAATTCCCCTTATGGAGTCTCAAAGTCAGGGACGCCCCATTACACCCAACCTAAATCAACTAAGCAAGGAGGGGATATTCTTTAGTAGTTTCTATGCCAATAGCTTCAGAACAGACCGAGGTTTGGCTGCTATCTTGAGTGGTTACCCAGCACAACCCAACACAAGCATTATGAAATATCCACGCAAAGCTCAGAAGCTCCCAATGATTTCGGAAAGCTTAGCCAGCGTGGGCTATAGGCCACACTATTTCTACGGTGGAGATATCAACTTCACCAACCAAAAGGCATTCTTAAAGAGTGGTGGATACACAGATATAACATCCGATGTAGACTTTCCGATAACTCAACAGCTTAGTAAATGGGGAGTTGACGACCATTTTGTATTCGAAAAGGTTATTGAGATACTTCAAGAAGACACAATCTCCTCTCCTATTTTCTATACCATACAAACCTCTAGCAGTCATGAGCCATTTGATGCTCCTGCGAGCCTTTTTGAAAACAACAAAGAAAATGCCTTCGCCTATACTGATGCTTGTATCGGTGATTTTATAGCAGAATTAAAACGACTCAATCGTTGGGAGAATAGCCTTGTTATTTTTGTACCCGATCATCAGGGAGGATATCCTGAAAACCTACCTAACGATTCCTTAGTACGTTACCATATCCCATTAATCTGGACTGGTGGCGCTGTAGCAAACGCAGAAGAGATTAAGACAATTGGATCTCAAATTGATATAGCCGCAACCTTGTTGGCACAATTAAACTTACCGACTCAAGATTATACCTTTAGTAAAAATATGCTGAGTGAAGAAGAAGCTCATTTTGGATATTTCGCCTTTCCCAGTTTTGCAGGATTGTGGGACAATCAAGGTGGAGCAATACTCAATTTGCAAACAGACAGCGTACAAACTTTAGGAGAAGAGGTGGAGAGTAAACAACGCTTAAACCAGTTAAAAGCTTTATTGCAGATTATCTACCAAGACTTGGATAAGAAGTAAGACTACTTAATCATCTTTTTGTCGATACCAAACTTTTCATCGGGATGATCTTTTCCGTTGGGTTCGACATGCACAACAATGTCATACACGTTTTTGATATTATCACGAATACTATCTTCCACTCTGTTAGCAATTTGATGAGCTTGAATAAGAGTCAGATTGCCATCGACCTCTATATCAAGAGCGATCATATACATATTACCAATTTGGCGAGAACGGACACGGTGTGCATTACTTGCCCCAGGAACTAGTTCTACAGCATTAAAAATCTCCTCGTAAATCCCTTCATTTTGAACTCCGTCCATAAGTTCTACATTAGAGTCCATAAAGATATCAACAGCCGATTTAATAATAAACAAGCTAATAAGCAGCCCGGTAATAACATCCAGAAGAGGCATTTTAAATACAAAGGTAAAGAGAAGCCCAATTAAAACACTCACTGAAATTAACACATCGTTTCGCATGTTTATGGCATTGGCAATCAGAAGTTGACTGTTAATATGCTTTCCTTTTTTGTATTGATACAAAGCTAAAAGCAACTTACCGATAATAGAAAACAGCGTAACATAAATAGCCAACATCCCTGGAAGAGCCCGCTCCGTATCAAATAGCATGGCCTTAATCGAAGAGATAAACATCTGAACCCCTGCATACAAAATAATTAACGAGAGGATTTTGGTAGCAATGCCTTCGGCTTTTTTATACCCGTAAGCATATTTGGTAGATGGGGGTCTATTAACAATGTATGCAGTCAGAATCATCACTATCGAAATCACCACATCCGTTGCCGAATCTATACCGTCACCCAAAACAGCCAAGCTACCAGCCAATAATCCGACCACAATTTTGGATACTGATAGAATCAAGTTTCCTATTGCACTGATCCACGACGTTCGAATTAAGACTTGATGACTTTTATTGTCCTGCTCCATGATTTTGACCTTAAAATAAAGATTGCAAGTTCTTGCTTTAATTTTTCAACAAATGAGCGTCAAAGATAAACAACTTATACTAGTAATAAAGTCAAAACAGGCTTTTTAAGCTTTGATAAGTATAACTATAAACGAGTTAGTCAGAGCTGTCGAACCACCTACTCATTATACTAAAACCACTTACTCATTTTTAACGTCTCAATAACTTAAGAAAATTCAACATAACTGCATTTCATCAGCATCTTCATTTTTACCGTAACTTCTACACAAGAATATTTAGCCAATAAAAAATTAAAAGAGCCTATAGTTACCTATTACATCACTAACCTATAAAACACAATACCAATAGTTACAAGCACAACTACAAGTATAATAAACACAGATATAATCAGATTAACAACAAAGAAATATACACTTCTTTAAACACATATATTAACATAAAAAACATACCAATATTAACTCTCATCAAAGTTACTTTGAATTAACGACAGTCAAAAGATAGCTAATAACAGAGGTTTAGATCACTAAAGGATTAACAAAGCGAGGTATACATCCTTAATAAAAGAACACTTTAAAACAGTTTGCAAACAAGTATAAAAGTTGATACAACGCAACACCAACACTCGATATAAGCACTGAAACACACAAAAAAACCTTAATGGATATAACCCAAAGCTGACACCCAAGAGACAAAAGAACAACACAAACATAAAATACAACCATTAAAGAAAAATAGATTTATACATTATGGTAGTATTAATTACATAATCAACCATATTATGAAATCCCAATGAAACACAAACCTCAATTAACTTAATTTTTCATGGATTAATACTAATTGATCAATAACATAGGATTACTCTTCAAAATATAACTCTAGTTTTGGCCACCGGAAATAATCCAATAGTTAACAACACAAGTAAAATTCAAAAGATGAAAATTAAATTTTTATTCCTTTCGAGCTTATTCACACTCAGCTTAGCCTCGTGCGATTCTAACGAGGATTCTTTTAAAAACAATACCCACACAGCGTTTGAAGGAGACTTAAGGCTCAAGGTAGATATCGCAAGTTTGACTAGAGCTCAAGATGTTGTAGTTGCTCAAAATGCCAAATCTAATATCAACACCGTTGATATTTATTTATTAGATGAGACTAAAGTTTATAGCAGCTATAATATTGATGAGAAAGGGCTGAAAGACCTAACATCAGACAAAGGCTTTATTCTAGAGAAAATTAACGGGAATATTAGCCGTGTAGCGTTAATAGTAAACAAAAACAACTCGGAAGATAGAATACCTAGTGGAACACCCAACAGCGAGATAAAAAAGATCGCACTAAAAGCAAAGATAAAGGAGGTTCAGCCAAAAGAGCAAGAAGGACACACTGGTGTAGCAAACGCACAAATGTTTGGTGAATCATTGATAGTAGACTCGTCAACGGCTATTAACGAACTTACAGGCAACAACGTATTTACGGCAACTGTCAATCTAAAACCATCAATTGCCCGCATTCAAGTCTATGGTGAGATCAAGCATTCATCTGAAATATCTGATTTCAAAGTAAAAAAGATATTCTTAGATAATCTAATAACAGAAAGAGGAGACAGCAATAGTAAACTCAACGTTAATACTGCAACTGGTGAAGCACTAAAAAGCCTACTCAATGAAGTCGGTATATTTGATATGAGCGAAAATGAGCTAACAATGTTTCCTTCAACAGCAAATAGAGCCTATGCTTATCACATATTTCCACAGGAAGCCGATAACACGCTTGGAGTTAAACCTAAGGATAAAAGCGTAAAACTAATCATTGAGTTAGAATATAAAGACGCTGAGAACGTAACGACCACAGAGTATGCTACACTTAGATTAGCTAAAGCAAATACTACTAACTCAACATTAGTTGATCCCTCAGCACTTAACATTGAAGAATCTGAAGTTTACACGATGGACTTAGGCGTAATCGACTGGACCGGTGATGGCAAGTATGTAGACCCTTCTGACCCTAATGCAGAGAATGAGGAAAAAGACGAGTTCAAACCTGGAGATGGTGGGACAACTCCAAATGCAAACCAAAGAGACTTAAGCATCATTACTGAACTTCAAACATGGACAGATGTAGCTATAATTCCTCAAAACTAAGAAACTAAAGATACTTCCTATAATACACTCCTTGCTTACTCCACCTACTGATAACAAGGAGTGTTACTTCATAAGATGATAATAATGAACTACAAATACAGCTTTTTACTGCTCCTCATGATTTGTTTGACTAGCTGCCTTAAGGAGTCTGATAAAGGCTGCCAAAATGCTACAACAGTTATACTAAGACATGAATACAAAGCCGATGGGCCAACTAATGTTCTAATAGACCACTTACAATACTCCTCATTATACATATACAATGACCAAGGATACTTAGTTGACAAAATAGATTTAGATCAAAATCAACTCGTATCAGGATCAATAATTAGAGGACTTAAAAAAGGCAAACACACTATAGTTCCTTGGGCCAATATCGGAAAAAACACATATGTAGAGTCCGCTCATAAATTATCTGAAGCTCAAATTAAAGTGACTAAAGGAGACCAATATTACGCAACTAGCGATCGACTCTATTTTTCTAAAAAAGTGATCGACGTTCCTAGGAGTTTTGAAGATGCTCCAATCGAAATTTCAGATTTACTGACTTACCAATCAGCTCATATTAACTTTAGGGTAATTGCAAAGACTCCCAAGAAAAGAGATGTCACAGTCACTCTTACAAACACTACTCCTGTTTACAGTTTTGATCTGGGTTTGTTTAAGCCAAGCGAGACCTTATGTAGCCCCAAAATTACAGAAGAAGGTGGTAGCGATGAAGTGGATAATTACAAAAGAGTTATGGATTTCTCTGTTTTAAGATTTAAGAATGATAACTCGATAAGCATCGAACTTAGAAATAAAGCAACAAATGGATTTCTTGCTTCTGTAGTTAATCTGAAAAAGCTAATGGCAGACAATAATATTTCTATAAACACAAGAAATGAAACACTAATAGAGGTAGAACTTGAATTCAGAAGCGGTGTATTAAATACCAAAATAAAAGAATGGGGTCGTACTCCTATTATACCTCAAAACTAATTACCTCTAAAAAATTTCACACCATGTATTACTTTAAGAATATAAAAACTATCTTATTTGCTCTGATAGTTGTACTTAGTGGGTGCAATTCGGAGGATAATATAAACACGGATTCTCCTTCTGAAGATGCCTTATTAACAATTAGCTTTAGAGATAAAGCTACGGCTAGCAATTCTAAAACAACAGTTAATCAAGAGTTAACCAAAGAGTCGCTTTCATTCTTTCTTTTTCAGAAAAAAGAGAATGGAACCGATGAATTTGTTTTTTCTCCGCAACAAGACAGAACCAGTATTTCAAAAGATCTAAGTTCGGAGCACACTTACAAGATCAAATGTAAAATTCCTGATAAAGATTATGGCACAATCTACTTGATGGCCTTGAAAGATTATAAAGGACCTAAGCCTATTGCTCGACAAAGTTCTGAGAGTTTCAGTAAGACCAACCTTATCAACTTATACAGTGGAATTCTTAATACTCAAAATCACACATTATACGGTACTTCTGAGTTTAAAACAAACAGAAGATTTATATCAACATCGTTAAAACTCATTAACCCACTTGCAAAAATCAACCTGAGTGTTGATGAAACTCTTTACGATGCCACAAATCACAATTACAAGATAAAAAACATCGCTTCGGTTCGTGTGTATCGTAGTTATGACCGATCGGCCATTTACATTGACCCCGCTAACTTAAACAGTTCGGGAGATGTTCTGAGGCCAACAATACCAAGTGATGTGAAGTATAATATGAACAATGGCCAGTCAACCTCTTCGATCGAAGAAGCTGATAAAAGCCCACTACTCTACGATCTAAGCTCAAGTCCGGCTACAACATATAATGATGCAATCTTCATCCCCGAAGTAAAACACACCCCCAAACAATTACGAAAAGACGTAACGTCTGTAGTAGTGGGTGTTTACTTGGAGAATCCTGAGTACGCAGGACAGCAAAGATATTACAGGGCTGACTTCGCAAAATACGACGACGGCGATCCAACTCCTCAAGAGTTCTACTCGATACTCAGAAACCATAGCTACAGTTTTATCTTTGCAGGAGCTAAGACTCCAGGTACAGAAGAACCAGAAGAAGCCCTAAATGCAAAATCATCTTTATGGCTTAACTTAGAGGTATGGAATGATCAAGAGCTTTCATCAGTTATCAACGGAGAGTACTATTTTAGTATGAAATCCTCAGATATCAAATTGCCCTTTACGGAAGGAAGCTCAATAACCATACCCTACAAAACAAATATTAACGGAGATCTGAACTCATCAATGAAGTTGACATGGGATAATGGTACAAGCAATGAGAATGAATATTTCGAAGCTTATCTTAACACCCAAACCAAAAGCATCGTAATCACTACCAAAGCGGAGAATACCGATCAGCAGCGAACTGCAACCCTCCATATCAACCTTATGAATCATGCTTTTAGGGTCAAAGTATATCAAGCTGAACGCCGTCCCAACTTCTACATTTCACCAACCAACTACACAGTCAGCGGAGTTTATGTGAGAAACCAAGCACTGATCGAAGGTACACATACCCTAAGAGTTCGTCTTTATGCTAAAACAAAAAACGAAAAGCTTAACGGTCTAACTTATGCACTAAGCGCTTCAGAGATTGAAGGAGTCTATATTGAAGAGACCATCGGGACTTTCGACAACGTCATGGTGGATGCTCAAAACGGATTAGACTACCAAGATGTGGTTTTGAATATTAAAGGACTAAGCACTCGAGCTAAAAACAAAAGACTTACCGTTCTGGCTACAGGACAAGAGGAGTCATATCTCAATGCAATCATTCCGTTTGCCTACACCCCTAAAAAGATTTTGGGTTTATACGGCAGCTCAAGTAAAAACAAGCTATCTGATAGTAGCAGCTTCATAAAATTAATCACCAATACAGTCAACTACGGTACTGCTACAAACTCAACGGTGAAAGCTGAACAGATAACTTACAGAGAGTCTAGCGACAATAACCTAGCAGCACTAATTCAAAGCGAAAAGCCCGATGTTATTATTTGGGGAGATGGGTATAGTTTAAATAGAGACCAAACCATCGCTCTAAAGAACTTTATGACTCAACGCAATGAGTTAGGTGCACCAGGGATAGTATTAGCATTCAATGCAAATCCTACACATGTTATAAGCTTGTTCACCATACTAGGTGTGACTTCAGGCACACCTAAAGCAATCAGTCTAAACACAAAATTCAATACAATAACTCCTAATAGAGGGGACTATCTACACAACAGATATCGCTTACCTGTTTACGATTGGGACTTGGGTGTCAATGGTTCTTTTGGAGCACTTGGTACTAAATACATTAAGCTTGATCCTGATAACAGTACAAGCCTAACAAATCTCTCGTTTGGAGAAGTATTAAAGTATACTGGCAATGTTCCGTTCGGTAAGAAAACCGACAAATTTGATTACGCCACTTCTGCCTGTAGACTAGCTAGCTTACCACTATTCTGGGTAGGAGCCAATAAGTTTCTTTCAGAAGAACAGTGGCTATTTGATTCAGATAACAGACTTGCAAACGAAGGTGAGGTTAAGTACACCGCTTCGAAAGAACTATACAGCATGCGATTAACTACAAACTCTGTATTCTTTGCCAACCTCTTAGAGTGGGCTTTTTATACATCAGAATACGGATTAAAATAAAGAAACATGAAACGGATTTATAATAAAACAATATCAATACTAGCCGTCTGTTGTCTAATGATTATTGTCTCTTGCACTAAAGATGAACTAGTCAAAGGTGATTCTGACACTAGATCGAACGACTTCTTTCTTTTTATCAATGTACCAGATAATATAGAGACTCAAACACGAGCCTTATCAGAAGCTGACAACTATAAAATAGACATAGCTACACTTCGAATCTTGCTTTTCAAAGAAGGAAAACTCACACAAGAAGTAGTTATCGACAATAAGGATTCCTCTTATAACGCAGATGAGCAAGCCTACAAAATAAAGATCAACGACATAGAGCGTAATAATGACATCGTTGACTTTGTCATCGTAGCCAATCATAATTTTCCTTCACTCAGTAAAGGAACAACAAAAGAAGACTTTTACGAAAACCTAACGTTTGATACAAATGGAAAATGGGACACAGAAACTCCACGTTTACTCCCTTTTTGGGGTGAAGCCCAGCATGTTCAACTAGACGAAAATTTAGGAACGAGATATAGCCCAACTAAGTTTGAAGTGACCTTGCTCAGGTCACTGGCTCGAGTTGACTTTATTTCGTCAACAGATCAATCAAAGAATACTCCTAAAGCTTATACATTACAAATAAAAAGCATCTCAATCTACAACAGTCTTGATAAGGGAACGATTGCCCCTAGTCAAGTAAGTTTAGATCCAAATGGAGCAGTAACTCGACCAACGTTACCCAGTAATACAAAGGCTAAGCAAGAACCGCTTAAATATGAAGTATCTACTCCTTCTGAGTTTACCTCTCAAATATTTATTCCTGAACAAAAACTCATAGGTAAGGATAGTCGTGAGATTATGACCTTTGTTGTAGGTGGACAAACAGAAAACTCTACAACTACCACCTACTATAGAGTTGACCTTCATATACCATCTGGCAGTGAATACAAAGCAATTGATGTACTTCGTAACCACAGGTATATTATTAACATACTAGGGGTTAGAGGCAATGGGGCAAGTACTGAAGAGGCTGCTTTAAAATCTAATGCGAAGAATATTGAGGTAGATCTAGTTACTTGGGATGAAGCCATAAACGAAGGATTTATTTATGGAGACAAGTATCTTGGGATTAACAGTTCCGACCTATTTTTCAAAGAACACCATGTGGGTCAAGAACTGAATATTAACATACAGACGAATCTCGACATCCAAGAACTCAAAGACAACATCCAATTTGTATGGCAAACTAGTGGCCTATTTGAAGCAGAAGTCAGTCAAGCTACCAATAAACTAAACATTTTGGTCAAAACTCTTACTGACAACTCAAACAATGAAGTCATCAGTGATATACTTGAACTAGAACTCAACAACCATAAATTCAACGTAAACGTCAAACAGAATACGACAAAATTAGCCTACGACATACTTTGTGAAGAGACTAAGATTCATGGGGTTTATCAGGCAAAACTACCATTGAACTCTAGCAATTACATATCAGTTCGTATTCGCTCTAGAGAGAACCTATCTGGCCATCGCTATGAAATAGTTTCGGATAAGATAGATAACCTGGAATTCAAAGGCGAAGGCGTACTTGCAATGACCAAGCAAAGTGATGACTTTTACTATCAAACTGTAAAACTGATAGGAGACGGTACAGCCACCACCACCACCCCTAAATTTTTCACAGTAACACCGAATAGTCAGAACTATCAAAACTGCTCTGTAGAGCTTAAAATGGCTTACACGAAGAAGAGCATTGTGGGAATAGGTCATCTAGAATATGGGTACAGCACAGATCGAGGCAATAAAATAGAAGTACCGCATAGCTATAGGTTTAGAGAATCGCAAAACAACTTTGGACTAACTGAAAAGAGTACAATTAAATCTGAGAGACTCACGAATTTCATACATATAGACGATGCTAATTATAAAGAAGACCTACAAAAGCTAAGAAGTGCCATAAATAAGAATCCAGATATTCTCATTTGGGGATATACTGGTCAAGATAAAAGTGACGACACAAAAGAGATGAATTCTATAGCTGTGGAGTATCTTAAAAAAGGAGGAACGATGATTTTTATGAGTGAAACTATAGACGCGATAGATGATTTCTTCAAGAAGCTATATAGCGGAAGTGGCTTAGACATTTCAGTAAAAGCTCATGATTCTGGAGGAGCAGGAACGAACTATGCCTTTATTACACAACCCGGAGATGTAGTCTCAGATGGACCATTTGGTTCGGTACATGGAAAGTTCTGGGGAGAAGATGCATCTGATACTCGAACAGTTACAGGTATACCAAGTGAGGATATGGTGGTTTATAGCTTGGGGATTCCTTACGGAAAAGAAAAAACAACACCTGATAAGGGCGTATGTATATTTAGACATACCAAGTACAACTTATTCTTTATAGGGGATGCAGGCTTTATTTCTCAAGCTGGAAGATCTGCAACAATAAAGGTACATACTTACTGCCCATTTTTAGTGGATGGTGAGGATAGACCAATACCAAAAGACGGTTACGGACCAGGATCCTCAACCAGAACAGGTCTCGTCCACAACGCTGTTTTCTTTGCTAACGTGCTAGCTTGGGCTGTTGATAGAGCCGAGTTTCACGGTATTAATTCAGTTAAATAGGATTCTGTTTAAATTCATATAATAGTAAAATGGCATCAAGGGTGTGATTCTAAATTTAGAATCACACCCTTGATCTTTTAGAGTTTTTATATCTACATCAATCGATCGCCAATGAAGGAATTAACTTATCAAATCGCTTAGGTAGACAAATACTGATATCTGTAGTAATAAACTTACCATTATAGAACAAACTAAAGACTGTAGCCGGTGTTGGAGCCTGCTGAGCCTCAACAAAAGATTCAAGTTTTATAAGTTGAAGAGGTATAGATCTTTGAACTGCAATTTGAGGTAATTCCTTTTCGACATAAAAGGGAGCAAAAGGACAACGATTCGAATAATAGGCTACCAGCCCTGATTTATTGGGGGATTCACCCGACAAAACTGAAGATTTAAACTGGGGTAGTTGAGTTTCAGGTTGAATTAACTTAGCCAAAAGTTTAAAACCATTGGGTAAGGTTTGGACGACTTGAAACCCTTGACTCAAGAGCCACTTCGGATCACTCATAAAAGGAAGTTTCTTTGTCCCCGTAACGGTAACCAACCCTGATTTATGTTGTGCTTTTGCATCACTCAAGGCTGAAGCTAAAAGAGCTTTACCATATCCTTTGCCTTTATACTGTCCTGAGACCCAAAAGCAATTAATCATCAGAAAATCAGGAGCATCAATAGGTGCCCAAGCCTTTTCAGCAGGACCATACTCGATAAACACTTTTGCTCTGGCATTAAGTTTTCGAAATACATAACCTGCTTCAAGTTCTGCTCGAAGCCACTCTTTTTTCAAGTTATACCCTTCTTTACACTCTTTAGAGCTTATCGCACAACAAATATGTTCTTCATCGAGGTTATCTTTGGTTAAGGTAATGAAGTCTGAGTTCTGATGGTTTAGATTCATATTTAATTCTTACTGATTGATATTACACACTAAATATAAAATAAAAATCTCTTATCACTGCCTTTTAAACTAGCTATCTACAGCGAACATAAAGCCTGAAAACTATGTTATGAATCTACAGTAAGTAATAACTCATAATACAGATATGAAAGTCAAGAAAATCCTGAAAACTCTAGTGCTTCTACTCGTTGTTTTTATAGCCTTCTTGGTTATCAAAACAGCAATATATCCGTTTGGCAAGCTATCGAATGAAAATCAACACGCTTCTATTGTAGATTTCAAACCAACCGATAAAGCCATACGTAATTTTGCCGGTGGAATCCGAATCCCAACCGTCAGTACCCAACCCTATAGTGAAACCAATTTCAAGCCTTTCGATGAGTTTAAATCTTATCTTAAGAAAACTTATCCGATGGTTTATCAGACTATGGAGACCGACTCGGTAAATACTTACGGATTACTATTTCGTTGGAAAGGAAAAGACAGCAGCCTAAAGCCCATCTTATTTCTATCACATTACGATGTTGTTCCTGTTGCAGGCTATGATCCAACAACAGAAATAGCAACCGATACAATCTTCCAACCAAACGACAAACCCCTTCCTCCGATAAGTGCTTACCCAGATAAATGGGATTATTCACCGTTCTCAGGAGCTGTAGTTGATGGGCGTATTTATGGTAGAGGTACATTGGACATGAAAGTGATGCTATTTTCGTTAATGGAGGGTGCGAATAACCTTATTGAAGAAGGTTTTGAACCCCAGAGAGATATTTGGTTTGCCTTTGGACACGATGAAGAGGTTAGCGGACGAGAAGGCGCAGTTAAGATTGCTGATTATCTGAAAAGCAAAGGGCTCAGCTTCGATGCTGTTTACGACGAAGGTGGAATCATTGCTGCTCCAGGTTCAGCATTAGAGGCTATAAAGCAACCTTTAGCCCTAGTAGGAATTGGAGAAAAGGGATTTCTTACGCTAGAACTTACTGTCAAAGGTTTAGGTGGACACTCCTCAATGCCTCCTGCCAAGAGCTCACTAGTTTATGCTGCTGAGATTATAGACAAGCTCAATACCGAGCAGTTTCCTGCAGAAATTATTAGCCCCATTGCTGACTTCCTTACTAATATTGGTGGTGAGATGAATTTCACCTCAAGAATGGCTATTGCCAACCAATGGTTACTAAAACCTGTGCTACTGAGTTTCCTTGAAAAAGCTCCAGCATCCAATGCACTAGTTCGCACAACCACCGCCATAACCATGGCTAAGGGTAGCGATGCGCCCAATGTCTTGGCTTCGGAAGCGACGGTTACAGTTAACTTCCGAATTCTTCCAGGTAACACTGTAGCACAAGTCTTAGAACACGTAGACAAGATATGCAAAGATTATCAGGTTAAAACCGAGATTATCTCGCAGCGCGAACCTTCGGGCATATCCCCTATCCAGGTGCGAGGCTATGAGATTATCGGACAGACTTTGAGTCAGATTTATCCTCAGGCAATCACAACTCCATACATCACAATTGGAGGAACCGACGCTTATAAATATCAGATTGTTTCGGATAATATATATCGCTTACTCCCCTACGAATTAAACCTGTACGAACAACGTACTATCCACAACCAGAACGAGTACATCTCTATTGAGAACTTCGGTCGTGTAGAGTGGTATTTTAAAGAATTAATGAAAACTTATTAACAGATAGACAAATGAAAACCCATTGGGACGAGAAATATAGCCAGTCAGAATACGTTTACGGAACAAAGCCTAATCTGTTCTTTAAAGAGAACTTAGATAAATTACCTGTAGGTAAAGCCCTTTTCTCAGCCGACTTACTTTATCACAATATCCAAATGCGCAACTAATCCCCTCAACCCACTCTCAGGAAAAATTGTTTTCTTCAAGCGATTGACGTTGGGGTTGATTGAAAAATTATATGAGCTCGAAAAGTCTACTCGCTCTAGGTTAGTCTGATTGAAAGAGGTTCTGAGTAGATCACAATCTTCAAAAACAGCGCCAGAAATGTCAGAGCTATCAAAGTAGGCCTCATGAAGGCTACAACCTGTGAATAGCGTATTTTTTATTTTAATCGAAACAAAATTGGCGTAGTTGAGTAGTGTACTCTCGAAAGACAGAGAGTTTGAAAACTTATTCAAATTCGTAAAATCGGCACCAATTACCTTACACTCAGTAAACTTGACCTCATGGAGGGTATCCACAAACTTCACGAGAGTGAAATCGCACTGTCTAAACTCGCAGGTATCGAACGAAGTATTATCGAGCATTTTTTTTGAAAAGTCGCACGAAATAAATACACAGTTATAATACTCTTGCTCTAATTCGACCTCATTAAAATTGATATTCTCTAGTGTCTGATTTTCCATTTTAAATCTGTTTAAACTAACTACAAAGATTGCAAAGTCTTCCCGATTTACCAATTGTAGCAAGCCATAACATCCACATAATACCCAATCTCTACTATCACACAGTCTTACAAAGCTTTAAGTGGAAACAAGTTACCTATATAATTTTATTTTTGGTTTAGTATCCATATCTTTAATAGGATTTGGGAAACTATACAAGTACTTGTATTTTTAGTAATCTCGGTGTTGAAGCCTTGAAAGGGCAAGAGGAAGAAAATAAATAAAAAACAAGAGCTATAACCACTATTGAATAATTTATTAATCAAAATAAGAGAAAACATGTTGAAAAAGACTTTCTATTTAGGACTAATCTTGGTTGCGCTATCATCCTGCCAGCAAACAACAAATGACAAAAAGCAGGAGCCAAATGAAGTAAAACTCAAGTCCGAAGTGGTACTTAAGGATTATGGTAAAGACCCGTTGGTAATCAACATTGATGATTACACCATAGAAAACGAGACCTTTAGAACAACCATCTGGACAGGAGATCACCTACAGCTAACTGTAATGTCAATACCTGTAGGAGGAGAGGTAGGACTCGAGATTCACTCCGACATTGAGCAGTTTCTAAGAATTGAAGAAGGAGAAGCAGAAGTATTGATGGGAGATGAAAAGGACAACCTTAATTTTGTTCGTAAAGCCAGTGAAGATGATGCCATCTTTGTTCCGACAGGAAAATGGCATAACATCAAGAATACAGGTGATAAACCTCTAAAACTATATTCTATCTATGCCAAACCCGAGCATGAGCATGGCACAATACACCAAACAAAAGCAGAGTCGGATGCAGATCACCACGATCACGACTAAGTTTATGCTATAACCTATCATAAAGAAAAGGCGCTTGATTATTTATACTAATCCAGCGCCTTTTCTTTAAAACATCTAATTTTGTTGCTCTTCAAATCAACCCACTCGACTACTCTTAACCTCCTGACGATGTACCGCAACCACAGAACCAATGCTAGCCGTAATGATACAGCCGATAGATAGCCATTGACTCGCACTCAGGAACTCATTTAAGAAGATTAGACCAAAGAAGGCGGCGAAAGCTGGGTGAAGACTCATTAAGATGCTAAAAGTCTTAGATGGAAGGTTCTTGAGCCCTATGAAGTCGAGCGTAAAAGGAATGGCACTCGAAAAGATTGCAACAGCTAATCCCATCAAAAAGTATCGAGGAGTAATATTAGACAGCTCTCCACTGAATATACCAAAAGGTAAGATAAAAAGTGCAGCAACACAAAGCCCAATAGGCACAGCATCCCGACTACGCATCAAGTGCGAGATCCGACCACCCATAACAATATAGAGTGCCCAACAGATTCCTGCAAGTAAAACAAAGAGTAAACCTATGGGATCTATCCCACTATCTCCACTCCATGGGACAATAAGGAAGATGCCGACTCCTGCAAGCAAAGCCCAAACTAGATCTTGAACTCGGCGAGAGCCGAGTAAGGCAAGCATTAATGGGCCAAGAAACTCTACAGTTACGCCTAACCCAAGGGGGATACGTTTAATTCCGAGATAAAACAGGAGATTCATACCACCAAGAAGCAAACCGTAAGGGATTACAGTTTTCCATTGCTGGCGTGTGACATTAAAAAGATTGGGACGGTGAATTAAGAATAGTATAATCGCGGATAACCCGATTCGCAGTGTACTTGTACCACTTGCTCCCATTACAGGGAAAATACGTTTAGCTATTGAAGCTCCACCCTGCACACTAATCATTGACATGAGAACGGCAGGAACTGCTCTATTAGAAGAAGATTTCTTCATCGATTACTATTTTAATATATATAAACTAAAATCTGAATAAACGAGCGTGTATTCTTATGTAAGGATTTAGGCTAGGTTAAAACGAGAAAGATACCCCTTTGATGTGAAAAAGCAGCTACAAAGTATTGTAACTGCTCCTTCTTAGGATGTGGGCGTTGACGGATTCGAACCGCCGACCCTCTGCTTGTAAGGCAGATGCTCTAAACCAACTGAGCTAAACGCCCGA
>NZ_AQWS01000038.1 GCF_000375405.1 Bacteroides propionicifaciens DSM 19291 = JCM 14649 | reverse complement strand
CATTACGGCTATTATCCTCTTTTCTATGACTGTGTTTGTCATAATCTAAATGAGCATCCAGCTCACCTTCGAGCATTTTCTCTATACCTCGCTTTTGAATGGACTTAAGGAAGTTGTTTAGCTCTTCACCTGTTTTGAACTGTTTAAAGAACTCATCGGGGATTAAATCTTCTGTTTTCATACATGTCTAAGTTTTTTATTATAAAACAACGGCTCAGGTAAAGTTGTTACCCAAGCCGATCATTTTAACTTACACACTTTATGAGAGGGTGTCAAATGAGCTAAACTATAATTATCAATTACTGATTTTCAAACCCACAAAGTATGTTCGTGGTTGTGTTGGACCATAAAAATATCCTGAATCTCTAAATGTACCCTTATCTAAATCTCGTTGAAACTGATTAAAAATGTTTTGAACTCCACCATTTATCTGTAAGCTTAGGTTCTCTTTCAACTTGAAGTTATAGGCTAGCTTAGTGCCTAGTTCCATAAAGGTAGGCGTACGTTCCATGCGAGCTTCCTCAATATAACCCTTCATGTGAGGTACATCCATTTTACCTGTATAAACCCCAGAAATTGACCAATCAAATGCCTTCCAAAAATTGCTAGTTAGGGTGAAGTATCCATAATAATCAGGAGTACGTGGCATATTTCGTGTAAAAAGTTGTTCTTCATCTTCAGGAGAAGTCCACACTTCAGGTTTCTTGTAACGACTGCGTTGAGCAGTAAAACCTACCTGTAACATTAAGTCACGACCATGGGCAATCTTACCATCTAGATTCAGACCATAAACACGGGCTCCGCTACCGTTACGACGTTCTTTATAGATGATTCCATCAATATTAGCCAAATCCTCTAGTACGAAAACATGGCGAAGATCGGTATAAAAACCTTCCAATAACAAGCTTGCTTGCCAATGCCCAAAATAGGTAGTCCAATCAATAGATCCACTATAACTAGTTGATCGCTCTTCTCTTAGGTTATCGGCTAGTTTTATTTGAACTCCTTCACCACCTACTGCGGCGACATGTAAATCTTCATCGTAAGCTTGTGGTGCTCTAAAACCTGTTGAATAAGTTAATCTGGCTTGAAAAGCATCTGTAGGCTTATAAAGCAGATTTACACGTGGACTAAAAATCAGTTTATCAATTAGATTATGCTTATCCAAACGTCCTCCAACTAATAAATTAAATTTGTCCCACTCCCACTCGTTCTGAATAAAGCCACCCCAAATATGTATTTTTTGACGCATATCTCTTTCGTAACCGAGCATCACATCGTGCATATCGTTATTTTGATACTCAACACCAGCAGTTAATGTAGCTGGTGCTAGAAGAAGTTTATCAAACTTATTAACAAACATGCTCCCTGCCACCCAAGTTAAATCATCTGTCTTGCCATAGGCGTCAGGGTCTTGCTGAGCTCCATAATAGCTATTACGATCGGTATGATGAATAGAACCATACACTGAGAGCTTTTGATTGTATTCATTCCAAAAATGATCGTAATTGAAACCTCCCGAATTTATGACATGCTTCGTTTGCTCAGTAACATCGGATTCGTGCGGTTGCTTATCAAGCATATTACCACCTCGTCTAAATTCATTGGTCGTGTGATATTCTAGACTAAGCTTACCCATAGTCGAAGGACGATAATAACCACGCATACCAAAGGTATTCATGTTTATTTTGCCTAGTTCGGTAAAACCATCGCCATCGGCATCGTAAGAGTTACGATTACGATAAGCTTGATAAAGTGCAATACCATAGGTGTTATCTTTGCTCACAAGCGAGGCATTCGCCCCAACATATTGTTCTATCGACTTTCCGTTAAGACTAGAGAGTGTACTCGAAACTTGAAAAGAGTTATTTACAGGATCTTTTGTGATTATATTAATGGTTCCACCTACGGCATTCGCACCAAAAAGAGCAGAACCACCTCCACGAACTACTTCCACACGTTCAATCATATTTACGGGAATTTGCTCAAGTCCATAAACACCCGAAAGAGCACTGATAACAGGTCGGCTATTAATCAGAATTTGCGAATAAGGACCCTCTAGCCCATTAATTCGTACTTGTGGAAAACCACAATTTTGACAGTTATTTTCTACACGTAAACCCGATTGATAATTAAGAGACTTGGCCAGGTCGGTAGAGTTAACCATTTCAAAAAGTTTTGTATTCATCACATTGACTACCACAGGAGCATTACGACGACTTACTTCATTACGATTGGCAGACACTACAATTTCGTCAACCATAAAGCTCTCTTCTTCTAAGTTAACAGTCGTTATTGTCGGTCCCGAAGCAGAAACGGTTACTTCAACTTCACTAGACCGATATCCTAAGGCCTGAATCTTTAATTTATACTTACCTAAAGACAAGTCGGTTAGAATAAAATCGCCATCGTCATTGGAGACTACTCCTGTCCCATGACCTAGTAATTGAACAGCAGCATAAGGAATAGATTCGTGACTCCTTTTTTCTTGAATACGACCTTGAATTACCCCAAATTTTACTTTTGGGGTATTAGCTATACTATTGACATTGATACACACCAATGCCAACAAGAATAGTAAAATATGTTTCATCTTGTTTTTTGTTATTTGTTTTTGACTAATACACACTTTTCATCGTCAGCGAAAAGTAGTTTCAACTTTAATCTTAAAACAAATAAGGGGGACCCCTTTTAGGGAATTGGACTAAGGCAACATCTTGAAATAAAATATCGCACGAACGAGTTTTAAAGACTAAAACTGGGCGATACCGCTTAGCTAAAAATGTAAAGAAAGCCAAAAGAACCACTTGCAAACCAGTCAACCTATCTATTGAGGTAAAGTCAACTGTGGAGTGCGTATGATGCTCTGAATGGGAGAATGGATGCGAGTGTGCAACCATTACCCCATCTATGTAGTGGATATGAAGAAAAGCGGCTCTCCCCATGCAGTAAGTCACAAATAGACCTACCAAAAAGAACACTAATCTAACTCTCTTTCTTTGATTCACTCCCAATTCTTATTTAGAATAAACAAAGATAAGAGAATGTTTTATACTGAAACTATATTTATTAAACTATTTATACAAAAGAAATAACATGGCAGAAAGATACAACTCATCTTCCTTAGAAAAGAAACTATACTCGTCACTATCTATATCAAGCACTCCAATGATTTTATTATCTTTTTTCATAGGTATGACAATTTCCGATTTTGAATAAGGACTACAAGCGATATGTCCAGGGAACTCTTCTACATTGTCTACAATTTGTGTTTCACCTTTTTCCCAAGCTTTACCACAGACTCCTTTTCCCTTAGGGATGCGAGTACAAGCAACAGGCCCTTGAAAAGGACCTAATACCAATTCATCGCCTTCGACCAAATAGAAACCTACCCAATGAAATTTGAATTCGGCATACAAAGCCGCACTCATGTTTGCCATATTGGCAATCAAATTGGTTTCATCGGACAATAACTCTCTGAGCTGTGCTAAAAGAGCTACATATCTTTCTTTTTTTAAATTAGTATGATCAATCATAAGATTCTGTTTTAGTCGTTTTTATCTCCAAATAGTAATTTGTATTCCCGAGCAGCTACAGGTTCTACCCAATTGGCTGGCACCATCCTCCACTGATTTAGAGGCTGAGGATTCATCTGCTTCTTCTTCTTTATCTCTTCCATCAAATAATAGCGAAGATCCTTATCGGTTGAAAAGACTATTCTACTGGTTAAATCCTTGTGCGCAATGCCAGCACCTTTAGTTAATAATTCTCCGCCACCGTTACCTCTATAAGAGTTTAATGCAACACGATAAGTTTTGTTCAGATCAAAAGGTGTATTGTCAGCCATACTCAATATACTGATTTTATGCCCTCGCTCTTGGGTTACGTTAACTTCATAGTTGATGCCCGCAGCAGAATCAAAATTATAGGTCATATTTTTAAATACAGTCCGCTCGTCTCTACCAGAAGGGGTTTCTTTTAAGAGTAAGAGTGGATCGTTAGGGCTCTTCATCTGATTAGTCCACAAGTCATACGACATCTCTAGATAATTTTTTATCTCTTGTCCACTCAGCTCCATTACATAAAGCGTATTCTCATATTTATAGAGATTAAACATATCACTTACAAACACATCACCTGCTGCTATTTCGACATCGAAAGACAGAGGAGCAACAAAAGATATATCGGCACCAGTAATCTCGAGTTGTAGTGAATGTATTAAGTCAACAAAAGCCGAAGATCCAAAATAAGCATCACGGGTACTGATGGTGTTCTCAAAGGTTCCAATTTTGGCAGTAACAAAACGCTCAATCGTTTTATATTCTTTTTTGAAGTGCTTCATAAAAGCCTTGCTAACCTTCGAATTAGTTAAGTTTACCAATTTACCTGAGACTTCCTTGTCTACCAAGCTGTTTTGATCAAAGCTCAATTTGATATCGACATCACCAACGAAAAAAGCATTATTGGCAGGATTGATGACCAATACAGGGTCACCACCAACATTTTCAACCTGCTTACACTCCTTTATGTGATCGTGACCAAAAACGACCACATCAAAACCAGGTATATTTTCAGCAACCAGTACCGATGCATTATCAAGATATTTTCCCATCTGCTTGGGATGTTGCCCCGCATGGAAAACACCAACCACAACATCGGGTTGTTCCAACTCTTGTATGGTTTGAATCCATTTTGCAGCAGTTTGCTCCATATCATCAAATCGTAAGCCCTTCCAAAGGTTTTCGGGTAGCCAAACAGGAATAGCGGGTGTAATGAGTCCTAATACAGCGATCTTAACGCCACCACGTTCTATAATTTTATAAGGAGGTAAAAGAGGTTCTCCACTCTGCGTGTCGATGATATTAGCTCCTAAAACAGGGAATTTACAATCAGCAATCCAACGCTCCATAACATTACGACCAGTCTCTACGTCGTGATTACCTACATTACCAATATCATATTTCATGTAGTTCATGATAGAAGCGCAGATATGAGTAGATGTAGTATCCATAAAGTTGGAATAATAGGCTGTAGGTTGCCCCTGCAAAATATCTCCGTTATCAATTAATATTACATTCTCGCCCAACTTGGCCCTTTGCTCTTCAACATACTGATGAACACGTGCCAAACTACCACCCCACTCTTTCTGATCAATAAAGTTGTAGGGAAAATAATTGCCATGGACATCACTAGTAACTATAAGCTTTAAATGAACCTCTTGTGCTTGACTTGTAAACATAAAGAGTAAACAAAGAGATAAATAAGTTGTTATTTTTTTCATGTCATTTGGTTAATTGCTTGTACAATCTTAACAAATCCTATCGATTTTTGATTTTCGTTTTAATACAAAGATAAGCGTTGGTAAGAATTAATATGTATTTTTGAGAAAATAACTAAGAAAACAACACATGACACTTTTTCATAATATGATTTCGACTGCTCTAGGCATTCCCGTATGGCAGGTAGAAAATACGATAAAGCTTCTTCAAGAAGGTGCTAGCATCCCTTTTATTAGCCGTTATCGTAAAGAGGCTACAGGGACTTTAGATGAAGTTCAAGTCGAAAACATCGCCCTCAAGCAGGAGGAGTTAACTGAAATTCAGAAACGAAAAACAACCATACTTAACACCATCGAAGAGCAGGGTGTACTGACAGATGCACTACGAAAAAGGATTGAAGAGACTTGGGAACTTCCTGTACTAGAAGATATCTATTTACCTTTTCGACCCAAAAGAAGAACTCGTGCAGAGATAGCACGAGAAAAAGGATTAGAGCCTTTGGCGACCCATATTTTCCTCAAACAGAATGAGAATTATGAAATGGTTTTGAAAAACTACTTCAACGAGCAAGTTCAATCTCAAGAGGATGCACTCAATGGTGCACAAGATATTATAGCCGAGTGGGTTAATGAGAATGAGACCGTGCGTAACATTACCAGACAACATTTCGAAAGATATGCTGTAATAGAGTCAAAACTCATAAAAGGTAAAGAGACGGAAGGAATCAAATATCAAGATTATTTCGAATTCTCAGAGCCACTTAAAAGATGTGCATCATACCGCTTACTAGCCATGCGAAGAGCTGAGGCCGAAAAGATTGTTCGCGTATCAATCAACGCCAACTACGAAGATGACCTAATCGATAAAGTTAAACGAAACCTCATAAAAGGAAGTGGAACAAACAGTGACATAGTAGAACGTGCTATTGATGACGGATATAAGCGTCTTTTAAAGCCAACTATCGAAACTGAGTTTGCTAACTTTAGTAAAATAAACGCAGATGAAGATTCAATAGAATTATTTAAAGAAAACTTAAGACAACTTTTACTAGCCTCTCCTCTAGGACAAAAAAGAGTACTTGCAATAGACCCAGGATTTAGAACGGGCTGTAAAGTAGTTTGTTTGGATGCGCAAGGAAACCTCTTGCACAACGAAAACATATTCCCCCACCCCCCTGCAATGAAGAAATCGGAGGCCGCTGCTAAGTTACGTAAAATGGTAGAGGCCTATAAAATCGAAGCCATAGCCATCGGCAACGGTACAGCTAGTAGAGAAACAGAGCAATTTGTCACAAGCCAAAGCTACGACAGAGAACTGCAGGTTTTTGTTGTTAGCGAACAAGGCGCCTCAATCTACTCAGCTTCTAAAATTGCACGTGAAGAATTCCCCCACTACGATGTAACTGTTCGTGGTGCTGTATCCATTGGTAGACGATTAATCGACCCACTTGCCGAATTGGTTAAGATTGATCCCAAATCAATAGGTGTCGGACAATACCAACACGATGTCGACCAAACCAAACTCAAAAAGAGTCTAGACCAAACTGTAATTAACTGTGTTAATAAAGTAGGCGTTGATGTCAACACAGCCAGCACCTATTTATTAACTTATATCTCAGGGCTTGGTCCGCAATTGGCACAAAACATAGTAGATTATCGCAGTGAAAATGGTCCATTTACTTCAAGAGTCGAACTCAAAAAGGTTCCTCGCATGGGTGCTAAAACCTTTGAGCAAGCTGCTGGTTTTTTAAGAATAAGAGGGGGTAGCAACCCACTCGACAATACCGCCGTTCATCCTGAGAGCTATTCGGTTGTACAAAAAATGAGTAAGGACTTAAAATGTAAGCTTCAAGACTTAATTGGCAATAAAGAAATTCAAGCCCAAATTGACATCAATAAATACGTCACTCCTGAGGTAGGGTTACCCACTCTTAATGATATTGTGGAAGAGCTCAAGAAACCTGGAAGAGATCCTCGCAAGCAGATCAAGGTTTTTCAATTTGATCCTAACATCCGCACCATCGAAGACCTAAGAGAGGGGATGATTCTGCCTGGTATTGTAGGTAATATCACCAATTTTGGGGCCTTTGTAGATCTGGGGATTAAAGAGAATGGACTGATACATCTCTCGGAAATGGCTGATGAGTTTGTATCCGACCCTAGTAAATACGTAAAAATACACCAACAACTACATGTAAAAATAGTTTCTATAGATACAAGCCGAAAACGAATTCAACTTTCAATAAGAAACATAGAACAATAAAACCTAAATTAATGAAGATAACTAAAATCTTTCTATCACTACTTGTGATAGCAATGGGCTTCCCAACCCTTGCGATGGGACAAGATAAAAATAGTAAGGCAATATTTGTCAAGAAGCCTGGTACTCTGATTTCTGAGCTAACACTAGCTGAAGCCAAAAACGTAACACATTTAACCCTAACGGGGAAAATTAATGCCATTGACTTTAAAAATCTAAGAGATGACTTTAAGAACATCGAAGTCTTAGATATTTCTGCGGTAGAAATCAGAAACTATGTAGGCAAAAAGGGAACACTCGACCAGTTTCATGTATACACTGCCAACAGCGTACCTTCACATGCCTTCTCAGAGCAGACCGACTACAACCCCGTGCCAAGAACAGCACTCAAAAAGGTAATCCTTCCATTGGGTCTAAAATCTATCGATAAATTTGCGTTTGCCAACTGCCCGAATTTAGAAATCTTGATTTGTACTGGTGGTGAAGCACCTTCGCTGACTGAGAATGCGCTCTCACCACAACGTACTGCAATTTTTGTACCAGCTGGTTGTAGAGAAAATTACAGCCAGAAGAAGAATTGGGAGCATTTTGCTATTATCGATAGCGAGCCTGTAAGAGCTTCTATTATTCTGGATAAAACCGATGATTTAGCCAACGAATTATTAAAGCAAGGCATCCAACCTAAAAATGTAAATTTCCTCACACTCTCTGGTCAAGCAGATGCCGATGATTTAAAAATCATACGCGACTACATGACTAATCTTGTCTATATAGATATGAGGAATACGAATACAGCTGAAATTCCTGAATACACATTTGCCCAAAAGACAAATCTACTTACAGTCTATCTACCTGACAATTTAAAGACTATTGGTCTACGCGCATTTGACAACTGCAACAAACTTGGCCCGACACTCTTGCTACCCGCCTCGCTGACCTCAATCGGTTTTGGTGCGTTTATCAACTGTAACTCTCTTGACGTAGTGCAAGCGCTAGGAAATAAAATAACAGCTATAGGAGAAAATCTTTTTGGTCAAGATTCAGAAAACAGATTAGTCTACGCTAACTAGTAAATAGCAAAGTTAGGTTCTATCCAAACCAGCTACTGGCAAGATGTAGACAACCTAGTGGTTCTAAGCTAATGACTAAGTCATTTTCTTTTAAACTAAAGCAAACAAAAATGCAGCAACTCAGGCTTGAGTTGCTGCATTTATATATATATAATATATGTCTTTATCTTTAGGAAAGAATTTAGTCTTGGTACATCTTAGCTCTCAAGGTTTGGATATGCTCTGAGTGAATATATTCGTCATAATCCATCATCTTATCAATTATTCCATTGGGAGTTAATTCGATAATACGAGTAGCTACGGTTTGAATAAACTCGTGGTCATGAGATGCAAAAAGAACGTTTCCTTTGTAAGACTTCAAGTTATTATTGAATGCTTGGATTGACTCTAGGTCAAGGTGGTTGGTTGGTGTATCTAAGATTAGACAGTTTGCATTCTTAAGTTGCATACGCGCAATCATACAACGCATTTTCTCACCTCCCGAAAGCACATTTACCTTTTTAAGAACCTCTTCACCCGAGAACAACATACGTCCCAAATAACTTTTGAGGTAAACATCATTACCTGAGCTAAACTGGCCTAGCCAATCGATGAGGTTGAGTTCCGACTCAAAATACTTAGTATTGTCAAGAGGAAGATAAGCAGTTGTGATCGTCACACCCCATTTAAATTCTCCTGTAAGAGGTTGTTCTTCTTCATTAATAATTTGGAACAGGGCTGTCATAGCACGTGGATCACGTGATAAGAATACAATTTTATCCTCTTTCTCAACGTTGAAGTTGATGTCTTTAAACAGAATAGTACCATCATTCAATTGTGCCGAAAGGTTGGATACCTCAAGCACTTGGTTACCTGGTTCGCGCTCTGGGGTAAAGATAATTCCTGGATACTTACGCGATGAGGGTTTAATTTCGTCAACATTAAGCTTTTCAAGCATCTTACGACGACTAGTAGCCTGACGACTCTTTGCCACGTTAGCACTAAATCGGCGAATAAATTCTTCGAGTTCTTTACGTTTTTCGTCTGCCTTAGCACGTTGATTTTGTTGTTGACGAAGTGCCAATTGACTTGATTCATACCAGAAGCTATAGTTACCAGCAAACATATTAATTTTGCTAAAATCAATATCCACGGTATGTGTTGAAACTGAGTCTAAGAAGTGACGGTCATGGCTCACGACCAATACTGTATGTTCACAATTGGCCAAATATTCTTCGAGCCATTGAACTGTTTCCATATCCAAATCATTGGTAGGCTCATCTAGTAGCAAGTTGTCTGGTTCACCATAAAGTGCCTGTGCTAACATAACACGTACTTTTTGCTTACCGCTCAATTCGCCCATTAAAGTATAGTGGTGTTCTTCTTTTATACCTAGCCCGCTGAGTAGAGAAGCTGCATCGCTTTCAGCATTCCAGCCATCGAGTTCAGCAAATTTTTCCTCAAGCTCAGAAACCAACATGCCATCCTCATCAGAGAAATCTTCTTTAGCATAGAGTTCTTCACGTTTCTTCATGATGTCCCAAAGAATCGTATGTCCCATCATTACGGTATCAAGAACTGTATAAGCATCCCATTTGTAGTGATCCTGGCTCAACACAGATAGACGTTCATCGGGACCTAAAGTAATAGTACCTGTTGTAGGGTCTAATTCCCCTGAAATAGTTTTAAGAAAAGTGGATTTACCTGCACCATTGGCACCAATAATTCCATAGCAGTTTCCATTGGTAAACTTAAGATTGACTTCGTTAAACAACACTCTTTTACCAAATTGAACCGAAACATTAGATACTGTTATCATTATAAAATTGTAAATTTAATTTTTATCAAATGTTGCAAAGGTACACATAATCTCTCAAATAGAGATTCTCTTGACAATGACATTCTGACATAAAAACATTATCTTTGCACATAAATTGGAGTTTACCACCGCTATGGCAAACTTTTTGTATATATGTGTACAGAATTAACATGTTGAAATAAATAATACTCGAATATATGAATAAGAATACGGAGACATCGGCTAACGAGAAAGATGAGAATCTAGAAAACTTAGAACAAGTTAACGCTACATGCGAGGATGTAGATCAAACTTCTACAACAGAAGAATCAGATGAAAGCTCTATCGAAGACCCAAAAGATGAAGTAGCTGAGCTACAAGAGGTAATCGAAGACCAGAAAGACAAATATCTACGTCTTTCTGCTGAATTTGATAATTACAGAAAACGCACACTCAAAGAGAAAGCAGAACTTATTCTTAACGGTGGAGAAAAAAGTATTATCAATATTCTACCAATTATTGACGACTTCGAAAGAGCTATCGAAACCATGCAATCGGCAACTGATATTGATGCCATAAAGACAGGTGTAGACCTTATCTATGATAAACTAATGAAAACATTAGACAAAGATGGGGTTAAAGTTATTGAAACAATCAACATGCCTCTTAATACAGACTTTCACGAAGCAATAGCTGTAGTTCCTGCTCCTTCTAAAGAGCTTAAAGGCAAAATAATTGATTGCGTACAACGAGGTTACACACTCAATGAAAAAGTTATTCGTCATGCTAAAGTTGTTGTTGGAGAGTAAAATAAAGGATTAATATATGTCTAAAAGAGATTATTATGAGGTGCTGGATGTCGCTAAAGATGCTTCAGCCGACGAAATAAAAAAAGCTTACCGTAAGAAAGCCATTCAATATCATCCAGACAAAAATCCGGATGATAAAGAAGCAGAAGACAAATTTAAAGAAGCTGCAGAAGCCTACGAAGTATTAAGCAACGAAGATAAACGTGCTCGTTACGACCAGTTTGGGCACGCCGGTGTAGGTGGTGCTGCAGGTGGTGGCGGCTATGGCGGTGGCTTTAGTGGTCAAGGAATGTCTATGGATGACATTTTCTCGATGTTTGGTGATGTTTTTGGTGGTCATGGCGGTGGAGGCTTTGGCGGATTTGGTGGCTTCGGAGGAGGTTACGGATCAGGAGGTAATCAACCTCGTAAATTCAAAGGTTCAGACCTTAGAGTTAAGGTTAAGCTGACACTTCAAGAAATAGCTACTGGTGCTGAAAAGAAATTCAAGGTTAAGAAATACATAGCTTGTAGCCATTGTCATGGCTCGGGTGCCGAAGGTAACAGTGGTACAGAGACATGTGCTACTTGTAAGGGATCGGGATCGGTTATACGTAACCAACAGACCATATTAGGCACAATGCAATCTAGATCAACCTGTCCTACCTGCCATGGTGAGGGTACTATTATTAAAGATAAGTGTAAACACTGTTCAGGCGAAGGTATCGAACATGGAGAAGAAGTAATTACAGTAAATATCCCAGCTGGTGTAATGGACGGCATGCAACTCTCAATGAGTGGCAAGGGTAATGCAGGTAAACACAACGGAATACCCGGAGATTTAATAATTCTGGTTTCAGAAATTCCTGACAAAGAATTACTCAGAGATGGTAACGATATTATTTACAATCTCCTACTTGATTTCCCTACTGCTGCACTTGGTGGTAGTGTTGAAGTACCAACACTAGATGGTAAGGTGAAGGTTAAAATTGACGCAGGAACTCAACCAGGCAAGATTTTAAGACTCCGAAATAAAGGTCTACCAAGTCTAAACGGCTACGGTACAGGAAAAGGAGATTTACTTGTAAACGTAAGTATCTATGTACCCGAAACATTAAGCAAACAAGACAAGAAAAACATTGAAGAGCTTAATAAATCGACGAACATGACTCCCTCACAACCTACAAAAGATAAGGTGTTCAGTAAATTCAAAAACTTATTCAGATCATAAATTTTTGAAGCTAACCCCAATATTTAGAAGAGGATACAAATCAATTGTATCCTCTTTTTTGTTATAGTAACGATACGGTATTCCATTATTTTAAAAGTAAGAATTATGAAGAAGTATATTTTAATTAGCCTTTTAAGCTTAATCCCGTTATCGGGTTGGGCACAGAAAACTGAAGATGAGAATTGGAACAAAATTATTTCAGAGGTTATTAATAACAAGGAATTTAGGGTTCAAATAAACCAAGTCACCCCCCGAAGAGGAAGAACTTTCCATCCCACAACACCCTATAATGTAAGGATACAAAACGACTCAATCTTCTCGTACTTACCCTATATGGGAAGAGCTACAAGTATTACCTATGGTGGTGGTGAGGGTTTAAACTTCAAAGCCCCCTTAAGAAATTACGAAGCAAAACTTGTAAAGAATAAAAGAATTAGCGTTGTGCTAAATACTAAAAGTAAAGACGATACTTACCGTTATAGCTTCTCTATTTACCCCAATGGAAAAACCACAATTGACGTACAAGGGATAAATCGAGAGTCAATATCTTTTATAGGTGAAATTGCTGGTAGCCAGAAATAGCTTGAAAGCTTTTTGTTGATTGCCTATCATATCATACACCTACTTATTTAGAATAAAAACTTTTGACTAAAGAATAAATTCTGCTAGAGGTAAGCTATCTTTGTCATTGTATTAAAAGATTGTGAAATGAAAATTACTATTGTTGCTGGAGCTCGTCCAAACTTCATGAAAATTGCGCCCATTATCCGGGCGATTAAAATTGCCAAAGAAGCGGGAAAAGAAATCTCGTATCGTCTTATCTATACGGGTAGTTTAAATGACACCTCAATAGATGCTTCTTTGTTTACTGATCTAAATATTCCTGCACCTGATGCTTATTTAGGAGTTGAAGCCGCTACGTTTGCTCAGATATCTGCAGGTATAATTATTGCTTTCGACAAAGAACTTCAACAGAATCCAACCCAATTGGTTTTGGTTGTAGATGACCTTACAGCTACCATGAGTACTGCAATTGTTGCAAAGAAGCGAGGAGTAAAAGTTGCTCATCTAGTAGCAGGTACCCGCTCTTTTGACATCAACATGCCCAAAGAGATGAACCGAGTTATTACCGATAGCTTATCCGACTATTTGTTCACAGCAGGCTCTGATGCCAATAGAAATCTGACTCAGTCGGGCACTGCCAATGCTAAATTATTCCAAGTTGGCAATATTCTTATTGATACCATACGTCACAACAGACATCGTTTGCTAAAACCAGTATGGTTTGATGTGCTTAAAATTAAAGAGAAGGAGTATATTTTGCTAACACTCAATAAGCATACTTTGATTAATAATAAAGCTAACTTTAAAAAGCTAATTCAAACGATTATTGAAAATAGCAACGGTTTGCCTATCCTGGCTCCTGTACGCCCATACATTGAAAACGCAATAACTGAATTGGAGATTAATCATGATAAGTTACATATTCTTCCATCTCAGACCTATGCAAACTTTGCCTACTTAGAGGACCACGCAAAGTTAATCATTACTGATTCGGGAAACATTGCTGAAGAAGCAACCTTCTTAGGAGTTCCTTGCATCACCCTAAGCGATTATGCAGAGCATCCCGAAACAATCAAGATTGGAACTAACGAACTTGTTGGCGAAGACCCTGATCGACTAGAAGAAGTTTTAATTCAGTTCAATCAGGGTGGCTGGAAGGAAGGCCAACTCCCCGAGAGATGGGATGGCAAAACAGCCGAACGAATCATACAGATTCTAACAGACAATATAAAGTAAAGGTCAAAGCTTTATTTAACCAAATAAGCGAAGGGCAACTTCAAAAATGGAATTGCCCTTCTTTTATTTATTATAAGTTTGGATTAAGATATCATCTTACCCTCAGCGGATCTCCTACCTCAGGTATGTAATCTTCTTTCTTCTTGTTCATCTTATAAAGACTCTTAAGCTTAATCCCAAATTTCTGAGATATAGAGTGCATTGAGTCGCCTTCTTTTACTGTATAAACTTTATAACCTTTGGCTGCTTTATTTTTCTTAGAACGCAAGTAAACGATATCGCCTTCGGTTAAGCTGTAGCCAATATGCAAATCGTTATAACGAATAAGCTTCTTCCAACTAATATCAAACTCTTTACTAATGCTCAAGAAGGTATCACCCGGTTTTGCCAAGACATAAGCTAAGTCATTAGAAAGATACACCTGATGTTTACGAATAGGCACATTATCATACTCGCCAGATTTGCTCTTACGGATACGAATCTTTCGGCTATTCTGTACTTTACCACTATCATACTGATAAAGCTCGTAGTCTTCAATAATTGATATCAATCGGTTAGCATAAGAAGGGTCTGTAGCATATCCAGCTTTCTTTAATCCTCGAGCCCAAGCCTTATAGTCATTGATGTCTAGCTCGAATAGAAAAGCGTAACGAGGGCCGTTGGCAAGAAACTTTGAGTGATCGTCATACGACTCCTTTGCCGAACGGTAATTTCGGAAACACTCTCCACGAGCATCGTCGTCATGATAAGATTTCTTACCTTTCCAGTTCCGACCACACTTTATACCAAAATGATTATTACCCTTAGAGGCCAACTTACTTTCGCCCGCACCACTCTCAAGAATACCTTGAGCCAAAGTAATACTTGCAGGGATTTTGTAGTCTCGCATCCCTTCAATAGCATAAGTCTTATATTTATCGACGTAATCTAGTCTTTTTTGACGCGTACTTTGAGCTACCAATACAGAAGGTAGAAAAGTTAGAATAAGAAGAATTATAATTTTAGACTGAACAAACCTCATAGCTGAATAGTTTCATTTTAAAATGTGTTACTCAAGAAATAACACGATAACTTATAGAGATAAGTAAATCTCTTTTTTAACTTTGTGTAAATGCATATTGCAATAATACATCATTCAAATATATGAAAAATCTAACGATTAAATCTATTTTTAAAGTTTATCAGTTCGAAGAACTCTCAGAGGAAGATCGAAAACTGATTACACTGGCTAAAAATGCTTGTAATAATAGCTATGTGCCTTATTCAAACTTTGCTGTAGGAGCTGCTGCACGTCTAGCAGATGGTACTATTGTAACAGGAACTAATCAAGAGAATGCAGCTTATCCATCAGGAATTTGTGCTGAACGCACTACCCTATTTTATGCCAACTCACAATATCCTGACCAAGCAGTAGACACACTTGCCGTGGCAGCCTATAACCAAGGAAGTTATTTACAAAGTCCAATTCCACCGTGCGGCTCGTGTCGACAAGTGATTCTAGAAACTGAAAACAGATATAAGAAACCTATGCGTATCTTATTATACGGTGAGAAAGAAATCTACGAATGTGATGGCATAAGCAACCTGCTACCATTATCATTTACTGCAAAAAACATGGAGTAAGCCGATGGAGTTAGATAGAAATAGATGGTGGTTTGTATTTTATGAGCACAATATTATCCTACAGAAAAGTGAGGATGGAAAGTTAGATATTCCGTTTAAGGCTCAACTCGAATTTAATCAACCCAATCCAGATACGATTCATGAATATTGTTTTCATGATAAATACCCATGCACTGCTGTAAAATTAAGTACTGCACCAGCCATAGACTCAGCGAAATATATAATGCTTAGCCTGAGAGATTCGTTCTTCCATCTGGATTTATGGAAATATCAAGCAGCTGGTTCTGCTCAACAACTCATATACTGGGACGAGAATACGAGGTTTTGCCCTGCATGTGGCACAGCTACTGAGCGCAAAAGCTTAATCATGAAGAAGTGCCCCAAATGCGAGAAAGAACAATATCCACCCATACAGACAGCCGTAATTGTCCTCATTCGCAAAGGAGATGAGATCTTGTTGGCACACGCTCACAACTTCAAATACGAGTTTTATGGTTTGATTGCAGGGTATGTTGAAATAGCAGAAACACTGGAAGAGTCGGTTCGCAGAGAGGTAAAAGAAGAGACAGGATTGAATATTCGGAACATTCAATATTTTGGCAATCAGCCATGGCCGTATCCATCTGGATTAATGGTTGGCTTTATTGCTGATTATGAATCGGGAGAAATTTGTATTCAGGAAGAAGAGTTACGTAATGCTGCTTTTTTCTCAAAAGACAACCTACCAGCTCTCCCTCAAAAACTGAGCATCGCACGCCGAATGATAGATTGGTGGCTAGACCAACAGATAAAAAAAGAGCAAGATAAGTAACCTTATTTGCTCTTTTTAGAAGTTCGTTGACTCTTTCTTGCAGCTTTCTTACGGCGAATTTCTGCTTTCATCTTAGATGAAGCTGAACCGTGCTGACCAGTAATATAAGTAGCCTTCTTTGCTTTTGTTTTAACCTTAACCTTTTTATCATCCTCTGGGCGAGGTTCTCTGGCTCCTTTAAAAACCAACCCACCCATCATTACTTCATGAATATCCATTATTCCAAAATTATTAATGCTACAAAGATAAGCAAAAGGAATGGATAATCGTGCCTAAAGCCCGTACTTGCTGTAAGACAACTATAAAAAACTCAAAAATATTATTGGCATAATTTATTGATTCATACAAGGATATCAATAATGATAAAATTATCACACAAAATACTTTCTCTTATAATTTGCAGATACCAAAAAATGCTGTACATTTGCATCCGTAATCAAGTAAATAATTACACGCCTCTTTAGCTCAGTTGGCCAGAGCACGTGATTTGTAATCTCGGGGTCGTTGGTTCGAATCCGACAAGAGGCTCAAAAGAAAGGGATATAAACTAAAGTTTATATCCCTTTCTTTTTTATTTATCTATCCCATTTCTTGACAAAACTCCTTGTGAGTAATAGTGTTTAATCTCCTTCATTTCGGTTACTAAATCTGCAATAGACAATAACTCATCTGGAGCATATCGCCCAGTTACAATAACTTCCACACTTGGTTTTCTGTTTTGTATAGCCTCTATAAGCTCTTCAACTGTAAATAGTTTATAGTAAAGAGCAATGGTAACCTCATCAAGAATCACTACATCATAACTACCTTGCGTCATCAATTCAGCACAATGTACTAAACCCTGTTTGGCCATATCAATATCAATCTGTTCGGGATCTTCCTTAATAAAGCAACCTCTACCAAGTTGTTCTATCTTGATAGTATCGAAATATTGATCAATCTTTGTTTCATTGTACTTCATGCTCTTGACGAACTGCCCTATATATACTTTTTTACCAGCACAGAGTGCTCTTAAGGCTAAACCAAAGGCAGCAGTCGTTTTACCCTTACCATCTCCTGTATAGACCTGTAAATATCCTTTATTATCCATATTTGTATTTTAAACTAGTCTTGCTAAGTTATTATTAATCGCTGCTAATTTATAATAAACGTTGATTATTATTTAATAGAAAAAGGAGTAATAAGCGCTACGGCATATTACTCCTTTTTCTATATAGTTTGTATAGTTAATCTTTATCAGATCATACAACTCCTGCGAAGCCCATAAATGCCATTGCTAATAATCCTGCTGTGATTAGTGCGATCGGAGTTCCACTCATACCTTTTGGTAGCTTTACCAAACGCAATTGCTCACGCAGACCAGCAAATATAACAAGAGCCAATCCGAAACCAATAGCAGTTGAGAAGGCATAAACAACCCCAGTCAAAAGATCATAGTCTTTTTGGATTACAAGAATTGCTACCCCAAGAATACAACAGTTCGTTGTAATCAAAGGAAGAAATACCCCAAGTGCTTGGTAAAGGGCAGGTGAAACTTTCTTTAAAATGATTTCGACCATCTGCACCAAACCTGCAATTACAAGAATGAAGGTTATTGTTTGAAGATAGACAAGATCGAAAGGTTCTAGGATTCCTTTTTGGATCAGAAATGTTACTACTGTAGCAATGGTTAGTACAAAAGCTACTGCAGCTCCCATACCTACAGCGGTCTCAACCTTCTTAGAAACACCCAAAAAAGGGCAGATCCCCAAGAATTGTGACAACACGATGTTGTTTACAAAAATGGCCGATATAAATATCAATATATATTCCATAGTTTAAATACTTTTTGAGTGATGATTAAGCTTTTTTGAAGCGATTAATTAAAGCAATTAGGTAACCTAATGCAATAAATGCACCTGGAGGCAACACAAATAAAAGCATACCATAATCTTCACTGTAAAGTGAGATGTCAAATATCTTTCCTGTACCTAATAGTTCACGAACGGCACCTAATAAAGTAAGTGCAATGGTAAAACCAAGTCCAATACCCAATCCATCAAACATGGAAGCGACAGGCTTGTTTTTAGCAGCAAAAGCTTCAGCTCTTCCCAACACAATACAGTTTACTACAATAAGGGGGATAAACAATCCTAAAGACGAATATAACCCAGGAAGATAAGCTTGCATAACCATTTGTAATACGGTTACAAAAGATGCAATTACTACAATATATGCAGGAATACGCACCATATCAGGAATTAAGTTCTTGATTAAGGATATCGCCGTGTTTGAACAGATAAGCACAAACATCGTAGCCAAACCCATACCCATACCGTTAATTGCCGATGAAGTAGTACCTAGTGTAGGACACATCCCCAAAAGCAAAACGAAAATCGGGTTTTCAGTTATAATTCCATTTAATACTATTCTTAAGTTTTTCATGTCTTATTCCTCCGTTAATTCTGATGATGACGAATCGTCGTCTGTTGATTTAACTTGTGTCGTAGCGCTCGATGCAGCATCAGCCTCTTTGGTGTTACCCTTGAAGGCTAAATAAGCAGTTTTCACAGCTTGCAAAAATGCACGTGAAGTGATGGTTGAAGCAGTAATTGCATCGACAGTACCTCCGTCTTTGGCCACTTTAAGTTCTTGTTGTTCAAGGCTCTGACCAATGATATCACCTTTTTGTCCTTTTTGAAACCAAGTGTCAACTTTAGATCCCAATCCAGGAGTTTCTGCATGAGACAAGATAGAGTAACCATAAATGTTACCTTGAGCATCAAATCCCACAAGAACTACTATTTCCCCACCATAACCCGAAGCTCTAGCTTCGACTGCACTACCTACATACTCACCATCTTTCATGGCTGCGTAGATATTGATGGTCTGACCACTAAGGGTAACAGTATCCATCTGCTCGGCAGGATTATTATCAAATGGTGGAACCACTTGACCTATGGCTTCTTTTAAGATATTAGCTTGAGTTTCTGCAATTGGACCTTGTGTTAAAGCATTAACAGATGCCAATATAGCTACAGAAATCGCAGTTACTAGTGTTAACACGAGTAACATATTCTTCAATGTTGATTCTAATTTCTTCATTTCGATTTTGCCACCTCCCCAAAGCGTTTAGGTTTGCAATACATATTAATTAATGGAGTGAAAGCATTCATGATAAGAATGGCAAATGACACACCTTCAGGATAAGAACCAAACATACGAATGATGACAGTCAAAAGACCGATACAAATACCGTAGATAAGCATCCCTTTCTTGGTCATAGGTGATGTTGAATAATCAGTAGCCATAAAAACAGCTCCCAACATTACACCACCAGTTAGCAAGTGATATAGAGGTGATACATAAATATCAGGGTTATAAAAGTGCATGATACCTGAGAATGCAAAAATAGTCACTAATATAGAAACTGGAATATGCCAAGAGATAATTCTCTTATATAGCATATAAGCAAGCCCTATTAACAATGCCACAATACTAATCTCACCGATAGAACCCGCATTGTCTCCAATAAACAAGGAGAGAGAGTCAGGCAACTGATCCAGAGATACACCAGGGGTTTTCTGAATCAACCCCTTGATAATAGCCAATGGCGTTGCTGATGTTGCTGCATCGGTATAAGAGGTAATTTGACCCACAGTTGGCCAAGTAGTCATTTGCACAGGAAACGATAATAATAAGAACACACGTCCGATCAGTGCAGGGTTGAAAGGGTTATTACCCAAACCACCAAAAGACATTTTACCAACACCAATAGCAAATAAGGCACCAATAATAATAATCCAGATTGGAAGATTAGAAGGCACGTTAAAAGCTAGTAAAACACCAGTGATTACGGCAGAACCGTCAAGAATACTAACCTCGGGGTTTTTGAGTAAAAACTTATTGATAGCCCATTCAAAAAACAAACAGGCAGCTACAGATGTAGCCGTTACTATTAAAGCACCTAGCCCAAAGTAAATTAGCGAGGTAAGAAATGCAGGTATTAATGCAATTAATACACCATGCATATTACGCTTAACGCTATCTCCACTATGGACGTGAGGCGAAAGTGATACGATTAATTTATTTTTCATTTTACTTTATTTTTTAGCTTGTCGTGCACGAATCATTCCCCCTACTGTAGCCTTACCTAAACGAAGGTGGTCTAGTAAAGGACGATTGGCTGGACATGTAAATTGACATGAGNCACACTCAATACAATCCATAATCCGATCGGATTCCATAGTTTCAAATTCCGTAATCTCAGATAAAGCAGCCAATAAAAAAGGCTCTAAGCCCATTGGGCAAGCAGTAACACATTTAGCGCAACGAATGCAGTTGTGCACTTGACCACGTCTTGCCTCACTCTGATTCATTATAAGAATACCAGAGCTACCCTTGGTTGTAGGTACGCTAGTATTGACGAGTGCTTTACCCATCATCGGGCCACCACCAATAATCTTACCAGTATTTTCGGGAACACCACCACAAGCATCAATTAATTCTTGCATTGGCATACCTATACGAGCTAAAAAGTTAGAAGGTTTTGCAAGCTCTTTTCCGGTAACCGTAATGATACGTTCGAAAAGAGGTTTATTTTTCATCACTGCCTCATAGATAGCAAATGCAGTCCCAACGTTCTGAACCACCGCTCCTGTCGAGATAGGTAGAGCACCGCTAGAAACTTGGCGTTTGATAATAGCATCAATTAGTTGTTTCTCGCTTCCTTGAGGATATTTCACTGTAAGAGGAACAACTTCAATTCCGGCATAAGTAGAGGCAACTTTAGTCATTACCTCAATGGCATCAGGTTTGTTATTTTCAATTCCAATAAATGCCTTATTAACCTTCACCGCTTTCATGATTAAGGTTACACCAACTACTATCTCTTCTGCTTTTTCGAGCATAAGTCGATGGTCGGATGTAAGATAAGGCTCACACTCTACCGCATTGATAATAACACATTCTGCTTTAAAAGATGGTGGAGGTGTTAGTTTAACTTGCGTAGGAAAGCAAGCACCACCTAAACCAACAATTCCACAAGCTGCAACACGCTTAACAATCTCTTCAGAAGTTAAGTCTATTTCTTTTACTAAAGTTTCGCTACGATCAATAGTTTCTTCCCATTCATCGCCATCAACATCGATAATTATAGCTGGCTTAGCATATCCACTAGCATCTACTACATCATCAATTTTTGCTACTTTTCCACTTACTGAAGAGTGAATTGCTGCCGAAACAAAGCCACCAGGTTCGGCCAGTAAAGTACCTACCTTGACTATATCTCCACGCTTAACAACAGCCTTCGCAGGGGCTCCAATATGTTGACTAAGCATTATAGTCACTTGTTTGGGTAGTTCTGCTTTAATAATAGGTTGTTGTGCTGACAGCTTATTTTCTTGTGGATGAATACCACCGATTGAAAATGTCTTCAACATATGTCTTGTTTTTTATTTCTTAATTAATTTTCGTTTGATGAAGCTGATATTTTTTGCTCAGCAGCTGCTGAAACCGTTGCTTTGGTTTTATCAACAGGCTCTTCCACTTTCTCAACTTTTTTCTTACGAGGAGGAAAATTCACTTCAATGATTGTGTCTTGAGGGCAAGCCTCTACACATTTTCTACACGATTTACACTTGTGTGGATCAATATAAGCCAACTTATCTTTAAGCGTAATTGCTTCGAATGGGCAGGTCTTAACACAGATACCACAACCAATGCAGCTTACTTTACATGCTTTTCGAGCCACAGGGCCTTTGTCTTTGTTAACACACGACACAAAAACACGTCTTGATTTTTTTCCTACAGGACGTAGTTCAATAATGTTTTTAGGGCAAGCTTCAACACAAGCATTACAAGCAGTACATTTGGCTTCGTCAACTTCGGGTAGTCCTGTTTCTGGATTCATGTGAATGGCATCAAACTTACATACCGAAACACAGTCTCCGCAACCAAGACAGCCATAACTACAAGCCGTTTCACCACCATAAAGTGCAGCTTGAATAGCACAGCTTTTCACACCTTGATACTCAGTAATTTTTGGGCGATTCTCACAGCTACCATTACAGCGAACCACTGCTAATAAGGGCTCTTCAGCTGTTGCATCCATACCTAATATAGATGCGATTTTGCTCATTACATCAGCACCACCGACAGGGCAATTCTTACCGTCAAGTGAATCTGAATTAACACAGGCGTCAGCAAATCCTGCACAACCTGGATAACCACATCCACCACAGTTCGCCTGAGGGAGTACTTCAGAGACCTGAGCAATTCTTGGATCTTCATACACTGCAAATTTCTTGGAGGCTGCATAGAGAATCACAGAGATAATCAAAGCTATAGCCCCAATAGCAAGAACTGCAATTAGGATCAAATTAATCATAAGATTGTTATTTTATTGGTTTTATTTTAAACGTGAAATTATGTTTGAGTTGGTTCCTAAACAACCATAGGACCAAATAATAGGGGACCAATGAAACTAACGACAACACAGCTGCTAGCAGTTCATTATGATAGAAACTCATGAAAATAAACAGAAAAGATATTAACCAGACAAAAGGCAAAACAAAAGCA
>NZ_AQWS01000037.1 GCF_000375405.1 Bacteroides propionicifaciens DSM 19291 = JCM 14649 | reverse complement strand
ATCAGAAAAGTCATCTATACAACTAACTTAATCGAAAATCTTAATGGCAAGATTAGAAAGTACACCAAGAACAAATTATCGTTCCCAACCGATGATTCTGTGATGAAATCAGTATATTTAGCCGTTAGAGAGGCCACAAAGAAGTGGTCAATGCCTATCAGGGACTGGGGCATAATTTTAAATCAGTTCCTAATTATTTACAAAGAAAGGGTCAGGCTATAACAATAACCCAACCCAAGCTTAATTTACTTACACACTTCCTGAGACAGTGTCGCCAAATTCTTCACCTTTATAATCGGTAGTATTGTAATGCCTGACACGGAAATCTCGAAACGTATATTAGCCGATTCAAACTTCATCTTGAGTGAGGTACTTTTGTACTCGTGAAGATTGAATTCTCCTTTGGAATAATAAAGAGCATCATTCGTTGCGACTTGACTTCCTTCAAAAAAGTTTGTAGAACCAATTTGTGCTGTACTAATATGTCCAGGGTTCTTAATGCTAGTATTATCTGTTATATTTCCCCAAGCAATAAATGAGTAATCCCCAGGAACTAATCCGTCAAGCTTGAATGATTCTTGTTGCAACTGAGCCATATCTTGAAATTTATATTGCTTAACCAACTTTCCACTACGTTTGTTGTAAACATAGAGGTTTATCGATTTAAATTCTTCTTCTGGATTTTGAGTTGCTGCTAGATCAATTATACCAACTATATAAAGAGTTGATGTTGTTGGTAGCGTAAATCTATCCTCGTATTGAGGATTTATAAGAAATTTATTTGTGATTTCCGTTTCATTATTTAGTTTAAAAGTTAGATTCTCCCAAATCAAGTTGGTTTGAATATATACGAAATCAAGTTGACTAAATTTACCATCAATAATTTCATGCCCTTCTAAAACATTTGTTTTACTTACACCGAAATAATTGTTTTTAAAATTGATCCCTTCGTTGATTTTATTATTCCAAATAGTCGTAAGACTAGTACCATTTGAGTCGGCTTCAAGAGCTTCTTTTATGGAATTATAACCTCTTCCACTAATTTGGGTGAAGTTAATGGTATAGCTATTGTTTCGCAAGATTTCACCTATCTCTGTCTTGTAAAATACAGGTTCATTTGACTCGTCTTTTTTACCTTCAATAATTACCATTAATTTACCATTTTGCTCAGGTATAGTCATATTTATAGAAGATACACTACCAATATGAGAACCTATATTATTATCTATTGACATTGTACTTACTTCTAATTCTTGAAAATTTGCTTCGTTACTAATGTAAGGATTAGACATCATCGTCATATTGACTACTCTATAATCATAGAAAGTATTAACTTGTTTGGATTTCCCATATAGATGAACTTTACTTACAGCTAAATCAAATTGAGTGCTTTTTGTAGGTGCCGTGATCTTAAACCTAGCTTCAGGACGAAATAGACTAACATTTAAATCAGTATTTTTAGTCAGCACAGTTTTAAGTGTTGCGGTAAGAGGAATTGTCTCATATTCAACCTTTGGATCAAACAGAAAATCGCTACTAGTTTTGAGTTGATCATAAGTGTCATATGCTGCTATATTCTCTTGTATTACATCAAATTTCACACGTGAATTGGCTACTAAGGCAAGGATAACTTCAGATACCTCAAAATTATCTCTATCTATATCAACATAGTAAGTATCCTCATCAGGATCACCATCTTTGATAGCGTGCAATACTCTTATAAGTGATTTGTCTTTCTTGAAAACAAAAACAATCAGATCATTGATTTCAGGATTATCCTGATCAATACTTGAAGTCCTTGTATTTAACTGATGACTTTTTTGAGTTTCGGTATTTAGAGAAAAATGCAATCTCACTTTATTCGTTGGCGAACCATTATCTAAATCTAAGGATAAAACATCATTAGTCGAGCAGCTCACTAAGCTTAGAACCAATGATACACAGATCAATGTTAAAGCTTTTATTTTATTGTAAATCATAATTGTTTTATTTAGTTACAGGAATAGTAAATTCTGTTTCACCAAGTAAATATTCTTTCTCATCTCTTCTTTCCATAAGTTTCACAATAAACTTATTATCGCCTGCCTTTAAAGGTGTGCCTTCTATATTATAGTTGAATGTAGTGGTTGTATTAGGTCTTAGATTTTCTAACTCAGATGGCTGAATCATCACACCCATACCAGAATCGTTTGTACCGTTAACTTGATTGACCAGGATAGCATAATTTACATCTTCACGCTTAGAATTAATCTTAATTCCAAGTTTTAGATTATGTGAGGTTTCTAGTGGTTGATTAACCTTGTATTCCCCAATAGGCTTGGCTGTAATATCTGCAAAACGATCTTTAACCACTATTTTTATCTCTTTTGAAGCAACTAGGGCTTCTTGTGTTTCTTCCTTATCATCGACTGTTACACTTCTTAAATTTATAGCGTATTTAAAAGTTCCAGCCATATAAGGAATTTGGTTGTTAAATCTAAATTGGAATTTGCCTGATGTCAGTTCGTCCTTACTTGGAATGCTGATAGGATTAAATTTGAATTCTGCATTATTGGTAATGGGTACTAATTCTAATCTATATGAATCAGGATTATCTTTGTCTTGAGATAAGTCTATTTCTACCTCTATTATGTCGTTGCTTTTTATGGTGCTACCAGATGCATTGGAATAAGCTGGTACCCCTTTGTATAATATTGCATCATTACTCTTTATTATATAGTTTTCTTCAGCTCCAAACTCATTTGCGTATTGCTTTGTATTGACTAGTACCATATGCTTTCCGAAAGACACAGCCTTGACTGATCCAGTACTTTCAGGGATGTAGTATGCGCTTGTAATTTTAACATCAAATATATTATTTACAGGATCTGTTCGTAAAGCTAAAATGTTATATGGATGTATTTGAGTTGTAGTTAATGCTGAAATATCACCACCTCCATTAATCTTTATCTTTCTTGTAATACTCTGACCATTCTTATAAAATTCAAATAGATTGCTTTCAAGCCATTTAAATCCTGGAAATTCACCCTCGCCGTTAACATTTTTAGTTATCTCATTCCATGGAGCGACAGATATTGTTGTATTTATATTGGCTTCACCCTTGAGGGCTTCCTCTGGTGTGCGATACCCATTGCCATTAATGTCATTAATACTGATAATGTAGCGTTGGTTACGGGTGAATTCTTTTCCGTAACTGTTGCTGCCAGCAGTTGGTTTTACTAAAAAATATCTAACCTTACTGGGAGAAGTAAAATCGGCATTCTTGATACCTATAACGAAATTTGTACCACCTCCTTCGATCCATTTATCTCCAACTTTGGTTGTTGGTATATAAACAGACTGTTTGATAGGGGTTGAACTGCTTTCTTCGAGTTGAAATATATAAGGGTTATTAATATCAATCGTTTCAAAAGGATCGACTAGATTGGTTTGGTATTCATCTAGCTTCTCCTCTGCTGAAGTGGGGTCAATAAGAGTCCTTTTTGCGGCAACATTACCCTCTTTAGGTATTCCGTAGACATATATACTACCTATTTTATAGGTTTTTTCATTAAATATGTTGCCACCAGGTATAACTTTATCATTTCCTTCTGCATCTATTGAATAGTTGAACCCAAAGTCAACTCGAGCAACAGAACGTACCAGTTTTATTTCTTTTTTGTTAGCTGTGGTTAGTGATTTAAAGTCTAAATCAAGCTGACTATGCATCGGAAGGCTCTCTTCTGTTATAGTATTCACCTCGCTCATATTCCATCTATAAGTGTTGTCGGGGTTGAGCGTTTTGAATTTAATGTCTTGTGTTACGGCTTCTAGATTTCTACCTTCTAGGCTGCCCTGAGCTATATCACCGTTATTTGCGATAAATAGTAGAGTTGCTTTTGGGGTGTTCAAAGGTACTTTGAAGCTCAGGTTAAATGTGGTCAAACCTTTACTTTCATCGTAGCTGAAGTTTTGGTCAACTTTTGCAAGTGAATGAAATTTCAAATCAGCAGGTAGGTTCACTTCTTTAGTTTCATCTATAGGTAGGAATACCAGCACGGACATTGATTTTATTTTAGTCTCGAAATTGACCCCGTTTTCTGATCCTAGCGAACCAGAATAGTTTGAAGCACTAATTTTTAAATCTTTATTTTCTGATTTATAGGAGCTGGATGTTTTACCTAACTCATCAGTACAGCTACTTAGTGTTATTAGTAAAAATATTATAGATATAAAACCATAATCAATGAGCCTTAAGTTCCACCTAGAGAAACTAGCTCTGAAAATTTTAGTTGAAATCATAGAAAATAAATTAGATGATACCAAAGTATCGGTTTTAGGCTGGCAGTAAAAGAGAATATGTTTGGTAACGATATATATCAATTGCTCTAGCTTACTGAAATAGTTGAATGTGTTTTAAAACGCTAACCCACACTCAAGTGTAGGTCAGCGTTTCTTGTTCTTAGGTTGCTCTAGTCATTGAGTATATTTGAATTACTCAAGTGCACTACCTACCTCTTCAATTGTCCAATCTAGGATTTTAGCACCTACTGCGACATCATATTTATTATCTGTAGGAGTTGGATCAGTTCCACCGTTTCCACCGTCTTCACCATCTTGACCACCATCGCCTGGAGAAAAGTGATCCTGGTCATTTACTTTTCCATCTTTATTCCAGTCGATTTTAGCAAAGCTGATTTTATAGATTTTACCAGGTTCGTAGTCTAGTGTACCTTTAGGGTCTAATAAGCCATTCTCACGAAGTGCTGCGAACTTCACCAATTGAAAATAACCCCTTGGAGATTCAATACCATTTGCACCTGCTGCTGTTTCGGCTGTGGTATATGTCTTTATCTGAGTTAAATCTGTCAACTGATTTGTTGAAATGACATATTTTTTATCACCAATAATTATAGTCCCTGTGTTTGATTCCTCCAGCTCAAAAAGTTCACTTATCGGTTCGTAAGGCATTGGATCTGATTCAACATAATACTTATCATTTTTACCTTTGAAAATGTATGATTGTGGTTTAGCAGCATCAACTAGCTGATTTTTGCTAGTTTTTTCGTCTATATTATTTATCTTAACCACATCATAAATAGTAGCATTTTGGCCAAAATTACCTATTGTAGCTTTGAAAGTTTCTCCTGAAGCAAATGTTTCGCGATAGTTGTTTGGTGTGATTTTGTCGACCGTTGTGCTAACAACAAGCTTGGGGTTTACTTTGATAGCACCTGAAACCTCTGTACGCGCAGCTTGAGGTTCTAATGTCATCTCAACTTTATAAGTTTTACTAGCCTCTTCTATATTTGTAAATATTAACACCTTTGCTATCATAGTACAATACTGATTTTACTCCACCTAATGTAGCTGTTGGTTGAACTTTGGCAATTTCATAACCTACTGGAGTCGTTACATCTGCATTTCCTGAAACTACAACTTTGTCATTTTCTCCAATAGTTAAGTTTATAAATCTTGCGGTACCTTCTATAGTACTATCGAAATAAACTTTTTGTTTAGCTACTTTCTGACTACCTCTTATTAGGTAAGCCCAAACATTGTCTGTGTCAACCATAGCTCTTCCGCTCGTAATACCATCCTCAACGATTCCTCTTGTTTGGCCAGAGTTTGGTATGCCTACTTTAATAGTTAAGTCTTTGTCTGTGCCAACTATACCGTCAACAGATTCGTTGTCAGATGAACAAGCTGCCAAACCTGCCATTGCTACAGTTGCGAATAATAAACCTTTAAACTTCATAATTTTCTTCAATTAAATTAATAGTTATCTTAAACCTAACTCGGTGTATAGCCTTGTTGGGCGTTAATAATTTGCCTTAAATCTCTTGGCTAAAATTGTGTTAGTGCAAAATGTTGAGCCAAAAGCTTCTTAGTATTAACTTTTGCTTGTGTGATCTGTGTTAGAATATATTCACATAAAGCTGTACAAACATATCTTATTAAATTATAGATACTATCGCCCAGAGTGTATTTTAGTGTAAATGAATGGCATTATTATATATGTTTGGCCGTATCTGTTGCACCATGATTTCATTTGCAACTAAAATAGGGTAAAGTTATGTTACAAAGAGTGTCACGTAACCAGGTATGATTAAGATGGCTTATGGCGGATTAATTATTATTAAAGCGGCTCTATAAGCGATTCACGCAGCAGTTAACGGAAGTTTCCACACTTAATTAAGTCGTTTTGTATATCTATAATTATTTACAGATAAAACAAGCATATAGTATTGGTACTGAGAGTTGTAACTTGATGTAAGCTAAGTTGGTAGACGGACTGCACTATTTTGGCTGTCTTCAAGGTTGCTAGATATGAATTAAAACATCTTATTTTTGTCTAGACTAATTCTATACTTTTACTTTTAAGACAAATTTGGGTGTGTTTAAATAACGTTAATATACCTTGTAGATAGCAAAATGTATTACTGTAGTATCAATTAGATTTCTCTATAAACTGTTCTAATCCCTGTGTAGTATTAATTTTCAGAATAGGAATATTAAGAGTAGCTTTCAAATTTTTATCTGACGAGTTATTTTGACACTTATTAAGCTTTCGCAGTTTGGTAAAGCGTAAGTAGTTGGCATCTATTTTTGCTAATGAAATAAGTATATCATCGGTGTAATGATAATATCTATAAAACGAAAATAATTACCGTTTACCCTTCTTTAGATTCCCTTTTATAGTTCTCTTATGTATAGAGAGCCATAGTAGGTGTAAATTGATAGATTTACCTACTATAATTAGAATTACAGCACCTAATATGAGTAGTATCCCCACTATCAAATTTATTGATAGACTTTTACCGAACATTGTCACTCCAATAATTACAGCGGTAAGAGGTTCTAGCGCACCCATGATCGCAGTAGGAGTTGAGCCAATAGCATGAACCGCAAGGGTCATTGCGATGAGTGAGATAACGGTCGGTACAATCGCTAGCATAAAACTATATCCCCATGCACTCGCCGAAGTTAGTAGTTGGATGGGCATACCGCCACCAGCTATTGAGTAGCCAACAGTGGTCAATATGCAGAATATAAGTACATAAAAGGTTAGTTTGAGAGCACTGAAGTTTAGTTCGGCTTTGTTTACTACTATAATATAGATTGCATAGGTCAATGACGAAATTAACACCAATACAACCCCAATGGAGCTTAAATTACTATTACCTCCACCATCATAGAGCAGTGTTATACCTGTTAGTGCTAATGAGATTGAAAGCCAAGTTATAATGCTGATCTTTTCTTTGAAGAAAATAGCCATTAGTAAGGCGACCATTATCGGGTAAACGAAGAGTAGTGTAGAAGCTATCCCTGCATCCATATAGTGAAAACTCGTGAAAAGCGTAAGTGATGATGAAGCGAAAAGTAGACCTAGTAGTGCTACTACCTTTAATTCACCTTTGCTGATTCGGAGTGACTCTTTTCGAGCAAGTAGCATGAAAAGCAATATTAAGGCTGCCAGACCATAACGATAAAATAAAACAGTATTTACATGATAGCCCTCTTCGTAAAGAGATAAAGCTCCTAATGGATTTGTTCCATAGCTGACAGCAGCAATTACACCGCAGATAACACCTTTAGTTTTAACACTCATGATGCAAATAATTAATCAAATTAATCAACTAATAAAGTAATCATACTTACAATCTCAATCAGGCATTAATGATGCTTGGCTTTGATAAGAAATAAACGGGTGCAAAGTTGCAATTTTTTTCGATACTATTTCTGAAAACCAAGAATATTTATTGCAGTAGCCTGATTCGTTTTATTTGATGTTTCTGACTAATTTCATCTTCATTCTTTTAGATGCATCTTGGGGATAAGACAGGAAAGTATATATCTTTGCTCAACACACGCGAATGATGAGTAAAAAGCAAGACGAAATAATCAATAAGAGAGCTGTAGCTGGGGTATTTAACTTTGCCCCGCATTATCGCTCACCCATATTTCGGGCAATGGCTGAGCAGTTACAAATGGATCTTTATTTTGGAGATCGGGTGCTGACTCCTATAAAGCCCTTAGAACACAATTCTATTTCAAGATTTAAAAAGATATTACCTCCCCGTTATTTTAAAAGATTCTATTACAATCGAGGCTTTATACGGTTACTTCTTTCGGGCAAGTATCCCGTGATTGTGCTAACGGGCGAAATAAAGAACCTGAGTGCCTGGATGGCTTTATTCTTTAAATGTATTCGTCCTAATCTTAAGATTTGCTTGTGGACTCATGGGCCTTATGGCAGCGAAAAGGGATTTAGCGCCAAAGTTGGCAAGCTTATGTATCGTATGGCCGACCATCTGTTCTTATATGGCGATTATGCTCGTACCCAACTCTTAGCTCTTGGTATACCTGATGCCAAAATAAGTGTGGTGTATAATTCGTTAGATTATAATAAACAAGTTGAAATTCGGAAGACCTTGGAAGTTAGTTCAACTTATCCTGACTACTTTAATAACTCAAATCCAACCCTTGTATATGTCGGCCGTATTCAGAAGGTTAAGCAGATAGATCTGTTAGTTGAAGCCGTAGCCCTATTGTATAGTCAAGGTAACCCTGTCAATTTGGTTATTATAGGTGATGGACAAGATAAAGAGCAGTTAGAGTCTCTTGTAGGCAAGCTAGGTATAGCTACAAATGTATGGTTTATGGGTGCTTCTTACGACGAAGCTGTTTTGAGCCAACGGCTATTTGATGCTGATGTTTGTGTCTCACCTGGCAATGTAGGGTTGACTGCAATCCATGCACTAACTTATGGTTGCCCTGTGATAACTCACAATCAGTTTGATAAACAAATGCCCGAATTCGAAGCGATTGCCGAAGGTGTTACAGGGGCTTTTTTTGTTAAAGACGATGTGGAAAACTTAGCGAAAACGATTAAGGAATGGCTCAAAAAATCGAATAACACTGATTTTCGTAATGAGGTTCGCTACTCGTGTTATGCAGTTATTGATTTGAAATACAATCCTAACGCACAAATAAAGACATTTGATAAGGCATTAACTGCACTTCAGACAAACAATAAATAAACTTTAATACTCTGTTATGCACACTCCCAAACTATCTGTTGTCATACTGACTTATAATTCTGAAAAAGATATTGATGCTTGTCTACAATCTATATATAAGTGTAACGATCTTGGTGATGACCTCGAAGTTATTGTAGTCGATAATAACAGTGATGAGCAAACGAAACTTCAAAATCATATAAAGGAGAGTTATTCTCGTGTCGTATATATTCAGAACTCAGTCAATACTGGCTATGGTTCAGGAAATAATAGAGGAATTAATGTATCTACAGCCCCTTATGTGTTGATTATGAATCCTGATGTTCGACTTAGAGACTTTTCCTTTCAGCGTATTGTAGCCAATTTTGATAAGCATTCTAACTTTGGGTTGCAAGGGTTCAAGCAATTTGAAACTAGTAGTCAAAGGGGAGCATCGTTTGTTATGTTAAAACCCTGTTTAATATCATTTTTTAGTCAAAAGATATATCATAAACTCGATTTATATAACTCAAGGCTATTCTGTTTTCACGGCTCTTGCTTTGCTTTGCGAAAGGCTTGCTTTAAATCTGTAGGTTACTTCAATGAAGAAGTGTTTCTTTATGGAGAGGAGAGGTACCTGCACTATCACTTATTAAAAACAAAATACTTTAAAGCCTTTTACGACAATACGCAATCGTATATTCACCCCATACACGGGCGGGCTTTAGTTCTCAATCAGGCAGAGCTTGGTTTAAAATCTTATTTAAAGACAATAGATTACTTTGGTCTGAATCGCAGGAGGTTGATTAAAGCGCAAATAAGGTTTGAATATTTATTTTATTGGAAGTCTTTATTGTTTGGAAGAACCGATAAGGCGAAGTTCTACCTCGCCAAGATTGAAAGATTAAAGGAGCTGCTGGCTTAGTTAGAGCGAGTAGGTAGTAAGGCCTAAACGACTTAGTGGTTTGGCTAAAACCAGTTAGTCGTTTTCTTATTCGGTAGAGAAGCTAGCATTAAAACTATATTATGCTTACGAGTTGTAAGTCTGTGTATATATTCGATGTATAAGAGATGAGTAAATATTTGTTGATAAATAATTCTTTCTATACGTGATATAAATCAAGGCTATACTGTTATATTTGCAACTATATTTACATGCTTACACTTATGCGAAAACTACTATCATACCCTTTATCGGTAATATATTATATCTGTTTTGGTCTTACATTGGTTATATTTCATTTTATACAGTGGGTTCTTTGGAATTGCTTTGGTTATAAAGCCCATAAAATCAGTGTTGATTGGATGTGTTGTTTCTTGAATCTAAACACGTATATCTTAGGGACAACCTACCGCTTTGAGAATCGAGACCTTATACCAAGTGGGGTTCCAGTTATTATTGCTGCTAATCATCAAAGTTTCTATGATATTCCGGCCTTAGCTTGGTATCTGAGAAAATATCACGTGAAGTTTGTTAGTAAAATTGAGTTGGGTAAAGGAGTTCCTGGAATATCTTATAATTTAAGACATGGAGGCTCAGCATTGATCGACCGCAAAGACCCGCGTCAAGCTCTACGTGAGATAGGCAAGTTGGGGAAGTATATTGAGGAAACAAATCGTGGTGCTATCATTTTTCCTGAAGGTACTCGAGGTGTTGGTGGGCAGCCTAAGGAGTTTGCTCGCAGTGGGCTTAAAATTTTATGTAAGAATGCACCTTCGGCTTATGTCGTGCCCATAACGATTAATAATGCTTGGAAGATGACACGTTGGGGAACATTCCCTATGTGCTTAGGCACTCGAATCGTCTTTACGATACATCAGCCAATCGCAGTAAAAGACATGCCGTTTGATGAGCTTTTTGAGAAGACCGAAGAACTAGTTTCAGGACATATCAATAAAGAGTAAAACTCTATAGACATATAATAAATAATGCTTTGCAACTCATTCGTTGCAAAGCATTATTTAGTTAAAAAACCAAACTCAATTAAGTTTAATCGAGCTAGATATTATTGTTTTTCAGCAGGAGTAGGCTCTTCAGTAACAGCTGGTTTAGCCACATCTTGCTCTTCCCAATGGAAGGGTTCGATAGTTGCCTTAGGATCTTTCCAAGACTCTTTACGACAAGCATAGATAACAAAAGGCGCTATGACTACCAATGCGGCACCTATGATTAATACTGTTAACCAAGTTGTTAGAGAGATGTTTTCCATCTGAGCAGGTTTCACGAAACTTAAAGTGAAAGCCAGTAGTGAACTAAGGAAACCAACACCACCTACAATCCAGATCATTAAGTTACCCTTTTTACCAATCTTAAATGGGCGTTTTGTATCTTTCATTCTATATCTTAAGACTATTGCAGCCGTAAACATAAGCATATACATAATAAGATATAGCAATACGGTTAGCTGAGATAGAATCTGATAAAAGCTCTGAACAGAAGGCATAACTACAAATAGTAAGCCCAGAACAGAAACAATACCACCTTGTACGAATAGAATGTTCTTTTGAACACCATTCTTATTTGATTTTTGGAAGAACGGTGGCAAATAACCAGCCTTACCTACAGCAAATACCCCTTTAGAAGGTCCTGACACCCAGGTTAAAACTCCTGCCAACACACCAAATGCTAGTGCAATCGCTATGATAGGAGAGAACCATGAAGCTTTGATATAAGTTAAATAGTTGTCAAAGGCAATCAGTAAGCTTTGAGTCAGGTTAATATCATCTTTTGGAATAATAACTCCGATAGAGAATGTACCCAATACGAAGATAATAACAGTAATTGCGGCACCAATAAAAATCGCTTTAGGATAGTTGCGTGCTGGATTCTTCATTTCAGAAACGTGAATACCGCCCATCTCCATACCAGCATAGAATAAGAATATACTCGATGCCAATACGATACTCTCTAAACCTTTGAAATCGGGTATTACACTTTCTTGAAAGTCTAAGTAAGAGTGACCACCTGTCGAAAGATAGACAATCGCTAAAACTACTAATAAGCCTGCTGGAATAATTGTTCCAACCAAACCTCCGATTTTAGCAACCTTACCTACCCAGCCCATTCCTTTTAAAGAAATGAAAGTAGCAGCCCAATAGATAATCAATACCACAGCAAGTGTGTATAGCTTATTACTGGCCATTGCTTCGTCGTGAGCCGCACCAGTACCACTAAAAGCTAAGGCTACAGCACCAAATGTTAGTACCGTTGGAAACCAAATAGTGCTTTCCATCCATTGTAGCCAAATTGCCAAGAAGTCATACTTCTTACCATAAGCTTCACCAACCCATCGGAAAACACCACCTTGCTTATCCTGAAACATTGATGCTAGCTCAGCAGCAATAAAAGATGTCGGGATTAAAAACACAAGTGCTGCAAAAAGATAATAGAATGCAGAACTCATTCCGTATACAGCTTCAGCCGGGAGACCTCGCAACGATACAACAGCGGTAACGTTCATAATCGCTAAGGTATATACCCCTAACTTTGCTGTTTATTTTAAATTTGCCATAAAGTTTATATGTTAAATGTGAAAGAAATCAATCTTCAATGATTATTCGATTTCCACCGAATACGTTTAAGTTTAGCTTATTCATGATATATTTAATTGCCAATTGTGCTTTTACCGAATTTCCAGCTCCATCAAGAGGGGGAGCAAAAGCAGCAATACCAAACTGTCCAGGAAGAACGCCTAAAACTCCACCACCAACACCTGATTTGGCGGGTATCCCCGATGAGTACAACCAATCGCCTGAGTGTTCGTAAAAACCCACTGTAGAGATTAGGGATGTGATTTTAGGAGATAGACTAGCTTTGAATACTTGCTTTTTACTCACAGGATTATATCCATCGTTGGCAATTGTTGCGGCAGTAATAGCCAACTGCTCTGACGTTACACCTAGTGAGCATTGTCTTGTGTAAAGATCAAGTGCTAAATCGGGATCATCGTAGATGCGATTATAGTTTTTGAGTAACCAAGCAATAGACTTGTTATTAAAGTTGGTAGCAGACTCCGATTTGTAGAGCTCACCAATCAGTGGTGTTTCACTACCGCATAGCTCAGCAATATTATCCACAATAGCCTTCCATTTTGCATCCGAGTCGCCTATTGGCATAATCATACTACAAGCAGAAATTGCTCCAGAGTTGACAAGTGGGGTAGAGGGATGATCGCTTTCTAGCAGAATAGCCATAATTGAGTTGAAAGGTAGCCCAGTAGCATCGGCACCAATCAGCTCTAGCAATTTATCGGCACCGTATTGTCGCAAAGCTAGTATAGCAGTATGGACTTTTGACACCGACTCAATTCCAAATGCATAGTTGGTGTCTCCAATATTTATAACCTCACCATCCATCAAACAAATGCTGATGGCAAATAAATCTTTATTAATATTGGCTAGATAGGGAATATAGTCAGCATTTGCACCATCTGTATTTCCTTTAAATTGCTCGTGAGCTTCCGTTACCAACTCCTTAAGCTGAGTTAGACTAATTTTGTTATCCATCTTTTTTGATCTTTATATTCTAATTTAGAGTAACTGTATAAGTTGTTTAACATTTCAAAACGATTACATTTCTAATTAATGCATTTGTGTTACAGTTTTCTTGGGTAAGTCCTAGCTATCAAATTATTAGCTAATGTTATTAAAACACAAATAGTCCGTTTTTGTTTGCTAACCCTTCACTCGGTAAGGTGATCAAACGACTTTAGATGCACATTATTTAAAGATTATTGGTGGAGCTTATGACAACATCCTTTATACCATACAACCGCTACTCAGTATCGTTTTGGTTGGTTGAATAGGAGATATAAAGGCTAAGAGTAGAGGTTAGCGTATAAATATATTTATTTTATTTTATGTAAAATGGACTTATCATTCTATGCATGATATTTGTTATTGATTACCAGTATACAAAGCTTTAGATACTTATGCATAGAACTGTTGGTTCCAAAGAGTTTCCGAATTGTCTAATATTAGACACTAGTAATGTAGCAAGCCGCATTGGTTTCAAAAAAAACAGCTATCCTGCTAATAAGCAGGTAATAATCAATAGAATACCACTTCATACACTTGTGTTTATAACAAAAGGGCGTTTAAATGTTTATCTTCAAGACAATTCAAAGTTTGAAGTAAGCAGCAATCAAATCATCTGTTATCAAGATAGTCAACTCGACTATACTGATTATATTAGTGATGATCGCTTGCTGATTAGTACACTCTCGCTTAAAAAATCATTAATTCATTTCTTTGAGAGTATTGACGATGTACTTACCTTAGGTATTAAGTGTAGTGCATACCATGAATTAAAGATGAAGGAGCTGTTCTTCTTACTCAAATCTTACTATACGCCTTTAGAGATCTCAAACTTTATGCAAGCTATTTTCGATAAAGAGTCTAAGTTCAAAGACTTCATTTATAATAACTATGCAAAAGTGAAGAATGTGAATGAATTGGTCGACCTATCTGAATTGGGAAGGACACAGTTCTTCGAGCAATTTAAGAAAGTATTTGGTGTATCTGTTAAACAATGGTTGATACAAAAGAAAGCCGAAGAAATTCAGAAACGTCTGCAAGAACCCAACGCAAGTATTAAGGAAGTAATGCTGGACTTTGACTTTAGTTCTGCTTCTCAATTCAATCGTTTTTGTAGATATTATCTAGGAAATTCCCCCTCTAAATTAGTCTCCAACAGCAATGATTAAATAAAATCAATAATCCAACGCTTATTTGTTAAATAAGAGATAGATCTGTTTAATAGTATGTTTTAAGCAGGTAGATGTTACATATACTTTTCATTTAATCTGTTTATTGAACGTTTTAAGAACATTAGCGTACAATATATAAACTTTTAGGCGTTCGTAATTCGTAATTTTGTAGCGTAAATGTAAAACTCGAAAGAAATAATTAGTCATATAAACTTTAATAGTGGCCTGACAGTCAAAATAATATTGCGTCATACCGGCTGACAATTATTTTATAAGAAGAGGAAGTAATATTTAAACAAATAGATTTATGAATTCAATTCAAAAAGCCTTAGGCTTGACATTAATGTCTACATTGATGTTTTCTTGTTCAAACAATGACGATTTAGGTTCTGCTACAAACCCTAATCCACAAGTAAGTGCTGAAAGCACTCACGTAAACTTCTCTATTAATGTACCTGGGCTGGGTGCAGCAAACACACGTGCTGGTGACAGTTGGGCTGGACGTGATGAAATACAGGTTATTGATTTATTTTTAGTGAATTTATCGACAGGTAATGTAGATCATAACGCTATACCAAATACGGATTTTACCATTACGGGGAATACTATATCACCTAAGAATGCTATTGAAGTAACTTCTGGTGAAGAGATAAAGGCTTATGTATTGGTTAACTCACCTGAGGCACTTATTCAGGAGTTAAAAGCTAAGAACGCATTAGAATTAGATCAGGCATTTAACGCAGGTGAAACTAGTTTTCTTTTAAACGGAGCAAATAATTACAAGGATGTTGTTACAATGACTAATCAGTCAGCACCACAAGCTATTTCGATTGCACCCTCAATAACTGCTGAAGAGGCACTAAAGGGTGCTAACAAAATTAAAGTTAGTGTTCTGCGTGTAGTTTCTCGTGGTATAGTAACATTGGCTGACGAAAGTTTAAAAAGCACAGTGAGCCTTGAAACTAAAGGTGGAAAGTCTGTTGATGTTAAAATCACTGAGCTATTTTATAGCGTAGGTCAAGGTAATTCAAGCTATAAGCTGATGCAGGATGTTAATAATGCAACTCCTTCTTTTGACTGGAAACCTACAAGTTTCGATGATTGGAAAGAGCAAGCAGTTAGTAAGTACTCGCCAATGACTGAGACTTTAGATGTTCTTGTTGCAGATAAAGATATTAATACAACATTATTGAAGGAAGAGGGTGCTGCCTTTGTTTTACCTGTAACTCATGCAGATGGCAACTATGTAAAAGGTAATACAACTTATTTTGATGTTCAAGTTAAATTTTACCCTACTGATATAGTAGAAGAAGAAAATCCTGATGGTGATGCTCATTATGGTGCAATTACTAATAAATTCTATAATAGTCTTGCTGCTGCAAAAGCTGAAAATAGTGAGTATGTAACCACGTACAAAGACTATATTATGCATTATATAGTATGGTTAAACCCAGATGAGATAGAAGGCAAAGCTGTAAACTCGCCAACTCATCGCAATACAGCTTACAGAGCTAATATTAAATCATTTAAGAAAATGGGTTACCCTGTTAACCCTCTTGACCCAAAAAATCCTATCGATCCGACAGATCCAATTAACCCTGTAGATCCAACAGAACCACTAGAAGTAGTAAACTCTTTCCTATCTGTTGACATTAATGTTGTTGACTGGGGTATCATTGATAATGATGTAAATTTATAATTGTAGCAACAATTTAAATTATTAAGAATAGAATTATTGGTCTATAGGATATTGCTTTAGGCATCCTATAGACCAATTTCTTAAAAAACTTCCAATGAGTATAATTAATAGAGCATATAAAACTTCTATTCTCACCCTTATATTTATCGGCTTAAATGCATGTGGATTAATAAATGATGATTTAGACTCGTGTGCTCAAAAGAAATCTATTCAATTCTACGAAAAGGACGAATGCACTGATATCACTTATTTTGATAAACTCAATGATGTTGTCCTCCTAGCTTTTGATGATCAGAGTAATATAATTTACGAAGAACATTTTAAAGAGTTGAATTTAAATAACGAACATGCATACGAGTTTGATTTACCACTAGGTGTTCATCAGTATTTTGTATGGAGTGGGGTAGATGCACATTATATTCAATCGCAAGTAAAGCAATCGGATGATTTGTTCTTTGCGCTAAAGTGTAAAAACAACATCTTGGAGGGTGAAGAACTAAAACCACTATATAGTGGAGGTAATATACTAAGCCAAACTAAATCATTACCAACTGAGGTCCAAAATATTCAGCACCTAAGTGTGAATCTAAAAGAACGAACTAATAGAATGAATGTCGTCCTAGAGCTCGACAAATCAGATAGTTCAATCGATATTAACAACTTTGAAGTAATTATTAAGTCCAGCAATGGTGCAATGTATCTAAATGGGCAGTTACCAGTTGCGCAGGATTTAATTACATACTTCCCTGAAGTAGAAGGAGGAAGAACAAGCTCTAAAAGTAAATTCTATTTGCTAGAGCTCAAAGAGGAGCAGCAAAACGAATTAATAATCAGAAATAAAGTGGATGGAAGCATCATATATAAAGCTGATTTACTTCACGATTTATTATTAAAGAACGAAGCTATAAAGCTGAATTGTCTTAACGACTTTCAGCTTAAGTTTATTCTTTCTGAGCAGCAGGCTACAGCTCAAACCTATTCAGTAATTAATATTTCTGTCAATGACTGGATCGTTTATAGTCACGATGTTGATCTATAATGCCAAGCAAATCAAGAACAGATATACTAAACTCCCATAAAGTGAAACCAATATACATATTCATAATCGTTGTATTCGGACTCTGTGGATGTCAGCAAGAAGAAACATTAGAATCGGGCATTAAAAATGAGTATGCCGAAGATTTCAACTACCTCAAATTTTCTTTTGCACAAGCGTCAACAGTCTCAAGCGAAGACAAGGTTCATGATTTAACCATTCTAATTTTTAATTCTGAAACTCAAGAACTAGAGTATCGCAGACATATCTCAGATATCGAGCAAAGCATCGAATTGCCTGAAATTAAACCAGGTAATTATGATTTCTATTATATGGCTAATACTGCTCATATATCAGTTGATTGGGGGAATATTCAAAATACGAATGACCTTAAAACTTTGAGTATTAATTCGCATGGACGTAACGCTTCATATGTTGAGCAGTATGGAGTATTAATGACCGATATTATGAAGAATGTTCGTGTAGAGCTAGGCGGTACAGAAGCTAATCCGCTACTAGTTCACGAATTAACAAACGGAGAGGTTGTTAAGCTTGTACGCTCAGTATCAAAAATTGATATTAAGCTCTTGGGGGATGGCCTTATAGAAAAGAGAGCGTTATTGACTAGCAACTTAACTCTTGTTGAACTACGCAATATTCCTGAGCGCATATTACCGTTTGGCCAATTGGCTGTAGGTACTTCGTTAAAGACATTAAAAGTGAAACTTTCTGATTTTGTAGATCAACAGAATTCACTAGACCAACATTTATATATTCCAGGAACACTAACTCCATCGAAAACTAGTTGGAACAATAATAGTGATATTATTCCCACTTTGTTTTTAAAGATGATAGATGGGCAAGAGTTTGAAATTCCTTTAGCTTCAAACTATAGTAAGAAGTGGAAACTTCGTTATTTAGATTTTGCAAAAGGCAAGATTAAAAGCCCTACGGGTGAAGAGGCAAAATACAACTTGAAACAAAATACACATTATATATATCAAGTTCGCTTGAACAAGAACAACCTTGAGATAGGAGTTGAAATCCTTCCTTGGGAGGTTGAAGAAATTAATAATAATGACTATACCGAACCTACTTATTTAGGCCCAGAGATTTGGCTGAATACCGATGATTTGACTAATGGGAATACTCTAGAAATCAGGAAATATGAAACTACTCCAGAAATACGATTTTGGCTTAAAAGTCCTAAATCAGCGCGTTGGAAGGCAACACTATCTAACGGTCTAAACTTTAAGTTTGCCCAAGACAGCCAAGGAATTGCTGACTTATCGGAGATTACTGGTACAAAATCCGTATCTGTAACTACTCGGATGTTACCCACAATGGGCCAATCTCCGACATCTGAACTCTATTTTACTGTCAACGGTAAAGAAGTTCCTTTAACAGTCAGATTCAGAAATGGCAATAGTAAATCATTTTATGGTAGTGACCGTTTGACTTTAAAAATCATACATTAATATTTAGAATATGAGATTAATAGAAAGAGCTAGCGCTCTATTTTTAGGAATTGCATTACTATCTCTTAGTGGATGTTCCACCAACGAAAAGCTTGATGAGATGCCCGATAATGTGGGTACAATAAGCTTTAAAGTTGCAACTAAAACCGAGTCTAAGCCTGGTAATAATTCTAAATTGCCTACACGTAACAGTTCAAAAGTAGCTGATGCTGAAAACTACATTGAATCCTTGCAAATCTTTTTCTTTGATGAAGATGGTGTAACTATTTGGATACCCCAAAGATCCAACATCATTTATGATTCTGCTAGTCAAAAGGTGAATCTTCTTATTCCTTCATTTGATATTAGGAAGAAGCTTATAGCTGGTCAAGTTGAAGTTCATATTTTGGCTAACCATAGGGTTGAAAGAGTAGATAGCAGTCTTGATTTACTTAAAAGAACTGTAGAGAATCAAAACTTCGCTTCGAATGCTAACATAGACAAGCTCATCATGATGGGTAAGACCAAAGCGAATATCAAGTTTCTGGGTAGTAACAACGATTTGAGTGAAATACCTTTAAAAAGATTAGCAGCCAAAATCCAAGCCAAATATCCCGTATTGCCTGAAGGCGGTATACCTGTAGCTACTAGTCAAGGTAAAGCTTACTATAAAATAGTAGATGGGAAAGCAGTTGAAGTTCGTTTAAGAAATCTTTATACCCAAAGTTATTTAGATACCCAGAGCATACTATCATCTGATCTAAACAATGCTGCAGATGTAAAAGAGTATAGTACTATAAATAAGAACGAATCTAACTTTTTTTATACTTACCCTGGTGAGTGGAATGCACAGACTAAAGGTATGTACCTTGAGTATAAAATTAGAATGAAGCGAAGCGATACCAAGCAGGAAGAGAACTTCTATTATATAATACCTGTACAGTACGAAAATGAGACTCAACAAGAGTACTCTGTGCTATCGAATCATCACTACATTATCACACCCACTATAGATAGAGTTGAAGCAAGTGATGAAACTAACCCAATACAAATTAATGGAAAGTTCAAAATTACTAACTGGAGTAATCAAGACTTAGAGGTAACTATTGACGAGACTCACTATTTTATGGTCAAAGAACATGATGTAGTGATGTCGAATATTGATCGCTACAGCGTGAAGTTTGTAGCTTCATCTAATGTTCGTGTCAAAGAAATTGAGGAGGTTTGGTTTTGGAGTTGGGAAATAAAAGAGCAGGGTAAGAAAGACTTAATTACTGTCCAAAGAGATGTAAATTACTGGGAAGCTGGGTATCCTCAAGTTAGAGTCAATAATCAGTCAAGCCAAAAAACGATTGATATATATTGTGAGGTACCCGATAACTTTTCACCTAAATACATCAAAATAACTCTTGAAGACGAAAACGGGTTAGAGGAGAAACTGGATATTGTACAGTATCCAATCCGATATATAACAGGCAAGTGTTCACTTGAATCAGATAAAGATCCGAATGTCTATTATGCTCACGACTATAATAACAGCGTAGGAACACAGAGTCAAAATAATTTCAATGTCTACGCAATTACTACTCTAGCTGGTGGTACTGAGTTAAACGGGAAGAATTACAAGATTGGAGACCCGAGCTACATTAAAAATGGTAAGGTTTATACTTACGAAGACCGAGAACATAATCAATTGATATCTCCTCAATTTGCAATTGCATCTCAGCGGAGTATATACGATAGAACAATGTATAATCGCTCGTATAGTACTACAAATGGTCCAATTTTATCGGCCAGAGAGCGTTGTGCAAACTATGCAGAGGCAGGTTATGGTGTTGGCACTTGGCGACTCCCAACTGAAGCTGAAATTGAGTATATGATTGCTATTCAGTCAAATGAGAAATCTCCAGTAAAAGAACTTTTTAACGGCTCTAAGTATTGGAGTGCTGCGAGCTATCGCTATTATATCTTTCAGCGTTCTGATGCCTATGATGGTCCCGTAGGGTTATTTGGTGATTATAGAACTCCAGACAAGTATCTAAAAAATGATAGTTATTCGATAAACAATCAGTTTATTCCTATCTCAAATCAATCAAATAGTCCTGTCTATCGGGCATTTGTTGACCCCGAGGGGCAGCATCCAGACCCTAATTATAAGTATTATTATAGTTATAAATTTTATTACAGTGCTTATGTACGCTGTGTGCATGATATTTAAAATGAAGAATATGAGATTATCTATATTTATTATATTAATAGCTTTGCTTAATGTGAGTTGTGATTCAGACTCTAAAATAATAGAGGATGAGTTTCAAACCACTAATGGAGATGTGGAGCTTTCATTTGAAATAGACCTCCAAGCTGAACAGATTCAAACCCGAGCAGCAAATGCTATGGATAAGATTTATATGCTATTATTTGATCAGAATGGCATATGGTTAATGAATAAGGCTGTACAACTAAACAAAGGCAAGGCTAAGCTTTATCTTCCAGAAAACTGTATTGGTGGTGTCGCTCATTTTGTTTGGGGGCAACCAGCTGCTTTGGAAAACTTTGATAGGGTCTATGGTAGCCAAGATTTTACGGGTATGGATGAAGGTGATCTGATTAATCAGATAGCTCCAGAAGACGAATTGTTTTGGGCTAGAAACGATTTAAAGGTAAAAGATAATAAGATTAAACTTGGTACTGTAGAACTACTTCGTAATACCGCGAAAGTTACTATTGAAAACAAAGCCCCAACAAAAAGCAAATTTAGAATCCATGGATTCACAATGCATAACACACCTGTAAGAGGAACCTTGGCTCCATTTGATGGCAGCAAGCAGACTTTTGAGCAAGGTGTGATTACTAAGGCTTATCCATTGGCTTATAATCCCCTAGCACCTATGGACGAGAATAACACATTGCAAGTCGATGAATCTAATGTCCATTTTACGGCCGAAGACCAACCCAAAGAGTTGTTTGAGCGTCATAGGTCGAGTTCAGAGCATACATTGTACCTAATACTTAAGGCTGAATTTAAAGGAAAGCTTGGTTACTATAAAATAGGGTTCTACGATAATACTACGTTACGCCGATTAGATATTAAGCGTAATACACATTATAAAATCAAAATAATGTCGGTTAGCAAGGCTGGCTATGCAAGTCTTCAAGATGCAATCAATAATGCACCTGTAGAGAATGCTAGCTTGTCTATTCTACTCGAAGAGTATGCTAAGATAAGCAATGGTAGCAATTCATTAGAGGTTGGAGGTACAGCATTTACTTTACACAAAGCCAATGAGCGGTTTAGTGTGTCTTACAACTATACTTCATCTACTAGGAGTTCGGATGTTGAGCCTGAGATAGACTTAATACAGACAGCAGGTGAGGAGGTATTTACACCCTCTAGCTTTCGATACACCCATAATATAGATAGCTCCAAAAAGAAACATTCAGGAATTATAAGTGCTATCACTAATCCGTTAAGACCTGAGAATTCTTTCTATTCTGCTGAAATAAGAGTACGTTTTGGTGACTTAGTCCGTGTTATTCAGGTCGACTTAGGTCCTAAACGTGAACTTCAGGCTGATATTACTGTCCGAGGTGATCAGGCGGATGATCTGGTTGTTATTCGATTTATGATCTCTAAAAGTGATTTGACTGGAAACTCTATTCTACCGATGGATTTCTTTATTGATACCCACTATTTATACCCTAGTACTGACGGTTATAACAGCAACCTGTCAATCGTTACTGATCCAGATAATGGACATTACCACTACAGATATGTTGCTAAAGAGACCGGTACACAGTTTATTTATTTCAAAAGAACATTGAGCAATAAAGGTGAGGTCATCAAATTGAAGTCAGAGCACTTCAAGACAAAGGATTTAGTGCTGACAGGTGGTAATAGTTTGATTAAACCAGTCGTAGTCAAAGGCAATATCTTCTATATGCTCAATGGGATTAAAACACAACTACCCAAAGATGCACGAGTTTGGGTTGAGCCCTCAGATATGCCACGTTCTTTTTGGCTACCTGATACTGGTAAATATGAGTTTCAGTCTGACCAACGACACATTAGTGCAGAGCATACGGTCAAAGTATCTATTGATCCGATTGAAAGAGTCGAATACAGTTACGAAACTCTTTTTAGTGACTTGTTAGCGACTAATAGCGAAATTGTGTTAGAACCTAAAATAAAAATTCAAACTTCTAATAACTATGCTTATTGGCGAAATACTAATAATTATCATTTTAATGTATCTGATAAAACATTTTACGTAGCCAATCATCCGGAAATCAAGGTAATGCAAAACCCAGACCATCTTAATATATGGTATTTCTTACGGTTTGAGTTTCCCAATAATATAGCAGACGATGAAGTTTTAAGAATTTATGCTTATAATAATCGCAATAAATATTATTTTGCAGATGTGACATTTAAGACCCTCAGAGAAAATCGTGGGATAGATTTTGGATCATACCGAAAACCTGTGGGGAAAGTATTAAAAAAAGATTGAAACATATATATTTGCAGTAAAATATATAAATGCTTTATCCATGGGTTGGGATCCTTTAGTTCGCTTTATTTTACCAGATGGTTTATTCGATTATTTTGAGATGTCAGACTTTCAGCCTGGCGATTCAGTAGTGCATATTTATCTAGAAGAGCTTAATATAACTCCTATTGAATACCACGATGATAAACTTGAGAGTAAAGGTTTTTATGAGGAAATAAAGATGCATGACTATCCTCTACGTGGTAGAA
>NZ_AQWS01000036.1 GCF_000375405.1 Bacteroides propionicifaciens DSM 19291 = JCM 14649 | reverse complement strand
GTGGGCGTTGACGGATTCGAACCGCCGACCCTCTGCTTGTAAGGCAGATGCTCTAAACCAACTGAGCTAAACGCCCTTTTATTTCTAAAAGCGATGCAAAGATACGGGAATTTTTATCACTTACAAATTTTGTCTTAGTTTTTTTCAAGATTTCTCAACACTCACCCCTATTTAGAAGTCTGTTAAATAGCTAAAACACCACTACTAAGGCAAAACAAAACGAGTAAGTCGTTTGCCTACTGCGAGTAAGTCGCTAGGGGTAAACCACCTAGTACAAATAAAATTGGAGAGAATGACTTTAAACCGCTAACCAAAATGCTCAGCAGCCTCATCGGTAAGTTTTTTGAGAATTCGAGCTGGATTACCCACCACAACACAATCGTCGGGTACATCACGTGTAACTACACTTCCTGCACCAACAACCACACGATTGCCTATCGTTACGCCTGGACAGATAACAACTCCTCCCCCTATCCAAGAATCATCACCTATAGAGACAGGGTAAGCCACTTCAACTGACTCACGACGGGCTTTAAAATCGAGGGGATGATGGGGAGTATAGATCTGAACATTGGGGCCTACAAGGGTATGATTTCCGATCTTGATTAAACCACCATCAAGAAACGTACAATTCATGTTGATAAATACATCTTCTCCTAAGATGATGCCATCGCCATAATCACAAAAGAAAGGCGGGCTAATCATTGAGCTGTCTGGAATAGTTGGCACAAGATCTTTTAGGGCCTCACGAAAACCTGGACCTCGGCAATAGGTTTTATTGAAAACAGAGACCTTATATTTACCTATTTTAAGGCGCTCTCGAATATCCGAGTCCGAAACATCGGAGTACTCTTGATTGCGCATTTTCTCAAATTCCGTTGACATTGTCTTTCTTATTTTTAAATTTGATCAGAAGTAAACACCCAGTCGTCTCCATCTGAAAGCTCGGGATTATAGCTGAAACCTTCCCAATGAAAGTTCAGTAGCTCTTGAGGAGTTTCAATTTTATTCTTTATGATGTATCGAGTCATTTCACCACGACACATTTTAGCATACACCACAACAGTCTTGAGCTTACCATCTTTCCAAACTTTAAATTCGGGAGTAATGATACGGACTGCTGCTTTGACTTTGTCCCAATGAAACAGTCTTTTCATCTCCTCACTTGCCAAATAACAAAGGGTACCTCCTTGCTTCTGAATATCGTCAATAAAAGCATCGGTCAAAACATCTCGCCAAGAGTTGAATAACGAAACACCACCCCACTCTTCAAACTTAATATCTCCCTCCAAACGGTAGTTTCTAATTCCATCCAACGGACGAAGCAATCCATAACCAAAGGAGCTTAAACGTAGGTGGTCTTGAGCATAATCAAAATCATCGGCAGAGAAACTAGCAGCATCAACCCGCTTAAAAACAATGCCAGTGTAAGCTAAAACAGCAGGTAAACTAGGAGCCTCATCGCCGTGGAATACCTGGTAACGCTCGTGGTTATCTAGCGCTATTTTAGAATTTACACGGAGTAATTTCTCCAAATCGGAGACAGTTCTTTGAGCCATCAGAAATGCAATTTCCGAAGCCTTATCTTTATAATGAGGTTCTGTAACAAAAGGATATTTCACTTTTGTTTGGGCTGTCATTGTTTTGGCACAAGATAATAGGATCAACATGGGCTGTATATTTTATATCTGAATCCAAACAAAGATAAGAGATATAAGTGCATAGCAATAAAAAAGACGGGAATAAATCCCGTCTTAATTTTATCTATATTCTCTAAGATAGTTCTTAGATTTCGTATTCTTGCCAGCTCTTGATTTGAATATCTTTTTCGGTCATTTCGCAGAATGCCTCGATAAAAGCACTTGCTAAACGGTCGTTAGTTATTAGCGGAATATTGTGATCTATCGCTGCACGACGGATCTTATAACCGTTAGTCAACTCTCGTTTGGTTTGATTCTTAGGGATATTGACAATCAGCTCAATTTTATGATCTTGAATTAACTTCATCACGTTCAGTGCATTGTCGGGGTTTTCATCAGGCCAGAATACTGTTGTGGCCTTGATACCGTTATCTTCTAAAAACTTGGCTGTACCAGCAGTTGCATAAATGTTATAACCTTTGGCAAACAGTCTCTTGCTTGCATCAAGTAAATCTACTTTTGAGTGTACTGCACCCGAAGAGAGCATTACGTTTTTCTTCGGAATGGTAAACCCTGTTGATAACATCGCATTAAGTAGTGCTTCAGAAGCTGTACTACCCAGACATCCTACTTCTCCTGTCGAAGTCATATCTACACCCAAGACTGGGTCGGCATTTTGAAGTCGAGAGAAAGAGAACTGCGAAGCTTTAACCCCTACCCAATCCACTTCGAATACCGATTTATCAGGTCTTTCGTATGGAGCATCAAGCATTATGCGAGTAGCAGTGTCGATAAAGTTGCGCTTAAGCACTTTCGATACAAATGGAAAGCTACGTGAAGCTCTCAAGTTACACTCAATTACCTTCACCTCGTTGTTACGAGCAAGGAATTGGATGTTGAATGGGCCTGAAATATTTAGTTCTTTGGCAATCTTTTCACAGATTCTCTTGATTCGACGTGCTGTTCCAACATAGATTTTCTGAGCAGGAAACATCAGTGTAGCATCACCCGAGTGAACTCCTGCAAATTCGACGTGTTCTGAGATAGCGTATTCGATGATTTCACCTTTGTCGGCTACCGCATCAAACTCAATCTCTTTTGCACGCTGAAGGAACTGAGATACTACCACAGGGAACTCTTTGGATACATCCTTAGCCATTTTAAGGAAGTCTTTGAGTTGATCGTCGTCGTGGCACACATTCATAGCTGCACCCGAAAGTACATACGATGGACGAACCAAGACAGGGTAACCCACTTTGTCAACAAAGCTTTGTACCTCCTCTAGGCTAGTAAGCTCTTGCCAAGCAGGTTGATCGATTCCTAAGCGGTCAAGCATAGCAGAGAATTTGTTTCTGTTCTCAGCTTGGTCAATCGAAACAGGAGAAGTTCCAAGTACTGGGATAGACTGTCTGAACAGCTTCATCGCCATATTATTTGGAATCTGACCTCCAACCGATACAATCACACCACGAGGAAGTTCTAGGTCAACTACATCGAGTACGCGCTCAAAAGTAAGCTCGTCGAAGTAGAGACGGTCGCACATGTCGTAGTCTGTTGATACCGTTTCGGGATTATAGTTGATCATGATTGATTTGTAACCAAGTTTTCGAGCAGTTTGAACTGCGTTTACCGAACACCAGTCAAACTCCACCGAGCTACCGATACGGTAGGCTCCAGAGCCCAAGACAATCACAGATTTTTCATTAGGATAGTAGTTCACATCGCTACCTTTTGCACCGTAAGTGATGTATAGGTAGTTTGCTAGGTCAGGATGTTCAGCTGCAACCGTATTGATACGTTTTACAACTGGTACAATGCCCAACTCTTTTCTTACCTTACGAACGTGGAGATTTTCTTTCTCCATGCTTCCAGTAGCGTTTAGCACGATACGCGCAATTTGGAAGTCGGAGAAACCAAGTACTTTGGCCTCTTTTAGAACTTCGGCTGGTACCTCTTCGATCGTATTGTAAACCGCTAACTTATCTTTGAAGTCAACGATGTTCTTTAAGCGATCTAAGAACCAAGGATCAATCTTTGTCAAGTCGTGGATACGCTCAATTGAGTACCCCTCTTCAAGAGCTTGCGCAATGGCAAAGACTCTCAAGTCTGTAGGACAAGAAAGCTCCTTGTCAAGATCGTCGAAATGAATGTTATTATTGGCCACAAAACCGTGCATTCCCTGCCCAATCATACGTAGACCTTTCTGCATAATCTCTTCGAAGGAGTGTCCGATAGACATAATCTCACCTACCGACTTCATGCTCGAACCTATTTCGCGAGACACACCTGCAAACTTAGTTAAGTCCCAACGTGGTATCTTACAAATGTAGTAGTCCAAGCTTGGTGCTACGTAGGCAGAGTTGGTGGTTCCCATCTCACCGATTTGATCTAGGGTGTAGCCAAGTGCAATTTTTGCTGCAACAAGTGCCAAAGGATAACCTGTAGCTTTAGAAGCTAAGGCCGAAGAACGACTCAAACGAGCATTCACCTCAATAACACGGTAGTCTTGAGTTTGTGCATTAAATGCATACTGAATATTACACTCTCCAACAATGTTTAGGTGTCGGATAGTTCGTACAGAAAGTTCTTTAAGCTCGATAAGTTCATCTTCGGATAGTGAACATGTGGGGGCAACCACAATCGACTCACCTGTATGAATTCCTAACGGATCAAAATTTTCCATACTCGCCACTGTGAAACAGTGGTCATTAGCATCACGGATGACTTCAAACTCAATCTCTTTCCAACCTTTTAGCGATTCCTCAACTAAAATTTGCTTTGCAAATGAAAAGGCACTCTCGGCCAAGGAGATAAACGCTTTTTCGTCACTACAGATCCCACTACCGAGACCTCCCAACGAATAAGCCGAACGTACCATTACAGGGTAGCCAATCTTGCGAGCGGCAGCCAATGCTTCGTCCATACTCTCCACAGCCTGACTGATGGGTGTTTTAATGTCGATCTCATTGAGCTTCTTCACAAACAAGTCGCGGTCTTCGGTATTCATAATCGCCTCAACAGAAGTACCAAGCACTTTCACATTATACTTATCGAGCGTACCCGAGGTATAAAGTTCAGTTCCACAATTCAGAGCAGTTTGTCCACCGAAAGCCAATAGGATTCCGTCAGGGCGCTCTTTCTTGATGATCTCTTCTACAAAATGAGGCGTTACTGGCAAAAAGTAAACCTGATCTGCTATCCCTTCAGAAGTCTGAATGGTTGCAATGTTTGGGTTTACTAATACAGACTTAATCCCCTCTTCCTTCAAGGCGATTAAAGCTTGCGAACCGGAGTAATCAAACTCTCCCGCTTGACCAATCTTTAGGGCTCCAGAGCCTAAGACTAGCACTTTTTTAATTTCTTTTACCATCACTCTCTACAATTATAATTTAAATTGTCCATCGGATAAATAGCCAAAAAAAATGCGTTGGTCTTTTTAAGGACGACAACGCATTATATTTTGAAAAGATAAAAAACAAGGAATCGGACTGAAGTATTTAATACTCGTCCCAACTGAATTCCATGCGACTTTTTTCTTTTGAACTATCATATCTCTCTATTATTTAGGCAAATTAAGTACTAATATTTAAACTGAACAAAGATTTTGGAACTTTTTTGCTAAGTTTGTCTGAGAATTATAAATATTGAATTTTTATGGAAACTGTAGTGAGTGGAATACGCCCAACTGGGGATTTACACCTTGGGAACTATTTTGGAGCGGTAAAGAGTTTTTTGCAAATGCAGCACGAATACAACTGCTATTTCTTTATAGCGGATTGGCACTCTTTGACTACACACCCCAAACCCGAAGATATAGTCAAAAATGCACGTGGTGTTTTGGCGACTTACCTAGCTTGTGGTATTGACCCAGAAGTATCTACCATATACATCCAAAGCGATGTTAAGGAGGTATTAGAACTTTATCTATACCTTAATATGAACGCATATTTGGGTGAGCTTGAACGTACAACAACCTTCAAAGATAAGGCACGTCAACAGCCCGAAAACGTCAATGCAGGGCTACTAACCTATCCAACGCTTATGGCTGCTGATATCATGCAACATCGCGCGGTTAAAGTTCCAGTAGGTAAGGATCAAGAACAAAATATGGAGATGGCTCGCAAATTTGCACGCCGATTCAACCATACATACGAAACCGATCTTTTCCCTGAACCAGAATCTTTTTCTTATACCAAACAGGCATTAAAGATTCCTGGACTTGATGGATCTGGAAAAATGGGCAAATCGGAAGGAAACTGCATCTACCTAATCGACGATGAGAAAACCATCCGCAAGAAAGTAATGAAAGCAGTTACTGACGAAGGTCCTCAAATGGAAAATAGCCAGAAACCAGAAGTTATCGAAAACCTATTCACTTTCTTGGATATCGTATCAACTAAAGATACTTACGACTACTTCAACGAAAAATGGAACAACTGTTCCATTCGTTACGGCGATTTGAAGAAGCAAATTGCTGAAGACATCATTGCTTTCAACGCACCAATCAGAGAAAAAATCCTTGATTACAAAGCAAATACTGAGTTGTTAGACAAAGTAGCAAAGCTTGGAGCAGACAAAGCGCGCGAAAGTGCACACAAAACACTTGAAGAAGTAAGAAAGATTATTGGCTTCCACCTATAAGGATACAATCATCGACAAAATACAAATAGGGGGATTTGACTACATTGTCAAATCCCCCTATTCATTATATATAACGTTAGGTTAAACCTAAGTTTAACGTTCGAATAGTTTATTAATATTATCATCTAAGATAGTCGACAAAACTAGCAAGCCATCAGGCGTATAGTTAGGGGCAGCACAAGCAAACAAAGCATCAACAAGACTTCCCATTTCACTATGACTAAGCACCTGTCCATAAACAATAGCAGCCGACTTAGCTAAGGTTAATGCCAATATAGAGTGCACCTCACTCTTAATATCTCCACCTTTATCCATAGCTGTTTCGAGCATCTTATGCACTAGGGCTACAGGATCAAGACCTTCGATACCTTCGGGGATTCCATTGATAGCATAACTACCACCACCAAGATTGGTTAACTCAAAGCCTACAGCACTAAAGTCTTCTTTCAAACTTTCGAGTATAGTTGATTGAGATACTGGCAAGTCAATAATTTCAGGAAACAATACGCCTTGCGATGACCCCTTCTTCTGCTGAATCTGGTTCATGTATTTGTCGTACAATACACAGACATGTGCACGGTGCTGATCAATCAACATTAAGCCAGACTTAACAGAGGTTAGTATATATTTACCCTTGAATTGCAGCAGTGTAGAACCCTTTTCGTAGTTCTGCTCCTCTTCATACAGACTAGCCGAAGCCTTACTCTGAATAGGTTCTCCGAGTTCGAAAGAGCTATCGGTAGTGAAGTCTGCTGTGGGGGCAGATGGGGTATTCATCTTGCTGCCTTTTGATACTCCAGCATAAAGCTCTTCCCAATCAAGTTCTTTGCGCTTATAAACAGGCGCTGAACCTGTTTTAAAAGGGTTAAAGTCGGTGTTGACATGGACTTGAGGAACAGCTACAGGTTCGGTATCGTCGAACGTTGGAATATCAGGCATGCCTTCGGTATCAAAGTCAATTGAAGGAACCTCGTTGAACCTGCCTAAAGTCTCTTTGACTCCAGCGGCGATTATCTGCCAAATAGCCTGCTCATTCTCAAACTTAATCTCTGTCTTAGTAGGGTGAATGTTAACATCAATGGTAGCAGGGTCAATATCGAAATAGACAAAATAAGAGATCTGATCGCCCGAGGGAATTAGCTCTTGATAAGCTTCCATCAAGGCTTTATAGAAGTATGGGTGACGCATGTATCGTCCATTAACAAAGAAGAACTGGTGTGCACCTCTTTTTCTAGACGATTCAGGCTTACCCACAAATCCTGTGATATTGATTAAAGTAGTATCTACCTCTAAAGAAAGTAGCTCTTGATTGAGTTTCTTGCCAAACAAATGTAATATGCGTTGACGTATAGTAGCGGGTGGTAGATTGAATAGTTCGAGATCATTACTGTATAGCGTGAAGGCAACCTCAGGGTTTACTAAGGCTATCTGCTCGAACTCGTTTAATATTTTGTTTAGCTCAGTCGCATCGGTTTTTAAAAACTTACGCCGAGCTGGTACATTATAAAATAAGTTTTTAATGATAAAGTGTGAACCGTTATTTGTAGCAACAGCCTCTTGAGCTTCTAGCTTAGAACCTGCCATACGGATGCAAACTCCAACCTCATCTTCGGCTCTCTTGGTCAATAATTCAACCTGAGCAATGGCTGCAATCGAAGCCAACGCTTCTCCACGGAAACCCATAGTACGCAAAGAGAAAAGATCGGATGCCTGCCTTATTTTAGAAGTAGCATGACGTTCAAAAGCCAAGCGAGCATCCATTTCGGACATACCACAACCATCATCAATTACCTGCATGGAAGTTTTCCCTGCATCATTAATGATAATTTGAATGTTCTTTGCACCTGCATCAATGGCATTCTCTACAAGTTCTTTGATTACGGATGCTGGACGTTGGATTACCTCACCTGCCGCAATTTGATTGGCTACAGAGTCTGGTAATAACTGAATTATATCACTCATTTTGACTTTTACTTTATACTAATTTAGAATAGCGAAAATGACCATTCACCTGTTAATATATAATTCCACAGGAAGATTAAAAAAAGAATCATGACTAAAATCACACCAAAAGAGAACGGCTTCTTAGTCTTACTCTTCCGCTTCTTGAGATGTACGGTGCTTTCTACAAACTTACCTCTAAGATCTTCAGGATTGAATTCCTTTTTATCGGGCAACAATCCTAGATCTCTTTTGGCTTGCTCTTCCATCTTATCAAGCTTCTCCTTTCGCTCATTAACATAGATTGTTTGATGATTAAACCGACGAGGATTCTGCATTTTATTTCCTAAAAAACTCATACTACTTATCTTTAGCGTTTAATACTACGCGGATCAATTTTAGGTTTCTCAAGCTCTGGAGTACTCTTCTTTAACTTATGCTCTGCCTTTTTATCTACCCAATTAAAGATATCCTCTTTAGACTTGGGACGAAGATATTCAAGCCATACAAAATTATCAAGATAGAGTTGATCCGCAGGAATTTGAGTAAACGGATAAAGAACTCCGTTAGACTGTGGGAACATCTTCATCTTCTGCATTTGCATGTTAGCAATATACAAAGTCATAAAGCTAGTTTCAGCACGTATCAAGCCAAGTAAAGTTAAATCTTTCTCCTCGGGGTAAAATCCGACAATGACATTACCCGAAACATCAATCTGATGAATCTGTCCTTTTTGGAAGAATGCCTCAATTTCATTACCTGAAATTTGATTGTAGTGCAAACTATCCTTTTGCTCTACAGCTAAAGCTTGTTTCTCAATATGTGCACGATCTATTGTACTGTCGTTCATAAACAAAGAGATCTTCTCACCTAAGAGCTGCTGAGTCCCATTCCACACCACAGGATCGTTTAGCAAAGTAATGCAAGAATCCTTGGAGTTGTAGATTAGGGTATCACAAACACCTTGCAAGTCATCTCTAAATATACGGACCTTATCATAAACCCGAACCTCTCTAAAAACAGAGTCGGTATTTAAATCATAGGTATTGAGTCTTAGTGTATCTCCATGGATATATAAACTATCGCCTTGCGAGTAGTCAATAGCCACAGCTCGATCGGTAGCAAAAGCATTTTGTAACCTTTCATCATAATAACAGTAATTACCAGTCAGCAAGTTCTTGTTGATGGTATCGGTCATTTCGATATTTTGGAATGCCTCACCAATACCCAATAAACGATCATAATAAAGGCTATCACCAGTAAGTATTTTACCTTCGGTATATATCTGAGATCGATTCAGAAGCTCAGCCTGCTCTTTGGATGTATTATAAAATCCTTTAGTTGAAAGAATCTTATTGGCTGCACTAAGTATCTCTGATGGACCCAGAATAGTTGCTATAGTATTATCTGTATTATAGATCAACGTATCAGAGAAAAGCTCCATCTGATCGTTGGTTAGATGCACTTCTTTCTTAAACTTAGCAACCTTCGTTGACGGGCTATATTCTCCCCAATCCGAAACAAGTAAATTAATCGTATCTTTCAGCGTTCCACCATTGAAGTAATAACCTAAGTCTTGAATACGATCAAAGTTTAAGCTATCGGTAGTTAAGGTGGTACTAATATTCTCCATACGGATATTGTCTCTTAGTCGAGCCAACTCAATCTCTCCATCGTAATGAAGATAATCACCGTAAATAAAAAGGGTATCACCCTGCTCCATCCGTACATTATCAAAGGCTTCAATAGTATTGGATATTCTATTAAATAAAATACTATCGCAGAACAGATTCATACCGTTGTGTACGAAGTGCACATTACCGACGAATATATTTACATTGGGTAGTTTATGCTCTCCCAAACCACGGTCAGCATAAATCAATTCTATCTTAGATTTAGGACGTGAGACCTGCTTGGTTGTGTCTTTTAGTTGAGATGCATCTACAGACAAACTATCCGCTTGAGCTAATGATGGATTTTGAATCATCCATAAACAGCTCACGAGGATAGTCAGTCTAAATAGAATATGTTTTAAGCTTTTGCTATTCATAAATAAAATGAAGTATTACTTTAATCTTTTAACCAGCCTGGATACTTAAACTCACAGTCTTTCCAACCATCGTTGATTCGGATGTAGGTCTCTTTTTGCTTCTTTAATATCCACTCGTGCAAAATTTCCTCTTGTTTCTTAGCTATCACTAACTCACGAAGACTTTGATAATCTTCAGTAATTGTTGCCTTATGCCCTGAAATTCTATCTTTCAATCTAACTATAGCACAAACTTCACGACCCTTATCGTCCATCCAAGTAAAAGCATTGGAGATCTCACCTACATTCATCTTTTCGATAGCCTTAGCAATCTCTGGAGGTAAAAGTTGCATCTCAAACTTAGAGGTATTATCCATAGGGTTTGGCAACAGACCACCATTATTACGGGTCTCTTTATGATCAGACAGATAGATTGCAGCCTCCTCAAATTTAAACTTACCATCTCTTACGTCGTTCGCAATACTATCCAAACGATGTAAAGACAACTCCAGGTCTTCAGAAGAAACCTTAGGCTTAAGCAAAATATGACGTGTATTGATACGGTCGCCACGCTTTTCGATGAGCTGAATAACGTGGAAACCAAATTCTGTTTCTACGATCTTAGATACTTTATTACCGTCTTGCAAGTTAAAGGCAACATTCGCATACTCTGGAGCGAGTGAACTACGACCAGTAAATCCTATCTCACCACCTTTCATTGCACTACCCAAATCTTCTGAATAAAGACGAGCTAATGTACTGAAGCTCATCTCACCCGAATTAGATTGCTCAGCAAAGTCTCTTAAACGACGCTTTACGTCATCAATTTCAGCCAATGATATTTTGGGCTTTTGAGTTATAACCTGCACCTCTACTTTGGTAGGAATATAGGGAATACTATCTTGTGATAGGTTTTGATAAAATCGTCTTACCTCAGCTGGCGTAACTGCGATATCACCTACCAAACTTTCTTGAACCATCTTCACTATTTGGCCTTCACGAATATTATCTCTAAGTTCTTTACGAATTTGAGAAGTGCTCTTATTCATAACCTCTTCCATCTTCTCTTTCGAACCAAAGATTTGAAGGTTTTCAGACATTTGCATATCAACCATACGAATCACCGAAGATTCAGCAACTTCGATACTATCAAGCTTAGCCTGATTCAAAAACAGTTTTTGAATGGCAATTTGCTCAGGTATCACACAATATGGATTTCCCTCAATTGGTACTCCTCGATAAAGGTAGTTAAGTCTTAGTTCTTCAACATCAGACTTCAAAATCACCTCATCTCCAACTACCCAAACCACTTCATCAATCACATTGTTCTGAGCCAGTGAAGTCTTAGGTGCAGCTAGTATACAAAGAAGCAGAATAGCTCGGCTTAAATAAATAGCTAGTTTATTTCTCATTTTATTTTTGTTTTTCATATTTCATCGTGATCATAATTTCACGAAGATAATGTAATAATTAATTGCTTGTTTGATTATTAACGGATTTTAAACTGTTTGGAGAATATTTCCCAGCATTGTATTTGGAAAGCAAATACTCTTCCCACTCTAACTCTTTACTCTTTAGGTAATCTACAAGTACAGTGTCTATTACCTTTCTATCGAGCTGTTTAGGACCTGATAAAATCTCGCCATAAACCTGTGTTTTCGGAAAGCCTTTGCGTTTAAACTTACGCTTCTTGCCCTTTTTGAAAACAAAACTATCGATAGTCGGATTATCTCCCTCTTCAAAGGTACCCATTTCATAAGAAATCTGCTCTTTTTCTTTGTTGAAGATTTTAATAATTTGCGGCCAATCTTTCAGAGGTGAAGTACTCAAAAGGTTGTAAAGCTCCTTTCGGATCTTATTGCTTTTACAAAACACGAGTAAGCCTTGAAATTTGGGTTTACTCCAACGGTAGTCTTCTTTATGTTCATCGAAAAACTGAGCCAATCCGATACTGTCATTCCCAAATTCACGATAAATTTTAATATCATATATAAGCTTGTACAAATCTTCATTAAACAAAGAGCTTAACTTTATCGTAAAGCTTAAATCCTCATTCAGTCGTGACTTCAAGTCTTTGACCAAACAGTATTTTAAAAACTCTTGCTGCAATAACTCGCCACCCTTAGAAGTATTTCCAAGAGCAAATCTCTGATAGTCTTCTTGATTAAAACTATTAAATTCAGAATATACCAAGGATAAGTCGGTATGTCCTTGACGGTCGATTTGCTTAAAAGCATCTTTGTCTGCAAAAATCCCAAACCTCAACATTATTTCTTCGACTGCTGCAATATCTGCCTCTTTGACCACTTCAAGCTGATCGGACTCATCGAGTTTTTGAACAACATGTATGCCCTTAGGAGTTAAAAAAGGTCGTGATATCTCTTGGTGCTTTAGCTGACTAACGACTTGATGAAACTCTACAGTTTCTTCAAGCTCATTAATCCAGTGCGTTTTTTTATCAGCAGAAAACTTCTTGATTATCTCTTTGAAGTAAGGTTCAGAAGGATGAGATAAATAACTTTCAAAAAGTGAGTCTGCAAATTGCGTTAAACAAGTTTCCTCCAGAGGGGAAATACGTTGCCCCACGGGTATAAAAAGTTGACGAACAAGATAAGACTTCGAATCAAGAACAGAAATTGTAGAAGTAAATAATGAGGAAATATCTTTGATTTTGCGCAATGCATCTAAGTAAGCTTGCTCCTTATGGCGACCATGCGCCAACTGAAACTCTAAAGTCTTATCTAAACCTAGCTCATAAGCTTCGGCAAGCTTTAATTTATAAAAAAGAGAATCAGCGGTTGCACCCAAAAGTTTACTGGGCAGTACTACAAATACAAGTAGCATAAGGAGCGAGATATATTTCATATAAAGCATTGTCTGTAAATCACAAATATACTTCTTTTATAGGGATATAATAAGACAAGGATGGAGAAAACTCCATCCTTGTCTTATTATAATATGTCTAATTAAATTAATTATGATTATGGTCTACTGTAGTTAGGAGCCTCACTTGTAATAGCAACATTATGTGGATGGCTCTCCAAAACTCCCGCATTGGTAATGCGTGTAAACTTAGCATTATGTAATGCCTTGATATCCTTAGAGCCACAATAACCCATACCTGCACGAAGACCACCTACCAACTGATAGATAACCTCGTAAAGAGATCCCTTGTAAGGTACTCGAGCGGCAATACCCTCAGGTACAAGCTTCTTAACATCGTCTTCGGCTGCTTGGAAATAACGGTCTTTAGAACCTTTCTCCATAGCTTCTAGCGAACCCATACCACGATATGATTTGAATTTACGACCATTGAATAGGATTGTATCACCAGGGCTTTCTTCTGTTCCTGCTACTAATGAACCAACCATTACAGCATAACCGCCGGCAGCCAAAGCTTTGACAACATCACCCGAATAGCGAAGACCACCATCAGCGATCAATGGAACACCTGTTCCTTGAAGAGCTTTAGCCACATCGTAAATAGCAGATAATTGAGGAACACCTACCCCTGCAACAACACGAGTAGTACAGATTGAACCTGGACCAATTCCAACTTTAACAGCATCGGCACCAGCCGTGGCCAAAGCTAGAGCAGCTTCACCAGTAGCAATATTACCCACCACAATATCAACCTTAGGGAAACGTTGTTTGGCTTGCTTAAGTACTTCAATAACACCTTTAGAGTGCCCATGAGCCGTATCAATAACCAAGGCATCAACATCAGCATCAACAAGAGCTTGCATACGCTCAAATGTATCGGCTGTAACACCCACACCAGCAGCAACTCTCAAACGCCCTTTCTCATCTTTACAAGCCATTGGCTTATCTTTAGCTTTGGTGATGTCTTTATAAGTTAGCAAGCCAATAATGCGGTTGTCTTTATCTACAACAGGTAGCTTTTCTATTTTATGAATTTGTAGGATTTCTGCTGCAGCTTCTAGGTCGGTCGATTGATCGGTAGTAACTAGACCCTCTTTGGTCATTACTTCGTCAATCTTCTTTGCCATATCTTGCTCAAAGCGTAAGTCACGATTGGTAACAATCCCTACTAACTTTTTATTAGCATCAACAACTGGAATTCCTCCAATATGATATTCACGCATCAAATCCAGTGCATTTTGTACAGTAGAGCCTTCACGAATAGTTACAGGATCATAAATCATTCCGTTTTCGGCACGCTTTACGATAGCAACTTGCTTAGCTTGTGCAGCAATAGACATATTCTTGTGAATAACTCCAATTCCTCCTTCACGAGCTATAGCTATAGCCATTTGAGATTCAGTAACTGTATCCATTGCGGCAGTTATGAACGGAATATTAAGTTTTATGTTTTTTGAAAACTGAGTTGAAAGATCAACTGACTTAGGAAGTACTTCAGAATAGGCTGGAATTAATAATACGTCGTCGTAAGTTAATCCATCCATGACAATTTTGTCTGCAATAAATGACATAGGGCTATGCTTTTATAAAATTATTGCATGCAAATATACATATTTCCAAGGAGTATTAAAGCATTATGCATTAAATATTTTTTCAACCCAAAAAAGAGAGCATAAAAACTATGCTCTCTAACTTTAATTTTATGTTTGGTTGTGACTAGTTTGCCAACTCCGAAATAAACTTAATTCTCACTAAGCGAATTTCTTCTTCAGTAAAGTCCTCACCTAACTCTTCCATTGCTACTTCAACATTATCTGTTGTTGAGTCGTCCTTAAAATAATCATAGATGTCCCACAAGTGGTCTTCATCCATAATTTCATCTAAGAAATAATCAATATTAAGCTTCGTACCTGAGTAAACTATAGCTTCAATCTCTTCTAAAAGATCACTAAAATCAATACCCTTTGAGATTGCAACATCATCAAGAGCAACCTTACGATCGACCGCCTGAATGATGGCAACTTTTAGTTTTGACTTATTCGCAACAGTGCGAACTCTCAAATCCTCGGGGCGTTCAATCTCGTTTTCTATACAGTGTGTCTTAATTAACTCACAAAACTCTTTCCCGTATTTTTTTGCTTTACCAGCACCAACACCAGGTATGTTTTGAAGTTCTTCTAAGTTCACAGGGTAGATTGTAGCCATAGCTTCAAGAGATGCCTCTTGAAAAATCACATAAGGTGGTACTTCGAGTGTTTTGGCCATCTTCTTACGAAGCGACTTTAACATCGAGTAAAGCGCAGGGTCAACAGCAAAAGATGCACCTCCTGATGACTCAATATCCTCTTCAACCTCTTCAAAATCGACATCTTCGACTATCTTGAAAGACTCTGGTTTTTTAAGATACTTAAGTCCTTTGGGGGTTACTTTTAGCGTTCCGTATTTTTCAACGTCTTTATCTAAATATCCTGCAATTAATGCTTGACGGATTACGGAGTTCCACATTTTTTCGCTGTCTCCTTTTCCGGTACCAAAAAACTCTAAATCTTCATGCTTGTGTGCAAGCACTTCTGAAGTTTCATTACCTTGTAATACATCGATTACGTAATCAGTTTTAAAATTTTCTTTAATCGCAATAATAGTTTCAATTGCGGAACATAATAATTCTTGAGCCTCCACTTGTATTTTTGGGTTTAAACAGTTGTCACAATTTTCACAATTCTCTTCATTATAATCTTCACCAAAATAGTGAAGTAGAGATTTGCGGCGGCAAACAGACGATTCGGCAAAAGCAGCAGTCTCTAACAACAGTTGCTTACCTATTTCCTGTTCAGCCACAGGTTTACCTTGCATGAATTTCTCCAATTTCTGCAAGTCTTTATTTGAATAAAAAGTGATGCATTTACCTTCTCCACCATCACGTCCTGCTCGACCAGTCTCTTGATAATATCCCTCTAAACTCTTAGGCATATCATAGTGAATAACAAAGCGAACATCAGGTTTGTCAATACCCATACCAAAAGCTATAGTTGCGACAATTATATCAACGCGTTCCATCAAAAAATCATCTTGATTGGTACTTCGTGCTGTTGCATCCATACCCGCGTGGTAACCTCTCGCATTAAGCCCATTGGCTAGGAGTATCTCGGTCAATTCCTCAACTTTCTTTCGACTAAGACAGTAGATGATTCCCGACTTATTGGGATTGTTCTTAATGAACATAATTACATCTTTATCTACATCTTTGCGCTTTGACCTTACCTCATAATAGAGATTGGGTCTATTAAAAGAAGATTTAAAAACCTTCGCGTCTAATACATTTAAGTTTTTTTGAATATCATGTTGAACCTTGGGCGTAGCTGTTGCGGTCAGAGCAATCAACGGTGCTGTACCTATCTCTTCAATCAACGGACGAATGCGTCGGTATTCAGGGCGGAAATCGTGTCCCCACTCAGAAATACAGTGCGCCTCATCAATGGCATAAAAAGAGATCTCTACGGATTTTAGAAATTCAACATTTTCTTCTTTTGTTAAAGATTCTGGAGCAACATAGAGTAATTTTGTTACTCCTGCCAAAATATCACGTTTTACTTGTTCTATCTCAGCCTTATTAAGAGATGAATTTATGAAGTGTGCAATGCCATTATTTTCACTGATACTCCTTATTGCATCAACTTGATTTTTCATCAAGGCGATTAAGGGAGATACCACAATAGCAGTTCCATTCATTAGTAAAGATGGTAGTTGATAACATAGAGACTTTCCTCCTCCTGTGGGCATCAGCACAAAAGTATCGTTACCCTCGAGAAGGTTCTCAATAATAGCTTCTTGGTTTCCCTTAAAACTACTAAATCCAAAATACTTTTTTAATTCAGCTCTTAAATTTATCTTATCAGACATCTTGCTATATTGATTATTAATTAGTTTCGATTGCAAGGGAGCTCCCATGCTTATGCAAGGGAACTCAAACAAAGTTATAAACTACTTACTAATAACAAGTATAATAATAGTTATAATTTGCAATCAAAATAAGACAAATTACCTAATATAGCTCACTTTCGTGCATGATTTTATTCAAGAGCCGCAAGATTCGACTTTTCAATCTGCTTGCGGGCATAGTCAAGTGTCACTACAAATACATCTAAGTTCAAAGACGGAGCTTCAAACATCACGTCCATCATGATAGTCTCAACGATAGAGCGCAAGCCCCTTGCACCTAATTTGAACTCAATGGCCTTATCAACTACATAGTCAAGAACATCTTCTTCAAATTCTAAATCAACCTTATCCATACTAAGCAATTTCTTATACTGCTTAATTACTGAGTTTTTGGGTTCAGTTAGAATTTGGCGTAATGCTTGACGATCCAAAGGATTCAGATAAGTCAAAACAGGTAGACGGCCAATAATTTCGGGTATCAAACCAAACGATTTTAAATCTTGAGGTGTGATGTATTGAATAAAGTTGTTTTTATCAACCTTAGCTACTTCTTGAGAAGCTTTATAACCCACAACATGGGTGTTAAGACGCTGGGCAATTCTTCTTTCAATACCGTCAAAAGCTCCTCCACAGATAAACAGAATATTCTTCGTGTTTACTGCTATCATTTTTTGATCGGGGTGCTTGCGGCCTCCCTGTGGCGGCACATTGATTATTGAACCTTCGAGAAGCTTCAATAGTCCTTGCTGAACACCCTCTCCACTAACATCTCTGGTTATAGAGGGGTTATCACCCTTACGAGCAATTTTATCGATTTCATCAATAAAGACAATTCCGATTTCAGCTTTTTCAACATCGTAGTCAGCCACTTGCAAAAGACGAGTAAGAATGCTTTCAATGTCCTCACCCACATACCCTGCTTCGGTAAGAACCGTAGCATCTACAATAGTAAAAGGTACGTCAAGCTGCTTAGCAATGGTACGTGCCAATAACGTTTTTCCTGTTCCTGTGCTACCGACCATGATGATGTTGGATTTTTCAATTTCAACATCATCTTCGCTATCCTCTTGAAGTAATCTTTTATAGTGATTATAAACAGCTACTGATAAGTAACGTTTAGCATCATCTTGTCCTATGACATACTGATCTAAGAAAGCTTTAACAGCCTCTGGCTTTGGGAGATCACTCAAGTTCAACTTAAGTTTCCCAGAGTCTGAAGACTTCAAATTGAGCGCCTCTTGGCTAATTTCATTGGCCTGAGCAGAACAGTCGTTGCAAATCAATGCATTAAGACCTGAAATTAAAATACCGACCTCTTCTTCTGGTCGACCACAGAAACTACATTGTCTACTCGAGTTTTTGTTTTTTGCCATAATTATTTTTTAATCAAGACCTCATCAACCATACCGTATGCTTTTGCTTCTTCAGCACGCATCCAATAGTCACGATCAGAGTCTTCATATACTTTTTCAAATGGGGTTTTTGAGTGATCAGCAATAATGGTATAAAGCTCTTTCTTTAGTTTAGAAATCTCACGAGCAGTAATTTCGATATCCGAAGCTTGACCTTGGATACCACCCATAGGTTGGTGAATCATAACACGAGAATGTTTCAAAGCAAATCTTTTTTTCTCAGCACCTGCTACAAGAAGCACTGCTGCCATAGAGGCTGCCATACCTGTACAAATGGTCGAAACATCACTAGTGATAAACTGCATAGTATCGTAGATACCTAAACCTGCATATACAGAGCCACCTGGTGAGTTGATATAGATAGAGATATCTTTACCTGAATCAACAGAGTCAAGATACAATAACTGCGCTTGAAGTGTGTTAGCTGTATAATCATCAATCTGAGTTCCCAGAAATATAATTCGATCCATCATTAAACGTGAAAATACATCTAGCTGAGTTACATTAAGCTGTCTCTCTTCTAAAATGTATGGATTCAAATAGCCTGCTTGCGCTTTAATTACTTGATCTAAAGCCAAACCATTCATTCCTAAATGCTTTGTTGCATATTTTTTAAAATCATCCATAATCTTTTCTTTATTAAATTTGTAGTACAAAGAAACGAAAAAGAATAGATACAAAAAAAACACAAAGTTATTTATTGCTAAATAACTTTGTGTTTTATCTTATAGCTTATAATATTCTTATTTTTCGAAAAGCTTGTTGAACTCATCAATCGAAACTGACTTATTATTCAATGTCACTTTATCTTTAATTGCATCAGCAAGTTTTGTCTCAACAACACGATTAACAAGACCTTCAACAGTTTGACGATTTTTCATCATCTCGCCAATGTAGTTTTCTAGCAAATCATCTGGTACTTGAGTCATACCGTATTGAGCAAATTGAGCTCTGGTTGCAGCAGCAGCCATTTCCTTAACATCTTGTTCTTCAACTTTAACGTCGTTTTCTTTAACAAGTTTTTCTTTGATAAGGTGCCATTTAAGCTCTTCAATGCTTTTATCGAAGTTTTCTTCAACAAAAGATTCGTCTTTTTCTTCGTTATTAAGAAGCATAACACGTTTGAGAATAGCCTCAGGGAACTGTACATCACCTTCGTTTGCCATCAATACATCTTTAAGATCTAATAGGAAACGATAGTTACTATCTAGTGTAAATTGCTTTTCAATGTCAGATTTGATTCTAGCTCTAAACTCTTCTTCTGATTTGATTTCACCTTCGCCAAAAACTTGATCAAACAAATCTTGGTTAATAGGACCAGCTACAAAGCGAGTGATCTCAGAAATTTGAAATTTAAAGTCTGAGTCTAATGTTTCAACTTCATCTTTTTCTATCTTAAGTAGAGAAGAGATTTCTGCTGCATTTTTTTCGTAAGCTTTACCTGGGTTGAAGATGATATTATCTTTAACCTTAGCACCGTTGAATAATGCTTTTTGCTCTTCATCTTTCATGTAAGCAGGCATCAAGACAACTTCATCAGCTTTGATACCAGTACGTTTGATATTACCTTTTTCGGTAACCTCAGCGATATCACCCTTCAGCATATCTTTGTCTTGGTACTCTTCTACTGACTCGTAAGCACCAGTACGTTGCGTATGAGCAGCGATTTGGCTATCAATCATCTCATCAGAAACATTGATTACGTTGTAGTCAACCTTAACGTCTTTATTGATCTGAGCTTTAACCTCAGGTGCTAAAGCTAGATCGAATATAAACTCAAAGTCCTCCATTGTTTCAAAATCAATTGGAGTTTGTTTTTCTTCGTTAGGCAATGGCTCACCAAGAACGTTTAAGTTATTTTCTTTAATGTATCCGTATATCTGTTCTGATAGCAACTTATTAACTTCTTCAGCAATTGCAGATTTACCATACATCTTTTTCACTAAGCTAGCAGGAACCATTCCTTTACGGAATCCTGGAACTTGAGCTTGCTTACGAAATTTCTTCAACGAGTTATCAACACTTTCTTGATAATCTGCTTTCTCAATCTTTACAGTAAGCATCGCGCTTACTTTGTCAATGTTTTGTAATGAAACGTTCATCCTGACAATTATTTATTTGATTTATACTTTATTCCACTCTAGTAAATAGGGTGCAAAACTACTTCTAATCTTTCAGAATTCAAAAAATCAATCTATTTTATTTGAACGGGGAAGGTTAGAATAGTCTAGCAGTCAAATATAATCAAATTCTTAGAAGTAGATTGTAATTCTATTCATAAACTATAAAGACTCCACATAAAATAAAAGAGTAATAGTGCTGAATATTAAATATTAATGCGTTACTTTGTTAGGTTAGATAGATGATAACAATCATCGATTTGTTTTTAACGAGGTTTTTACTTCTTGTAATTTCACTTTTACCCGTAAAGCTCTCTGTTTTTAGTTAATCTATATGTTTGCCCATCTATCAAGAGAGTTTTTATTTCAATTTTTTTATTATGAATATTTATATCGGAAACCTTAACTACCAAGTTGAGGAAGCAAATGTACAACAAATGTTGGAAGACTTCGGTCCTGTTGTCTCAGTGAAATTAATTTTAGATCGTGACACAGGTCGTTCTAGAGGTTTTGCATTCGTAGAAATGGAAAACGCAGAAGATGCTAACCGCGCAATCAAAGAGCTTAACGGAGCTGATTACGAAGGTAGAGCTTTAGTTTTAAGAGAAGCTAGACCTAGAGATTAAGCTTTTTAGATAAAGTTTAAGAGAGGGATATAAACCAATTGTTTATATCCCTCTCTTTTTTGTCTCGTCTCAAGCCAAGCACTGAACTAACCATGTAAACCTTTAATTCGCAATAGGCAGAGCCTGTAGACAAACGAGTAAGTCACTTGCCTCAAGTTAGTAAGGACGAGTAAGTAAACCAGTAATTCGTTTATTAGAGGTTAACTAGAAGGCAAAAAAATAGGATGCTTAGTTTTAAGCATCCTATTTTTATATAAACTCAAATTGAGTTATTATTTCACTCTAAATAATTCGATCTCTTCAATCTTAAGATTGGTCATCTCATAGTTCTTCGCAGCATCTATAGATCCTAGAACAGCAGCCTTCTCAAACTGATTAGCAGCCAACTCATAGTTTTCAATCAACATATAGTAAACTCCGAGGTTATTATAGAATAAACCATCACGACTTTCCTTAGGAATACGGTCTAAGTAACGCTTAGCCGCATCTGTATCTTTGCGAGACAACGCTGAAGTAGAAGCATTTAAGTTTGCAACAACATCTTGTGGGAACAAGCGAACAGCAATTTCAAATAGCTCACCATACTCAGGACTATCTGTTTCGTAGATTTCAGTAACAGCATAAATTTCCTCTAAAGATAGTTTCTGCGGATTAGACCACACTAACTCTTTCGCTTCTTCAAGAGTAAACTTACGGATGATATAGTTAATCTCATACTTTGTATTACGTAGTGTTGGGAAGAAATCTGCCGCCAAAATACGGAAAGCACGACCACCATCCATTGTTCTCATTTTACGCTCACGCTCATCCAAATCAGGTGTACTGTTGATCATATTCAACAATTCATCTTTATATGCAAAAGTAGTAGAAGCGTTCAACAACTTGATAAGTCCATCCCAGTTTTCTGCAACATGATCAGCCATAAAGTTACGAGCTGAAATTTTAGGGAAGTTTGCAACTAGATAGTTCTTCAAAGCATCTGTTCTCAAACGAGCAAGACGATCATTAATTGCATAAGAACCCTCTGGAGAAGAGTGACCTGTAAGTTTTACAGACTCAATGCTAATATCTTCATCAGCAGCTACAGCTGCAATAGATGCTTTAATCTTATTAAGCTCTGCATGGTTATTTCTAAATTGAGGCATAATCACATACTTATTGACAGGGAAGTCAAGGAATGCTTCTGCAACAACAGATCTACTTTTTTGAATTTCACCAACAGGCTCAAGGAAAGTCATCACAGGTCTAAGAACAACCAATGGTATAGTAAATTTCTCTAATGGCATTTCATTACTAGTCAGTAAAGTTGCAGCACAGCCACAATCATCAGAAACCAATACAAAATCTGCACCATCAAACCATGGTTCAAAAGGGAAGTCAAAACTATAATCAACTAGTTGAGCACCTTTTTTGTCTTTCTTAAGTAATAAGTTTAAGTCTTCATTGATAAAGTACTTCTCATTACGCGCTCTATAAATCAGATTTTTTCTGCCTGATAGAACGACTGCAGGAAAGTTTTTAACTTGATCACCTTTAACTAAACGTGGTGTAAAACGTACTTCACGATTCGATTTCACCTGTACCTTAGTCAAGTCAAGAGTCATTGTTGCAGTCAACTGTGACTTTTCACGACTAATGGCAACACCTGAAACTTCAGCCATATTATCTAATACTATTTGGGCATCGGCATAAGTACCAAAACCAAATATAAGAAGTGCTGTATATAATATTTTTTTCATCATGTTAATTTTCAGATTTTAAAATACATAAACTAAAGACAAAGCAGCTTTGGTAGGTCCAACATAGTTGTGAAAACCTTTTCCGTTTTTGTCACCACATTTAGCGCAATCGTAACGATCATATCTAGTATAAGCATAACCAATACCAATTTCAGCTTCAAAGTTCCAGTGTTTTCCTAGAATCCACGAGTAACCATAACTGATACCTGCACCAGCAAACCAACCTTCGTAGCGATTGTCTTTTAATCCCGAAAAGTCATTTCCTAGAAACTTCAATGAAGTGTCTATATTACCAGCATTATACTGTCCTCCAAGAAAGTGGAAACCAAAAAAGTGACCGTTAAATTTCTCACAAAGCCAATATCTAGCTTCTGGTTGAACCATCCAATGTTTCCACTTTTGATTATTATCAAAAGTCCATGGATTATAGTTTGCAGAAACATCTAATGTCCACTTTGGAGATAAGCCAAATTCCATCCCTAAATTAAATGTTGTTGTAGCATCGTACAACAAGTTAGTCTTCAAGGCAACTTTCTGTGCATGAGTCGCAAATGTCGAAGACAGAACTAATATTAGTCCTAATAATAACTTATGCATTTTTTGCATCATAATTCATATTAATATATTTAACAATTTATTTACCTTTTAGTAATCAACTCATTACTATCAAAACAAGGATAATTGAAGTAAAACAACCTACTTAAAACAACTCTTTGGAGCTTTAACATATAAGATATTGGCATAAAGATATTAATAATTTGACATCAAGCCTTATTAAATCTAAATATAATGAAAATTCTAGCCTAAAATATCATTATATATTCAATTTAGTAACACGTAATCAACTTATTAAGGCCTTTAAAATCAAATAACACAGATGTTTTTTATGTAATATCGAGGTTGTTTCAGAATCATTACACAAAGAGAAGAATACCCACAACAAAAAAACAGGTTGCAAGACTTAACTCACAACCTGTTTACAGTTTTATAATAGATCTTAGTAGAATCAGACACCCTCTCATAAAGTGTGTAAGTTAAAATGATGGGCTTGGGTAACAACTTTACCTGAGCCGTTGTTTTATAATAAAAAACTTAGACATGTA
>NZ_AQWS01000035.1 GCF_000375405.1 Bacteroides propionicifaciens DSM 19291 = JCM 14649 | reverse complement strand
AGTCTTCGTAGAATACCCATTACGGCTATTATCCTCTTTTCTATGACTGTGTTTGTCATAATCTAAATGAGCATCCAGCTCACCCTCGAGCATTTTCTCTATACCTCGCTTTTGAATGGACTTAAGGAAGTTGTTTAGTTCTTCACCTGTTTTGAACTGTTTAAAGAACTCATCGGGGATTAAATCTTCTGTTTTCATACATGTCTAAGTTTTTTATTATAAAACAACGGCTCAGGTAAAGTTGTTACCCAAGCCGATCATTTTAACTTACACACTTTATGAAAGGGTGTCGTGTATATATTGTTTCGCTGATTTGTGGAAAACCCACAAGAAATATAAGAAGCCACACAGATGGCTCTCGGAATATTCTTTTCATTTGAAATAAGTGTTCAATAATCCTGTTGCACCCACATACGGAGTGCAACAACGAATATTATTAATATTTATAAAGTTTCCCTTTCTGAACAGAAAGGGAAACTTTATAAATATTTCAGCTTATTTTCAAGTAGAAAAACATATCATTTAAATTTTATAAGGCTACAAAAGTAAGTAATTATTTTAATTTAAGCCCAATAAAATAAAATAAGTAGCTGACTCACCTACTCCGAGTAAGTGGTACCAGGCAAACAACCTACTCGTAAAAGATTAAAGAGGCTCAACACTAATCCCTACACAATCGTGTCCCAACAGATGTTTAGCCTTATATTGAACAGGTAACTGACCTGTAGATTCAGTAACTGACATAGACATTATCTACCAAAGAGATTCTGTCACCCTTGTGAAACCTTCAGATTTTCGTTGGTAATAAGACAAAATAAGATACTAGAAACTAGAATAAGCTTATATACAACCCCTCACGACAAGAGATAGAAAAGTAATAGAAGACTAATAGTAACCATCAATGCTCCTCCAAATCCGATAAAGATCCAACGTGTAAGCTTTTTGTTTTTACCACGACCAGAAAAGAAAAACGCATAACACATATTGATGAAAATATTACTAGCCATAGCTTGCATGCTACAAGCAGCAACAATCTTTATCCCCAAATTGTCTGTTCCCTGGACTAAGTTTAAAATAAAAGGAGTGATATCACTAAATCCAGAGATCACGGATAAGAGATTAAGCCCACTAGTCCCTGAATAGACAAGCGTGTAATGCGTTAATAGGGTGAACACTACAAAAAGTGCTGCAAAGATAAGAGCAACCTTAAACTCAAGTGGATTACTTGCCTCTTCTTCTTCAGCTAATTCTCCATCCCCTTTCTTTACTGGCCTCTTAGAATTAATAAACCAAGCAATTGCAGCTGTAGCAAATGACATCAACAATAAATAGGGGTACACTGCCAAGAACAAGGCTCGACTAAAAATAAAAATAAGTATTAAGAAACGAAGAAACATCATCGAAACTGCTAGTAGCATACCCGATACGTATTCGTGAGCAAACCTTTCGGAGTCGGTTTTACTTTTACGCGCTAATATGGATATGGTTGCTGTACTGCTATATAATCCCCCAATAATACTGGAAACTATAATTCCTGAATCTTTAAATACATAGCGCTTTAAGAGATAAGACAAGTAGGAAATGCCCGAAACAACTACAGTGGCCAACCAAATGGTATAAGGCGTCAAGTTTACTCCAGGGATGATATCTGTATCGGGGAGGATAGGCAAGATGATTCCACTTATGGCTAAAAACTTGGCTAAGGTTATCATCTCATCGTTCTGCATCCGTTGAGCAATCTCAGTAAAGGTGTGTTTAAGTTCGGACAGTAGAAGTACCGTAACAATTATTAGAATATAGAACCAACTGGGCTGAGTTAGCACAATAGGCCCAATACAATAGGTAATTAGAGCAATAATAATAGTTGTCACCCCAAAAACATCAAACTTATTTTGCTTCACAAAGTAGTGCGCAGTGAACAAAGCACCAAGTATCAAACCTCCACCAATAAAGAGTCGAAGATGAATAGGATCGAGAATATAGAGTATATAACCCAGAATACCAATAAAGGTAAAGGTTCTGTCTGTTCCGAAAAGCATTGAACTGCCTTCACGCTGTAGGCTTATCTTACGCTGAGAAAGACCTATTAACAAAGAAAAAAGTGTAACCAACAAAAAGGATATAAGTTCCTCAGGCAGATAATGAGCAAGTTTTTCCATTATAAGAAGTTATAATTACCAGGATTTATAAGGGGTTAGAGATAGATAAGAATTGTAATATTTAGAGTCTGAAGTTACTTCCTGACCAATAAAAGAGGGCTTATCAAAATATTCGGACTCAGAACCTAATTCAATTTCAGCTAAAACAAGACCTTCATTTTCTCCAAAGAATTCATCAATCTCCCAGAATCGATTCCCCGAAGGAACAATATATCTGTTTTTTTCGATAATGGTGGGCAAGGCTAGATCAAGTAGTTCATTGGCCTCTCGGATAGATATTTCATGCTCCCACTCATAACGAGACATTCCTGACTGATTTGAGATACCTTTTATAGTTATAAAACCTTTGTCATCAGCAATACGAATCCGAACTGTACGGTGTTTATCAACGCTGAGATACCCCTGCTTCAAATAGTGTTTTGCAACACAAACTAGCTTAAAGGAGTCATCTCTGACCAAGAACTTTCTTTCAATTTCAATACTCATTTTAGATCTATAAAAAAGGGAGATACTTTCATATCTCCCTACAGTTTTATTATTGCATAAAAGAGAAGATGACTATAAACAGAATGGCAACAATGGCACATCCGATAAAAATCATTCTAACTACTTTATTTGCCTGTTTCTCTTCACGAAGTTCACGTGATTCTTTACGTTTTGATGTCATACTTCTTAAGGTTTTAAGTCTGTTATACTGCAAAGTAACACAAATAAAACAGAGATTCAACAGAATTAACTAAAAGGATAATAAAATCAATTTGCTTCGCTACCAAACTCCATTAAATAGGCTTTGATAAACTCATTTATTTCACCATCCATTACAGCATTAACATCTGAAACCTGATAATTAGTACGATGATCCTTGACACGACGGTCATCAAAAACATAGCTTCGGATTTGAGATCCCCACTCGATTTTCTTTTTACCATCTTCAATCTTACGTAAAGCTGCAAGACGCTTATTCAACTCCTTCTCATAAAGGATAGAGCGTAACAAACGAATCGCATTCTCACGGTTATCTAGTTGAGAGCGACTTTCGGTATTCTCTACCAAAATCTCCTCTTCTTCACCAGTATCAGGGTCTTTGTATTGATAACGGAGACGAACTCCAGTTTCAACCTTATTTACGTTCTGACCACCAGCCCCACCCGAGCGGAATAAATCCCAAGACATAGCAGCTGGATCAAGTGTAACCTCAATACTTTCGTCAACAAGGGGAGTTACAAAAATAGAAGCAAATGAAGTCATACGCTTACCTTGGGCATTGTAGGGAGAAACTCTCACCAAACGATGCACACCGTTTTCACCTTTAAGATAACCATACGCAAAATCACCCTCCACTTGAATAGTACAAGTTTTGATTCCTGCTTCATCTCCCTCCTGAATATTGGATAGCGTGGCCTTATAGCCATTATGCTCAGCCCAACGCAGATACAAACGCATCAACATAGAAGCCCAGTCTTGACTCTCTGTTCCACCAGCACCCGAGTTAATCTTAAGAATACAACCCAATTGATCGGCCTCTTGACGAAGCATATTCTTAAGTTCTAGATCTTCGATAGAACTCATCGCTTTAGCGTAAGCTGCATCAACATCTTCTTCAGATACAAGTTCGTCTTTATAGAAATCGAAGGCTAGTTCTAGCTCTTCTGTTAATGTTACAGACTCTTCGTAACTCTTAATCCAAGACTCAATAGCCTTTACTTCCTTCATCTGAGCCTGAGCAAGCTTAGGATCATCCCAGAAGTCAGGAGCTTGTGTACGAAGTTGTTCTTCTTCTAATTCAATTCTCTTGGCATCGATGTCAAAGATACCTCCTCAACGCTAAAACGCGCTCTTTTATGTCTTTAAGTTGTTCTAATGTAATCATATTTATTATTCTAATATATTTTATACAAAGATACTGCTTTATCAAAATCAATATTGATTTAAGCTGACTTTTTGGTGGGCTAAATCAAAAAAAGGGTAGTTACTTTAAAGTAACTACCCTTTTCTATCTTTTGTTTGAATACAAATAGAGTGTTATTTCACCTCTTTGTAATCAAGTATATTCTTTTTGTTAGCGATAACTCGATCGTATTCTTCTTTCGAACCAACAACAATCTTATCAAACTCACGCTGACCTGTACCTGCAGGAATCAAGTGACCGCAAATTACGTTCTCTTTCATACCTTCAAGCTTATCAACTTTACCGTTAATAGCAGCTTCATTCAATACTTTTGTTGTTTCCTGGAACGAAGCAGCCGACATAAAGCTCTTAGTCTGAAGTGCAGCACGTGTAATACCCTGTAATATCTGAGTAGATGTTGCAGGAATAGCATCACGAACAACAACAGTCTTAAGATCTCGACGTTTCAACTTCGAGTTTTCGTCACGTAGACGACGAGCAGTAACAATCTGTCCCTTCTTGAATATTTCGGAATCTCCAGCCTCTACAACTACTTTCTTACCCCAGATACGATCGTTTTCTTCCATAAAGTCAATCTTATCGATTGTTTCTTTTTCTAGGAAGTTAGTATCACCAGGTTCATCGATAAGTACTTTACGCATCATCTGACGTACAATAATCTCAAAGTGCTTATCATTAATCTTCACACCTTGCAGACGGTAAACGTCTTGTACCTCATTTACGATGTACTCTTGAACAGCTGTAGGTCCTTTAATAGCAAGAATATCTGAAGGAGTAATTGCACCATCCGATAGTGGAGTACCTGCACGAACATAGTCATTTTCTTGAACAAGAATTTGACGAGACAATGGCACTAGATATTTTCTTACCTCACCAGTCTTAGTTGTCACAATAACTTCACGGTTACCACGTTTGATCTTACCCATCGAAACTTGACCATCGATTTCAGAAACTACAGCAGGGTTAGAAGGGTTACGAGCTTCAAACAACTCAGTTACACGAGGAAGACCCCCTGTAATATCACCAGTCTTACCAACAGCTCTAGGAATCTTAACAATGATTTCACCCGACTTAACTTGAGCATTATCATCAACAACGATGTGTCCGCCTACAGGTAAGTTATAAGTTCTAAGCACATCACCAGATTCGTTGACAACGTGTGCCGAAGGAATCTTAGTTTTGTCTTTAGTTTCGATAATAATCATCTCACGCAGACCAGTTGCTTCATCAGAGTCAATTTTGTAAGTAATCCCTTCAATCATGTCCTCAAACTTAATCTTACCAGCAGACTCAGTAATAATAACAGCATTAAATGGATCCCACTTAGCAATCAATGTATCTTTTTCAACAACATCTCCATCAGCAGCAAATAAGAATGAACCGTAAGGAATATTATGGCTAGAAAGCACAATTCCTGTATTCACGTCTACAAAGCGAACTTCAGCAAGACGACCAACTACAATTTTACCAGCTTCACCTGTTTCATTTACAATATCCACAGTACGTAGCTCTTCAAACTCTAGTCGAGATCTGTTCTTAACACGAATAGTAGCATTAGCTGCGATATTCGCAGCTGTACCCCCTGCGTGGAAAGTACGAAGTGTCAACTGAGTACCTGGCTCACCAATAGATTGTGCAGCAACAACACCTACAGCTTCACCACGTTGAACCATACTGTTAGTAGCAAGGTTACGACCGTAACACTTACCGCAAACACCTTTTTTAGATTCACATGTTAATACTGAACGGATTTCTACAATTTCAATTGGCGAATCTTCGATTGCCTGAGCAATATCTTCAGTGATCTCTTCTCCAGATGCAACGATTAACTCACCAGTAGTAGGGTTAATTACATCATGGACAGATACACGTCCTAATATTCTTTCATATAGTGTAGCGATAACTTCATCGTTACTCTTAAGTGCCATACACTCAAGACCACGAAGCGTACCACAATCTCTCTCATTAATAATAACATCATGAGAAACGTCAACTAGACGACGAGTTAAGTAACCCGCATCAGCAGTTTTAAGCGCTGTATCCGCAAGACCCTTACGAGCACCGTGAGTAGATATAAAGTACTCAAGTACCGAAAGTCCCTCTTTAAAGTTAGAAAGAATAGGGTTTTCAATAATTTGACCACCTTCAGCTCCTGCTTTTTGAGGTTTGGCCATCAGACCACGCATACCAGACAACTGACGAATTTGCTCACGAGAACCACGGGCTCCAGAATCAAGCATCATATAAACTGCATTGAAACCTTGATCATCCGTAGAAATAGTTTTCATTAAGATGTTAGAAAGCTCAGAGTTAATATGTGTCCAAATATCAATAACTTGGTTGTAACGTTCGTTATTGGTAATGAAACCCATATTATAGTTACTTATCACTTGCTCAACTTCTTCGTAACCACGTTTTACTAATTCGTCTTTCTCTTTAGGAATAATAATATCATCCAAGTTAAACGATAGACCTCCTTTGAAAGCCATCTTATAACCTAAATCTTTAATTCCGTCCAAGAAATCAGCTGTACGAGCAATACCACAAACCTTAATAACTCGACCAATAATGTCTCTCAAAGATTTCTTAGAGATAACAGTATTGATAAAACCAACTTCTTCAGGTACAATCTCATTTACAATAACACGTCCAACGGTGGTTTCACGCATAGTAGGAACGATATTACCTTCTTCATCTAAGTCGGGAACAATAACCTTAATAGGAGCATGAATATCTACTCTACCTTCATTGTAGGCAATAGTAGCTTCTTCAGCACCGTAGAAAGTCAAGCCTTCACCCTTAGCACCTGTACGAATCTTTGTAATATAGTAAAGTCCTAGAACCATATCCTGAGAAGGAACAGTAATCGGAGCACCGTTAGCAGGGTTAAGAATATTATGTGCAGCCAACATCAATAGTTGAGCCTCAATAATTGCATTATTGCTTAAAGGTAAGTGAACAGCCATCTGGTCACCATCAAAATCGGCATTGAACGCAGTACATGCCAATGGATGAAGTTGGATAGCTTTACCCTCGATCATTTTTGGTTGGAATGCTTGAATACCTAAACGGTGAAGAGTCGGAGCACGGTTAAGAAGCACAGGGTGCCCTTTCATTACATGCTCAAGAATATCCCAAATAACAGGCTCTCTTCTGTCAACGATTTTCTTAGCAGACTTCACAGTCTTAACGATACCTCTTTCGATTAGCTTACGAATAATAAATGGTTTATATAATTCAGCAGCCATTAATTTAGGGATACCGCACTCATGCATTTTAAGTTCTGGACCAACGACAATCACCGAACGTGCAGAATAGTCAACACGCTTACCTAACAGGTTTTGACGGAAACGACCTTGTTTACCTTTCAAACTATCAGATAGTGATTTCAATGGACGATTTGCATCAGTCTTAACAGCACTAGACTTGCGTGAGTTATCGAATAATGAGTCTACAGACTCTTGAAGCATACGTTTCTCGTTACGTAAAATTACTTCTGGAGCTTTAATCTCGATTAGACGTTTAAGACGGTTATTACGAATAATAACACGGCGATACAAATCATTTAAATCTGATGTAGCAAAACGACCACCATCTAGTGGCACAAGAGGACGTAGTTCTGGCGGAATAACCGGCACAACACGCATAATCATCCACTCAGGTTTGTTGCGACCCTGTGAAGCACGGAAAGACTCTACAACTTGTAGACGTTTCAATGCATCATTTTTTCTTTGTTGTGATGTATCGTTACTAGCCTTGTCTCTAAGATCATATGACAGAGCATTCAAATCTAAGCGAGCCAAAAGGTCGTAAACAGCTTCAGCACCCATTTTAGCAATAAACTTATTAGGGTCTGAATCATCAAGATATTGATTATCTTTAGGTAGAGTTTCTAGAATATCTAGGTACTCATCCTCAGTAATCAAATCGTATTCTTTAAGTTCGTCGCTTGCCATCACTCCAGCTTGGATAATGACATAGCGCTCATAATATACAATTGAGTCGAGCTTTTTTGTAGGCAAACCTAATAAGTAACCAATCTTATTAGGCAATGAACGAAAATACCAAATATGAGCAACAGGAACTACCAAATGGATATGTCCCATACGCTCACGACGTACTTTCTTTTCAGTAACCTCAACACCGCAACGATCACATACAATACCTTTATAACGAATTCGTTTATATTTACCGCAATGACATTCGTAATCCTTGATAGGACCAAAAATTCTTTCGCAGAATAAACCATCCCTCTCGGGCTTGTAAGTACGATAATTGATGGTTTCAGGCTTTAAAACTTCACCACTCGAATTTTCAAGGATCTCTTCTGGAGAAGCTAATCCAATTGAAATTTTCGAGAAGTTATTCTTTACTTTATTCTCTTTTCTAAAAGCCATATTATAATAAATATTGAAAGTTTTGAACTAGATAAAGAAGGGAGTTATTTAACTCCCTTCGGAATGCTTAAAAATTACTCAAGATGTACGCTAAGACCTAGACCTCTCAACTCATGTAGTAACACGTTTAGAGATTCTGGAATACCAGGTTCTGGCATAGGTTCACCTTTCACTATTGCTTCGTAAGCTTTAGATCTTCCAATAACATCATCCGACTTAATTGTAAGGATCTCTTGAAGGATATGAGCAGCACCAAAGGCTTCAAGTGCCCAAACCTCCATCTCTCCGAAACGTTGACCACCAAATTGTGCTTTACCACCAAGAGGCTGTTGTGTAATAAGAGAATATGGTCCGATAGAACGAGCATGCATTTTATCTTCAACCATATGACCTAGCTTTAACATGTAAGTAACACCTACTGTAGCTGGTTGGTCAAAACGCTCACCAGTACCACCATCATATAGATATGTTTTACCATAACGAGGTAGACCAGCCTTATCAGTCCATTCTGAGATATTATCAAGTGTTGCTCCATCAAAAATAGGCGTTGCAAACTTAACTCCAAGGTTTTTACCAGCCGATCCTAAAACAGCTTCAAAAATCTGTCCAAGGTTCATACGAGAAGGTACACCAAGTGGGTTAAGAACAATATCTACAGGAGTACCATCAGATAGGAAAGGCATATCTTCATCTCTAACAATTCTAGAAACAATACCTTTATTACCGTGACGACCCGCCATCTTATCACCAACACCAATCTTACGTTTCTTCGCAATACTTACTTTAGCCATTTGGATGATACCTGCTGGTAATTCATCACCAATAGTAATAGCAAACTTACGACGTTTAAGTTCAGCATCTAATTCTTTATACTTTTTCAAGTAGTTTACAATCAAATCACGGATCAATTTATTCGAGTGTTCATCTTCTGTCCATTTGCTCAACTCTACACCATCAAAGTCTAGACTAGCAAAATCAGCAGGGGTAAAACGAGCACCTTTTGAGATGATTTCAACTCCTAGGAAGTCTTTAACTCCAGCTGAAATTTGATCTTCTGTAAGTCTAATCAATTTCTTGATAAGGATTTCACGGATAGCATCAAACTCCTCTTGGAACTCCTCGTCTATTTTAGCTACAATTGACTTGTCTGCTTTTTTAGAAGTACGAGTCTTCATTACTCTAGAGAATAACTTCTTATCAATAACAACACCTGTTAGTGAAGGTGAAGCTTTTAAAGAAGCATCTTTTACGTCACCTGCTTTGTCACCAAAGATAGCACGTAATAGTTTTTCTTCAGGAGAAGGATCAGATTCTCCCTTAGGAGTAATCTTACCAATCATGATATCACCCGGTTTGATTCTTGCTCCAATTCGAACAATACCGTTGTCGTCTAAGTCTTTAGTAGCTTCTTCCGAAACATTAGGAATGTCTGAAGTTAGCTCTTCCATACCACGTTTGGTTTCACGAACCTCTAGAGTATATTCTTCAACGTGTACAGAAGTCAATACGTCTTCACGCACGATTCTTTCACTTAGAACAATAGCATCCTCATAGTTATAGCCCTTCCAAGGCATATAAGCAACTACAAGGTTTTTACCTAAAGCTAATTCTCCTAACTCAGTAGAATATCCTTCAGTTAACACATCACCTTTTTCCACTCTTTGCCCTACTTTACAAGTCGGACGCAAATCAATGGTCATGCTTTGGTTAGTCTTTTGGAATTTAGGTAATTTATATATTTTAAGGGCTGGTTCAAAACTAACGAACTCTTCTTCTTCACTACGGTCGTAGAGAATATGAATTTCAGTAGCATCAACAAACTCAACAACTCCAGCTCCGCTAGCGGCAACCTGAGTACGAGAGTCAGTTACTAACTGTTCTTCAATTCCTGTACCCACAATAGGAGCTTCACTACGAATCAATGGAACCGCCTGGCGCATCATGTTAGAACCCATCAATGCACGGTTAGCATCATCATTCTCCAAGAAAGGAATTAATGAAGCAGCAATCGAAGCAATTTGTTGTGGAGCAACGTCCATCAACTCAACCTCTGCTGGTTCTACTACAGGATAATCAGCATCCAGACGAGCTTTAACACGATCATTAATGAACGTTCCCTCATCAGTAAGTGGTGCATTACCCTGAGCAATCACTTTATCTTCTTCCTCTTCAGCAGTAAGATAAACAATTCCATTATCAGTCACATCAACAATGCTGTCGGTTACCTTACGATAAGGAGTTTCAATAAATCCTAAATCGTTGATTTTAGCATAAACACAAAGTGATGAAATCAAACCAATGTTTGGTCCCTCAGGAGTTTCAATAGGACATAAACGACCATAGTGAGTATAGTGAACGTCACGTACCTCAAAACCAGCACGCTCACGAGACAAACCACCTGGACCTAGAGCTGACATACGACGTTTGTGCGTAATTTCAGATAGCGGGTTGGTTTGGTCCATAAATTGAGAAAGAGCATTCGTTCCAAAGAATGAATTAATAACTGAAGAGATTGTCTTGGCGTTAATCAAGTCAACTGGAGTAAATACTTCATTGTCTCTAACATTCATTCTCTCACGAATGGTACGAGCCATACGTGCTAAACCTACAGAGAATTGATTTGATAATTGCTCACCAACAGTACGCACACGACGATTACTTAGGTGGTCAATATCATCAACTATAGTTTTTGAGTTAATAAGTTCAATTAAGTACTTAATAATCTCAATAATATCTTCTTTAGTTAGGACCTTAACATCCATATCCGTTGATAGATTAAGCTTTTTGTTAATTCTATAACGACCTACAGTTCCAAGATCATAACGTTTTTCTGAGAAGAACAGATTATTTATCACCTCTCTTGCACTTGCTTCATCCGCAGGGTCAGCATTACGCAATTGGCGATAAATGTACAATACAGCTTCTTTTTCAGAGTTACTAGGGTCCTTTTGAAGTGTATTATATATAATTGAGTAATCTGATTGATGCACATCTTCCTTATGTAAAAGGATAGTTGCCACACCAGATTCAAGTATTAAATCTACATGTTCTTGTTCAATAATGGTCTCTCTATCGATAATAACTTCATTACGTTCGATAGAAACAACCTCTCCTGTATCTTCATCTACAAAATCCTCAATCCAAGACTTAAGAACACGCGCAGCCAACTTACGACCAAGAGTCTTCTTAAGGTTTGTCTTATTAACCTTGATTTCTTCAGCAAGATTAAAGATTTCTAAAATATCTTTATCGGTTTCAAAACCAATAGCACGTAACAAAGTAGTTACAGGCAATTTCTTTTTTCGATCAATATATGCGAACATCACATTATTGATATCGGTTGCAAATTCAATCCAAGAACCCTTAAATGGGATTATTCGAGCTGAATAAAGTTTTGTACCATTCGCATGGGTACTTTGCCCAAAGAACACCCCAGGAGATCTATGAAGCTGAGATACAATAACACGCTCTGCACCATTAATAACGAAAGTAGCCTTATCAGTCATGTAAGGGATAGGGCCGAGGAAAACATCTTGAATCACCGTGTCAAAATCCTCGTGTTCGGGATCAGTACAGTATAATTTCAATTTAGCTTTCAAAGGAACACTATAAGTTAACCCACGAGCTATACATTCTTCAATAGAATAGCGAGGAGGATCAATATAATAGTCCAAGAACTCTAAAACAAAGTTGTTCCTTGTATCAGTGATAGGAAAGTTTTCAGCGAAAACTTTATACAAGCCCTCATTTTTTCGTTTTTCAGGTGGTGTATCCAGCTGTAAGAAGTCGTGAAATGACTTAAGTTGCACATCTAAGAAATCAGGATATACTAATGGTTTCTTGATGGTAGCAAAATTAATTCTATTATTTACAGTATTTGAAGACATCGATTATTGAATTTGAAGAACTTAATATTAAATATATACACAAAAAGGTTAAGAACCCTAGAGACTAGGATTCTTAACCGCAGTTACCTGATAAACAGGATAATCTTATTTAAGTTCAACTTTAGCTCCAGCTTCTTCCAATGCTTGTTTCAATGATTCTGCTTCGTCTTTAGCTAAACCTTCTTTAACAGTACTTGGTGCACCATCAACTAGATCTTTAGCTTCTTTCAAGCCAAGACCACAAAGTTCTTTAACTGCTTTTACAACTTTCAATTTAGCTGCACCAGCATCAGCTAGAACAACATCAAAAGATGTTTTTTCTTCAGCTGCTTCACCTGCAGCAGCAGGACCAGCAACAGCTACAGCTGCAGCTGCAGGTTCGATACCGTATTCGTCTTTAAGGATAGTTGCAAGTTCATTAACTTCTTTTACTGTTAAGTTAACTAGTTGTTCTGCAATAGCTTTCAAATCTGCCATTTTTGTATTCTTTAAATTGTTTATTTACTTTTAATTGATTCAGTCTTATTTATCACCAAGTGTCTTTAGAACGCCGTGAATGGTGTCTCCACCAGATTTTAGAGCAGAGATAACATTCTTCGCTGGAGATTGTAGCAATGCAACAATATCAGCAATAACCTCGTCTTTGCTCTTGATGCTTACAAGAGTATCTAAGTGCTCAGCGCCTACATAGAAACTTTCTTCTGCATAAGCAGCTTTTAGTGCTGGAATTCCAGTTTTCTTATTCGCTACTTCTTTGATTAATTTAGCTGGCAAACTAGCACTATGAGTTAACATAATTGCAGTTGTACCTGTTAAAGTATCAAATAGAGGAGAATAATCAACTTCAGAAATGCTTTCAAAAGCCTTTCTAAGTAGTGAATTCTTCACAACTACCAACTTAACTTCTTTCTTGTAACAAGCTCTTCTTAGTGCACTAGTATCAGCAGAATTCATTGCTGTAGTGTCAACTAAGTAAAAGTGCTCATATTGACCAAGTGAAGAAGCTAGTTGTTCTATAATTAATCCTTTATCTTCCTTTCTCATTTGTTCTCTACTTTATAGATTTCACTTACTGATTTAGGGTCAATTTTGATTCCCTTACTCATTGTGCTAGAAAGATAAATGCTCTTTAGATAGGTTCCTTTTGCAGCTGTTGGCTTCATTTTCAACAACGTAGAGATAAACTCTCTTGCGTTATCTGCAATCTGCTCAGCGCTAAATGAAACTTTACCAATTGAAGTATGAACAATACCAGATTTATCAACTCTGAAGTCAATTTTACCTTGTTTTACTTCTTTTACAGCCTTAGCAACATCCATTGTAACAGTTCCACTCTTAGGGTTTGGCATTAAACCTCTAGGACCTAAAACACGTCCTAAAGCACCAATTTTACCCATGATAGATGGCATAGTTATGATAACATCAATATCGGTCCAACCGCTTTTGATTCTATCAATATATTCGTCAAGTCCAACGTGGTCTGCACCAGCCTCTTTCGCAGCTTCTTCCTGGTCTGGAGTACAAAGTACCAAGACACGGATTTCTTTTCCTGTTCCATGAGGCAAAGATACAACACCTCTTACCATTTGGTTAGCTTTACGTGGATCAACACCTAAACGCACATCAATATCAACAGAAGCATCAAACTTTGTAAAAGTAATCTCTTTTACTAGAGATGAAGCCTCATTAAGAGAGTATAGTTTCTCTGCTTCAATTTTTTCTGCTGCCAACTTTTGATTTTTTGTCAGTTTTCCCATTATAATTGAAGTTTTAATTATTTACGGGGAAGTCCCCTTTAACAGAGATACCCATACTTCTAGCAGTACCTGCAACCATAGTCATGGCAGCCTCTACTGTAAAGCAATTTAAATCGACCATTTTGTCTTGAGCAATAGTCTGCACTTGTTCCCAAGTCAACTCAGCCACTTTCTTACGGTTAGGTTCAGCAGAACCCTTCTTAGCTTTTGTAGCTTCTAGAATTTGTACCGCTACAGGTGGAGTCTTAATGATAAAATCAAAAGACTTATCTGTATAGTAAGTGATAAGTACTGGTAAAATCTTACCAGCTTTGTCTTGAGTACGGGCATTGAATTGCTTGCAAAACTCCATGATATTAATTCCCTTAGCACCTAAAGCAGGTCCTACGGGAGGTGATGGGTTTGCTGCGCCTCCTTTAATCTGTAATTTGATTAATCCAGCAATTTCTTTAGCCATTGTTTTGTAATTTATTTTAAATTTTAAAAAGAGATAAAAAGCGTAACAACTAATTATTCTTTTTCGACTTGCATAAAGCCAAGTTCTAGAGACGTTTTACGTCCAAAGATCTTAACCATTACCTTAAGTTTCTTCTTTTCTCCATTAACCTCATCAATGATACCACTGAATCCGCTAAAAGGTCCGAAAGTAACTTTCACAGCATCTCCAACAAGATATGGGATATTTAAATCCTCTGAAGCTTCTTGAAGTTCATCCACTGTGCCGAGTATTCGGTTGACTTCTGATTGTCTTAAAGGGGAGGGTTTCTCCATTCCACCTAAAAAACCTATAACATCAGGAGTACTTCTTAATTGATGAGCTACCTCACCTACAAGATTTGCTTCCACCAAGATATAGCCAGGCAAATAACTACGCTCTTTAATGACGCGTTTGCCATTACGAACCTGGGCTACCTTTTCAGTAGGGATCAAAACCTGAGATACATACTCTCCAAGAGAGCTATTTTTCATTTCAGCTTCGATATATTCTTTTATCTTAGCTTCTTTGCCACTGATGGCACGTAAAACATACCACTTATTCTGGTTCTCAGACATTTAAATTCCTTCCTTTAAAATTAACTTGGATAAACAATGTTCTCCATAAATGTTCTAAAACAGAAATCCATACCGCTAACAACTAATGCAATTATTATGGAAGCAGACAATACAACAACTGCACTATTCGCTAGTTCAGAGCGTGATGGCCACGATACTTTATGCACAAGTTCATCGTAGGATTCTTTAATATTTAAGATAATCTTATTCATATGATTATTTATTTTGCACGGGAGGAGAGACTCGAACTCCCGACACCTAGTTTTGGAGACTAGTGCTCTACCAACTGAGCTACACCCGTATAATTTTGTCGATATTCTCAATAACTTAGAGAATATCGACAAAATATGATTATATGTTAGTCAACAATTTTTGTAATCTGACCAGCACCTACAGTACGTCCACCTTCACGGATAGCGAAACGAAGACCTACGTTGATTGCAACTGGATAGATAAGAGTAACATTGATAGTTACGTTATCACCAGGCATTACCATTTCAACTCCTTCTGGAAGAGTAATCTCACCAGTACAGTCCATAGTACGGATGTAGAATTGAGGACGGTATTTGTTATGGAATGGAGTGTGACGTCCACCTTCTTCTTTTTTCAAGATATAAACCTCAGCTTGGAATTTATCATGAGGTTTGATTTGTCCTGGATGACAAAGAACCATACCACGTTTGATATCGTCTTTCTCAATACCACGAAGTAATAGACCTACGTTATCACCTGCTTCACCTCTATCAAGAAGTTTACGGAACATTTCTACTCCAGTAACAACACATTTTCTATCTTCGCCTAGACCAAGTAGTTCAACTTCATCACCAACTTTAACGATACCTGTTTCGATACGTCCAGTAGCAACTGTACCACGACCTGTAATTGAGAATACGTCCTCAACTGGCATCAAGAATGGTTTATCAACATCACGTGGAGGCAATGGAATCCATGTATCAACAGCTTCCATAAGCTCCATGATTTTATCTACCCATTTTTCAACACCTTCGATTGCACCAAGTGCAGAACCTCTAATAATAGGAGTTTCGTCGCCATCGAAGCTATAGAAATCAAGTAGTTCTCTCATTTCCATTTCAACTAGCTCAAGCATTTCTTCGTCTTCAACCATGTCACATTTGTTCATGAACACAACTAGACGAGGAACGTTTACTTGACGAGCTAATAGGATATGCTCACGAGTTTGAGGCATAGGACCATCAGTTGCAGCAACTACAATGATAGCACCGTCCATCTGAGCAGCACCAGTAACCATGTTTTTTACGTAGTCAGCGTGACCTGGACAGTCAACGTGAGCGTAGTGACGGTTAGCAGTTTCATACTCAATATGTGAAGTATTAATTGTAATACCTCTTTCTTTTTCTTCTGGTGCGTTGTCAATTTGATCGTATGATCTTTTTTCACCGAAGCCTTTGTCAGCTAACACACCACTGATAGCAGCTGTCAAAGTAGTCTTACCGTGGTCAACGTGACCAATAGTACCAATGTTTACGTGTGGCTTGGTACGTACGAATTTCTCTTTAGCCATAGCTTTACTTGTTATTTATTTGATTAATAATCAGCACTTACAGTTTCGAAGAGCTGTTGCCGGGATTTGAACCCGGGGCCTCTTCCTTACCAAGGAAGTGCTCTACCCCTGAGCTACAACAGCCACTTTAGAGCGGAAGACGGGACTCAAACCCGCGACCCTCAGCTTGGAAGGCTAATGCTCTATCAACTGAGCTACTTCCGCATTACCTACTCTAATTAGCAGTAAGTGGTGGGCAAAGATGGATTCGAACCACCGTAGGCGTAAGCCAGCAGATTTACAGTCTGCCCCATTTGGCCACTCTGGTATTTGCCCATATTTTTTGAGCCTCTTGTCGGATTCGAACCAACGACCCCGAGATTACAAATCACGTGCTCTGGCCAACTGAGCTAAAGAGGCTTAGGGTAAATTTGCAGCCATTGCTGTATAATGACTCCAACGAAACGGCTGCAAATTTAAATATTAATTTCTTTTCTACAAAATGAATTGCAAATTATTTAGCATCTAGTTTCTCTTTATGTTTTTTAACTTGACGTCGAAGTGCATCAAACACCTCATCAACAGCCTCCTCAAAAGTATCACAAGATTTACTAGCGTATAATTCTGTTCCTGGAACATGAACCCGAATGCCTACGCTCTTATTATTAGCTGGATCTGGATTCAATTTTAAAAACACCTCTACTTTCTGAATTTTATCGTAATATTTTTCTAACTTCTCTGCACCTTCGTTTACGAAATCTAAAAGATGCTTTTTGGCATCAAAACCATCAGATTGAATTCTAATTTCCATCATATTACCTTCATTTTATGCTCTTGGATGAGCTTGTTTATAAACTTTTTTCAGTTCTTTAAAAGTTGTATGTGTGTACACTTCAGTCGCTGAAAGACTTGAATGCCCTAATATCTCTTTTATCACCTGCAAGTCAGCACCATTATTCAACATATTTGTAGCAAAACTATGTCGCAAAACGTGTGGACTACATTTGACTAAAGTTGATATTGCCGCTAGATTATGTTTTACAATATTGTAAACCAAGTTCGGATAGACTCCAGAACCATCAGCTTTAACAAAAAAAGCACTAGACGACTGCCCCTTAATCTCATTACGTAGGATTCTATAATCAAGTATCCCTTGAGATAAGGTTTTCCCAAAAGGTATAATCCTTTCTTTATTACCCTTACCAAGAACTTTAATTTGCATCGCTTTTACATCTACATCTTTGTCATTTAGCCCAACTAATTCAGCCAAACGAATCCCCGTAGAGTAAAACATTTCAATTATCAGTTTATCTCTTACGCCCTCAAAATCTGAAGCAAAAAACCCTCCATCCAGCAATCTATCCATATCATTTGCACGGACGAACTGTGGAAGTTTTTGTTCATTTTTCGGACCTTCGATTAAACCCAATCGATCGGATGTTATAAAGTTCTCCCTCAATAAAAAACGAGAAAAAACACGCAGTGAACTCAGCTTTCTATTTACCGAAGTAGAAGCATAACCCTTATCCATAAGAGAAACCATCCATCTTCTAACAGCACCAACATTCAGATCATTCAAAGAACAAGACTTGCGAGTTAAACAAATATTCTCAGAGAACTGTTCAATATCCTTACGGTATGCTTGTATAGTTTTCGGAGAGTAGTTACGTTCGTAAAGCAAGTAATCAACAAAGTTATCTAGGTATATCATCGCTATTATAACTTGATAATAACGAATATAGAAAAAAAGAATTTAACTCTCTCAATATATTAGAGAATTATTACTGATTAATCTTCTTGCTCTTTTAGTTTTTGAACGTAAACAGCACGCTCTTTTTTAAATCTTCTTACAACAGAAGGTTTGTCAAATTGCTGTCTTCTTCTTAGTTCTTTTACGATACCAGTTCTTTCAAACTTTCTTTTGAATTTCTTTAAAGCTCTCTCGATGTTTTCGCCTTCTTTTACAGGTACTACAATCATTTTTTATGTTTTAAATTTAACAATGAATTAATAAAATACTAAATTTATTTCAGTCTGCGAAATTACTCATTGTTTCTTTATCCACAAAACTTTCAGTCTTTTTTCCAGTATATTAATACGATATAACAGATTAAGCCCTATAATTTTCTTAATTTTGTTAGAAACAAGTATTATATATTAGCTATGGGAAATCAAATATGCAATAGATTGACAAGTTTACGCACACTAATGCTGGATAAGAACATCAAAGGTATCATAATTCCAAGCAGTGACGCACACATGAGCGAATATCTTGCAACACATTGGAAAGTTCGTGAATGGTTCAGTGGATTTACTGGTTCAGCTGGAACCTTAGTTGTCACACTTGATAAAGCAGGGCTTTGGACAGACTCCAGATACTTCATCCAAGCAGACAGAGAACTTCAAGGCTCAGGGATCACCTTATACAAAGAAGGTTTAAACACTACACCTACTATCTCAGAGTTCTTACAAAACAGCTTATCTTCAGGAGATACTATATCAATATATGGAGAAATTATTTCAGTACAGGCTCTAGACCAATGGAGGGCTCAACTCTATAACTTTGCAATAAACACTTCAGACGATCTCTTCACCTCTACTTGGATAGATCGGCCCAAATTACCCAATTCTCCTTGTTATTCCTATGATGATAAATATGCTGGTGAATCGGTAAAGAGCAAACTAAGACGAATACGAGAAGTTCTACCTCAAAATACAGCACTTTTGGTCAGTGCATTGGATGAAATAGCTTGGACACTTAATATCCGAGGCAATGAAATTCAAAACAATCCTGTTGTTATTTCTTACCTATTAATCGATCAAAATCAATGCCAATTATTTATCGATTCGGCTAAGATTAATACCGAGGTAGCCAAGCATTTAAATGACAACAACATTTCAACACTCAAATATTCCGAGTTATTTAACACCCTAACAACATTAAGAGTCAACAGCTTGCAATTTGATCCTAAAACGACCAATGCTAAAGCAGAACTTTCGATTAACCCTAAAACCTATAAAAAACCAACTGAATCTCCTATCCCACTATTCAAAGCAATCCGAAACGAAGTTGAAATCAAGAATTTAAAATCAGCCATGGTCAAAGATGGTATAGCCTTGGTGAAATTCTTGATCTGGCTTGAAGAGAATATTAGCAGCGAAAAGGTTACGGAAATTGCTATTTCGGACAAACTCTACGAGCTTCGAGCCAAGCAACCTTTATTTAAAGGTGAAAGCTTCGACACCATAGCTGGATACAAAGCGCATGGGGCAATTGTACACTACAAAGCAACCCCAGAAACAAATGCTACGCTCAAACCCAAAGGTTTCCTTTTGGTTGACTCAGGCGCACAGTATCTCGATGGCACAACAGATATAACTCGAACTATAGCTTTGGGGCAATTAACTGACGAAGAAAAAGAAGACTACACCGCTGTGTTAAGAGGAAATATCAATCTATCGAGAGCCATATTTCCAGAGGGCACTCGAGGCAGTCAGCTCGACATCTTAGCGCGTCTTCCACTTTGGGAGATGAAGAAGAACTTCCTCCACGGAACAGGTCACGGTGTGGGTCATTTTATGTGTGTCCACGAAGGACCACAAAGCATTCGCATGAACGAAAACTCAACTACTATGCATTTAGGCATGGTTACCTCAAATGAACCAGGGGTATATATAGAGAATAGTCATGGTATACGAATTGAGAACTTGTTACTAGTGAGCTCAGCTGGCGAAGGGTTGTTTACAGATTACTATAAGTTCGATACCGTAACGCTATGCCCAATCTGCACGAAAGGCATCCTAAAAAACAGACTTTCAGCAGAAGAAATATCGTGGCTGAATGCGTATCATGAAAATGTATATATTAAATTAGCCCCACATTTAACAAGTAAAGAACAAGAGTGGCTTAAACAAGCTACAGCTAAAATCTAACAAAATAATGGCTTTAATAAAATCAGTAAGAGGATTTACTCCTGTGTGGGGTAAAGATTGTTTCCTTGCAGAAAATGCAACATTAATTGGCGACCTTGTCTTGGGTGACGAATGCAGTGTATGGTTCAATGCCGTACTACGAGGCGATGTAAACACCATCAAAATAGGAAATAGAGTAAACATACAAGACGGAAGTGTGTTACATACGCTATACGAAAAATCCACAATACATATAGGTAATGATGTAACCATAGGGCATAACGCTATTGTACATGGTGCAGACATCGACGATGGAGCACTAATCGGAATGGGTGCAACACTGCTCGATTACGTTCATGTGGGTGAAGGAGCAATCGTAGCTGCCAATGCCTTAGTCTTAAGCCATACAAAAATTGAGCCTTACACTCTTTGGGCAGGCGTACCAGCGAAGTTTGTAAAGAAGATTGACCCAGCTCAAACTCAAGAGCTCAACAAAAAGATAGCTTCACAATATCCAATGTATGCTTCATGGTTTAGTCAAGACGAGGATAACCAAGATAATAAAGAAGTTACAGATAGTGAAAAATAACAAAACAAGTGAACTTAACTTGTTTTATTTACGTTATTTCGTGTTCTAAACACGTAAAAGAAGTAATGAAAAATATAGCTACACTATTATCAGGAGGTGTCGACAGCTCAGTTGTCGTACACCTCCTTTGTGAACAAGGGTATAAGCCCGATTTGTTTTACATCAAAATCGGCATGGACAACGAAGATATGGGTTGTTCGGCTGAAGAGGATATTGAGTTAGCCCAAGCTACTGCTCACAAGTATGGGCTTCCCCTAGAAGTGATTGATTTGCAGAAAGAGTATTGGGACAGTGTAGTACAATATACCATCGACAAGGTAAGTAAAGGGTACACCCCCAACCCCGATGTAATGTGTAATAAGCTCGTCAAATTTGGATGCTTCGAAGACAAAGTCGGTCATAACTATGATTTTACCGCAACTGGGCACTACGCTACACGTATCGAAGAGGATGGAGAAGTTTGGCTTGGTACAGCTAAAGATCCATTAAAAGACCAAACAGACTTCCTTGCACAAATCAGTAAACTACAGGTTTCAAAACTCCTTTTTCCTCTTGGAGGCTATGTCAAAGACGAGGTAAGACAAATCGCACTAAAGGCAAAACTACCTAGTGCCTATCGCAAAGACAGTCAGGGAATTTGCTTTCTTGGTAAGATCGACTATAATAGCTTTGTTAAACGCTTTTTGGGTGAAAAAGAAGGAGCAATCGTAGAGCTTGAAACTGGCAAAATACTTGGTAAGCATCAAGGATTCTGGTTTCATACCATCGGCCAACGAAAAGGCTTAGGCCTCGCTGGAGGTCCCTGGTATGTAGTTAGCAAAGACATCGACCAAAACATTGTGTATGTGTCTAAGGGATACGATACCCAGACCCAATACGGCACAGACTTCTATATGGATGATTTTAACTTTATCACGCTTAACCCTTGGAAAAACCCAGGCAAAGACAGAACTGAGGTGAAATTTAAAATTAGACATACCCCAGAGTTCACAACAGGGCACCTAACTAAAAAAGAGGGAAGATATCACCTTGAATCTACTGAAAAGCTTCAAGGTATAGCTCCTGGCCAATTCGGAGTTATCTACGACAAAGATGCTCGCATCTGCTATGGCAGTGGAGAGATAGCATTCTAAAAGTATAGAAAAACATCAAGTAGCAAATACTCTTTTAAATAAGTTGTAAAGTACTACGTTGTACTTTACAACTTATTTAAATGAAATCTCCACTAGGTGAAATCATAAAAGGGCTATACTTGAAATTAAATTTTATTAAGATATAAAGAAATGCTTTTGTCAAATTAATCTATGAAAACAAAAGTATATTTACTTATAGTTGTAACATTATCAATGTTTTCTACTTCTATGCTTGGCCAAGTAGTCAAACATCCCAGACTTTTATCCTTTGAGAAAAAACAATCATTAGAATTGATTTCTGCAAATAAATCAAAGGTCTCTATAAGTGATGCTCATTATAAAGATGGCCTAAAATCACTTAAGTGGGAGTTTAAACCTAATGCAGAACTTTCTATTTTAAAGGATTTAAATTTTGAACCCAAAGATTCGACCGGTACGGATACTTATCTGTCTTCATTCGTCGTTTGGGTTTATAATGAATCACCTATAGATGATCAAATTGTATTTAAGTTTTTTAAAGATGATAAACTTTGTTCTTCATTTCCTATGAAACTTAACTTTCGAGGATGGCGATCAGCTTATTTATCTTATGAGCGTGATATGGAAGGAATCCCTGAGGTTGGAATGAACTGTATTAAGGTTAATGCCCCCGATTCCAGTGGAACCCTTTATTTTGATATGTTATTGACTGCAACTTTGGTGGATCATCGCCATCACACTCCGGATATTCAACTTCCCTTTGTCAATGCATCGAGTAGCAATCATTGGTTGGCTCTTTATAGCACATCACTAATTCAGCCAGATTTACCTCTCCAAAATTCGGTTAGTATAGCGCAAAAAGAAGAAATATTTGAAATTGAAAATAGGCTGAGACAGCTGCTCTATACTTCATCTAAGTTGACAAATAAACAGCTACATAAACTTAGAGAATCTTATGCTTGGTATGAGATTACTCGTAAGAATGATAGAGTCAAGGGTAGGCCCTTATTTTATGTTCGTGCATCAGAAGCATTTGAACGTTTGTTTCCTGGCACGTGGAATGCAAATTTATATGTTGATCAGGGTATAGAATTACGCGAGTATTTTAATCTTATGTCCGATATAGCGATTGCCTATTTGAATGCCGAGAATCCGATTGATAAAAAAGAGCTCCGTCTAATGTTTATCAATATGTATGATCATGCGGCTGATCAAGGTGTTGCTTATGGTAGCGCTATGGGAATATTTACTCATTTCGGTTATAGTTTTCGCAAGTTCTTTACATCTTATTTTTTAATGAAAGATGTTTTGGCAGAAGAGGGAAGGCTAGAGGATGCCAGTAAAGCTCTTCTTTGGTATAGTATGGCTAATGAAGTGTTTACTGTTCCCCTTGACCCAGGTATGGATATTGATACTTTTAATACCTTGGCTGTAGGTAGAATATCCAGTATTCTTGCTATGCCTGAAGGCCCAGAGAAAGTTCGATATTTGAAATCTTATAGCCGTTGGATTAATAATGGATGTTTGCCTGCTAAGGGGCTAGATGACTCGTTTAAATCTGATGGCTCAGTATATCATCACAAAATCATTACCCAGCCTATGGTGTGGGAGGGTTAACAGGTGCTACAGATGTCATTTATCTTTTAAATAATACGGATTTTGCAGTTTCTCAGGTTGGTCATCAGGCAGTCAAGAAAGCATTGTTAACGATGCGTTTTTATTGTAATCAATTGACCTACCCTTTAGCTATGTCGGGACGTCACCCTAATGGTAAAGGGCAATTAGACCCTGCTCAGTTTGCTCGTCTTGCCTTGGCAGGTTCTCCAGATCGAAGTGAACGTATAGACTTAGAACTTGCCTCAGCTTATTTACGACTAGTTGATCTAGGACACTCCTATGGTGTATTCCTAGAAAATAAGCCCAATCATAAATGTTTCGTAGCAGAATTTACTTCGAGTGGATTTTTGAAAGAACAAACTCCAAACGGGACAATAACAATGCCTTATGGCACTTCTTTGATTCACCGAGTAGCTGATTGGTCGGCTGTTATTCGTGGTCATTCTCGCTATTTGTGGGCTGCAGAGCATTATAGGGGAGCAAACCTATATGGAAGGTATTTAGCACATGGGGGCTTGCAGATAGAACTAGGTGGACCAAAAACGTGGGTTGAACAAGGTTTTGATTGGGCCAGAGTACCTGGTACTACTGCCTTAAGGCTTCCTGTTGATTCTCTAAAGGCAAAAGTTCTTAATGTTGATAAATTCTCAGGCTTCGAAGAAATGCTATACTCAGACGAAGCTTATGCGGGAGGGTTAACTGATGGGAAGAATGGAGTGTTTGCTATGAAACTTCATGAACATGATAAGTATAATGGTAGTCTAAGAGCGCGTAAGTCTTATCATTTATTCGGTAATAGAATAGTTGCTATAGGGACTGGTATTGAGAATAATAGCAGTGCTTATTGTACAGAGACCACCTTGTTTCAGTTGCCTGTTTTGACAAAAGAATATGAAGAGTATTGGATGAAATATCAGAGTAATAGTAAATTATGGGTTGACCATTTAGGCACAGCTTATTTTATCCCCCACGATGTAGCCAAGCTATCTTTTGAAAATAATGAAAAGCAATATTCTAAGTTCCAAAATACAGGAGTAGAAAATCAAGGACATTGGGTGAGTTTAGTACTCAATCATGGGAAAACACCTAAAGCTGAATCTTATGAGTATCTTATCATTCCTTATTTTAGAGAGTCGAATCTGAGTGTTGATCAACCAATTTATGAAGTACTTCAAAAGGATACTCAGGCACATATAGTTCACGACATTGTATCAAAGACAACCTCTTATGCAGTCTTTGAAAAACTTATTGATTTTAATTCTGGGATTATTCAATCAGTTGATACTGCTAGTTTATTGATGGTATCTGATTTTGGTAATAGACAGCAGCTTACTGTAGCTAATCCTGATTTAGCTCTATATAGAGGTCCGTCAGATGACATTTATGATGAGCAAGGTAAGAGGGTTGAACGTAGCATCTATTCTCGACCTTGGATCGGTAATAAGAGTAAAGATATCTTTATGGAGGTTACCCTGTTGGGCGCTTGGAGTTTTGAGGAGGATGCTAATGTTATGTTATTAGTGCGTGATAGCAAGCATACTGTTCTTAGGTTTAAGTGTTCGGAGACACCCTCTCATAAAGTGTGTAAGTTAAAATGATGGGCTTGGGTAACAACTTTACCTGAGCCGTTGTTTTATAATAAAAAACTTAGACATGTATGAAAACAGAAGATTTAATCCCCGATGAGTTCTTTAAACAGTTCAAAACAGGTGAAGAACTAAACAACTTCCTTAAGTCCATTCAAAAGCNAGGTATAGAGAAAATGCTCGAAGGTGAGCTGGATGCTCATTTAGATTATGACAAACACAGTCATAGAAAAGAGGATAATAGCCGTAATGGATATTCTACGAAGACCATC
>NZ_AQWS01000034.1 GCF_000375405.1 Bacteroides propionicifaciens DSM 19291 = JCM 14649 | reverse complement strand
CTATACAACTAACTTAATCGAAAATCTTAATGGCAAGATTAGAAAGTACACCAAGAACAAATTATCGTTCCCAACCGATGATTCTGTGATGAAATCAGTATATTTAGCCGTTAGAGAGGCCACAAAGAAGTGGTCAATGCCTATCAGGGACTGGGGCATAATTTTAAATCAGTTCCTAATTATTTACAAAGAAAGGGTCAGGCTATAACAATAACCCAACCCAAGCTTAATTTACTTACACACTTCCTGAGACAGTGTCAATAATCAATTCCAATTTAGCATGATAATAATTCTTCATACATCGGTATGTCTTGAATAAAAGAATATGTTTTATTATCGTAGTCTATCTTACAGCAATAATGCTGTATTCCGTTGCTTACTATCAAATAACCTACCCTTAACACAAAGTTATAGCGACAAATTTGATCAAATACTTTTTGGTCTATGACGATATGTGGAGCTTTATATTCTATTATTAACTTAGGAACAAGGTTTCTGTCATATACAACAGTATCACAACGTCTGTTCATTCCATTAAAATTTAAAAGTACTTCATTGGCCATTAAAGATCTGGGATATGATTTTTCATTAATCAGAAAATGAACAAAGTGCTGTCGGACCCATTCTTCTGGAGTTACTTGAATACTCTTTTTACGTAAAATATCAAAAATCATACGTTTGCCATTATTTATGGAGAGTTTCAAATCAACAGGAGGGAGGTTCAAATTTGTCATATTAAATTATTATTATAAGCTCTTTTTAAGAATGCAGGGAATTATATATTAAGGTGTCTAATTCATGAGTATTTCATTGAAGTATAATCTAGAATAAGAACAATATAACGATTCATCCCATGATTAAAGACTATAATCACTTGACAAATTTAATATTAAATTATGAAGAAAAGGATTATTCGATTATTTGCTGCCACAATTATAGGGTTGACTGCATGCAGTAGTCCTCAAAATGAATATTATATCACAGGAAAAGTTTCTGACCCACTCGTCGAAGGCAAAACGGTTTATCTATTTACAGGGTTAAACCCCAACCAGATAGATAGTACTTACATCAAAGACGGCAAGTTTGTATTTGAAAGCCCTATCTATTTTACAGACTATGGGTTCATTCAGCTTGACAATGATCACTATGTAGAGTTCTTGTTAGAACGAGATACCATAGAGGTTGATTTATTAAACCATACAGTCAATGGAGATCATTTGAATCAACTCTTTACTTCACTCCAAAGAGATGAAGAGCTTGTTTCTAAAGCTTATGAAACTCTTGCCTCAGAGTTTATCAACGAAAATCAAGCTAATTACAAAGACAACATAGCTCTCGAGCAAGCTTTAGACTCACTTGAAGATGCTACTCTAGTACCAAATATAAAGGCTTTAAATTTGAAGTATTTCACTGGGAATGAAAACAACATGATTGGTGTAGAAACACTTTACAATCTTAGGCGTATTCTTCCAGTTAAAGAGCTTGAACCATTATTACGCCAAGTCGGTTTAGACATTGAAGGACATAGTATAATTCAAGGATTTTTAGCAGAACTAATCGATGAAGGACCGACAGGAGAAGGCAAGATGTTTCAAGATTTCGCAGTCAAACAAGACGATGGTAGCGAAGTGAAATTATCAGATTATGTAGGTAGGGGTAAGTATGTATTGGTTGAGTTTTGGGCAAGTTGGTGTACACCATGCATTAGTGAGTTACCATACCTCAAAGCAATATATGATAAGTATAAAGACCGTAATTTTGAAATTGTAGGTGTGGCTATTTGGGATAATCCGAAAAGGAGTATCCAGGCAATAACAAAACACAAGATTCCTTGGCCTCAAATTGTTAATGCTCAAGATATTCCAGCTCAATTATACGACTTTACATCCATTCCTTATATCATACTCTTTGCTCCCGATGGTAAAATTCTAAGGCGAGGAATCTTTAAAGAAGAGGTTTTGTCTATACTTACTGAGCAATTCAACTAAAATAACATCAAATTACTATTAGCGACTTCATTCTGAACTCGCTATTTTTTTGAGCTATTTCGACCTTTCGTAGTAATATTTGCTAGAATGCTTGATTATTTTAGTATAGATTGGTTATACTGTAATAAAAAAGTCAGCAAAAACAAGCTTATTCTAGCAAATACATTATCTTTACTTTGATTTTTTGAGATATTAATCAAATAACTATTTTTTAAATTAACTCCTATATGAAAAAGTTCACCCTATCCGTTTTATCTGTTAGCGGATTATTATTAGCATCGTGCGGTGGTAATGCTGAAAAAAACTATATTATTACGGCACAACTTCCAGACTCAAGCATGGATAGTACAACAGTATATCTCCAAAATATTTTAGGAGAAAAGCTTGATAGTACTATGATATTGAATAATCAGCTTAAATTTGAGCACCCATTTACTTCATCAGATATGGTAATGGTTGCTTTAAATCGTCAACAAGCTGCTCGATTTGTATTAGAACCTACTGAAATTATTATTGATTTTTCAACAAACACAGTTACAGGTGGTGAATTAAATAAAGTTCGCGCAGATCATAATCTAAAAAAAGAAGCAATAATTACACAAATTCAAGCTGCATACCAAGATTTAACAGCTAAACTGTCTGATGAGAAATTGGATGATGCTGCAAAACAAGAGCTACAAAAAGAATTCTCTACAAAATTGGAGACTGAATACCAACCTCAATTAAAAGAGTTGGATATTGTATACTTCAATGCTAACAAAAACAATATCCTTGCTATTGATGCTTTAACAGCACTTTCAAATGCAGCTAGTGAAACAGAGTTAGAAGGTTTACTTTCAGGATTAGATGCAACTGTTGCAACACATCCACTTGTTAAACAACTACAAGATCAAATCAACGTAACTAAGAAAACTGCCGAAGGTGAAATGTTTACAGACTTTACTATTGATCAAGGTGATGGAACTTCAGTTTCTTTATCTGACTATGTAGGAAAAGGCAAGTATGTTTTAGTTGATTTTTGGGCAAGCTGGTGTCCTCCTTGTAGAGCTGAAATTCCTAACTTAGCCGAAGTTTACAAAAAATACAAAGGCGATAAGTTTGAGCTTTTAAGCGTTGCTGTTTGGGATAAAATTGATGATTCTAAAAAAGCAATTGAAGAGCTTAAAATGACTTGGCCACAAATTATCAATGGTCAAAAAATACCTACAGACCTTTACGGTATCAAGGGTATTCCTCAAATTATCCTTTTCGGTCCTGATGGAAAAATCATTAAGAGAAACCTTAGAGGCGAAGAAATCGGAAAAACTCTAGCTGAACTACTTAAGTAGTTTAAGATATAATTTACTGATTAGTCGGTATTAAACAACATTGTTTAATACCGACTTTTTTTATGCGATTATCCCAGAACCAATGCGTAGTTTGAGCTCGAATAATTCAGACCACACGGGGTTATAAACCATTAATTCTTTATTAAATTGAGTAATAGTCTAGCTCGGCGGATAACATTTGCTAAAGTTCTTTGTTTATTGACTAAACTGTGTGATCTTTTCTATACTTGAAATAGTTATCACCAGTAACATTTCTTAATTTTGTAAGAGAGACTATATACAGTTTTCTAATTATAGGAACAATTAAAATAATTACGTATGAAAACAAAACAACACATTGTAGAGAATTGGCTTCCTCGATATACTAAGCGTAAACTGGAAGATTTTGGAGAGTATATACTACTGACAAACTTCAGTAATTATGTTGATATTTTCGCAGAAGAATTCAATGTTCCGATTCTTGGAAGAGATGCTAATATGATTTCTGCTACTGCAGGAGACATAACAATTATAAACTTCGGCATGGGTAGCCCAAATGCAGCCATTATTATGGACTTGCTAAGTGCTATAAATCCCAAAGCCTGCCTGTTTTTAGGTAAATGTGGTGGTATCAATGCCAAAAATAAGCTTGGCGATCTTATATTGCCTATTGCAGCGATTCGTGGAGAGGGAACTTCCAATGACTATTTTCCAGCTGAAGTGCCATCTTTACCTGCATTTATGCTTCAAAGAGCTGTATCGTCTGCTATACGTGACTACGGCCGTGATTACTGGACAGGAACTGTCTATACAACCAACAGACGTGTTTGGGAGCATGACGTACAATTTAAGGAGTATTTGAAAACCACCAGAGCTATGGCTGTTGATATGGAGACCGCTACACTCTTTAGTGTAGGTTTTTCTAATCATATACCTACGGGAGCCTTATTGTTGGTTTCGGACCAACCAATGCTACCTGAAGGAGTTAAAACCGACAAGAGTGATTCTGAAGTTACACGCAATTATGTTCGTGAGCATGTTGAAATTGGTATTGCTTCGCTGAAAATGATTATTGACGCAAAGAAAACTGTACGTCACCTAAAATTCGACTGGTAATTAAAGATCCAATAAAGAGATAAATATGTCTAATTTCGATTCAAGTTTTGAAGGTATTCTAAAGGATATTAAGGCTCGTAACTTTGCTCCAATCTATTACTTAATGGGTGAAGAACCTTATTACATCGATATAATATCCGATGAAATAGAGAATAAAGTACTCACAGAACAAGAAAAAGAGTTTAACCTAACAGTGCTTTACGGAGCAGATGTTGATGCCGGTACAGTCATAAATGCAGCTAAGCGCTACCCAATGATGTCTGAGTTGCAGGTTATAATTGTAAAAGAGGCTCAACAGCTAAAAGATATAGAGCAACTAGTTTATTATGCTCAAAAACCCTTAATCTCGACCATACTTGTACTTTGCCACAAGTATGGTCGATTAGACCGTCGAAAGAAACTAAGTGGTTTAATTGATAAAATAGGGGTTCTCTATGAGTCTAAACCTGTCAGAGATCGAGACTTAATGGGCTTTATCGATTCATTTGTACTCAGGAAACAACTTACAATTGAGCCAAAAGCAGCACACATGATCGCAGAGTTTGTAGGACCTGACCTTAGTCGTTTGGCTAGTGAGCTCGAAAAGCTTAAGCTAACGTTAAAAGGTCAAACCAGAATAACTCCAGACCTTGTGGAAAAGAATATTGGGATTAGTAAAGCTTTTAATACTTTTGAATTGCGTGGAGCACTCTTGTCAAAGGATATTTTTAAGGCCAATCAGATAGCTAACTACTTTGCTGAGAACCCGAAAACAAATCCTTTACCCATGACTTTGGGCCTTCTTTTTAGCTATTTCTCAAATCTCATGCTAGCTTATTATGCTCCCGACAAATCGGATAAAGGCATAGCGGAGATGTTAAGTCTGCGTTCTCCGTGGCAAGCAAAGGAGTATATCCAGGGCATGTCAACCTTTTCGGGCGTGAAGACCATGGAGATTATAGGTGCCATTAGAGAGACTGATGCGCGTTCAAAAGGCTTCGGTAATAGCCATTCAACCGAGGGAGAACTTCTTCAAGAACTCGTATACATAATACTTCACTAAGGGCTACTTATCGCTTAAAACAACGCTATAAACTGCGTACTTATACTCTGTAATCAAAGGGTATAAAGTACGCAGTTTTTGTATATAATAAAGCTTAGATAGGATAGATTAAGTAAAATAATTAAACACTAAATATCGATTCTTATACCACAAATTAAGTCCGTTATAAGAGCTCTGATTCTAGAATAAATTAGAATGATCAATCCCTGAGAAAAAACGACTTACTCCAAACACTACGATGAGTTACTCATTCTAGTTATCGGAGTAGGTCGTTTTATATTTCAATCCGACTAGATATTAACTAATCTATCCCGATCTCTTCAAGGAATATATTAATAAAGTGAAAAGTATGAATAGAACATTAATCCATGAATAGCAATGCCTATACTTTACATAAGTAATATATTGGTCGCTTTTACGACACTTCACAAATGTATAGCAATACTCTTGTGATATATTAAAGTGCTAGAGTGGGGGTATAATGACTTATTTTCGTTTGTAATAATATAAGAGTATAATCGTTATAAATGTGATTAACACTTACAATATACTAATCTATTATACTTATAATCACATATATACATCTATATTATATAGCGCGTGTTCAATAGAATACATGATCTATAGTCAATAAGCTTAATAAAGCATTCAAGACACTTGTTTAACGTATATAATTAGTTGGTATATAATATATTAGCAACTATATGTAAAGTGTTAGTTCAATGTATAGAGCAGGATAATACATTTATAATATTACTATTGTGTTATTGCGTATTACTTTAATATATTTACGTACTGAAAATATATTACCTATGTATATTGTTTTTGTAAACTCTTCTTTTTATATTTGTAATATTAATCAAATTATCATTAAATGCCCTTCTGGTTACGAGGCATAACCTGCTGATTATTATGGATATAAACGACCGTGTAAAGCTCCTAATGGACACCAAACAACTTAGTTCCAGTGAGTTTGCTGAGCGAACAGGCATTCAGCAGTCTACTTTCTCTCATTTTATTAATGGACGGAACAAAGCGAGCTTAGACGTGGTTACTAAAATTCATGAATCTTTTGATAATGTTAGCCTAGAGTGGCTTCTTTATGGTAGGGGTGAAATGTTTAGTGTTTTATCGCAAAATAACGGTACCTCAGTTGGGCATTATGAATCTCAAGATAAGGTAAATTATTCCAACAATAGTTTGGCTCAACAATCGCTAGGGTTTTCGTCAGATTCCTTGGGTACTATAGCCCCTATACTAGCTCAGCAATCATATAATGCTCAGCCCACAGAACCTCCTAAACCACCTCGAAAAATCACTGAGATTAGAGTGTTCTTTGACGATAATACTTTTGAGATATTTAAGCTTGATAAATAATCATAAGAGAGTAAAAGCTTTATTCTTTCCAGAACTAAATGTATATTTGTCATCCAGATTACTATTAAATGCTCTTCTCTATTTATGAAAAAGAAAATTATTGATCTGGCAGTTACTGCGAATATCTCGCTAAATGACAATTATGTGCTAATTAAAGCAACTTCGCCTACTGCACTGCCTAAATGTGAACCTGGTCAGTTTGCCCAGCTACGAGTCGATGGGTCTTCTACCACTTTTCTACGCCGTCCAATTTCAATTAACTGGATTGATACTTCCAGAAATGAAGTTTGGTTTCTAATTCAAAAAGTTGGAGATGGCACTAATCAGTTATCAACTTACAAAATCGGTGATAAACTAAATGTGGTTTTACCTCTAGGTAACACATTTAGTCTTCCTTTATGCTCTACTAAGCGCCCTCTGCTTGTTGGTGGTGGTGTTGGGGTGGCTCCAATGCTTTGTTTGGGCAAAAAACTCAAAGAGCATGGCTTTGATCCTATCTTTCTTCTTGGGGCTCGCTCCAAACGAGATCTTTTGCAGCTTGAAGATTTTGAGGCATTAGGCACTGTTTATACAACTACAGAAGATGATAGCCATGGTGAAAAGGGGTATGTCACCAATCATTCACTTCTGAACCAATTAGAATTCTGCCAAATTTATTCTTGTGGCCCTAAACCTATGATGGAAGCAGTTGCAAGTTATGCACGGAGGACTAAGACAGCATGTGAGGTCTCTTTGGAGAACACAATGGCTTGTGGGTTTGGCGCATGTCTTTGTTGTGTAGAAAAAACAACTAAAGGGCATATCTGTGCCTGCACAGATGGTCCAGTATTCAATATCAATGACTTATTATGGGAAAATTAGATTTAAGCGTAAATATTGGAGGTCTCGAGCTTAAGAACCCCGTAATGACTGCTTCGGGCACATTTGGCTATGGAGAAGAGTTTGCTGACTTCTATGATATAAATGACCTTGGTGGAATTTTAGTCAAGGGTACTACTCTTAACCATCGTGAAGGTAACCCTTACCCACGTATGGCAGAAACTCCCTCAGGAATGCTAAATGCCGTAGGCTTACAAAACAAAGGTGTTGACTACTTCGTCAAACATATCAATCCAGGCCTTTTAGGGCTTCGTACAGCAGTTTTAGTCAATGTGAACGGGTCTACTATTGAAGAGTACGTAAAAACGGCTCAAATCGTCAATGAACTCGATAATATTCCTGCTATAGAGCTCAATATCTCTTGTCCTAACGTCAAAGAGGGCGGTATGGCTTTTGGTGTTTCACCTAAACAAGCCGAAGCAGTTGTTAAGGCTGTGCGTGAAGTTTATAAAAAGACACTGATTGTCAAGCTATCGCCTAACGTTACCGATATTGCCGAAATTGCTCGTGTAGCCGAAGCTTCTGGTGCAGATGGGGTATCTCTAATCAATACTCTACTCGGAATGGCTATTGATGCCGAAAAACAACGCCCTATACTCTCAACCATAACTGGAGGTTTATCGGGTCCAGCAGTTAAGCCGATTGCATTGCGCATGGTTTGGCAGGTGGCACAAGCTGTTAAAATTCCTGTAATTGGTATGGGTGGAATTATGACTGCCACTGATGCTATCGAATTTTTGCTCGCTGGAGCGACTGCGATTCAAGTTGGGACAGCTAATTTTGTTGAGCCTACAGCAGCTATTGATATCCTTCACGGAATTGAAGAATATATGAGTCGTCACGGCATTGAGTCTGTACAAGATATTATTGGAGCACTCAAATACTAAATCAGCATTTGAGATTGTTCCCTTTTCTTTAAATTGCAAAAAGCCTCGAGAATTTAAATTCTCGAGGCTTTTTGCAATTTATGCTATTTCTTAGTCCTTCTTGTCTAACAGATCAGGGCGCAAGCGCTTTGTTCTTTCAAGCGACTGATTAAATTCCCACTCTTTTATCTTGGCTTCATGCCCCGATAGTAAGATTTCAGGGATTTGCCAATCTTTGTACTGCGCAGGACGAGTATAAACAGGTGCAGCCAACAAATTATCTTGGAATGAGTCGGATAGTGCCGATTGTTCATCAGAGATGACTCCTGGAATAATTCTTATAATGGCATCTGCCATTACTGCCGCAGGCAGTTCTCCACCAGTAAGTACAAAATCACCAATACTTACCTCTTTTGTGATCAGATGCTCTCGGATTCGATAGTCTATTCCTTTAAAATGACCACAAAGAATAATCAAATTCTTAGTTAATGATAAGCTATTTGCCATAGGTTGGTCAAATTGGTTTCCATCAGGGGTTACAAAGATTACTTCATCATAATCTCGCTCAGCTTTTAGTGCACTGATGCAACGGTCAATGGGTTCAACTTTCATTACCATACCTGCAAAGCCTCCATAAGGATAGTCATCTACTCGTTTATACTTATCTTCAGTATAATCGCGCAGGTTGTGTATGTGAACTTCGGCTAAACCTTTATCCTGAGCTCGCTTCATAATTGAGCAATTGAAAAAACCTTCAATCATTTCGGGAAGCACCGTAATAATATCTATTCGCATATTCTTTTAGACTCTTTATTTTCAACAAAAGTAAAGCTTTCTAGATAGAATCTCTTATTTTTGTCTAAAACAAATTTGACAAGAATGACTGCAAAAGATAGAATAGATGAACTTCGTGAATATCTTCATCACCAAAATTTTAAGTATTATGTTCTAAGTCAGCCAGAAATCAGTGACAAAGAGTTCGATGACTTGCTAAAAGAACTTCAAAACCTTGAAAAGGAAAATCCCCAATATATTGATCCCAACTCTCCAACTCAGCGGGTTGGTAACGACATTGACAAACGCTTTGAGCAAAAAGAGCATAAGTATGCTATGCTTTCACTCTCAAATACCTATTCCGAAGCAGAGGTTTCTGAATTTTATGATCGGACACAAAAAGCATTAGAAGGCGAAGATTTCGAACTTTGCTGTGAACTGAAATTTGATGGTACGTCAATTTCGTTATCTTACAAAGATGGAAAACTGGTAGATGCTGTAACTCGCGGTGATGGAACTCGCGGTGATGTAGTGACCGACAATGTTAAAACTATTCACTCAATCCCCTTAGTCTTACATGGAGAAGGTTACCCTAGCGAATTTGAAATTAGAGGAGAAATTCTAATGCCTTGGTCTGTGTTTCAACGACTCAATGAAGAAAAAGAGGCAAAAGAAGAAGCTCTTTTTGCAAATCCAAGAAATGCTGCCTCGGGAACCTTGAAACTACAGAACTCTTCAATCGTTGCAAGTAGAAAGTTAGATGCCTACCTTTACTATCTTATTGGTAATAACCTACCTTATCAGAGCCATTACGAGAACCTACAAAAGGCTGAAACTTGGGGCTTCAAGATTTCAAAAGATATGTGCAAATGCCATAACCTTGATGAGGTGTTCGAATACATCAGGCATTGGGACATTGCCCGAAAAGAGTTGCCTGTTGCTACAGATGGTATTGTAATCAAGGTGAACCGCATTGACCAACAAGAGGCTTTAGGTTATACTGCAAAGTCTCCACGCTGGGCTATTGCCTACAAGTTTCAAGCCGAAAAAGCTTGTACTCGCCTAAATGAAGTTACCTATCAGGTAGGACGTACTGGAGCTATCACTCCTGTGGCCAACCTTGATGCTGTTCAACTTTCGGGTACAGTTGTTCGTCGAGCTTCACTTCACAACGAAGACATCATAAATGGACTAGATTTACATATTGGTGACATGGTTTATGTTGAAAAAGGCGGTGAAATTATCCCGAAGATTACTGATGTAAACCTTGAAGCCCGTGACGCGAACTTAGGTCTTAAGGTTGAGTTCATCAAATTTTGTCCCGAGTGTAACACTCCGTTAATACGCTACGAAGGCGAAGCAGCTCATTATTGCCCCAACGATACAGGATGTCCGACACAAATTAAAGGTCGTATTATCCACTTCATCAATCGTAGAGCAATGAATATTGACGGATTGGGTCCAGAAACTGTTGACCTATTATTTAATGAAGGCCTTTTACATGATCCATCCGATCTTTACCTACTGACAAAAGATCAAATGGTTGGTCTTGACCGCATCGGTGACAAAACAGCAGATAATATTCTGAAAAGCATTGAAAATAGTAAATCAGTGCCTTTTGCACGTGTGCTTTTTGCTTTAGGAATTCGTTTTGTGGGAGAAACGGTAGCAAAAAAACTAGCTAGTGCCTTTACTACAATTGACGAGTTGGCACGAGCCTCGCTCGAAGAACTTATTACTGTCGATGAAATCGGTGCTAAAATAGCGCAGAGCATCTTAGCTTTCTTTGCTAAAGAAGACAATAATGAGATTATTAAACATCTTGCTCAAGCTGGTCTTCAGCTTCAACAAGACAAAGATGAAATAGCCAATAGAACCGATATCCTGAGTGGGCAAGCAATTGTGATTAGTGGTGTTTTTAAGCTCCACACACGCGATGAGTACAAGCAAATGATTGAGCAAAATGGTGGTCGAAACGTTGGTGGTATTTCTTCGAAAACTTATTACATTTTGGCTGGTGATAATATGGGTCCTGCTAAGCTCGAAAAGGCTCAGAAATTGGGCGTAAAGATCATTTCTGAGAGAGAGTTTCTTGATTTAATAAACACCAAATAAGCTTATCAGACAGATATTATTCGAATAAGAACTCATATAGTTCGTAAATATTATTATTTTTGCGATAATTCGATACAAAACGACTTCAAGTTAACAACTCATGATACAGACAAAATTGAGAGGAATGGGGGTAGCTTTGATTACTCCATTCAAAGAAGATGAAAACATAGACTTTTCTGCTCTAGGGCGAATGGTTGATTTTATTCTTCAAAACAATGCCGATTTTTTATGCGTATTGGGCACAACTGCCGAAACCCCTACACTTACGGAGGAGGAAAAACAGCAAGTTAAAAAATTCGTTATTGAGCGAGTCAACGGCGAGGTACCTATACTCTTGGGAGTTGGTGGAAACAATACCAAAGCAATCGTTGACGCTCTAAAACAAGATGATTATACTGGAGTCGATGCGATATTGTCTGTCGCACCATACTACAATAAACCCTCTCAAGAAGGAATTTACCAACACTTTAAAGCAATATCTGAAGCTACAAACCTTCCTATAGTACTCTATAATGTACCTGGTAGAACTGGAGTTAACATGACTGCTGATACAACATTGCGTATTGCTCGAGATTTCAAAAATGTTGTTGCTATCAAAGAGGCTTCGGGAGATATTACACAAATGGATGATATTATTAAGAACAAACCAGATAACTTTGATGTTATTTCTGGCGACGATGGAATAACCTTCCCTTTGATCACTCTTGGAGCAGTTGGTGTAATCTCAGTTATCGGTAATGCTTTTCCACGAGAATTTAGTCGTATGACTCGACTTGCTCTTAAAGGAGACTATGAACATGCACTTGCAATACATCACAAATTTACTGAGCTTTTTAAGCTTTTGTTTGTTGATGGCAATCCTGCAGGTGTTAAATCGATACTTAGTGTAATGGGAATGATAAAAAACAAATTAAGACTTCCTCTTATACCAACCCGAATTACAACTTATGAGGCAATACGAAAAGTTTTAAATGAGTTGAACATAAAATATTAAAGCAAGCAAGTGGTTAGTTAACTTTAAGTTGTTTAAATATTTTATCGATTATTTCGTCTTTTTTAAATTGACTTTGCATTAATAATAATGTATTTTTGATATCAAAGCATTTTCTGGCTGAAAATCTTTTGATTAAAATCTAATTACTGAAACAAATAAACCGTATTTATATTATGGCTGAACCAATAGATATTCGTGAATTAAACGAAAAGATAGAAAAACAAAGTGCTTTTATTACCAACTTGATGGCCGGCATGGATCAAGTTATTGTTGGTCAAAAACATTTAGTCGAATCACTGCTCATTGGGCTACTTTCAAATGGGCACGTGCTCTTAGAGGGTGTTCCTGGTCTAGCTAAAACTCTAGCGATAAAGACCCTTGCTACTCTGATCGATTCAGACTACTCAAGAGTACAGTTTACTCCAGACCTTTTGCCAGCTGACGTAGTAGGAACAATGGTTTATAGTCAGAAGCACGAAAACTTCCAAATCAAGAAAGGTCCTATTTTTGCTAACTTCGTATTGGCTGATGAGATTAACCGTGCCCCTGCAAAAGTACAGAGTGCTCTTCTTGAAGCCATGCAAGAAAGACAAGTAACTATCGGTAACGAAACCTTCCCACTACCAAAACCATTCTTGGTTCTTGCAACTCAAAACCCTATTGAGCAAGAAGGTACTTATCCGTTACCAGAAGCTCAAGTCGATCGTTTTATGCTCAAAGTAGTCATTGACTACCCAAAACCTGAAGAAGAGCGTGTAATTATTCGTGACCGTATTTCGGGTAAAAGTCAAGATGTTAAACCAGTTATTACAGCGCAAGATGTTCTTGATGCTCGTAAAGTGGTAGAACAAGTTTATATTGACGAAAAGATCGAAAAGTATATTGTTGATATCGTATTCGCTTCTCGTTTCCCTGCCGACTATGGCCTTAAAGAACTTAAAGATTATATTGAGTTTGGTGGTTCACCACGTGCCTCAATCAACTTAGCGTTGGCTGCACGAACTTACGCTTTCATTAAACGTCGAGGATATGTGGTTCCCGAAGATGTGCGTGCCGTTGCACATGATGTCTTAAGACACCGTATTGGATTGACGTATGAAGCTGAAGCTAATAATATAACATCTGATGAGATTGTTAGTCAAATATTAAATCGTGTTGAAGTCCCTTGATTTTGCGTTGAAGTATGCAGATTGTTACACATTTTATATCTAAACGCTCATTCAAGACATGGAAACAAATGATATTTTAAAGAAAGTACGACGCATAGAGATTAAGACCAGAGGATTGTCCAACAATATTTTTGCTGGACAATACCATTCTGCTTTTAAAGGACGTGGTATGGCCTTTGCTGAAGTCCGCGAATATCAATATGGTGATGATATTCGAGATATTGACTGGAATGTAACAGCACGTTTCTCAAGGCCTTTCATTAAGGTATTTGAAGAAGAACGTGAATTAACTGTTATGCTGCTTGTTGATGTTTCGGGAAGTTTGGAGTTTGGAACTCACACGCAGACTAAAAAGAACATGTTGGCTGAAATTGCTGCAACTTTAGCTTTTTCGGCAATTCACAATAACGATAAGATTGGAGTCATCTTTTTCTCCGATAAAATAGAAAAGTTCATTCCTCCTAAAAAGGGGCGTAAACATATCTTATATATTATCAGAGAACTCTTAGATTTTAAAGCTGAGAGCAGATCAACCGATATCAAATTAGGTATCGAATATCTAACCAATGTGATGAAGCGTAGATGTACAGCCTTTATTCTATCCGATTTTATTGATAGAAAAGACTTTCAGAATGCACTTACCATAGTTAATCGTAAGCACGACGTGATTGCGATTCAAATTTATGATAAGCGTGTAGCTGAGTTGCCCAATATAGGACTTCTAAAGGTTCGGGATGCAGAAACTGCTAAAGAACAGTGGATAGACACTGGTTCACGTGCTTTGCGAGACCATCACCGTAAAACCTGGTTGGATAATCAAGAGCGTTTAAAAGAGTACTTTAACAAGAGTAATGTTGATACTATATCTGTTCGAACTGATCAGGATTATGTAAAGGCACTTTTAAGTCTATTTGCTAAACGAAACTAAAGATGAAAAAAAGAATAAAACTATTGATATTGCTGGTTTCTTTTGTAGCACCCACTTTTGCACAAGATGTGAGTGTTACTGCAAAAGTTGATTCGGTTGAATTAATGATTGGAGATCAGACCGATTTGGTAGTTCAGGTAACATTACCCTCAAAGCTCCAAGCGAAATTCCCAATCTATACTGACACTATAGTCAAGGGAATTGAGATTTTGGAGACTTCGCCTGTCGATACGACATACAGTAGTGACAAGTCTAAGATGACTTTAACTCAGAAGTTCAAACTTACATCTTTTGATGCAAAACTATACCTCATACCACCAGTAGACGTTGAAGTTGATGGTCAAGTCTATCAGTCGACACCTCTATCGATGAAAGTAGAGAGCTTTGATTTAACTGAGGCCAATCCTGAAGAGTTTTTTGGACCAAAAGATATTCAGTCTCCTCCTTTTATGTGGGGCGATTGGAGTCTGCTTTTTGTTTGTCTATTATTAATCGTACCCTTAGGTTTCTTGGTTATCTACATTCTTAAGCGACTATTGGATAATAAACCTATCATCAGAAGAATAAAACTTACTCCTGAGATTCCTGCACATGATGAAGCAATCGAAGGGATAGAAACAATCAGACTTCAAAAATCAAGTATTCAGAGCGATTCAAAAGCTTATTATACTGCACTAACAGATGTAGTCCGCAAATATATTCAACGCAGATTTGGCTTTAATGCACTCGAGATGACCTCTTCTGAGATTATTGAGCAGCTGCTTAAAACAGGTAATGACCGCGATATTGCAGACCTAAAGAAGTTATTCACTACAGCTGATTTAGTTAAATTTGCAAAGCACAGTCCTCTGATCAACGAAAATGATGCAAATCTAGTTAATGCACTTGAGTTTATTAATGAGACTAAAGAATTACCCGATCCTGAAGCTAAACCCGAACCAACAGAAAAAATTATTGTAGAAAAGAGGTCTCTTCAAACAAAAATTGCTCTGGGAGTTGGTTTTGCTATAACTTTAGGGGTTATTATTACATGTCTGGTGTATATCATTAAAGAGGGAGCTGATTTACTCAGGAATTTCTTTTAAGTAGAACGAATAAAACAAAAAACATAGCATGGTTTTTGCTCATATAGAATATTTATTATTGCTCTTGATACTCATACCTATCATTATATGGTATGTAATGAGACATCAACAGATAGATCCATCTTTACAGGTGTCAGATACCCACGATTACGATAAAGTCCGAAAGAGCTTTCGTATCTATCTTCTTCATCTACCCTTTATCTTGAGAATGGCCGCCTTGGCTCTACTAATAATAGTACTAGCTCGGCCACAATCTACTGATAATTGGCAAAGTTCAGAAGTTGAGGGTATCGATATTATGATGGCTATTGACGTTTCGGGGAGTATGCTTGCCGAAGATTTATTACCCAATAGACTGGAAGCCGCTAAAGATGTTGCTGCTAAGTTTATTAACGACCGTCCCAATGACAATATTGGTATAACACTATTTGCTGGAGAAAGCTTCACTCAATGTCCATTGACCATTGATCATACTGCATTGTTAAACTTATTTGAGAATATTCGCACAGGCGTAATAGATGATGGTACTGCCATTGGAATGGGAATTTCTAATGCTGTAGCTCGGCTAAAGGATAGTCAAGCCAAATCGAAGGTGGTTATTTTGCTTACAGATGGTGCTAATAATGCTGGAGATATTTCTCCCTTGACCTCTGCCGAAATAGCCAAAACCTACGGCATTCGAGTATATACCATTGGTATAGGTACACAAGGCACTGCTCCATACCCAATTCAGACGATGTCTGGTGCAATACAACGAATCCAAGTTGAAGTAGATGTCGATGAGCCAACCCTTAAAGATATTGCTCGTATAACAGATGGTGAATATTTTAGAGCTACTGACAATGAAAGTCTTGAAGGAATTTACCAAGAGATTGATAAACTCGAAAAAACGAAGCTTAACGTAAAAGAGTTTAGCAGACGTCAAGAAGAATACTTAAAGTATGCTTTAGCAGCATTCTTATTAGTATTACTTGATGTTTTGTTAAGACAAACAGTTTTACGTAAGTTACCTTAATTGTTAAACGTACATAAATAGAAAGAAATATATGTTTCGATTTCAAGATCCAGCATACTTATATTTACTAATCCTACTGCCACTTTTGGTAGGGTTACATATATATAGTATCTACATAAAAAAGAGAAATATTAAGGCTTTTGGCGATCCAGACTTATTGGCTCATCTGATGCCAACAGCTTCGCGTGTTAGGCCAAGTTTTAAGTTTTGGATTCTTTTTACTTGTATTGGACTCTTTTCAGTTCTATTGGCTAGACCGCAATTTGGAACTAAGCTTGATACAGTAGAAAAACAAGGGATTGAAGTTATTATTGCACTTGATATATCAAACTCAATGTTAGCTAAGGATGTTTCACCTAGCAGGCTTGCAAAGTCTAAGCTCCTAATATCCAAACTTGTTGATGAACTACATAATGATAAAGTAGGATTAATCTTATTTGCAGGAGATGCATTTACCCAATTACCGATAACAAACGATTTTATATCGGCTAAGATGTTCCTATCGAGTATTTCTCCTGACCTAATTGAACGTCAAGGAACAGCAATAGCTAAAGCAATTGATTTAGCCGTCCGAAGCTTCACCTCTCAAGAAGGAGTAGGAAAGTCTATTATTTTAATTACTGATGGTGAAGATCACGAGCCAGGAGCTATTGAAGCTATCCAAAATGCTGTAGCTAAAGGAATTCAAGTCAATGTTATGGGCGTTGGTTCGCTCGAAGGTTCACCAGTACCTGTTACAGAAAATAGTAATGAATATATAAAAGATCGTGAAGGTAATGTTGTTGTGACCAAGCTTAACGAAGAAATGGCTCAGCAAATGGCTAAAGCAGGTCACGGTATATATGTTCGTGTAGATAACACCAATTCAGCACAAAAAGCGATTACTGAAGAAATAAACAAACTTACTAAAGCTAAAATTGAGAGTAAAGTTTACAAGGAGTACGATGAACAGTTTCATGTTATTGCGTGGATACTATTTATCTTGTTAATCTCAGAAGTACTCATTACAAATAAACGTAATCCTTTATTTGAGAATTTCAACAAGCTATTTAAATGAGAATTATGAAGATGAAACATACAATTTTAGTCTTTATAGGGCTTGGCCTTAGCTGTTCACTCTTCGCTCAAAAAGAAGTCCGACAGTTAGTTAGAAAAGGTAATACTGCTTATAAAGACAGCCTTTTTATTGATGCTGAGGTAGCTTATCGCAAAGCTATTGATGCCACTCCAACCAATGAGGTGGGAATATCATACTATAATTTAGGTAATGCTCTACTTAATCAGAGTAAATATCAAGAAGCCATTCAAGAATTTGCTAGAGCAGCTGATGTTGAAACTGATAAGGGTAGTAAAGCTCAAGCACTCCACAATATGGGAGTCATTTTTCAGGCCGATCAACAATATGATAAAGCGATTGAAGCTTATAAAGAAGCATTGCGAAATAACCCCAAAGACGATGAGACACGCTACAACCTTGCTCTGGTTATGAAACAGCAAGAAAGTCAAGATCAAGACCAAGAAGGTAAAGATGATCAAGAGCAAAAGGATAAGGAGCAAGATCAGAATCAAGACGAGCAGAACAAAGAACAAGATCAGCAACAACAGAATCAGAATCAAAACAACGAAAACAAGGATAACAAAGATCAGCAAGATCAAAACCAAAACCAAGGAGGTAAAAACTCGCAAGAGTTATCCAAAGATGCTGCAGAGCAGATGTTACAAGCTATTTTGAGAGAAGAAAAGAAGACTCAAGAAAAGGTGCAACAGCAACAAGTGCTTAAAGGCAAAAACAAACTTGAGAAAGAGTGGTAATTTATAAATTGGTTTGAATCCTAATTAAAATACAGATTATTAATAATGATAAAGGTGATCCAAAAGTCAAAAGCCTTAGGGCTTCTGCTATTTATATTTCTTTTTAGTGGACATCAGCTCTACGCTGCTGATGAAATCACATTTACGGCTAAGGCGCCAAGCTCGGTAGAAATGGAGAGTCAGTTTGAAGTTGCATATACGGTCAATACCAATCAGGTAAATGACTTTAGAGCACCCTCATTCGATAATTTTGATGTCTTAATTGGGCCGAGTCGATCGGTGCAATCGTATACTTCAATTGTAAATGGTAAGACAAGTCATGTTAATAATATGACTTACACCTATATTCTTATGCCTAAGAAGGAGGGAACTTTTACACTTCCTGGTGCTTCAGTAACCATTAAAGGGAAATCGTTCACATCAAACTCTCTAAGTATTAAGGTTCTGCCTAAAGATAAATCAGGCAATAGCAATCAACAACAGGGTTCAAGCCGAAGTAACGCTCGTGGAGGTCAAATCTCATCTAGTGACTTATTTCTGGTTGGCAACCTTTCAAAAACTAAGGTGTTTGAGCAAGAAGCTGTTTTGCTTACCTATAAGTTATATGTTGCTTCGGTTAGTGTATCTAGTATTCGTCCAGTTAAGATTCCTGACTTTAGTGGATTTCACTCCCAAGAGCTAGATCTATCTAATAGTGATCGTTGGGATCTTGAGAACTATAAAGGTCGAAACTATCGTACTGCAGTGCTTCAGCAAGTTGTTTTATATCCACAACGCTCGGGTAAACTGACCATTGAACCTGCTCAATACGAGGTTTCTGTAGAACAACCAATGGAAATTGATGATCCTTTTGATGCATTTTTTAATATGCGTACCAGCAATACTGTACGAAAAAACATCAGCTCACCCAATATAACTGTTGATGTAAGTAGTTTACCCTCGGGTAAGCCTCTAGACTTCTCTGGTGCTGTAGGTAACTTTAATCTAAGTGCATCTATCAATACGCAAGAGGTTAAGGCTAATGAAGCTATAACCATTAAGTTAGTCCTATCAGGCACAGGAAATATAAAATTAATTTCTAACCCAGAAGTTAACTTCCCTTCTGACTTCGAGATATACGATCCTAAAGTTGAAGATCAGTTTAGGATAACAGCTAATGGTTTAAGTGGCAATCGTGTCATTGAATACCTAGCAATACCAAGACATGAGGGGAATTTTAAGATAGAACCGATTAAGTTTAGCTATTTTGATCTGAAGTCCAAATCATACAAAACCCTAACCACACAAGAGTTCAGCCTCAAGGTAACTAAAGGTGAAGGCGCAGGAAATGGTACTGGTGCTGTTGTAGGTAACTATACTAATCAAGAAGAACTTAAGATACTAGCAGAAGACATTCGTTTCATAAAAATGAATGATGTTGAATTATACCCAAGAGAGCAGTTCTTTTACGGCTCATGGGGTTATAGACTGTTGTTTATCATTCCTTCTCTTGTGTTTTTAGTGTTCTTAATAATTTACTCTAAGCGAGTTAAGCAATATAGCAATACAGCTTTTGTTAAGACTAAAAAGGCTAATAAGGTAGCAAAATCACGCATGAAGAGTGCAGCTAAACTATTACATTCTGGTAGTAAGGAGTTGTTCTATAATGAAGTTCTTCGTGGTTTATGGGGTTATATTAGCGATAAGCTCACCATACCCTTGTCTAAATTATCTAAAGATAATATTGAAGAAGAACTTAATAACTCTGGTGTAAGTCCAGACTTGACAGCAGACTTTATACGTACCTTAAACGAGTGTGAGTTTGCTAAGTTTGCTCCTGGTGAGGACGATCAAGCTATGGATAAAATCCTACAAGATGCTACAGAGATTATTGGTAGAATTGAAAACAGTATCAAAATTAATTAGAATCATAGCAATGAAAAAAATAAGTATATTATTTAGCCTTCTAATCTTGTTCTCCGCCACATTGATGGCTCAAACCGAGAATCAGGTTGCATCCGATTCTATTATTAGCAATCAACAGGCTGAGGTTTTAACTCAAATCCAAAATGTATCTAAGGCTGATGCCGATAGTGCATATATAAAAGAAGATTACGCAACAGCTATTAGCATATATGAAAATCTCTTGAAGAAAGGAGTTTCGGCCGAAATCTATTATAATTTAGGAAATAGCTATTATAAAGCAGGAGATATTGCTAGGGCAATTCTAAACTATGAAAGAGCTGTACTTCTTTCACCCAACAACAGTGATTACAATACTAATCTCGATATAGCTTCGGCTAAAAAGGTTGATAAAGACGAGTATAGTTCAGAGATATTCATTATCTCTTGGGGCAAAAGCATCGTTAACTTGATGAGTTCTGATCAATGGGCAATATTCAGTGTTATTGTGTTTATAATCTTTCTTGTGGGGCTCTCATTGTTTGTGTTTTCAAAGAAATCTACTATAAAGAAAACTAGTTTCGTGTTTGGACTTTGCGCATTAATATTAGTCCCTATAACTAATTATTGTGCTTCGTACCAACGAAATAAAATTCTAAGTAAGAACACGGCTATCGTTTTAGAACCAAGCGTAACTGTGCGTAGCACGCCAAGCGAGACAGGAACCTCACTCTTTGTAATACATGAAGGGAAAAAAGTAAACATAAAAGACGGTTCTATGACCAGCTGGAAAGAAATAGAACTTGAGAATGGACAAGTTGGTTGGATCCCAACAGAGGTTATAGAGGTTATTTAAAATAAATAGAGAACATTTTACTATTAAAAAGGGTTTGTATTATAAGTGATACAAACCCTTTCTATTTACATACATAATATTATTGTAGCAAAATAGTGTCAAAATTAATTTGAATAATATTGTTTTATTATTATGTTTATATAGTAGATAGAACATAATTTACTAACCTTAATAAACTCCGCGATTATGAAAACAATTACATTTAATGAGTTAAGAAGGATTAAAGATTCTTTGCCAGATGGAAGCATGCATAGAATAGCTGACGAGCTAAATATTAATGTCAGCACGGTTAGAAATTTCTTTGGTGGAGAGAACTACAGCGAAGGCTCAAGTGTAGGCTACCACATAGAACCAGGACCTGATGGGGGACTAGTTGTTCTTGATGATACAACTGTTCTAGACAAAGCCATGGATATTCTAAGCGAAGTGAATGACTCTTGCGTAGTTAACTAAATTATCCCGGTTGAAAATCAATTGGGATTTGTTGTTTTAAAACTTAAAAGTATAATCATATGCAAAAAAACGGAGATGACAATAAGCAAGACAAATTGGTAACTCTTGCCATATTAACCTTTACAAAAGCTCAAATACTTCAGACAGTACTGCGAGATGAAGGTATTGAGGCAGTTCTTCTAAATGTGAACCAAATAACACCAACCATCAACGCTGCTGTAAAGTTAATGATTAATGAAGGTGACCTTAATAAAGCACTTGAAATAACCGAGAAAGCTTCTTGGCTAAATGATGATTTAATTAACGAAAAGAACGAACATGCTAAAAAAGAAAATATAATCCTTCTTCCCGTTGATTTTTCAGAATACTCAATGAAAGCATGCGAGTTTGGGTTTAATATTGCAAAAAGTATGAATGCTAAATTAGTCATACTCCATGTTTATTTCACTCCAATCTATGCTGCATCTTTGCCCAATGGGGATATATTTAACTATCAAAAACAAGGATTTGATCGCGAAACTCACATAATCCACAAGCAAGTAAAAGAAAAACTTGAGCAGCTAACCAATCAAATTGAATCAAAAATAGCTACTGGTGAGTTTCCAAAGATTGATTACGATAAAAAATTGCGTGAAGGTATTCCTGAGGAGGAAATTGTTCGATATGCACGTAAACACCGTGTAAATCTTGTTATTATGGGTACTCGTGGCAGCAACCAAAAGAAGATAGATCTTATTGGTAGTGTTACAGCTGAGGTTATAGATCGCTGTCGTACAACAGTATTTGCCATACCCGAGAATATCCCTTATCATACTTTTGACAAGATTAAGAAAATCGCATTTCTTACTGATTTCGATAATCGAGACTTAATAGCCTTGGATAAGCTACTTCAAAATGATTTTCCACTAAATAATCCAGATATATCGCTTGTACATATATCTGATGGTCATAATGAGTGGGACCAAATTGAATTGGGAGGAATTAAAGAGTATATCCTCAATAAATATAAAGACATTAAGGTCGACTATCAAATTATAAAAGAAGACGAAGATTTTGCAGATGCTATTTCGGGATTCATTACCGAACATCGCGTTGATGTTATTTGTCTGAGTAGTTACCGTAGAAATATTTTTGCTAGACTGTTTAACCCTAGCATTGCGCGTAAAATGGTATTCCACAGCGATACACCATTATTAATTATTAATGTATAAGCAGTAACAAAATATTAAACTGATCGAAAAACTCCTGATGGTATTAAATTACTTCAGGAGTTTTTTATTTTATATGATTAACCTGCATCACTATATTATCTAATAGCGCATCATAATTTTTATTAGCTTTGATGTCTCATCTAGCAAGTAGCTCTTATTTGCTTTTTATTTATCAAATCCCCTTTCATTATTAAAGCCCCCTTTTGTGTATAATTTATATTATGTTAAGTAGTGTGTATTTAATCCTCACCTCACATAAGAATCCACTATATTAACCTCGTAAAATTTAAATATATCTGTCCAACTCCTCAATAGATAAAAAAGAATCGAAAATTGAAGGGTTAGTCATAGCTAATTATGCTTATAATGCATTAATTATCAATATATAACACGGCATATAGTATAAACTTTAAAGTATTGATTCCAATCTCTATTAAATCAAAGGCTGACCAATAATGCTATAAATACTACTCAATCTAGCTTTAAGCTATAAAATGACTTACTCCTTTGTATGCAGCGAGTAAGTCCGAGTTATTAAATCAGTAAGTCGTGTGAAGATTCGAAGTTAATACGATATAAAACAAACTAATTATCTTATCTACTATTTCAAAACCCTATAATTTCACTACCTTTAACTTGTAATTCTAGAAAATTATTAGGTAAATTAAGGTCAGGACTAATTTTAACAAATACCAAGAATGAGATACAAATTCAAATATCTACTTATTGCTTTGATGATGCTAAGTGTTAATTCATTTGCTCAAAATAAAGAAGTACTCCCCTTGTGGAGTAACTCTACTCCTTATGTAAATACTGCAGAGAAATCTAAAATTAAATTTTCTCCTACTCTTACTATATATCATGCAAACAATCCAAATGGTAAAGCCGTGATAAGTTGTCCTGGAGGAGGTTATTCTTCCGTATCGACTCAACTCGAAGGACATGATATGGCCTCTTGGTTTAATGACATGGGAATAACTTATATTGTTCTAGATTACCGTTTACCTAAAGGAAATTATCTTGTACCACTTTCTGATGTGGAGCAAGCAATTCTTACAACTCGCAAAAATGCTGCTTCATGGAAAATTAAACCAAATAAAATAGGTCTGATGGGTGCTTCGGCTGGAGGTCATTTAGCAGCAACACAGTCTACCCTATTCAAAACAAGAGCTGCGCGGCCTGATTTTCAGATTTTGCTTTATCCTGTAATTACCATGAACGAAAAATTTACCCATAAGGTATCGCGAGATGAGTTTTTAGGTAAGAACCCATCTACAGAGCTTGTTAATCTATACTCTTGCGATAAACAGGTGACTCGTGATACTCCTCCTGCTTTTATTACACTATCGACTGATGATACGGTTGTTCCTGCTCAGAATAGTATTTTCTACTATTTAGCACTTTTAAAGAAGAAAGTTAGTGTTGCTCTTTTTGCTTACCCTACTGGTGGACATGGATGGGCTTATAAAGATAGTTTTAAATATAAAAAAGAATGGACCTCAGAGCTTGAAAAATGGCTTCAAGAAGTTGTAAAATAGAATAACTTTATTAATTTGAATATATAAACAAGAAAGACTAATATCCTCATATAGGATTTTAGTCTTTCTTGTTTATATAATATTTAGCTTGTTCAACACCTTCAAATTTACATTAAGTACTTTGTAAGGCTATATTTTGTTCTACAAAAGAATCATTTATTTTTCGTACCTTTGCGATTACCTAGATTTGAAGCAGCATATGCTACATCGGTTGTGCCGCCTCGATCTGCTTAGTTATCAACACAGAAATCCAAATAAACATTTATGAAAAAAGTTTTATCCTTTTATCAGGATAGCTTTCTTAAAGCTATAAATCAAGCAATTACTACTAACGGAAATTCCATTTTAGTATTAAAGGGATTCCCTGCTAAGATTCTAGACACACTCGATCCGACTCAAGTAGTTGATCAAAAGACATTTTATCTAAATGCTGGAGAAACAAGTTTCTCGGCAAAGTGGATCTCCCAAAATCTTGCAACTATAGCTTCATCACCTCTTTGTATACTCTCTTTTGCTCAGTTTTCTTACCTTAAAGACAAACTAGACAACGAGGCACTCAATCGTGTTGTTGTAATTGAAGATAACTTAAGACGTGTTTTTCCTATACTTAAAAAAGAGTATTGCGAACCTGTAGCTAGTCTAGAACAAAATATAGAAGCTCGTCCAAACAAATTGCCTGCTTACCAAGCAGAACAGTTTGATATTAATAGCAAATATTATTACGTGGCTGGTGATAGCACACTAACAGATGCAGTTAAAGTTGTACCTGTTTTTACTGATCTTCTGCCTCTAGTAGAGTCAACCGATCAAGAAATAGAAAAGTTAGATTTATCTGACCCTTACGCTATAGATATTCTTATTAATGAGTGTCTAGCAGGAAAAATTAAGAACACCAAGTTTGGTGTTAATATTGAGCTTCAAGATCCACTAACCACAAGTCTTAGAGACAAACTACCTCTAATTAATCAAGTACTTGCTGCTAATGATGTGGAATTAGTTCTTTGTACGAGTGACTTGGCCTATAAAGAGGCTCCATTTAGCAAAGAAACTGAAGAATTATACCATAAATATTGGACTGGAAAAGAACATCCTGGGTTTAAAACTTTTAAGATATTTAAAAATCCTACAGCTTCTAAAGAGCTGCAAGACCTTTCTCAGGGAGAAATTGTACAAACTATCATTGATGAATACCACAACTCAGTAGATCAAAAAGAGTATAGAGATCTCTTTTTAACTGCCCCTACTGGTGCTGGTAAATCATTACTTTTCCAGTTACCAGCTTTCCATATTGCAGAACTAGGCGATGTAACTATTGTGGTTACTCCTCTTATTGCTCTGATGAAAGATCAGGTACAGGCTATTGTGGATAAACGTAAGTTCAAAAAAGTGGCTTACCTAAACAGTGAGCTTAGCCTACAAGACCGAGATAAAGTGATTGAGCAGTGTAAAGCAGGCAAAATAGATATTCTGTATCTTTCTCCTGAGCTTTTACTAGCTTATGATATTTCGTTCTTTATCGGGGAACGTAACCTGGGACTTCTTGTTATTGATGAAGCTCACCTTATCACAACTTGGGGACGTGACTTCCGTGTAGACTACTGGTTCTTAGGTACCCATTTGCAAAGAATGCGTCAGAATCCCAAATATAATTTTCCTATTATCGCGGTAACTGCTACTGCGGTTTTTGGTGGCGACAACGATATGGTTTTTGATACGCTAGACAGTTTATGTCTTAAAAATGCACACCGTTATATCGGTAGTGTTAAGCGTGAAAACATCTCTTTTGTCATTAGCAATTATGATCGATTCGACGATAAGTTCATCGATAACAAAGAGCTTCAAACTATTGATTTTGCTCAGACAATTGCTACCGACACGAAATTTAAAACTCTTATATATACACCTTTCACAAAGCAAACTGAACGTGTCGAGCGTGCATTGAGTCGTAATGGTATCGATGAAGCTGCTTTTTATCACGGACGACTTCATGCCGATGTTAAGCAAGAAAATTATGAGCAGTTTGAGCGTGGAACAAAACGTATAATGGTTGCAACCAAGGCCTTCGGTATGGGGGTCGATGTGGATGATATCGAGTTAATTTATCACCACTCGCCTTCTAGTAGCATGCCCGATTATATCCAAGAGATTGGTCGTGCAGCTCGTCATAGAGACATTCATGGTTTTGCTGCAATCAATTATAACGAGCAGGATAAATATTTCTCAAACCTACTTCACAACATATCTTCTTTAGCTCCGCATCATCTTAAAGAAGTTTTACTTAAGATTCACTTGTTATACAAATGGAATCAGAAAAAGAATATGTTGATTTCGGTTGACGACTTTGCACATATCTTCAATAATAGTCAGGACATGGACCAAAAAGTTTTGGCTGCACTGATGATGATTGAAAAAGATTACTTTAGTAAGTATGGCTTCCATGTCTTAACAGCACGCCCTAAAAAACTATTCCTCAACGTATTTGCTAAGGTAGCTACGGTAGAGGTCGAAGGTTTACTTAAAAAATACGACAAAGCTATCTCTATACTACCCTACGATGTTCAGTCCGACTTCACTTTCCTTGAGATTGACCTAGACAAAGTATGGAGTGCCCATTACGCAAGTAGCAGCTACGAAGAAGTTAGTCGCAAATTCTATGCGAATCAGTTGTTTATGGCTGATGGTGTTAAGGTTGTCCCTCAAATTAAGATTTCATATCAACTTACACAAGCACAATCCCCTAGCCAAAGCCTTGAGTTGATGAAATCAACTCTTGAGACTCTTGCCGAGGCACTTGATAGCATGAAGGGAGTTAGCTTAATTGAAGAAGACTTTGTGAAGGCCATCAACGGATTTATTACCGATAATGAGTTAGCACTCAAGCTAAGCAAATTTATTATAGGTAACTATATTGGTACGACCAGTGGACACTACATGAACGAAAAGGATAAGTTCCTGCAGGCCAACTTTATTCAAGGTATCCGACATTATACCGTTCATAATGACTATTATAGAACTGAGTTTACAAATCTAATTAGTAAATTCGAGATTTTGTTCCTTGGCGATGATCACCATAGCTTTAGATATTTATCGTCTACAGGTAACCAAATCTATTTCTTTAATATGCTAGGCTACTACTTAGAGCTTCTCGAACTAGGTTCTTATGAATCGGTTGGTAGTGATAAGTCTCAACTCTTTATACGTCTGAATGATCCTGAACGTATTGCTATTGATGCACAACAAGAGACGTCCTATGCAAACGGCTTACTTGAGAAGACCCTAAACAGACATCATATAAGTAATGATATCTTTGATCACTTCTTTACCTCTACTTTCGACTCCGATACACGCTGGAATTATATTGAGGATTTCTTCTTAGGAGCTAGTAATGAAGAACTATTTAAGAAGTACCCCAAAACAGAATTAGATAATAAAGCAACCGATTTAAATCAGTTTTTTATTGATAAGAGTATTGAATTGGCTGAGCAAGCAAAGAAAGATAATGGAGGCCGTGAGCCCAAATCCAATCACTTGGCTAGTCTTTTCTTGCCCGAAGAAGAAAAGTTCTTTAATGGAGACTCAAATATGACGCTCCCCTTTAAGAACGATCAGTTAGTACTTGTTTGGGATTTAGATAAACTTGATGACTATGAAATGCAGACTCGTTCAATTAACAAATGGCTGGCTGAAGATCCAGTTTCATTAGATCGTGTGAAGATTCGCTATAAACTTCGTGTTGATAACGAAACCTATGCTATCCTGACCTCAAAACTACATAGATACCCCGAGTATTTGACTCGTAAACTAGGTCTAAAGAAGCTTATACCCTTTCCGAATTACTCTGAGCCAGTAATGGCCGGCCACGTATTCAATGAAAACCCTGTTCGATTTTATCAGTGGTACTTTAAAGAAGGTGGTGATAAAGAGGTGCATCTCTCCATGATCAATAAGATTAAACTTATTGATATGGTTAAAGCCAAGAATGCTAGTCGTCTGCTACCAGAGCACAAGAAAATGTAATCGTAGTATATTATTTTACAAAAGAAGAGCTCCACAATATTTATTAATATCGTGGAGCTCTTCTTTTGTAACCTTATTGAAAAATTAAGGATATAATAGTCCTTATTCTGGCCATGACAACACAACTATCATGTTATTTAAGCAATTGATTTAGTGAGAATGACTATCATTGCATATCAAATAGAATATAATTTATATTATATACTAGCTAAAAACCTTAACTTAAATTAAGCGCACTGTTTTCCTTATTGGACTACTATGCGCTTAATTTTTAGCTCTAGTTATAATAATCAAAATCTAGGATCATACCGAAAAGCTGTGGGATTTGCATATCAAGCAATAGATTTTAGTCAAGCGATAAATAAAGAAGTTTACATCTCTTACTCCTCTTAAACTAGCTCTAAAAGATTTTATTTTAGCATTGAAGCTTTCAGCTGATGCATTTGTAGAACGGTTGTTAAAGAACTGTACTATGTTATAATAATTGGATTGGATGCTTTGACACTGTCTCAGGAAGTGTGTAAGTAAATCAAGCTTGGGTTGGGTTATTATTATAACCTAACCCTTTCTTTGTAAATAATTAGGAACTGATTTAAAATTATGCCCCAGTCCCT
>NZ_AQWS01000033.1 GCF_000375405.1 Bacteroides propionicifaciens DSM 19291 = JCM 14649 | reverse complement strand
CCTCGCTTTTGAATGGACTTAAGGAAGTTGTTTAGTTCTTCACCTGTTTTGAACTGTTTAAAGAACTCATCGGGGATTAAATCTTCTGTTTTCATACATGTCTAAGTTTTTTATTATAAAACAACGGCTCAGGTAAAGTTGTTACCCAAGCCCATCATTTTAACTTACACACTTTATGAGAGGGTGTCTACATTTGAAATAGAAGGAGGTTAAAGCCTCCTTTTTTTGTGCTTAATACTATTCATCAAAACGAGTTAGTCATTAGTACTACACCACTTACTCACTCAACCAAAGTAAGCTACTCACTCCATCACTCCAGAAGGGGGGCCTCAATTTTTTGAAGGCCCCCTTCCTTTACTCAAACCCACCCCTGCCAGTCTTTACATTCACGAAGAGAATAAATCTCTGGGGGGTATACTTTTTTACCCCCAAAAACTGCAAATAATGCCATAGAGTAAAGCGTAGAATGGATGGCAAAGAAAATAACAAGTTTAAATACAATCAAAAAGCGATTAAAAAAAGCTTTAGAAGAACAGCATAGTTACAGTGAAGGTTTGGACACCTTGATTGAAACTACGGCTATATCTATACAATCACTTTATGAAATCTCATCTGAGAGGTTATTGATGAGCCAGCCTACTTTGGTTGAAAAATCAAGAGAAGGTAACGAACGCACTGTTGCCAATCCACTCTACAAAATGCAAATCGAATATATCGAACAAGTGAGAAAGCAGCTTCGAGAGTTGAGGCTTACACTTGACTCTGTTACTGGAGTCAATGGTGATGAGCTGGATGATATGTATAAGGAGATCGAATCAATTAAAGAATGACTATAGATAAAGAAGAACTTAAGGCACTAAAGAAAAAGGTATCTCAGGACCTTAAAGAAATAGATGTTTTGTCCTACAATTTACGAAAGACGGATAAGCGATTGGATATCTATGTTCTTGAAGTAATCAACAATCCTGAAGGTCATAATCTATATGAACAACTCTCTGTACTGCGTTTTTTCTCTTTCCTTGACAAGTATGAATTCCGATCAGTTGAAGTAAAGAAGTTTACTATTTTTTATGAGAAGCTAAAATTTCAGGGTACAAAAGGGCTGACTTATTATAAGCTAACTCCAGTACAACTATTTCAGTTTGCGAATATATTTGGTTTCTATCGAGCAGATGGGAAAAGACTAACTAGAGATGCTCTTTTATTTGTTCCAAGAAAGTTTTCTAAAACTACCTCCGTCGCTGCTGTAGCAATTTACGACTTGCTATTTGGAGACAAACAGGCACAAGCTTATGTCGCTGCAAACAGTTATAAACAGGCTCAAATATGTTTCAAGGTAATTAAAGGCATTCTTAAAGCACATGACAGACGCTTAAAGCACTTTAAAATAAATAGAGAGATTGTTAATAACCTTCGAAAAGGTAGGCCATCTTTTGTAGAGTGTTTGGCTTCAGCTCCTGATAAATTAGATGGACTCAACGCATCAACAGTAATAGTTGATGAATACTCTCAAGCAGATAGTGCAGCATTAAAGAACGTTCTTACCTCATCAATGGGAGCTAGAGAAAACCCTTTAACCATAACGATTACAACAGCTGCAGAAAAGCTAAACACACCTTGTATAGAAATGATTGATGCATATAAAAGTATTCTTAGAGGTGAAATTGATAATGATTCTATTTTCGCTCACATTTTTGAACCAGATGTAGATGATGCTGAAGATGATCCTTTAACATGGAGAAAGGTGCAACCACATTTTGGGATAACAGTTCAAAGTGATTTTTATGAAGCTGAATATAAAAAAGCATTACTGACAAGTGCTGATATGTTGACCTTTAGAACAAAAATGTTAAACATATTCGTCCAAAATACGGCTCAGGTATGGTTTACCCAAGATGAAATTCAAGCATTGGCACGAAACATCACAATTGATAATATTGACAATAAATACCCTTGCATGGTATCAGTTGACCTTTCTGTCTTTGACGACTTTAGTACAGTCACATATACAATATATAACGAAGATACCAGGACCTTCTTCTCGCACAACGAATTTTATTTACCCGAAGAAACGATCTATAACCACACTAATAAGGAACTCTACCAAAAATGGGTTGATGAGGGCCATTTGATTGCTATACCAGGAAACGTAATCGATTATAAATTGATTGCCAATGACATTATGAGACGTGGAGCAAATCTGAAAATATTGAAAATAGGTTATGATCCCTATAAGGCTGCTGAATTTGTAAACACAATTATAGCATTGGGTGGTAAAGACAATATAGAACCAGTTAAGCAAACGTACGGAGCATTTACTAGTCCCGTTGAGTCAATCGAATATGCGATAAAAACCGAAAGTATCACATTTAACAACAACCCTATAATCTGGTATTGTTTCGGCAATGCTATGATCGACGAAGATAGGCTTGGCAATCGAAAGCCTATCAAAAAAACAGCAAACGATAAGATCGATTGCACTATTACAAATACAATGAACTTTCACCTATTTAATAATTACGAGAGATGAATAAAAAATGGTATCAATTCTGGAAACGAAGTGCAGATACTGAAGATATCCCTCACGCAGGGCAAACAGTATCCGAGTTTGGAATCTTTGATAGTAATATGGAGATAAGCAATCCAACACTAGCCATGAAGCTGGCTACTGTCTATCGTTGCTTAGAGATACTTTCAGGCAGTATAGCAAGTTTACCACTCCAGTACAAAGTAAAAAGTGAAGGAGTGTTTCAAGCGATTGAAGACCCCGTATTGAGCTACTTACTTCAAATCAAAGCCAATGATAGGCAGTCTAGTTATGACATGTGGAAAAATGCAGTCATTCAAATGCGAATGTTCGGTAATGCTTATATCTATCCTCGATATGTTGGTACTGATTTGTGCGAACTCATCTTGATTAATAAGTATGCTTGCACCTATGATCAATTGAGCAATACCTACGAAATAAATGACTCTATTAATCATGTACACGGCAACTTTGAAGCTGATGAAATTATTCATTTACGCAATATGTCTTTAGATGGTGGGTACATAGGCCAAAGCACTATAAGTGCAGCTGCACGTACATTAGGAATAACAGCGAATGCAGATAGTCGATCATTAGATTCTTTCAAAAAAGGTAATACGCTGTATGGATTATTATCAGGTAATGGAGAAGCAGGAACTAAAGGCTTTGGTGAGCTTCAAACCGAACAACTAAACTCAATTAATAGTAGAGTTACGAAAGAAATAAATAGCGGTAAAAAGATAATATCAATACCTGGTCAAGCCTCATTTCATCAACTATCCATGTCTGCTACTGACCTACAATTATTAGATACAAGAAAGTTTGGAGTCCTTGAGATATGTCGTTTTTTCGGAGTGCACCCTGATAAAGTATTTGCAGGCCAAAGCCAAAACTACAAAGCCAGTGCGATGAGTAATGAGATGTTTCTCACCGACACGTTGCACCCTTTATTAAAGCATATTGAAAGTGAACTCAATGCAAAGCTTATTCCTAGAGAGTTAGCTTTTAAGCACAAGGTAGAATATAATGTTGAGTCTCTTCTTACCACATCATTAGATCAAGAAGCATCATATATCGAGAAAACGATACAAAACGGAGTTTACACACCCAATCATTGGCGCGCTCGCAAAGGTCAATTACCAGTAGAAGGGGGTGATGATGTGATGATGTCTATGAATCTAGCCCCACTAAATTCCGATAAATTCAGGAGCTCTTCAAAAAGTTTACCCCCAAAAACAGGCAATAATGCTAATAAGTAAAAGGACTTAACTATGAGCAAAGAAATAAGAAGCTTTTCCGAAGAAAGAGCAATGCCACAAGTAGTAGATACTGAAAGTAGAACCATTGAAGGTTATGCCGTGGTATTTGAAAAAGAAAGTCGTGTTTTATTCGACAAGTCTAAGAAACGATTTTTTGTAGAAGTAATCAAGCGTGGAGCTGTAACCAATGAAGACCTAAAAGGCTGGGATATTAAGGCTTTGGCTGAACATGACTCATCAAGACTATTAGCACGTAGTGTGAATGGCAAAGGCTCATTAACACTATCAGTTGATGATTATGGTGTGAAATACAGATTTGAAGCCCCTCATACAGCTGATGGTGATACCGTGCTAGAATTAGTAAAAAGAGGAGACCTATTTGGTAGTTCATTTGCCTATATCGCACTTGATAGAAATATTAAATATGAGCGTAAAGCAGATGGTACACTACACAGAGAGGTTGCCAAAATACTACGAATGTTTGATATTTCGATAGTTAGTGATCCTGCTTTCTTTGGTACGGATGTACAAGCTAGAAGCCTTGAAAGTTATTTTGAGGATGAGGCTCCAGATGAAAACTTTAAACGAGATAAAGAAGAATTACAAAGTTTAATTAAACCAATAATTGTATGACTAGAAAAGAAAAAATCAAAATGAGAGATCGTCTTAAAGTTATTAATGCTCGTTTCGCAGAAATGGACATACTAATAACTAAAGACAAGCGTTCTTTAACTGAAGAAGAAAACAAGGAGAAGGACGATCTAAAAAATGAAAAGCAATCAATTGAACTTAGATTGTTGCAAGATTCGATTTCTGTACCTGGTGAAGAAAACACAACACTCACCAATGCCAGAGCATTTGATGAAATCGTTAATGGTATTGCTAAAAGAAATGTTCCTGAAGAGTATCGTCACATGGTCAATGAAGATATGAATATCGAACTGCGTGCTGGTGAAGTTCAAAATAGTGGCTCTGTTGGGGCCATAACTCCACTAAATATTGGAACAATTATCGAACCTCTTGAAAAAGGTTTAATCCTAGGAAAAGTGGGTGTAAAGATGCAATATGGAATGTCAGGAAGTTGGCAATTTCCGATTGTGGCTGGAGTAGTAGCAAGTATCGTTGGTGAAGATGTAGCTATTAGTGATAGCAAGATAAACATCGATAAAATCACACCTTCTCCAAAACGTGTGTCTCTGAAAATTCCAGTAACCTATCAAGCCGAAAATAGAAGTGCAGGAATCATAATGCCTATTGTTGTAAATCAAATGGTCATGGGTGTAACACGAACACTCAACTCTTGGATGTTTAGTCAAACTAAACAAGCTGGCACAGAGGGTGGCTGTTTTGTTGAGCCCAAAACAGAACTAACAGCAACAGGTAATGCTTGGAAAGATGCTTTAGCACTGAAGGGTCAAGTTATGTCGACAGGTATTGTCTTTGATGATACAGCCGCTTATGTGTGTTCGGCTACTAAGTATGCTGAATTGGAATCAACACCTCGCGATGCTGGCTCTGGACTAATGGTTATTGAGAATGGAAAGATCAACGGATACCCTGTATTTATGACTGAGTTCATAGGTGATGGCGTTCTTGGGTTTGGTGTATTCTCGTATATGCTTGTTGGCCAATTTGGAACAATGCGTTTTGTTGTTGATCCATTTACACAAGCTGATAAAGACCGTATTGTATTTACACTGAATACTGAGTTCGATATGCTCCCACTACGTAAAGAAGCATTCGGTATTTTGAAAGATAAAGCCCCTGCAGGCGAATAAGTAAAGAATAAAAAGATATGGCTAGATATACCAAAGTAGAAGATTTACAGAAGCACCTTGAAATAGATTATTTAGAAGTTGGTGATGAAAAGCAGCTGCAAATGTTGCTTGATGCGAGTGAAAGTAGAATTGAAAAGGAGCTGAACCAGCCCTTGGATGTTTTTCTAAATGATGAAGGTCTTCTTGATTCTGCTTTGGTAGCAGCCATATTGATTTTTGCAGGTACGCTTTATGCTAATCGTGAAGCCGTGGCCTATACCAATGTACAGCCAGTACCTTATACCCTACACTTTTTACTCCAACCTTTTAAAAAATACTAATGAGAGCAGGATTACTAAGAGAAACGATTCATATATACACACCACAAGTAGTTATAAATGAAACTGGTGAAAAGTTTAGAGATTACGTAGAATCTTACAAGATCAAAGCTTTTAGAAAGAAGCTATCAGCTTCAGTTGGTAAAGGTATAAATGCAAGTGAAGAGTTTATTGGCAATACGCTAGTTTTCCAGACTCGTAAATATTCCTTCTTAAATGAAGATATCCGTATTAAGTATCATGACAAGTTTTACAAAGTGATCCTTTTGGATATTCAGCTAGACAATTCTTATTTGATAACATGCTCCTACATCAATGGATAATATGATTAAAGTAAAACCAATCAATAAAGATGAGATAGCATACCTAGTTCGAAGTTTAGAAAACTTGGAAAAGGATAAGGCTATCAAAGGTGGGTTGAGTGCAGCAGGTAAAGTACTTGCTACTAGAGGTAGAAGTAGGTTGCGAAAAAGGATGAAGAGTGGAAGCCGTGGAGTCACTGGGAATTTACTGAAGAGTTTAATAGTTAGGGTTAAAAAGAAAAAGCCTGGTGTTTTAATAGGCTTTAAATCTAGTGGTCCTCATGCTCATTTAGTTGACAGAGGAACAAAAGAGAGGTATTGGAAAACCAAGAGTAAAAAATCAGTCGGTCTAGTTAAGCCTAATCGGTTTTGGAGTGATACGGAAGCTATGGACTATCCAGCAGCCATTGATAAACTATATATCGGAATAGAGCGAGCAGTTGACAAAATAAGCAATAGAAGATGAGCGCAGAAAGTAAATTTAAAGTTACAACTAGAATCAGAACAGCACTGCTGAAAAGTCCCGAAATATCAAAGAATATCAGTGGTGTATTTCCTATTGTAGCACCTAAAAATACAGTTGGTGACTTTATTATCTATCAAAGAGATCAGTATTCTAAAGAATACACCAAGATGGGCATTTATAAGGAGCAATGTCGTGTGTACATAACTGCGATATCAGAGTCTTATGATAAATCTCAAGAGTTAGCTTATCAAATAAATGAATGCCTGGAAGGTGTTCACCATGATCTCAATATGAGTATTAAACTCATTGACTCTACAGAAGATTTTGAGGATGCCAAATACATCCAAACATTATTATTTGAAGTTGAATAAATAAAATTAAAATTATGGCAGCAGTAAAACATGATTCAAATACTGACATATTTAGAGGTCAGCTATTTGTGTTCATTAATGACAAGCCAATCGCTTACGGTAAAGATGCATCTATGAATGTATCAACTGAAGAGATTGATGTGAGTAACAAGATGGTAGAAGGCGACTGGAAAACCTCCTTGCCTGGAAAGAAAAGCTTTGGAATAACGAGTGAATCGTTATTAACACAAAAAGAAGATCAAGAAAGTTTTCCTTCTTTGCTCAATAAGCAGATTAAAGGAGAAACACTACCTTTTGTGTTTGGCCAAGCAAAAGTTACTAACCCAACCGCAACTGGTGGTGAATTCGAGTTAGATAAAACAAAGCCGCATTGGACAGGTACAATTATGATTACTTCTCTTGATGTTAAATCAACAGATGGTGACATTGCAACATGTAGTGCATCCTTTGCAGGTGTAGGAGCATTAAAAGAAGGAACTGTAACAGCAGAACCTTCTGGTTCTTAAGGTTCAGATAAATAGATTGTTTTAAGTAAGAAGAGAAGCCTATCCACTATTCGGATAGGCTTTTTTTGTCCTTTTACCACCAAATAGCCCCAATAATGCTAATAAATAAAAGGAGTTATGAACATAGCATTAGGTGTATTGGGATTTATATTAGCAATTCTTATTGGTTTATTATTCAAAGTTCATTTTAGGAAAGCACCCTCTATTATTAAGCTTACTATTAAGTCAGTAATTAGATGGGAACAACTTAATCAGAAAACATTTTCAGAGATCAACTATAATGATGAAGCTGAAATTGTTTCTCTCTTCTATGTGTGTAGTCCAAGCCGTGAACAGACCTCTTTTAAAGAGTTTAGAGAAACGCTAAAGGTAAGAGAAATCAAACGGATGATTAAGGACTTTCAGAATCAAACAGCCATCACGGCACAATTTCAGACCCTCACTCAATCCCCACAAAAGAAGAAGTCTAAAAAAGCCACAGAAGAGCAAACACCCCAACCTAAGATATTCATCAAAGACATTGTAGCAACACTAATCATGTATGGCCTAGATGCCAGCTTTGCGCTAAATGAAATGGAGCTATGTGATTTATCTTTATTCCAAAACGCAGCTGATAAAAAGATAAAAGATCAACTAACAACACAGCGTTTATGGACATTTTTAAGCTTATCACCACACTTAAATAAGGGTGCAAAGCCAGAAGACATACAATCATTTGCCTGGGAAGAATTGGATGATGAGGCTCTAACTGAAGAAGAAATAGAGCAAAGCAAAGATGAGTATGTAAGTTTTTTAAACAAGGGATTAAAATTATAGGCCATGTCAAAAAGATTAAGTTTTAGTATAGCAGTCAATCTATTAACCGAAAACTTCAAGAAAGGAACTAATACGGTTAAAAACTCTTTGCGATCCATACAGATGCAAGTGCTAACATTTGCAGCTGCACTTGGTGCAGGAGGTTTGGGCTTAACAGGGTTAATTAGTCGTTTTAGAGATGTAGCTAGAGAAACAAGCCGTGTGCTTACAGCCTTGAAAAACGTATCAGATGGTACAAGAGGCTTTGTTGATAATATGCGTTTCCTGAATGACATAGCTAAGAAGTACGGTTTAGAGATAAATGCGCTGACTGGCAACTTTGCCAAGTTTACCGCATCAGCAACACAGGCTAATATGCCTATGAAGGAGCAAAAGAAAATCTATGAATCTGTATCTCGTGCAATTTCAGCCTTTTCCTTGAGTGCTTCTGAAGGTGATGGCGTAATGTTGGCCCTCTCACAGATGATGAGTAAAGGAAAAATCAGTATGGAAGAATTGCGTAAACAGATGGGTGAGAAATTACCAGTCGCAATTCAGGCCATGGCAAAAGCTCTTGGTGTATCTATTGGGCAAATGGAAAAGCTTATCGGTAGTGGTAAGGTTATGAGTGCTGATATACTACCTAAGTTTGCTGATGCGTTAAATGAGATTATTCCGAATGTAGATACTGACAACCTGGAAACATCGTTAAGCCGTTTGAGTAATACTTTCGGAGAGATTGTTTCAGCCTCTGGTTTTCAGAATAAATACAAGGCCCTCATCGATGGATTAACCTCACTTTTGCAAAGTGCTTCTAAGAATATTCAAAATATAGTCGTTGGTCTTATCGCTACAATAGGGTTTATCATTACGAAAGGCCTTACTAAGGTTTATACAGGCTATGCTAATACAGGAAAGAAAATTATAGCGAATGCAACCACAGCTCATAATAAAATGAGAGCAGCCATTGCATCACGTGCTGAGGCTATCAACAAGCTTGAAGATTTAAAGCTACAACACGCACAAGCAACAGGTAGAAAACAAGTATCCTTAGCTAAACAAGTAGAAAGTGCCAAGCAAGCACTAAGTGCTAGAACTGCTGCTGTAAACAAAGCACATGAAAATGCTAAAGTAGCAGCAGCAGAAGCAGCAGCGATAAAGTCTAGAGGAGTATGGGCTACTGCATTTGCTACGATATCAGGAACAGTAAAAAGAATAGGCTTAGCTTTAAAATCAATGTGGAATAGCTTTGCTCCTGCTCTAATTGTGTCGGCTATAATCGCTATTATAGGAGCATTTACCAACATGTATCGTGAAGCCAAAAGGATTAGAAACATTTTTTCTGATTATAAAAAAGAACTTAAAAGTGTTGGTGATACACAAGAGGTAAAAGCCTTACAAACTCAATTGTCAATCATGAATGATAAGACAAGGAGTCAAAAAGAAGTAAACACAGCCCAGGCAGAACTTCAAAGAATGCTAGGTAAAGAGAAAGTTTCTCAAGAAGATATAAACAAGGAAGTTGCCAAAAGAATTGACCTGTTAAGAGCTGCTGCTGAAGTAGATCATTTACAACGTAAACAACTTGAAATTGAAGACAAAATAACAGAAGTTGTTGCTGAGCGTAACAAAAGGGTTCAAGAGGTTACTAGTGGAGATGCAAATGTCTTCGGTATGTTGTGGCAGGGTGTAAAAGGAATAGCTCATGATTCTTTTGGTTGGGGAGTTGGTTCTGATGTTGACTCTAGTATGACCGAAATAAACGAGCTATCCAAAGTCTTAGACGATGTAAACTCTAGGTTAAAAGATGCGGTTATAAAAGCTAATAGTTATTCTACACCTTCTGGAGATCCAGACGAAAAAGAACTCAAAGCGGCCGAAAAAAGAGCCAAAGAACTACTTGAGTTAAAAGATAAGAATGCACAATCCTTGATTGACTTAGAAGAAAATTTACGTGCAAAACGTTTAGCGCAAATTGAGCTGGACTATAACCGTGAGATAGCAACTATAAAGCAAAAGGAAAAAGAATGGCTTGCTGCACAAAACGGAAAACTAAGTTCAGACCAACAGGAAACTCTTGCTGCTTCATTGAAATTAGCTGAAGAGAAAAAGATTAAAGCTACTGAAGATGGAGAAAAAGAGATTTTAGCCACCCTACTTAAGTCAAAGGTTGAGTATCTCAAGGAATATGGAAGCTACCAACAACAAAAGTTAGCCATCGCTGAAGAGTATGCTAAAAAGATAAAGGATGCCGAAAAAGAAGGTAATACTTTTGAAGCTGACAGATTGCGCAAAGAAGAACAATCAAATATAGCTTCTGTTGATATAGCAGCTATTAAAGCAAAAATAGACTGGCAGGCCGTTTTGGGTGACCTTGGCTTTATTTTAGAAGAACAGCTTAAGCCTACACTTGAAAGACTAAAAGAGTATGCTAAATCAGATGACTTTAAGAATGCTACTTTTGAAGACCAAAAACTTATCTATGATGCTATCAACAAACTAGAGAAGCAAACATCAGGAGGCTTAAATAAAAAGATGTTTAGTGATGTAGCCACTGATGTTCAAAACTACCAAAATAGTTTGCGCAGTCTTATAGTAGCCAAAGCAAAAGAAGAAGCAGCAGCTAAGGAGCTTATCAAAGCAAATGAGAAGTTAAAGAAAGCGATAGATGCAAACAACCCTGAAAATATAAGTTCAGCACAAGGTGAAGTAGGTAATGCACAGACTGTTTTCGACCAAGCTGCTGAAAGTGTTGTAAACTTAACTACAGAAAATAATGAGCATGCTGAAAATTTAAAGAACTCAAGCTCAAGCGCAATAGGAGCATTACACAATCTTGAAGATGGACTGAATAATTTATCTTCTGGCTCATTAAAAAATGCCTTTCAAGGTTTGGGTAATATAGGTGAAGCTGTTGGTGGAAAAGTTGGCGGTTCACTCTCTAAGTTTTTTGAAGACAAAGGATTCATTGGAAAAATAATTGCTGCGATTGTCGGTATTCTTGATATTCTAAAAGAAGGTATAGGCACAATAATCTCAGGGTTAATTGACTCCATATTTAATGCTATTGATGGTATCTTATCTAATATTCTATCAGGTAAACTCTTTGAGCAAATTGGAGTCTCGTTATTTAAAGGAGTTAGAAACGTTCTAGATACCGTAAGCTTCGGCATATTTAACTCTAACGGAAATGCAAAAGAGGTAAATAACTTGGTTAAGAGCCTCACAAACTCGAATAAGTATCTAATTACAGCGATTGAAAAGCTGACAAATGAAATGTCTAAATCTGGTGGGTTAAAGTCCACTATCTACTATGAATCTGCATTAAATAAACAAAAAGAGAAGATTGAGAATGATAGAAGAATGTTGGAAGCTAAGATGGGCTACAACAACTCTCATCACTCCAACAACTATTATATAGGGAAAGCATTCAATTCAGAAGATTGGAAAAAAGCATCTGACTATGTAGGAAAGAAAGTCAGTAAAGTTGGTGATTTATGGAAACTATCAGCTGAAGATTTGGCCAAGCTCCAAGAACTACCTGATATTTGGGAAAAGATAAATAGAGGTAAGTATGATCAATCTGAATGGCTCGATGAATATATAGGTGATGCTAATACACTTATTGAACTAACAGAGCAATGGCAGGATGCTATTACAGATACAACATTTGATAGCATAAAGGGAGAATTAAAAGACCTTCTATCTGACTTTAAGGTGACTACAGAAGATGCCTTGGAAAGTGTAGAAGAGTTTATGAGAAAAGCTATTCTTCATTCAATCTCTTCAGGTACTTATGCTGATGAATTAAAGGACTGGCAGGCTGAATTTGCCAAAGCCATGCAAGATGGTATTCTTAGTGGTGATGAGGCTGATTATTTACGTACAAAATATCAAAACATCTTTGATCAAGCTTTAATTGATCGTGATGAGGCTTATAAAGCTGCAGGGATTGAAGACCTTGAAAAGTCACAAAGTCAAGATTCAACTAGAGGTTACTCTAATGCTATGGATCAAGATACAGGCGGTTCAATATTGGGCCGTGTTACAGGAATAGCAGAATCTTTGATATCTATCAAGACAATGCTAGGCACATCCACATTAGACACGTCCAAAGCCTTCGTCCAAACAACAGCCATCAATGAGGAGCTAAAAAAGCATACAAGCATATTCTACGAGATGCAACAGATGCAACTCAAAAGTTACAACCTGAATAAAGAGATGAGCAATAATCTAAGTGCTTTAGATGATATTAAATATAATATTGAATCCATTAACAGAAACACAAAAGGCTTAGCGCCCAGATAATATTAAGAAAAAGTAATGAAGGACCTATTCCATATCGGAGTAGGTCTTTTCTTTTACCCCCAAAAACAAGCAATAATGCTATTTAATAAAAGACTGTAACATCATGGTAGGAATAGCATTTATAGGAGATCAAGATATATACACCACTTATGGGGCAAAACTCATAGGTAGTAGTTTTGAGAATTTGCTTTGTCGTCCAGATCGTAAAGAGGAAACAGAGAATGATATGATTAGCCATCCAGGAGTGCAGGTATTTAATGATAATATTCAGCCTGCAGCCAAGGAAGTCGATCTTGTGTTTCTTATACAAGGAGAAAGCTTATCTGACTACTTGGAGAAATACAATGCCCTACAAGATGCTATAGATAACGATAAAGGTGATGGAAACTTTAGGCTGGATGTAGAGCCCTTAAATACAACATTTACTTTACGTAGAAAGACTTATACACCATTAGATACGCTTACAGAAAATGTAGGTAAGCTTATGGTAACAGTTAGAGAGTTAAACCCAAAAGATAGGATTAAATCATGATAAAGATAGGACTCATAGATTTTACACCAGAAGATAAAGTTCTTTCAATTATTGATAAGAATAATGTTGTCAAGGCAAAATATGCCATTGATAAAAATGATATGTGGAAGCACTCGCTAATGGGTGACAATTACATTGAGATATCTTTCTTTTTAAATTCTTATGTAGCATTCAAGCGTGCTGACTATATCCTTTGGGAGGGAGAAAAGTTTTCTATTCGATATGATTATCAACCTGAGCAGCAAAACAAACGAAAGTATAAATACACTTTGAAGTTTGAAGCTGTTGATATGTTCTTAAAAGATATTCAGTATTACTATTTAAGCCAGGACCTTAAAGAGTCTGAGTGGCGCTTATTTGGCAATCCTGAATACTTTATCAAGATAGCTGTTGATAATGCCAACCGTTACTTTGGTACTACTGATTTTAAAATAGGCAATATAGAACCTACTGAAGCAAAGGATATCCTCTTTGACGTAAACACCACCATCTTTGATGCACTTACTCAAATAGCTGAAGAGTATGATGCTGAATGGTATGTGACTGACAAGATCATTCACCTGGTTAATAAGCTAGAGTTTGGTGATGAAGTAGATTTTGAGACAGAAGTATCTGTACTTGAAATGAAGCGTGATGAAGGTGATAAGAAAGAGAAATACACTCGAATACTCGCTTTAGGCTCTGAACGCAATATTCCACGCAATTATAGAGAGACAACTGAAGGTGAAGGAGTAGATGCTATTTACTCTAAAAGATTACGCATACCATCTGCTAAAGGCTCTGTAATTGATGCATATCCTAACATGGCCAATGATGAGGCTATAGAGGGCACAGTAATTTTTGATAATGTCTATCCTAAACGAGTAGGCACTATTCAAGCCGTTGAAACAATCGAATATCAAGATAAGGACCAGGAAACAGGTAAGATTACTAAATGGGATGCCTACAAGATTAAAGATTCAGCATTAGTCTTTAAAGATGAATACCTATTACCCGGTATAGATTTAAGGCTTCAGTTTGTATCTGGAGATTTAAACGGAATGGACTTTGATCTATTCTTCAAGGAAAAAGGATTCACCCAAACCGACAACTCGCAGTACTTTGAAATCAAGCGTAATGATGATTACGGAAAGGATTTACCCAATGCCACGCTAAAGCCAAAAGTTGGTGATAAGTATGTTCTTTACGGCTTTGATATTGCACTGGTAGGTGATCAATACGTTCCAACAGCCGAACAAGAATTATACGATGAGGCTCTAGAATGGCTCGAAAAACAACAAAGAGATACAAGTGTGTATGAATGTCCAACAGCTATTCAGCACTTTACAAAGAATAACCTAGACTTAGATTTAGGTCAAAGAGTGAGGCTATTACTTGATAAAAGTGATAGATCTTCACGGATTATGGGCTTTGAAAAGAAGCTCAATAATATTTATGATGCCACATATACCGTTGGTGACAACCCCACCTACTCACGCTTCAACAAAATAGAGAAAGAAATTAAAGAACTTCAAGTTGAAGGTATGGCCCAAAGTCAGGCAGGCAGTATCTATATAATTAAGAACATAGATAGTACACGTCCAACTGACTTTAATGTTTTCAGCTCAAAAAAATCTTTAAACGCATTCCACCGCAAAGACCAAACAGACGAAACCGATTATCTCCAAAAGTTCAACAAAGGTATAGAAGTTGGTGGATTCATTGACTCAATGAGTCACGGTAGAGGAGCTAACATTGACGAACACGGTAATGCACAGTTTGAGAGTGTTGCTTCTCGTTCTTCTATCATAACCCAAGAGTTCATTTTTAATAGACTTCAAGCAAATGAAAGTGATAGTGTCTATACTGAGTCAGGAGTAATTGAAAGTGTTAACGAGATAGAAGAGAACACATTTTTAGTTCATTTCAAAAAGCGTTGGGAAACAGACTTCATTGCATTTCACAAGGACGATATCCTACGAGGTGTCGTGAATACACTTACTCAGGGCGGAGCTTACTATACCTCTTATGTACGTGTGTTAGATGTCAACACCTCAAGCAATCAAGCTACGATTCTAGTCTATTCTAATAGCGAAGTACCTGCACAGAAGAACTATCCTCCAACCTCTTTAATGATAATGCACCGATGGGGAAACGTTATCGATGAGTCAAGGCAAACTACGTGGTTTACTTCTAGTCGCGAGGGGCGAATGGTCTTTTTGCAAGGAGTGAATAAACCGATTTTGAATGATAATAACTACGGCTCATTTTGGGGGCTCCCAATTGGTTTAAAGGTTCTTGAACACCTACCAATTAACCCACAACATCCTTATTTAATGGCTAGAGGTATCATTTACCAAGATGCTTTGAAAATAGATAGGGACTGGAATATAGTGCCTGAAGTCATTGACAAGCTTGATTGGAAAGCAGACACTTATTACTCTGATGGAAGTAAGGAACCTTACGAGATACACGAAGTCTGGCATAACGGCTGTAAGTGGAGATGTATTGTAGATGGCACAATTCAAGAGCCTAAATGGAACGCTACCGATTGGGTTTTGATTAGTGGAGATTCAAGACTCTCTATGGCATTGGACAGCACCAATGGCACGGTGTTTCGTGCAGGCTTTGTCGATACTGCATTTATCGCACGGGTCTATTTTGGAAATACGGACATAACGGACGATATCGCTGCTACCGATTGGGAATGGCTCCGTGAGAGTAGCAACCCATATTCAGATATGGCTTGGATATCCGAACACAATTCGGCGACTAACCGAGTGGATATTACAGATGCCGACGTGGTGGGTTTGAAGACTAAATTTATATGCCGTGCCTTTGTGCGTTACGGCGACCAAATAATTAAAACAGAAGATTTTAAAACGATATGAGAAAGAATAGTAATATAATTCGTGCATTCGATGCGCTTACAATTGTTAAGGGCATTAACTCCCTAGGTGGCCCAGATAAGCAGGTTTACTATATCGAGAGCGATGTCTATGCACCCGATAGGCGCATTACTCCCTTGTTATTACAACCTTACGTTAACGTTTCCGATCCGAACGGAATTATTACTGCCGGAGATAAGGTTTCTGAATTGGTAGATGGTGCTTGGTATGTAGATGCCATAGACCCAAAAAATCGTGTTACGAAATCTAGTGCAGGCTCGACTTTGGACGACCCATTTACGATTGGTGACAACCATCGACTAATGGTGCGACTAAACACCGATAAGTCGGTTATGCTCTTCTTTGAGGGCGATTATTACGATTCTCGCAAGGGCTCTAAGATTCATATCTCGCTTAGTTATATGTTATCTACAACCCACAATTCGCAAAACAAACCTGCTCCAAAAGTCTTGCTTAGCAAGGGTGCTTCTTACACCTACAACCCGTTAGACGATTTAACGGAGCTTATTATCGAGTCGCAACTTGCAGACGATGGTAAGTTACTTCGTGGAGCTGTGGAATGGTGCGAGGTAGAGGGTACTAAGATTACTGCAATTTCGGATGCTATGCCTTACTATATATCAGGACAGCATTCGGATAAGTTAAAGATTAATCCTTCGCTTATGGGCGATGTGGTTATTCGTGCTAGGAATGTTAGCGAGGAATTTTACAACAAGGCTTATGGCATTAATAAAGTTACGGAGGGAGTTGACTTTGAAGATTTGAATTTTAGAAATCTAGCATTTGGAGAATGGGAGCCCGCGAATACAGAAATAGAATCTTATGGAAATAATGGAGTTAAAGCTTCAGCTAGTAAGTTTTCCTCTTTTCCTCGGGTTTATAAAAGCGCTATGAACTACAATATCGTTAAGGGCAGAAGATACAGTATAACATTTAATGGTAAATCTTTGATTGAAAAAACATTTATTGTTTCTATATCAAATATAAACGGATCAAATTCAATCTTAAACTGGATATTGAATTACAAGAAGGTATTTAATACTTTTTCCACAACATTTGTAGCTCCAATTTCCACAACCAGCAATACACTTATATATTTTTTCGCGAGCGACGATAACGTAGATTTTGAAAACACTATATGGGTTGAAAATCTTATGCTTATAGAGGGTGAAGGCGACAATATTCCTTACAATATACCTCCCGAAGATTACGCCCCCGACGGCATAATTAAAGGCAACTACCAATCCGACATGAAATTTACGCCCCTATATCCCAATATAGAGGCAAATGTAGTCTATCTAACTACACCCGTGATTAAGAAGGGTGTAGAGAGAATTAAAGCACAAGCTATGCTATCCACAAACAAGAAAATAATAACTAATCCAGAGAAACATTTTGACCTAAAATGGATACTTAAACCCGCAACGGCTGGAGGTAGCGAAACCGTGGTAGGTACAGGCGAATTTGTGGATATACCAGTCGCTAATCTTCCAGAAGGGCGAGTAATAGGATTAGACTTAGATTATAACTTTAAAAAACAATAATATGAATTATGTACTTGTATCTCCTGCAGTAGCGCAGGAATTAGGCAAAACACATAGAACTCAAGTCGGAGGGCTGTACGTGCTCGAAGACAAAGATTTCGATGCGCAAGATGGCGAATTTCTCTTTCAAAGAGTTGCAAAGCATGGTGGGCAAATAATATCGCACAGAGATGCTATTGCCCTACTTAATGGTGCTAAGTCCGCACCTGTTGGCGATATCCTTTCCGAAGAGGAACTCGAACAAAACAAAGTGGCTATGACTCCACTCGAGCCAGTAAGTAATTTACCCCAAACGACTAACTCATTTGACGAAAACGACCTAGTCACAACAAACGAAGAAAAGGAGGACGAAAATGAATAACGCATCTGCATTTGATTTTATAACGCTAATTATGGATGGAGACCAAGTGGCCGCGGCCCTATTTCCAACAAAACCATTAAAACAGTATCTAAAATTAGGTACATCCGTGGTTACACCAGACTGGAACAAGGTAGAAGAACAACCGTTAATCTACCCACGTATGCAAAGCCAAAATACTGGTCTAAGATTAACCACGATATCGGGTTCGGGGAAGTGGAAATACAACGACGTAGAGATTAAGTTCGACTCTGAAGGCCTATCGCTAGACAAGAAGTTTAAACGAGAAACGTACAAGGATGGTATAGTCGAAGTACCCGCCTTGCGTATCGTAGGCAACCTAGCCAGTGCCGACAACACCTCTGCCGATAAGTTAGATTTCTCGGCAAAAGTAATGGTTGGAGTATCGGAACTATCCGTAAATCCTACACTTACAATCTCTATCGAAGAGGTGGCAGGCGACCCCTACGACTCGTATATGGTAGCAAGTAATGGGGGTGTGATAGACAATTATACCGACTCGGTAATCTGCGAAGCCACCTTGCGAAAAGGTGGTGCAAAAGTAACAGATAGTGTTACTTACAAATTCTTTGCCGACCACCCCGATGGCCGTAAAGAGATAGAAGCCGATGCAGGCACACCGAACAAAAAAACATTTACAAAAGACGACATCGACAGCTCGCTAGTAGTAATGTGTGAAATGTCTGTTGCGGGAGTATTAGTATCGAGTGCCGTAATCCAGCTATTCGACGAGACAGACCCTATTATTATTAACACGCGCCCATCGGGGCCACTCGCATTTAGCATAGGAGGCAAAATTACATTTAACCCTATTGTAGTTCGTAGAGATAAGGGCATACCGCTTACAGGCTATAAATTCTCGTATCGCCTGCACAATATGCAAGGCGTAGAAACCTCTCGAAAAGAGGGTGCAAGCATAACAATTACCTCAGACGATTTAATTGCAAACGGTGGAGGTCTAGCCCTACACACAGACGTTAAAAAAATATGAGAGCAACAGCAACAGATTATATAACACTAATCCCAGAAGCACCAGTCTTACTCATATCTGGTCGGTGGGATGTAAATAAGGAATATACACGTGACTCTGAAGTTTTGCCCCTCGTCGAGCATGAAGGTTTATTCTATTCGCTTAATAAGGAAGGTATGACTAAAGGTGGTCTAAACCCCAAAGATGACTATGCAAAGAATGGCTCTAAAGCTACTTGGAAGCTCCAGAACTCCTACGAGATGGTGATTGTGAAAGCCATAGTTGCTGGAGGTGGTTTAGTCGGAGAGTTTGTCTTTTGGGATGGAAAGATGATGTCACAACAAGGTGTTGATAAAGCAGGCAACCCATCCACTAAGTATGAAGAGTTCAGAACAGGTAACTTTATTCCTAATTTGGTATTTGATGCTTTAACAGGAGATGTTATTGCCTTGAAAGGTAGGTTTGGTATGTTTTATATTGACGGTAGTGATATTGTAGGTAAAACTGCAGGTGGAGCTGAAGTAATGCGTATAACAGGAGAGCAGATTCCTGATGCTAGTGTGCTCAACGGTAAATGGAACAGTCTTTTTCAACCTGAGTATGACACATTAAACGAAACATTCGATTATGACGAGGATGAGATTAGGCCTTCTAAAGTATACCAAGGATCTTGGGATTATGACTTTAATTGTGATAAAGTAGGACAGTACAAGATATTCGATATAACAAGCTCATATATAATTAGAAATCCTACTCCAGGGCTAGAAGGTAAAACAAAACTAAACGTTATAGTTAGAGGGCCACGAGGAACTGTTCAAGATGTAATGTTAGGTTCGTACGGAACTGTTGAATTCTATGCTAGTGTTCCTGGTCACTATAATGCAGAGTGTTTCATAGAAATTGCATTCTCGTCAAATATTCACGTCAACCATGATAGAAGAACTCCTATAGCTATTTTCTCAGGTTTCACTGCCTTTGAATATAAAGCTACTCCAGCAAACACAACATTAATCGGAAATGATGGATTATACACGTCGTTTAGTTCAGAAGAATTCTTGCACTACAAGGCAGGAGAAGGTTTTGAAATAAGAGCAGACAGGTTTGGATTGAAAATAAGTAAAAGTGGAATACAAAAGTGGAATGGCAACCAATGGGTTGCTGCTAATATTTAAATAAAAATTGATGATTATGAAATGGTTGAAAAGTGGATTTCAGTATGCGATTATGAGTGGTGTTGTAAGCATTATAATTACTACTCTGGGGGTTGTTTTTAGCTCCTTAATTGGAGCGATAGTAGTATCTATATTGGCTTGTGCTATAATGGCACTATCCCTAGAGTTTGGTGCTTATCACGCATCTAAGACACGCCTGTTTGATTGGTACAATGTCTTAGCAGTTGGTCTGGGTTGGAGTGTAGGATTATTAATTGTAGTTGTATTATCGGTTTTGTAAACTAAGATGAAATGTGGGATGATTTAGGAAATTATATTTACGATGGGTGTCGGAACATCGTAATAGCAGCATACTCAGCTGTAGTAGCAACATTGGCCCCAATAGACCATATACTAATATGGCTATTTATCCTTTACGTGGTTAATTGTATGTATGGGTATAAAGCAGGAGCTAAGTTGAAAGGAGAAAGTTTTTCTATGAAGAAGATATACAACGGATTAAAACTCCTTGTAGCCTACTTCTTACTTATTATTCTAGGCAATAGGTCAATGTCCATAGTTGGCCAAGAAGGTAGTGCTATCGTGCTAGTGAATATCATTAGTGCCTGGTTCATGCTCTTCTATCTGATTAATATAGTAAAAAGTGTATCTCAGCTCCACCCAGAGAGCGAAGCAATCAGAGTATTGTATAAAGTGCTAACAGTAGATGTGAAGTACTTTATCTTGAGAAAAGTTGATGATAAATTAAAAAAGTGAGGTTGATATGTCAAGAGGTCTAAGAAATAATAATCCAGGGAATATTGAGAAAAATAGTACCAAATGGAAAGGTCTAAGTAAGAATCAAACAGATAGTAGGTTCTTTAAGTTTGAGTCGATGGCTTGGGGTTATCGAGCGATGTTCAGAACACTACGAACGTATAAGTCTGTACACGGAAAGAAAACACTAACTGATATGATTTCAAGATGGGCTCCACCTATCGAGAACAATACAGAGGGTTATATTCGTTTAGTGAGCAATCGAGCAAAGGTTTATCCGAATGTTGAAATTGACACTGAAAACAAGGCTTTAATGTGCCGTATCGTTGAAGCTATGAGCTATCAAGAGAATGGAGTACCTGGTAACATTTCTGAAATTGAAGAAGGATGGGAACTAATTTGAAATGGTACATAGGAATTGCCTTTGCTATTGGCATAATGCTAGGCTTCTTTCTCAATAAACAAGATTACAGGGTTGTAGTCAAAGAGGTAAAAGGAGATTCAATAAAGGAGGTGGTTCACGTACCATCTCCTTCAATCCAGCAATCTAAACTAGATATAGCTAGCTTACCTCATTATGTCTTCAAAGAAATAGTAAGAATAGACACAATTACTAATATTGCAATAGTTGACACACTAGCCATTTTAAGAGACTACATAGCCATTAAGAATTATTCCTATACTCTATTCAATAATGAGTATGGAAAACTCACGCTAGACCAAAATACGCAGTACAATAGCATTACTCACACTAGTTACAACTATGAGCCAATAAGACGAATTGAAACCAAACTGAAGAAGTGGCAAATACTAATTGGTGGGGGTTACTCAAGCAATAGCTATGTAGGCCCATCAGTTGGAGTTATCTATAAGAACTTTGGCGTCATTGGTGGGTATCGGTATAGTTTTAGTGAACAGAAGAATGTGGTTGACATGAGTTTTATATACACATTATAACAATTGTTGTAATATATTTGGATTCAAGCTAAATTATTACTATATTTGAATATTCAAAACTAAAGCAGCTCATAAAAATATGAGCTGCTTTAGTTATTTTAAAATGTAGCACTCAAAACAACCAAAACAGAATTTGAACACTATTATTACATGAAACCTCTCATCAAGTAAGAGGTAATTATAAAATAATTAATATTTAACAACATGTTAAAAATAAAATTTGGTCAGCAATATAAACTGACTAGTAAAAAGAGTGACTTTCAAATGGAAGCAATGTGTTTTGGTAAAATCTTCTTTTTTGGAGATAAAGAGCCTTCTTATGAGATTATTAATGCACAAGGCGCGTATGACTTTCAAGTCAGTAGTTTTACGGCAAAATCGCAATCATGGAATCCATACGTTTTTGTTCATAATAAAACTTTAAGAGACTCACTAGGTTTTAATTGGTCAATATTCATGACTAACAAAAAGCCTAGAGTGAGTATTTCCTCAGCTGATTTGAAAGATTATATAATTGAAGAATTATAAATTTAATAAAGCCTCTGTAAATAAAACAGGGGCTTTATCTATTTCCCACTAAAATATGGATGATCAATCAATCTCTTTGCATTGTCTTCAGCAGTAACCTTAATATATCTAATAGTCTGCTCAATCTTAGAGTGTCCTAGAATATCTTGAATAAACTTTAGATCGACACCAGCAAGATACATATTAGTAGCACCAGACCTGCGAGCTGTATGTGATGTTATAAATTTATATTTAGGCCCTACACTCTCAATTCTTTTACCGCCCCTGGTCTTAGTTAAAACAACCTCTTCATTTATTCCTGCTAATTTACCAAGTGCTTTAACCTGTTTATTATGCTTCTGATCACTAATGGCAGCAGGTAAGATGTTTTTTCTTCGTTCTAATATTTCCCTAACTCGAAAGTGCATAGGAATGAATACCTTCTTATCTTTCTTTACAGTCCATATACGGATAATATCCTCTTTGAAGTGAAGATTGTCCAATCTTGAATAGTCTGAATGCCTTAGGGCCGTAAAACACCCTAGAAGGAAACGATCACGCTCTTCTCTAAGTGAATTTATAGTAGAAACTAAGTTTTGATTTTTATACCCATTAGTACGCAGCAGTTCTTTAGTTATATCGAGATCATATATCTTTTGAATTTCTTCTTGAGTCAGATAAATAGAGTCTGTTTCTTCTTTTTCCGATTTAAAGTCTTTATCCATAAAGCCTGAAAAGTCATGAACCTTTCCTTTTGACTCATTCATGAATAGAGTAATGTTTTTAAATAGAGCTCCAATATAATTCTTCGTGTAATGAATAGGTGCTTCACCTTTCTTCTTAACATAAGTAGCATTCAACATCCAGTTCTTAAATTGGCTGTAAAAATCTATATCGATGTCTATAAATCGAAGTCTTGTCTTATGTGTTTTTTCAAACTCTTTTATCTTGTTTATAGTTGTGGTATATCCTTTTTTTGTCCTTTCAGATTTAGTTGAATTATCTCTGTACTTTTCAGCAAAAGAAACTAAGTACTGCTCAGATTCATTTTCGATAATACCACCAGCTTCAATATTCCGATTTCTTATTATTTCATCAATCTTATCACGTAGCATTTTTGGAGTTGGCACGATGAGGCCAAAAGCATTTATTGCATTTTCAATCAAATCAGCCCAGTCGGCTAATCGTATATTGATATGTGATGCTTCAGGATAATCTCTTACAGTACGACATCTATAGGTCTTGTCATTCCAATATTTAACAATAACTGTTTCACCAACTGCTATTTGATATCTTTGACCTTTATGTCTTACTACAGCTCTAACTGATGTAGTATCACTATTTTTATCCTTCAAGAAAAACTTCACTTCCATAATAAGGGCAACGTTTGGGGCAACAAATGAGTTGCTTGTTAATACAAATATAAGTAAACCAATCAATCAGATACGTGTATAGAGGTACTTTAATCCTTGTTTGGTTATTACGAAGCAAATAAATAGTACTTCCGCTTCGAGTACCACTCGTTGGAAAAGCCCTGTGTGATTTGCATCACACAGGGCTTTATTTTTACTGGGACTTTTTGGGGATCAGGGATCAGGGATCATGGCTCAGTTCATAAAGTTGGGGATTTAGCATATGGTTAATAGTAGAATCTTTACTGGATCATACCGAAAAGCTGTGGGATTTGCATATCAAGCATAGATTTTAGTCACCCAGATTGAATAAATGATACACCCACAATCACTCAATAACCAATTTCACATAATTATCTTGACCAGGGGCATTATACACTCTCTTGTCTAGAATATCTCTTACACTAAGGATATCCTCTAGCTCTCCTGCAAGCTCTAGATTTAAATTCGATCCATCTTGACAACTTTCAATATCGGTATCGAGAAAGTCTGAAACATGCAAATAGAATTTATCTAGTATATCTTCTAATGGATATTGCCAACTATCACCAACCTCTAACTCAAAAGAAAGAGCAATTCTTGAGTTCGTAGATTCAGAATCTTTCAAGTCTTTATATACGCCATCTTCAATTAGCTGATACTCCAACTCATTGCTGTATTTCTCCAATCTTAATAAGATTATATTCTTCATTTCTTCTCTTGTTTAATACTATGAGAAAGTTCTCTTCTTTAAAATCTTAGAGTAAAAATAGAGTTAGTTTTAAGTTTTAGACAATTCGAGAAAATTAAAGATTAAAAACACAAAAGAAACAGATAGATTTGACCTCGAATAGTACCAAATCAAAACAGTAGTATTACATAGAATAGCTATATCCCTACCTAGACATCATTTTATTATTTGCAGCTTTATTCTCTCCCATCTAAAAAACAAAAACAAGTATCACTTTACACACAAGGGCTTTAGCAAGCCAAACATTGACACAACATTGAAACAACCAATCTTGAAAGCTAAAAAATCCAAAATCATGAAATTAAAACATCCATTATTAAATGATATAGTTACTATATTAGACGCTGCTTTTAGAAACTCATGATTGAGATATATAGGCATAAAATAGCTAAGAGCGATAAGTTCGAGGTAATATATCTCCCTACTATCATCAAATAAGATTTACAATAAGTCAATACAATACTACAATAATATGAAAATCAAAAAATATATACTCTTAACAGGATTACTTATGGCTTCTTCAATGCAATTTATTTGTGCCCAAACTCAAAAAGGCTGGAAGTCTTTTTTGAAAGGAGATATCGAAACAGCAATTAGCAGATTTGAAAAGAAAGCAATGGATGGAGATACAGATGCGGCTTTTGTAACAGGGATGCTTTACCTCGATGATTACTTTGAAACATATAATATTGAACAAGCCACTAAGTGGTTGAAATTAGCTTCAGATAAAGGAAGTGGGCAGGCTTCTTATAATTTATTTGTACTGAACTACGATCAGGTTCTAGCAGAAACTGCGGCTACAACCAAAGGCTATCTAGAGAAATCAGCAGAACAAAACCTAGCACAAGCTCATATTTTTTTATCACTCTTGTACTCAAAGTCTAACCCAGTCTTGGGGAATGAGGAGCCAATATTTACTAAAGTAGCAGAACATTCACTTAAAGCTTACGAGCTTGAAGAAACTCCTCTTACTCATTTTTTAGTAGGTTCTCTTTATGCTTTTAACGATAAATTTGGCTTTGGGGTAAAGCAAGACATTGACTTAGGAATCGCACACCTTGAAAAAGCTTTTGAGGGAGGGTTTATAGCTGCAGCTATAGCATTGCATGACATATATTCAAAAGGAGAAGTGATGGCTCCTAACCTAGAGATGGCTACAAAGTATAAGGAAATTATAGATAGTGAGTTTGCTGATTTTTTTGCACTCTCTGTTGAGCTAAACACCCCAAAGCTATTTTCAGTATATTCTTTATTGAGTAAAGAGCAAGTATCAAATATAGTTCAAAAATTAGAGAAAAATGCTAAAGAAGGGAGCGCCTTTGCCAATTATCAATTGGCTCAAATTAACTACAATGGTATCCCTTATTTAGAGAAAAACAGAGAAGAAGGTTTATATTATTTAAAGCAAGCTGCTTCCCTACAAAATGCTAAAGCAATGTATGAGCTTTATGAAAAAGCTGATTATGCAAACAAAAATGAATACCTGCCTTATCTAAAACAAGCTGCCCAACAAGACTATATACCCGCTCTTATGAGACTAGCAAACTATTACAGAACTAGCTATGACGAGGGAGTGGAAAGATCAGATGCATTAGCTTGCTACATAAAAGCTGCAAATCTAGGGAACGTTGAAGCCATATTAGTACTAGCTAGTTTGTACGAATATGGAGACTATTATCTTGACTTAGATCAAGACCTAGGAGAAGTAATTAAGTGGTATACATTGGCAATACAAAAGCAAACGAATAATATTCGAGCCTATAAAAATCTTGCGAACATCTATTTAAACAAATCTACACCACCGAATGTAGCTAAAGCCTATGAGTTGATCAATCATGCTTACACACTTGATAGCAACGACAAAGAGGTATTAGCGATGTTAGCCAACATATATTCAATAAATGATTCTGAGTATAAAGATATTCAGAAGGCTATCACAATTTATGAGGCCTTGCTAGCAGATTCTGACTTAGATAAAGAACTAAGAAGCGAATATTCCTATGTACTCGGATTACTTTATATTAGTAATGAATTAGGAGACAAAAAAGAATATGATAGAGCTTTTGACTGCTTTACCGAAGTATTGAAAACAAAAAAACATGCTATTGCATACTTTAATATCGCCGAAATATATAGATTAGGACTCGGAAGATTTGGTATTGATCTACAAAAAGCAAAAGATAATTATCGCTTAGCAAAAGATAATTCTTACAACCAATACTACGAAGAACTAACAAATTTACATCTTGCTAACATTCTAATTGCATCCGATGATCAGAAAGAGCTCAAGGAAGCTATTGAATTATATATCAGTTTACTGTCAGATTATCCTAATAAATATGATTTCTCTGATGTGATTTTGACACATATACAGTTTAACAGCTCGCAAAAATGGCTTTACAATGTATATAGAAAAACAAAGTTACCACACTATCTAAATCACATCAATAAAGGAGCTAAAAGTGGTATAGTCGGCTTGCAATATTATAAAGCATTGCTAGACTATGAAACTAACCAAAGTAAAGGTATACAGGAACTTACAAAGTTGGCAGAAAATCAATACATTCCAGCCCTAAGAAAGCTCAGTGACTGGAGTGACGGAATGCAGAAAATCGAATGGAAAATAAAAATAGCTACACTAACAAACAGTGATAGCGATATTTATGATGTTCTGAATGCCTACAGATCTAATAACAATTATGAGAATGTATTAGTATGGTATCAAAAATTAAAAGACCCTGACTACTAGTTTTCTGAGTCAAGAGTGAAAGAAGCAAACGAAAAGTTACAAGAATTAAGGAAACTCGAAGATAGAGTAAAAGCTAATGATCCTGAGGCTCTGTTTACTTTGGCTATGGCCCTCCAAAGAGGTACATACGGAACAAAGAACATAGCTAGAGCTAAGAAACTACTCGAAAAAGCCTCAGACTTAGGTCATACTGAATCCTTATTATCTTTAGCCAAAATGTATGAGGATTCTGAAGATAAAGCCAAGCAACGAATCAGTACCAACTACTTCATTAAAGCGGCTAATAATGGAGATCATTCAGCAATAATAGAGGTTGGTAAAAGGTATATCAATGGAATAGGTGTAGAAGTCGATAGAGAAAAGGCTAAAGAATACTTCTTCAAAGCGGAACAATTAGAGCCCAATTACCTCGGAAGTTTCTACATCCGAATAATGAGAAACTATGATAATTTAATAATGCAAATAGAAGATCCGAATATTGAAGATAAGAACCCTATTTGGTGGAAGTTAAAAACATACTTTAAAGAGGGTGATGCTGTTAAAAAAGACGAGATTAGAGCTAACTACATTTTACATCAGCTCGCCAAGAATGGATATAGTAAGGCCCTAGTTGAGCTAGGAGAAAACTATGCTACAGGAACAGGAGTAGAGCAAGACTGGGAAAAAGCAGCATACTATCTCCGATTATCTAAGGAACCTGACAACGGTATATTAGAGATATATAATAATTATGTTGTACCAGTATCCCAAGGAGATAATAATGCTAAGTTAAACCTTGGCAAGGCTTACCTCGAAAGAAGTGCATTCAACAATAATCCTGCAATAGAAAAAAGGGCTTATGAATTGATAAAAGAGGCTGCTGATAGTGGCTTAGGAGAAGCTCAGTATGAAATGTATACCTTATATAATTCGAATCAACTCTCTTGTAAATCCCTAGAAGAAACAGATCTTAAGGCTCTAAAGTGGCTAAACAAAGCAATAGAGAATAATTACCCTAAAGCTGCTGTAACCTTGGCCGATAATTATACAAGACTAAGGATTCCAAATACTACACAAGAGGAAACAGATCTCGAAATAGAAAAGCTATACACCCAAGCTGCTATGCTGGATAGTGATTATACCATGAGTCTTGTAAACTTCTATTTGAATAGAAAAATAAAGATTGATAAGGTCATAGAACTTTTGGAGTCTATAGCTAACAAAGAATCTTCCTATGTATTTTTGCAATTGGCAAAAATTTATGAAACAGCAAGGTATGATAAACAAGATTTATCGCAAGCAAAAGCGTATTACGACAAATTGGTAGCTTTAGGTTATCCTGATTACAAAATCAATATTGGTGACCTCTATATTAGAGGTGATAAATCCCTACCCAAAAACCAAAATACAGCTTTAGAGTATTATACAGAAGCCCTCGAATGTGCATTATCTGACAATAAAAAAACGAATCTTACAATAGATAATATAGCCAGTTACTATACGAATATTGGAGATGGCTTACTTTATGGAAGAAACAATTTTGATAGAAACATCGAAGTATCTATTTTATGGCTTACAAAGGCTGCTGAACTTGGGAGCAAAGATGCTCAAGAGCAATTGTTTAAGCATTACAAAAATCAACGAGAATATACTAAATCGTACTTCTATGGTAAGCTTTCTGTTTATGATTATGAATTAGAGGCTGTGAGCAAACATTTAAATGGTGATCAGATAAATCAAATAGATATAGAAGTACAAGACTTTAAGGATAATTTAAAATATCTAGAACACGCTGAAGAATATAATCGTATTAAATCCTATGCCACAGAATATGCGGGTCGTCATACAATTGAATATGCCGATGCACACCTACAGGGCGAGATAGCAAAGAAAGATATAGCAAAGGCTATCGCTATTCTTGAAGACGGAGGTAAACGTGGCTATTTATATGCTTACAATAGGCTTGGGAACTTATATAAGAATGGAGATTTTGGTATAGAGCAAGACATGGACAAAGCTCTATACTATCTAAAGTTAGGGGCAAAAGCGGGAGATAGTAATTGTGCTCATCAGGTAGCAGACATCTATAATTTTGGCTTAGAAGGAGTAAAACAAGACTATGTTCAAGCTGCTGATTATTTCCAAATGACTGATATCAAGCAAGGGCTACATCATGCTCAGGCTAAATACAAATTGGCCTATATCTACTACAATGGCAAAGGAGATGTGAAACAGGATATTCCAAAAGCATATGACTTATTAAAGTTAGCAAGTGAAAATGGGGAGCCCTTGGCTAAAAAAGCGTTAGAAGAATGGGATTTCAGTACTTTGCCACGCCCATAAACACTACCTTTTTAGATTGACTATACGAGAAACTACAGGTTGTAAAACTTGTAGTTTCTCGTAATTACTTGCTCGTAGCAGATACNTGCTATGTAAAAAAGAAACCTCTTGGAGTAAATCCCAGAAGCATCGAGCAGAAATANTATTCCGTGAGTATCCTGATTTAAAGAAAGCCCATTATTTAGCCTAACATCTGGGTTTGAATAACATAGTACAGTTCTTCAATAACCGTTCTACAAATGCATCAGCTGAAAGCTTCAATGCTAAAATAAAATCTTTTAGAGCTAGTTTAAGAGGAGTAAGAGATGTAAACTTCTTTATTTATCGCTTGACTAAAATCTATGCTTGATATGCAAATCCCACAGCTTTTCGGTATGATCCCTAGATAAGCTAATGACATAAAACACAATAAAAAAGGTCCTAGAAAATCTAGAACCTTTTTTATTGTGTCGGGGTACCAGGATTCGAACCTGGGACCCCCTGCTCCCAAAGCAGGTGCGCTAACCGGGCTGCGCTACACC
>NZ_AQWS01000032.1 GCF_000375405.1 Bacteroides propionicifaciens DSM 19291 = JCM 14649 | reverse complement strand
ATGCATTTGCACTTATTTTGAATAGATTTTAGAGGCTTATGCATAACAAGCTATCAATCCACAGGTTAGCATATGAAATAATTTTACATAGTTTTCAATGGGGTTACTAGCCGTCCTTTACTACTCCTTATTAAATAGAGTTTATTTTATTACTGAACTGGTGCAGCAAAACCACTACGGTGGAAATCTAAAATAACCAATGGGTAGAAACAATATGAGGTGTCATTTACGTATTGACAAGTTAGACTAAAATCAAGTAAGACAGAAAACATCACCTTATGAATTATTATTTCTGGCTTTTCGAAAACCAAACTAACTCTTTATGTTTATATTTGTTATTATGGTATTATTACCATCAAAATATAAAATTCATAGTAATGAAGATTAGCAAAGAAGCCGCTTTAAATTATCACTCCATGGGTAAACCAGGCAAAATAGAGGTTGTATCCACCAAACCTTACCATACACAGCTTGATCTATCACTGGCCTACTCACCAGGAGTTGCTGAACCCTGTTTAGCAATTCAAGAAAACCCTCTCGATGCTTACAAGTATACAGCAAAGGGTAATCTTGTAGCTGTAATCTCTAATGGAACCTCCGTACTTGGTCTTGGCGATATAGGTGCACTTAGTGGCAAGCCCGTGATGGAAGGCAAAGGCTTACTCTTTAAAATATATGCAGGGATTGATGTTTTCGACATTGAACTCGATGAAAAAGATCCCGAAAAATTTATTCAAGCTGTTAAAGCCATAGCTCCTACCTTTGGAGGTATCAACCTCGAAGACATCAAAGCACCCGAATGTTTCGAGATAGAACGAAGACTAAAAGAAGAGCTAAATATTCCTGTGATGCACGATGATCAACACGGTACAGCAATTATTTCATCGGCTGGGTTGATCAACGCACTCGAAGTAGCCAAGAAAAAGATTGAAGATGTACGCATCGTTGTCAATGGTGCAGGAGCCTCAGCGATTTCATGTACGAAATTATATATGTCACTGGGCGCAAGAAAAGAGAACATCTTGATGCTCGACAGCAAAGGAGTTATTCGCAAAGACCGAGGAAGCTTAAGCCCACAAAAAGCAGAATTTGCTACCGATCGACAAGATATTAGCACACTAGCCGAAGCTATTGCAGGGGCTGATGTATTTTTAGGATTATCACGAGGCAATGTAGTAAGCCAAGATATGATTAAAAGCATGGCAGAACGCCCTATCGTTTTTGCACTAGCCAACCCCGAACCCGAAATAGCCTATGAAGATGCCATGGCTGCACGACCAGATGTCTTAATGTCTACTGGCCGTAGCGATTACCCTAACCAAATTAACAACGTTATTGGTTTTCCTTATATATTCAGAGGCGCACTTGATACGCATGCTACTGCCATCAATGAAGAGATGAAAATAGCTGCTGTAAAAGCCATAGCGAATCTAGCCAAACAACCAGTTCCTGAATTAGTTAGTGAAACCTACAGCGTGAATCACCTAAGCTTCGGACCTGAATATTTCATACCAAAACCTGTAGATCAAAGACTTGTCACTGAGGTTTCGGTAGCCGTAGCCAAAGCTGCAATGGCCTCGGGCGTTGCTCAAATAGAGATTAACGATTGGGATGCTTACCGAGCACAGCTGAATGAACTAATGGGTTATGAAAGTAAACTCACCCGCCAAATTTATGAAACTGCACGCAAATCACCTCAACGAGTTGTTTTTGCCGATGGCGAACACATTAATACCCTAAAAGCTGCTATTCAAGCACGAGACGAAAAATTTTGTATTCCTATCTTACTAGGAAACCCCGTGCATATAATCAAATTGGCTCACGACTTAGACCTTTCGCTCGAAGGTGTTGAACTAATCAACCTAAGAGGTGACGAAGAGGCAACAAGAAGAACTCGCTATGCAACCAAATTGAGTCAGAAACTAGAGCGATCAGGATTAGCACTAGATGAAGCCGAAGACAGACTATACAATCGAGATTATTTCGGTATGATGATGGTTGAGCTAGGCGATGCCGATGCGTTTATAACGGGAGTCTACTCAAAATATGCAGACACAATTGAGGTGGCCAAAAAGGTTATCGGAATAAGAGAAGGATATAACCATTTTGGAACCCTACATATACTTAACTGCAAAAAGGGACCTTTCTTCCTTGCTGACACGGTAATCAACCGTTTACCCAATAGAGAAAGTTTAATAGATATTGCACGACTCACCGAACGAGTAGTCAAAACCTTCAACTATGACCCTGTGATGGCGATGGTTAGTTTTTCTAACTTCGGATCAGACAAAGGTGGTAGCCCCGAACAAGCACACCAAACTGTAGAGTTCTTACATCAGAACTATCCTGAGATGATGATCGATGGTGAAATGCAAGTCAACTTTGCTCTAAATACAGAATTAAGAGACCGCAAATTCCCATTCAACAAACTCAGAGGAAAAGACGTAAACACCTTTATTTTCCCAAATCTTAGCTCAGCAAATGCCTCGTATCAATTATTGCAAGGCATCACAAATGCCGAATTGATTGGACCTATTCAGATGGGACTAAACAAACCAATTCACTTTACCGATAACGAAGCAAAAGTAATTGACATACTCAATACCATTGCCATAGCAGTTATTGATGCTATGATCGAAAAGAATAGACAATGATTCCAAAGGAAAGAAAACCACTATCAAACTTTCAGATAGTCTGCATTATTTTACTGTGGGCAGTACTCTGCGTAGTAATAGTAAATGGAGCTGCTAACCTGGATGGTCCAACCATTCTCTCGTTAGTTATGGCTACAGTGCTAATCTTTATACCTGTCTATAAGTCAATATCAAAAAGGAGAAAAAAGTGATTTGCCATACGCTTCAATTAGTTCTACCGAATAGGTAAAGGAACTATCAAAAGGCATCATAGCATTAATCATTTTAAAGTTTTGAAAAGAGGTGAGATTACTCCGTGTAATACTCGCCTCTTTTATTTGACCTTTATCCAACAAATATTGCCTCTGCACACCTGCTAAAAGACAGGTCGAAGGAGTAAACCAATTGCCTTGACGTTCAAAAACAAGATTTGAATAGGTTGTATCGGTTAACATACCCGCTTTTGTGATGATAACCTCCTGACAAGTAGTTAATTGTTTCAGTTCGGTAAAGACTTTGCGATCGGTCGATTTAAAATCATAAGAAAGCTCTAGAACTTCGATAAGCTCAAAACTATCCCAGCACTTAGGCTCATAAAGCTCCCAAGTTACCTCAAGAATTCGTTGAAGGTCATAAACCATACGCAATTTATAATACCCCACCCGAGGCAAATCGTATAGATCAAAAACTTCAGACAAATTAATGCGAACCTCACTACCGAAAGCCTTCAACGTACGGCTTAAACGCATTTGATGGTAATCTTGTAAAAGAACATCTCCATCACGCAATGCTAAAGTTTCAAGCCACTGGCACATATATCTTATTTTTTATCTCTTCATATTCGCTTTTGGCATTACTCTGGAGCGTTATTCCTCCTCCACTCTTATAAAAGGATTGCTCTCCTTCCTTCTCAATGATACGAATCAACACACAACTATCCAAGGTTTGACCATCAAAAATGCCACAGATACCCGTGTAATAACCCCGTGAATACCCTTCAGAACACTCTATTACCTTTAAGGCTTCATTACGAGGAGAACCCAAAATAGATCCTGCAGGCAGAAGCTTATCGAATAACCGACTAAAACTTGAATGATACTCGGCTTTGAGTTTGCCTACTACTTCCGAGCTAACCTGATATAGGTCTTTATTACTTGTCGTAAGCCGATCGAGGTAACGAAATCGAGCAGTTTCTACCTCATCTGCCACAATTGAAAGCTCTTGCATTACAAGATTAACGGTCGTTTGATGTTCTCTTTGCTCTTTTGGGGATTGTATTATGAGTTCCTGAGCATTTGGAATATTGGCATCTATAATTCCTTTCATTGGATAGGTCGAAATTAGGCCATCAGCAGAAATACGCACAAAAATCTCAGGACTGCAACAAACGAACTTATCCTCAAGCAAAACTTTATATTTGGCCTGAGCCGTGTTAAATATCACATTTAAATCGGGATTAGTCAACTCTATTGGGGTTGGAATTGTTAAGTTAATAACGTCAACCTTAAGTTGTTTCATCATTTTTTGAGCCAGTTCGAACTTTTGATTATAGACTTCAAAACTAATGGGCGAAGTTTTAAAGAATTCTTCGGACTGATTGCCTCCATAATTCAAAAGTACAGGTTGTTCTTGAACATTGGTGATTGAAGGAAAACTGTACTTAACCAAAGGAGATGGATTACTAAGGTCTGCGAGTTTAATAATCAAAGGATTTGACTTTTCGAAGTCAATAATAAACAGATAAGGAGTTTTTGATGCAGTCAACTCATCCATTTGTTTATAAAACGATTTTAATTTCATCTTAATTTCAATATAAGCTTGTTCCGCAAAGATAATTGAACTTTATGAAAGATTTTTATCATTATTTGTCTATTTTTGCTATATAATTCGATATTTAACTATCTATTTTATATTTTGACTCTTATGAAGAAGATTTTACTATTAACTACTGCAACTATGCTTCTATCCTGTGGTTCAAAGCAGAACAAACCGATTACCTATCCACAAACCAAAAAGGTGGATACAGTTGATGTTTATTTTGGCACAGAGGTTCCTGACCCCTACCGTTGGTTAGAAGACGACCGATCAGCTGAAACAGCTGAATGGGTAACGCTTGAAAACGAGATTACTGATGCCTATTTGGCTGAAATACCTTTCAGAAAGCCACTCCTAGACCGTCTAACAGAACTTGCCAATTACGAGAAAGTGAGTGCTCCATTTAAGAAACACGGAAAATATTATTTCTATAAGAATGACGGTCTTCAGAACCAAAGTATTCTTTACGTACAAGATAGCTTAAAAGCTGAACCTAAAGTGTTTTTAGATCCCAATAAGTTATCAACTGATGGAACTGTGGCACTAACAAGTTTGTCTTTCTCTAAAGATGGCAAATATGTAGCATATTCTGTATCAAGAAGTGGTTCAGACTGGAGAGAAATTTATGTGATGGATACTGCTACGAGAACTTTGCTTGACGATCATATCGAATGGGCTAAGTTTTCGGGAGCTTCTTGGCAAGGAGATGGCTTCTATTATAGTGCATACGATGCCCCAGCAAAAGGAGCTGAGTTTTCGGGTAAAAACGAGAACCATAAGATTTACTATCACAAGGTAGGTACACCTCAAGTCAAAGATGAGCTTATCTATGAAAACAAGAATCACCCTTTACGCTTCTATAGTGCTAGTGTAAGTGAAAACGAAAACATCTTGTTCTTATACGAGTCGGGCGAAGGAAGAGGAAACGCACTATTCATGAAAGACTTGAGAAAGCCTAACAGTGAATTCCAAGAACTCGCTTCAGACTTCGAGTACAGTTACTACCCAATAGATGTTACAGATACACAAATCTATTTCATCACCAACTATGAAGCTCCTAATTATCGCATCATGCGAGCAGAAATTAACAAGCCTCAACTTAAAGATTGGACAGAGCTAATTGGCAATAAAGAGACTGTTATATCATCGGCTGATGTAATCGACAATAAACTATTTGTCAATTACGATAAAGATGCTTCTAGTCACCCCATAATCTACAACCTCGACGGAACAATCCTTCAAGAGGTAAGTCTACCTTCTGTAGGTAGTGTCGGTTTTAGTGGTGATAAAGATGACAAAGAATGCTTTATGGTATTTACTTCGTTTACTACGCCAACCTCAATCTACCAATACGACATAGCCAATAACAGCTATGAACTATTCAATGCACCAAAAGTAGAGTTTAACCCCGAAGAGTATGAGAGCTACCAAGTATTCTTTGAAAGCAAAGATGGTACGAAGATTCCGATGTTCTTGACTCATAAGAAAGGACTAAAGAAAGATGGAACTAACCCAATCTACCTTTATGGTTATGGAGGTTTCAATATCAGCCTAACACCGAGCTTCTCAGCTTCTCGCATCCCCTTCTTAGAAAATGGAGGAATTTACGCACAGGTAACACTTCGTGGAGGTGGTGAATATGGTGAAGCATGGCACGTAGCAGGCACTAAGATGAACAAGCAAAACGTATTTGACGACTTTATTGGTGCAGCTGAATACCTAATCAAAGAGAACTTCACAACACCCAAGAAGATTGCGATTGTTGGAGGTTCAAACGGAGGACTCCTTGTTGGAGCAGCAATGACACAACGTCCCGAACTATTTGGAGCAGCTGTTCCACAGGTTGGCGTAATGGATATGCTTCGCTACCACAAATTCACCATCGGTTGGAACTGGGCTAGTGACTATGGAACTAGTGAAGAGAGCAAAGAGATGTTTGACTATCTTTATGCTTACTCTCCACTCCATAATCTTAAACCTAGTAAGAACTATCCTCCAACACTTGTAACTACTGCCGATCACGACGATAGAGTAGTTCCTGCTCACTCGTTTAAGTTTGCAGCACGCCTACAAGAGTGCAACGAAGGACCTAACCCAACCCTTATTCGTATTGATACGAATGCAGGACACGGGGCAGGCAAGCCGATGAGTAAAGTCTTGGAAGAGCAAGCTGATACTTATAGCTTTATTATGTATAACCTAAACATGAATCCAGTTTTTACTAAATAGTAAAAATACAACTACAAAGAACAGGCCTTGAGGCCAATTGAAGAAAGTCTCTTGGCCTGTTTTTAACTCAGCAAATACAAATTAAAATAATGTCATACTACATCAAGTAGCCAGGCATCGGTTATTCTTCAGGTATAACTACTTAAATTAACCCATTATGGATATCAACTTTATCATTCAAGAATTAGAGAGAAAACACCCAGGAGAGGTAGAATACCACCAAGCGGTGAAGGAAGTACTGCTATCAATAGCAGACACGTATAATCAATATCCCGAACTGATTAAAGCCAAAATCGTAGAGAGATTAATTGAACCCGATCGAGCTATCATTTTTAAAGTTGTTTGGATTGACGATAAAGGTGACCCTCAAGTCAACATGGGATATCGTGTACAGTTCAATAATGCAATTGGCCCTTACAAGGGTGGTATACGTTTTCACGCAACAGTAAACCTATCCATTATGAAGTTCTTAGGTTTTGAGCAGACCCTTAAAAATGCACTAACATCTCTTCCAATGGGTGGAGCTAAAGGCGGATCCGATTTCAGTCCTAAAGGCAAGAGTGATGCAGAGATTATGCGATTCTGTCAGGCATTTATCTTAGAGCTTTGGAAACACCTGGGCCCCGATACCGATGTACCAGCTGGTGATATTGGTGTAGGTGCAAAAGAGGTTGGGTATATGTATGGCATGTACAAAAAACTCACCAACCGATGCACAGGAACCTTCACCGGAAAAGGATTAACATTTGGCGGTTCTCTTCTTCGTGCTGAAGCAACAGGCTATGGTGCACTCTATTTTGTTGAAGAGATGCTCAAACGCAGAGGCGAAACCATTAAGGATAAAACTGTAGCAGTATCAGGATTTGGTAATGTGGCTTGGGGTGCTGTTAAGAAAGCTACCGAACTGGGTGCTAAAGTTGTTACCATATCAGGACCTGATGGTTGTATCCTAGACCCTGAAGGTATATCGGGAGATAAAATTGATTATATGCTTGAGCTTAGAGCCTCAGGGAACGATGTTGTTGCACCTTATGCTAAGAAGTTTGCTTCGGCTACTTTCTTTCCAGACAAGAAACCTTGGGACATTAAAGTAGATATAGCCATTCCTTGTGCAACTCAGAACGAACTAAATCTCGAAGATGCTAAAAAACTGATTGCATGCAATGTGACTTGTGTGGCCGAAGTATCGAATATGGGTTGTACGACAGAGGCTATTGATGCTTTCCTAGAAAATAATATTAACTTTGCACCGGGTAAAGCCGTAAATGCTGGCGGAGTGGCTACATCGGGGTTAGAGATGACTCAGAATGCACAACACTTAGCATGGACAGCCCAAGAAGTTGACTTAAAACTTCACCAGATTATGAAGAACATCCACCAACTTTGTGAAAAGTACGGAGCAAACTCGGATGGCACAGTCAACTACGTTAAAGGTGCTAATATTGCAGGGTTCATCAAAGTGGCAAATGCGATACTGGGCCAAGGTATAATTTAAGATTTAGCCATGCGAAAGCAATTTCTTGTTTTAATAATCAGCATATTAAGCACTACTTATGTCTTTGGTCAAAAAGAGATAGGTAGTGCTTCTTATTATAGCAACCGACTACACGGACGCAAAACTGCTAGTGGAGAGCTTTATAATAAGGAATTAAAAACTTGTGCTCACCCAATCCATCCTTTTGGCACAAAGCTAAACATTATTAATCCCGAGAACGGACGACGAGTCGTGGTAAGAGTCAACGACCGAGGCCCATTTCATTCCAATAGAATTGTTGATATATCATACGTAGCCGCCAAAGAGATTGGGTTAGTAGGCAAAGGCGTGAGTAAAGTTGTAATAGAGGTCATCAAAGACTTTTCCGACAAGATACCCCCTACTCTACCCAATATTTATATCGACTGGAGCTATATTCAGCGACTCACCTTTTGTATTCCCGACAAATTGCTTAGATAATAATCTCCATCTATTTTGATCAATTCGGTCTGAACCGAATAGACATTATCCCCATATTTAAAGAATACCTCCCCAACATAAGGTCCCTCCCCTAGTGGTTGTTTCGCCACAAAATCAAGATAAGTAATCTTATTCCACTCAATCCCCATCATTGCTGCATTACGCTTCAGGTTATAGATCGAAGTGTAGAGGTAGTTGGGCCACTCAGCTTGCTCATCGGCAACTCTACGATAAATAGCGTTTTTGGATTTATCACCACTATAGGTTTCGGTAAGGTATTTATCGATGTCGTTGGTCGAAGCAAAATACTTGATTAGCTGTTCGCCGTCTAGTACATTGACCTGCTCCAAAAATCCAAAAGTATATTTGCCTGTCCCCTCAAAACTACTGATACTCTTGCCCGAAGACGAAGAACATCCAACCAAGTAAAGAGAACTGACAAGAATTAAAGTGAAATAGAATATTGACTTACGCATATTAATAATATTATTTTGAATTAAAAAATAGCCACAGTTTGAGTTTTAAACAACAAACTATGGCTAAAAGTTTCTTTATTTATTAGAGCTAATTACTCTCCACAATAGGTTATGCCTTTGGCTTTGGCCTTTTCGAGTAGGTAAGCAAATGCAGCATCATACTCGTTGGGGATTACACCGTCGAGTATAGCATCTTTGATTGCAGACTTCAATGCTCCGACCTCACGTGAAGGCGGAAGATTGAACATCTCCATAATCTGTTCTCCCGTAATAGGAGGCTCGAAATTGCGCACCCGATCTTTCTCCTCAATGTCTTTGAGTTTTTGACGTACCAAAGCAAAGTTATTGAGGAATCGTTGTTTGCGATCTGAATTCTTAGACGTAATATCAGCTTCACAAAGTGTCATCAAATCTTCGATGTCATCGCCTGCTTCGAACAAGAGTCGGCGTACAGCCGAATCGGTCACCTCGTCATCGGCAATAGCGATTGGGCGCATATGTAGGCTAACGAGCTTCTGCACATATTTCATCTTCTCGTTGAGAGGTAACTTCATGTTGCGGAAGATACGGGGCACCATCTTTTCTCCGATATAATTGTGATTGTGGAATGTCCACCCCACCTTTTGGTCCCAACGCTTAGTGGCAGGCTTAGCTATGTCGTGCAAAATTGCCCCCCAACGCAACCAAAGATTATCTGTGTTTCGTGAAATATTGTCGAGCACCTCAAGTGTATGGTAGAAATTGTCTTTATGCGCTCTACCATTACGAGACTCTATCCCCTGCAAAGCTACAAATTCGGGGAAAATCAGGGGTAATAACCCCGAACGATCTAAGTCGACAAAACCCTTCGAAGGGATTGGCGATAAGATTATTTTATTAAGTTCATCAGCAATACGCTCTTTCGAGATGATTTCGATACGGTCACGATTGCGCGTGAGCGATTCGAAAGTCTCGTCTTGGATATAAAAATTGAGCTGAGTAGCAAAACGAATACAACGCATCATGCGCAGTGGATCGTCGCTAAAAGTGATATCGGGGTCAAGGGGTGTTCGGATAGTTTTCTCTTTGAGGTCGGTCATTCCATCGAAAGGATCGATCAACTCACCAAAGCGAGCTGCATTCAGACAAACCGCCATGGCATTGATGGTAAAGTCTCGTCGATTTTGATCGTCTTCGAGGCTGCCGTCTTCAACAATAGGTTTGCGTGAATCGCGTTGGTACGACTCTTTGCGGGCGCCAACAAATTCTATCTCTACATCTTTATATTTGACTTGGGCTGTCCCAAAGTTTTTGAACACCGATAAATGCGCTCCTTTACCCAATTTACGAGCTAAGGCTTCAGCTATTTTTATGCCACTTCCCACAACAACAACATCAATATCGGTTGAGGGTCGTTCAAGAAAAAGGTCGCGTACATAGCCTCCCACAGCATAGCAGTCTAAACCGAGTTCATCTGCAGTTTGAGAGATTTGATGAAATATTGGACTATCAAATTTTAACTTCAACTCTTCTCTTGTCAATTCTTTCATCTTACTTGTTTTAAGTTTCAGCACGCAAAGGTACAAAAATATCAAAACTCTATGCAACATAACGCAACAATACTGTCCGACTGTCTTTTGTGCCTTGTACTGCTTTATTCTTCCAAAGCGTAAAACGCAGGCTAGAGCACTTTTTAGCAGGAGATCCGTTACCAAATCGTAACCCTTTTTGGATGACGAAATACGATGCTAAAAGTAGTAAATAAACTTGTTTGAGAGGTATAAAGAGAAGAATTATTCTTTTCTGAGCAAACAAATTTGCCATGAAAATTAGGTGCTTTACTTGTCCATATTTTGCGTAGGAACATCTAGCTCATTTGAATGTAATTTTAATACAAAACAAATGAGTCTATGAAATCAAAATTGAAGGTCTTGGTCTACCTGAAAAAGAACCAAACGAAAAAAGATGAACTATGTCCTGTAATGGGACGTATTCAAGTCGGTAAAACGATATCTCAATTTAGCTTGAAGTTAAAAGCCGATGCTAAGCTGTGGGACACCAAAGCCGGCAGAATGATTGGTAAAAGTTCACTTGCACAAAAGACAAATCGGGAGATTAATCGTGTGAATCTTATTATCCATGCCCGTTACAAAGAACTGTTGGCAGTTAATTCAACGGTAGATGCACACGAGCTAAAAAATGCAACACAAGGCATAGCCTCTTCTCAAGATACTGTTTTAGAGTATTTCAGACAGATGAAAGAAACAATTGCTCAACGTGTCGGTGTTGATTATAGCGAAGCGGCTTTAGGGCAATATCTTTGGTCATTTAATGCCTTAGAAAATTTCATCCAAAAGAAGCTCAAACTTAGCGACATTCCCTTTAAGTCCTTGACCTACTCCTTTGTCGAAGAATATTATCAATATCTGCGTGTTGATAGAAAACTCTCGATAGGCACAAGTGGTATCTATCTGATCTATTTTCGCAAAGTAGTCATCAGTGCAGTCAATCAAGGGATTCTTTTTCGCGATCCCTTTCATGGATTTGAGGCAGAGAGAGCAGAAGTAGTACATAAATCCTTGACAAAAGAAGAATTGGATAAATTTATATCAGTTGAACCAAGTGTGAAACAACAAAAACGGACGAAAGACCTATTTCTCTTTGCCTGTTTTACCGGCATCTCATACATCGATATGAAAAACCTGAAGTACGATGATATCCAAACGGCAGAAGATGGTAGCCAATGGATTATCTCCAAAAGACAAAAAACGAAAGTAAAATATCGAGTTCGTTTGTTGGATATTCCACTGTCCATAATTGAAAAGTACAGAGGGCAAAGAACAGATGGGAAAGTATTTACAGTTCCACAAAAAATGACGGTTCATTCCGGATTGAATGCCATGGCTAAGAAATGCGGTATCACAAAGAAGATCGGCATCCACGTAAGCCGCCACACATTTGCCAGTCTCATCACCCTGTCGGAAGGTGTACCCATCGAAACAGTCAGCCAAATGCTTGGTCACGAGCATATAACAACCACTCAAAGATATGCAGAACTATCATTGGATAAGATATCCGAGGACATGAAATCTCTATCCAACCGAATCGCCAATAAATTTACATTCATTTCAAATTTCTAAAAACGACTATCATGCGAAGTACATTCAATATCCTGTTCTATATCAATAGAAATAAACAGAAGAAAGACGGCAAGTGTCCCATTATGGGACGGATTACTGTCGATGGAAAATCCACTCAATTCAGCGTCCAAGAAACGATAGACCCTGATCTATGGTCAGTCGGAAAGAATTGTACGATAGGTAAAGATAAGGAAGCCAAAACTATAAATCAAAAGCTAGAGCATTACCAATCAGAGCTAAAACAACATTACAACAGATTGGTCGAAGAGGACGCCTATGTTACTGCCGAGAACCTAAAAAATGCCCTACTCGGCAATGGTGTTCACGAAACCATGTTACTCAAAGAATTTCAGGCACATAACGATGAATATGCAAAAAGTGTAGGTGTTACCAAATCAAAAGGAAGCTATCTAGGTTATGTTCACGCTTATAAATCCCTCGAAAAGTTTGTAACTCAAAAATATGGAATAGAAGATATTGCTTTTAAGGAGTTGCAGTATTCATTTATAGAGGATTTTGAGTTTTTCTTGAGTACCAATTTGAATTTTGCACCAAATACAGTTCTGAATGTTATCCTAAAATTGAAACGATTGATCCACCGAGCCATCAACAAAGAGATCATCCGGAAAAATCCTTTTGCCGATTACAGATGCAAGCAAGGCGAGTCCAATCGAAAATGGCTATCCAAAGCGGAGTTGGATGTACTCATGCAAACACCCATGGAAGACAAAAAAGTAGAATTAGTCCGCGTTCTGTTTTTGTTTTCCTGTTTTTGTGGTCTTTCATTCGCCGATTTGTACCATCTGAAATGGGAAAATATCTCTACCGACAAGCATGGAACAATGTGGATACGCATCAAACGAAAAAAGACAGGTACGGAGTCAATTGTCCCGATTTTGGATATTCCGGAAAGAATCATTGAGAAATATAGTAATCCCAAAAGTGATGAAAAAGTCTTTGCTGTACCCTCTTATGCACTTACACGCTATTATCTTGAAAAAATACAGGCAAAGACTCAGTTGAAGACCTTAAATTTTCACACAGCAAGACACAGTATGATTTCTTATTCACTATTAATCAGCTAATTATATGCCATTCGTTTTCAATAGGTAACGATTTAGAAACCAGCTCGGTTCTTAGATATGCTTAATTTCCTCACTATATTAAAGAGCAACTTATCTTTTGTAAAGATAAAAAATTAACCTTGTCTTGCTCCAATTCCTTTTAATTTCTTTTCTATTGATTTGTTATTATGAGATATTTTGTTGCAAATATTCTGGTATGCATCTATCTAGCTTTCGTTTTAGCTATTATGCGACTATAATATCCCTCTATGAGCTGTAGAATAACTAATATTTTTCATCATTTGCTGTGAAGTCGATCATGTGTTTAATTGTCTGGTAGATAGTAAGATGCAGTTGTTAGATTGATAATTAATAACTTCTTTTTTGTTTAACCCAATGCACCACAAGTTAAATTATCAAAAAAGAGATAGAGAGCTGTAAGTCATAAACTAAAGCTTTCAGTAGAAAAATGAATCTAATATTCACTAGGATTCAGACCATAAAATTCCTTGAAGCACTTAGTGAAATAAGATGCTGACGAGAACCCTGTTTGATACGCCACCTCGGCTATCGGGATATTAGTACTAAGAAGATAACTAGCCTTTTTGAGTCGAATGATTCGAATCAATTCATTAGGAGAATAATTCGACAAACTTTTTACTTTACGATATAGTTGTACACGTGATAGACTCAATTCTTTAGCCACATCAACGACGTTCAAATCAGGATCTGAGATTCGTTTCTCAACATAGTATTTGAACTGAATTAAGAAATCCTTTTCAATCTTAGCCAACGAGTTATCTTTCAGCTCATCAATGAATCCACTGCCTAAAATATCTTTCATTTTTTGCCTATTCTCTATTAATTTTCGAATCCTAATTTGAAGAATTTCAGCATTAAATGGTTTCGCAATATAAGCATCGGCGCCACTCTCAAATCCAATCGCTTTTTGTTCATCCAGCGAGCAGGCTGTAAGCAGAATAATGGGAATATGGCTTGTTGATATATGTTCCTTTATCGATTTAAGTATTCAACAAAATTTAATTTGACATTTTGTTCCAATTTTGTTAAGCGTATTTCTGAGCCTTTTTTTGAGATTTTGGAAGTTAAGAAATGCATCAAAAGGTAGCCAATAATACTTTATTTGTCTCCAGAGTATTTCAATGAGGTTTAGTTCAGGACAATATGGCGGCAAGAAGTATATAAATAAATCTAGCTGTTTCCATTCAGCTATTTTCGCCATGAATTTCTTGCTACGATGGATGGGTGCATTGTCAATAACTACTATAGTTTTCTTTGTTATTTGTGTTGTAAATTGGTCTAAGAAGTCAATTACAGCATCGGAATTTATTGATCCCTCAACCATCCATGAGCAAAGTTTGCAATCTGGTGTCATGAGTCCAAAAACGCTCAATCGTCGACCTTTTGCAGCAGGTAAAAGAATGGGGTTATCCTTTTGCTGCCAAGCATAGCCAACGTTCGGAGTTAGTCCAAAATGGCTTTCGTCACAATAATATAAGTCTAGATAGTTCATTCTATGCAACTCTTTAAGTTGCTCTAATTCTTGGTGTTGTTTCTTAAATTGGACTTGATCTCGCTTGTCTTTTAATGAGAGTCGAACTCGTTTCCACTTATAACCCAACACCTTTTAAAAAATTCTTCAAAGTGACTTTGCTGACTTGGATGGAGTGCTCTTTTTCGAGCACATCGAGTATCGGTTTGAGATTGCGGCTATATTTCTCAACTAATGCGGGAAGTAACTCCGCTACAGGTTCCAGCTTTACTTTTGCTCCTCGCCCAGGAGCAATACTTAATGTTGATAATTTATTCTCTGGTAACGCTGATCCCATGTGGTGAGTAGTGTTGAAATGGTCTGCCTGCATAAATCTGTAAGTGAAGAGATCTCTTTAACATTAAATCTCTTATCCGACAACAACAAACATAAGCTCCGCTCTCTGATAACTGAATTTTCACTCGTCTTTTGCAACTCGGTAAACTGCTCTTTCTCTTCTTCTGCAAGGCTAATATATCGCATATATTTATCTGATTACCATATAAACATCCTGAAAAAGAATCGAATAAACAAGAAAATGTTAAAGTAAATATTGTCTATTACTTATTTCTTTCTTTCGGAGTTCGTCATCATAAAACACTCGTAGATCTGGACGATCCATTATGGCGCATAACACCTGTGCCTAATGCTCACATAATTTGGTTTTAGGTGCATCGCATGAGCAGAACGTAAGTATTGAGTTGTTTGATTGAATAACTGAGACTCTAGGAAATTGTATTAATGATGTATGTTTAAAGAATACACCTGAATCTATTTCTATTACTTCGGGTTGAATTTCCAGCAGGCTCTTTCTACTGGTGTCGAATGAGTCTCTAGAATGTTTAAGAATTTCGGAAAATGAGAGTTGGGGAATAGTTGTATTTTCGAGTATATATTGATTGTTGAGCATTCTCATTTCATTTCCCAGTTTTGAGTATAATATTGGACGTAAATATACACTTAAAATGAATGTAGGTAACATCTAGCTGACAGATATTTTTTTTAGAATAAATGAGGATAACCTTTTTGAGTAAAGGTCGATATAGCAGATTTACCAAAATGAAATATTCAATAACTATGGCATTTATTTGGTTGGTCTGTGCATCGTATTGACTTTGTAAATTCTCTATTTTAAGCTATTCTTGTTTTCTTTGTGCATCATACTTAAAAACAGTGTGTGGTGGGTATAGACATTTACGAGTTTACTCTCCAAAGGGGGAAGGTCAGGCTATTCCGGAGTCTGCAAATATATCAAAGAGGTAAAAATACAGATAAACTGTCGTCAAAAGAAGTCTTTATTCATGCCCTTCATCCCTCAGGTATGAGTTGTGAGTTCGATTAAGGCGAAGTTAAACTTTAGATTGGGTGAATATCATGATAAGTTAACTCAAATACCTCATATAAAAACAATAATATCAGATCTATGTACAATCAAAAAGAGGAGTACATAAAACAGATGTGTACATTCTATCCATTAGGACAGTATTATTTTAGTCTGATTTAATTACCTTTGTGATAAAGCTATGGAAACACGTATTATTATGGTGCGCATTGATAAGATATAGTGAAATACGCAGAAATCTCTTTGCTTTTTTATTTATGAACTTGTTGCTCTCAAGTTATGAGAATATTGTTGAAATGTACTATTGTTATAGTATTATGGATGGTAGGTATTACTGTCAATGCTAAATTAACCAATAACATGTTTGATATTAGACATATTGGTTACTCTGAAGGTCTTAGCAGTCTACGGGTATTTTCTACCGTGGAGGATAAGTATGGTGTGATGTGGATTGCCACCAAAGTTGGAATTGATCGTTATAACGGCCATACTGTAAAGAATTATACTTTACCAGGCAATTTTCACTATGGAGACATGGCTGGGCGTAGACTTCGTTTGTTATATGACGAGCAATATGGTGTATGGGCATATGATAATACAGGAAAGATATATCATTATTCTATTCAGAATGACGCGTTTGAGCAATATCTATCTCTGAATGAATTTATTAGCGGAGAGATTATACTAAATAAAATCTGTCTGGATAATAAAGGCATTTTATGGTTGGGGCTAAGCAATGGACTATATAGAAAAGAAGTAGATGGACGCATCACTCCTGTAGTGCAGGAACACTATGTAAATGATATTGTATCCACAGCCGAATTACTTTTTGTTGGCACTTCTAGGGGAGTATTCCAACTCCCACATAATCAATTGAACAAAATTCATTGGTTAGTAAACGGAAAGGATGTACAGACATTATTCTGTGATGTAACTAAAAAAGAACTATGGATAGGAACTTTCAATAATGGTTTATGGGTGATGAATCTGAACACTGCCAGTTTGCGTCCACTAAAAGAGCAGAGTTATAGCTTTCTCAACCCAATACGAGCTATCACACATTATGATGCCCATACTGTATTGATAGGAGTCGATGGGGGAGGTGTGTACACAGTAGATAGAGATTCAAAAAAAACACATCTACTGATGGACACCGAAGATAGTTCAGATATTTTCTTGCGAGGTAATGGTATCTATTCCCTCACAAAAGACCGTCAAGGCAACATATGGGTAGGAAGCTACTCAGGAGGTGTGTCTGTTGCTATCCTATCGAGACATCCTATTACACTATTGATACATGAAAGGGGGAATCCACAATCACTGGCAAATAATAATGTCAACGCTATAAAAGAGAATATCAATGGAGACTTATGGTTTGCTACTGATGATGGTATCAGTATCCAGAGTGCCTTTTCGCATATATGGAATCATTGTCTAAAAGGTAATGTGATAGTTACCTTATGTCGAGGCAATGATGGTTCAATATGGGCAGGAACCTATGGAGACGGTGTATATCTGCTCAACAGTAAAGGGCAAATTATTCGTCACCTCACTCAACAGCAAGGAATACTTACTACAAACTATATATTTTCTATTAAGCAGGATCTAGATGGAGACTTATGGATCGGAGGCCTAGACGGATGTTTACAAATGCTGGATAAGGAGGGAAGGCACATACAATCATACGATATAAAATGGATTCATTCGTTGGTTCCGTTGAATCATGACAAAATAGCAGTCGCGACCGTAAATGGTTTTTATTTGGTAAATAAACGTACTGAAGATATACAACGCTATGCAACTTTTCAGGAGTTTTCTGATCAAGATGCGAGTGCCTATATTGTTTGCATGCTATTCAATGATGATGATACCGTTTGGTTGGGTACTGAAGGAGGAGGTCTCAATCTATACAATATGAGTACCCGAGAAACAAAAACGTTTACTAAGCATGAGGGGCTTCCATCTGATGACATATATAGTCTGCAAAAAGATTCTAGAGGACGTTTGTGGGCAAGTACAGGGAAAGGCCTAGCACTGATCGAAAACTTTCGGGTGTCAAACCTCAATTATATTGGCGATATAGATAAGGAATATAACAAATCTTCATTTGTCCAGTTGGCAGATGGTAAATTTGTATATGGCAGTACCAATGGTGTTGTTTGTTTTATACCTGATGCTATTAGTGCTACCAACTATCAGGCGCCATTACGATTTACTGGTCTGATAATAGAATATTTAGAGGCTGATGAGGAAAAGCTTTTACGCCCCATGATTTATGATATGCTGACTAGTGGCACAGTCCAACTTGATTATGACTATAACTCTTTTGCAATCACATTTGAGTCCGTTAACTATCGCTTTCAACGTGACATTACCTATCAGTATATGATGGACGGATACGAAAAATCATGGAGTAGTGTATCCTCTAATGGCACGGTACGATACACAAACGTATCACCAGGCTCTTACTTACTGAAAGTACGCAGCCTACGCCAAAGTAATGGGGAAGTAATATCTGAAAGATCGCTTATAATAAGTGTGTCACAGCCTTGGTGGAATTCTTTGGGGGCATGGATATTTTATATTTGCATCGCAAGTTCCATTTTCTACTTCATTTTGAGATATAATAGTAATAGACTTCAAAAAATATACAATGAAGATAAAGTGAAATTTTTCATCAATACTGCTCATGATATTAGAACACCAGTGACACTAATAATGGCACCACTGGAAGATCTAAGTCAGGAAAAAGAACTCTCTAGTAAATCTCTTTACTTTCTGGAACTAGCACGCAACAATACTCAAAAGCTCTATACACTGATCACACAATTACTCGAATTTGAAAAAGTTGATACTCATAAGCACCAACTTATATTGACTACAGTCAATCTCAACGAAATCCTTGTAGAAGAAGTTGCGAGTTTTCAATCATTCTGCGATAAGAAACAATTACACTTAAGTCTTTCTTTACCCGATAGAGATATTTATATTAAGGCTGATAAGCACATGGTAGAGATGCTGTTAGATAATCTTATTTCCAATGCTTGTAAATATACGATGCCACAGGGCAATGTGTCTTTAAGTTTGAGTTACACTAAGCGGAAAGCTATTATAGAGGTCAAGGACAGTGGCATTGGTATTCCTCTAAAAGACAGGAAACATCTATTTAACGAAGTACACAGAGCCGAAAATGCAAGGAAGTCACAGGAAGATGGTACTGGATTTGGTCTCTTGCAAGTACAACGTATAATAAATATCTTACATGGAAAAATAGCCTTCACATCTGAAGAAAATAAAGGTAGTACCTTTACAATTATGCTGAAAAGAACAGATGCTGGCACAATACTAATTCCTAAACAAACTATTGTGAATGAGGAATTTTATTCTGATATAAATACAGAGGAGACAGATATTGAAAATGCCGAGAGAAACAACAGCAGAAATATAAGCAAGCAGAATGCGAAAGATATGTTGCTTATTGTAGAAGATCATGAGGCTCTTCGCTATTACTTACGTAAAACGTTCGAAAACGATTACCATGTGGTTGATGTCTCAAATGGGCAAGAAGCACTTACCTTTCTTTCAAACGAATATCCTGATTTGATTCTGTCCGATGTAATGATGCCAGGGATACAAGGTGATGAACTTTGCAAAATAGTCAAAGAGAATCCAGAAACATCAGGTATTCCTTTTATTCTGCTTACAGCAAAAGCCAATCACGATGCTACAGTTGAAGGATTAAAGAAAGGGGCTGACGATTACATTTCCAAACCGTTCAGTACTGAGATATTAAAACTGAAAGTACAAGGGCTGATTGAAAACAAAAATAGGCAAAGAGACTTTTTCATGCGACAAGTTATTAAACAAGTCGAAATGGGCAAAAGTCACGCTACGAATAACAAAAAACAAGAGACAGCAGAGACTATAATGGTCTATGACAGTAAGTCGGACGAAACGTCGACAAACGTTCTCTCAGAAAATGATAATCAGTTTGTGATACAAGCCACTCAACTTGTAGTAGAAAATATAAGCAACACCGATTTTAATATCAATATTTTGTGTCAGGAAATGGCCATGAGTCGCACCTTATTTTATAGTCGCCTCAAATCTTTGACAGGAAAAGCTCCACAAGAATTTATTCGTATTATACGACTTCAAAAAGCTGCCGAACTATTAAAAGAAGGTCGAAATGTGTCAGATGTAGCACTTGAAACAGGATTTATAAACACAAAATACTTCAGTTCCTTATTCAAAAAACAGTTTGGTATTCAGCCTAGTAAATATGGTCGACAAAACTAAAATCATCGAGTTTTTTAATGCTAGAATAAAGCAAAGGTATTTATAAGGTCAGATAGTCTCCTGCGAGAAAAATGTTAGCTATCAAACCTTATATGTCAGCTATCAACCCATTGTTTCTGTATACAATTATCATCTTTGTGCCGAGTCGTAAAACATTCGGACAGACTTGCTGCTGTCCATGTTCAAGACAACTAAGTTTAACTTTAAAAAATTTAACATGAAAAAAGCAATAGTCATGCTATTATTAATGTGCTCAATGTATCAATCTTGCTCATCCAACGACAAGGATACAGAACCAAGAGAGACATTAGAAGATTTTCTTTTCAAAGATGATTTCGATTCTTTTAATGAAAATGTATGGACCAAAGAAACTCATGAACCAGCTTGGGTTAATCAAGAATTACAAGCCTATGATCCAGCTTATGTATCAATTGGTAAAGATGGAGATAAATCGGTTTTGATTCTGACAGCAGAACGTAAAGGAGATAAGTTTTTTTCAGGACGAGTAAATAGTCAAGGGAAAAAGAACTTCAAGTATGGAAAAATAGAAGCAAGCATAAAACTGCCTAAAACAGCCAATGGTCTATGGCCTGCATTTTGGATGATGGGAGATAACGACAAGCATTGGCCACAATGTGGAGAAATTGACATTTTGGAAATGGGCGAACGCAACGGGATTATCACAGGTACTTCTGAGACATATATAAATTCTGCGATTCATTATGGTACTGATGAGAATGCAGGACATAGACAAGAATTTCATGCTACGAATTTTGTTTATAGCCTGCAAGATGGAGGATATCACACTTATTCATTAGACTGGAATGAAAATAGCCTAACAATAGCTATTGACGGTATCAAATTTCGATCTTTTGATATTAGTTTGGTAAGCGGACGCCATGAGTATTTCCAAGACAGTTGCTACATTTTGTTTAATCTTGCTGTGGGAGGTGCTTTTCCCGGAATCACCAATATAGATGAGATTACGGCATTGAAAGATGGCGAAAAGGCGAGTATGTACATAGACTGGGTAAAAATATATTAAAATCTTAATTATATATTCCATGAAAATAAAAAATAGTAAATACATATTGTTTTGTGTAGCTTTGTTTCTCTGCTTGTTGGGAAACATTACACAAATGAACGCAGCAAAACCAGATTATTCCTCTATTGAACAGCAAAACAACAAAATCTCAGGAATAGTGAAAGATGATCTTGGTCCTGTTATTGGAGCTTCTGTTGTTGAAAAAGGGAGTGGAAGCAATGGAACGATAACCAATGAGGATGGCAAGTTCACTTTGAACATCTCGCCTGGAGCAACTCTTGTAATCAGCTTTCTAGGCTACAAGTCACAAGAGATAGAAATAAAAAACAACCAAATCCCCTTGGATATTACATTGGAAGAAGATCGCAAGATGCTTGATGAACTAGTAGTTACAGCCTTAGGCATCAAGCGAGATCGTAAGGCATTGGGCTACGGCTTAGACGAAGTAAAGGGCGATGCATTGACCAAGGCTAAGGAAACTAATGTAATCAACTCTATGGCTGGTCGAGTAGCAGGATTGGTAGTTAGCCAGACAGCAGGTGGTCCATCTGGATCTACACGTGTCATTTTGCGTGGCAGTACCGAAATGACAGGTAATAATCAGCCTCTGTATGTTATTGATGGTGTCCCTCTTGACAATACTAATTATGGTAGTGCAGGATCATCTGGAGGTTTTGACCTTGGTAATGGAATCTCAAGTATCAACCCTGACGATATTGAAAATATGTCTGTACTAAAAGGTCCTGCAGCCTCAGCTCTTTATGGTAGCCGAGCGAGCCATGGTGTTATTCTTATTACTACTAAGAAAGCTAATGGTAAAGACTCTTTTGGAGTGGAATATAATGGAACACTAACCTTTGATACACAACTGGCTAAATGGAACAATGTACAGCAAGTTTATGGTATGGGTAGTGGTGGAATTTACAGTATTGACGCCGTATCTAACACCAACAAAAGTTGGGGTCCAAAAGCAGATGGAAGCAATATGCTCAAGTATTTTGATGGTGTGGAACGACCTTACCTCATCATACCTAACAATACCTCAGACTTTTTCCGTACAGGTCTCACAGCTACCAACTCTGCCATCATTAGTTCAAACAGTGGCAATACGGGTATACGTTTTACCTATACGGATATGCGTAACAAGGACATTGTACCAAAAACTCATATGAGTCGCGACATCTTTAATCTGCGTGCTAATACAACTGTGTCTAAAGTGGATCTCGATTTCAGTGCAAACTATACACGTGAGGATGTAAAAAACCGTCCTGCATTAGGTGACAGTAAGTCGAATATAGGTAAAAACTTGATGACACTGGGCACCACTTACGATCAGAGCTGGCTGAAGACTTATCAGGATGCAGAAGGCAACTATTCCAATTGGAATGGTATGGACCCGTATAATGTTAATCCTTATTGGGATATATATAAAAATTCTAATAACTCCAAGAAAGACCAATTTCGTTTCAACGGAAAGGCTCTTTGGAATATCAACGAACGCGTCAAAGTGCAAGGAACTATGGGTGCTGAACTCAATTGGTTTACTTTTGACGACTTCAAAGCCCCTTCTACACCTGGTTATGAAGCGGGACGCCTTCAGAATAGCAACTTCCGCAATCGTATGTACAATTTTGAACTATTAGCACTTTACAATAACAATTGGGGTGACTTTGACTTCAATGCTACATTAGGGGGCAATGTATATAAAGTGAACAATCATACTATGATTAATACTGGACAAGATATGCAAATTCGTGAAGTGGTAAATCTGATGAGTTTTAATGAAACTAGCTTGGAGGAGGATAGTTATCGCAAGCAAATCAATTCAGTATACGGAGCTGTCAATCTGGGATGGAGACATATGTTATACTTTGATGCTACCTTACGTGGCGACCAGTCTTCGACTTTACCCATAGGTAACAATATGTACGTTTATCCGTCATTCTCTGGAAGTTTTGTATTCTCCGAATTGACCCCTCAGCTACGTAATACCATGCCTTATGGGAAACTTCGTATGTCTTGGGCACAGGTAGGTAGTGATACCGATCCTTATCAGTTAGGGTTAGTTTACTCTAAATCAAAGTATACTTATCCTGGTTACACGATTGGTTACATTGATAATAACACAATTCCGAATAAAGACTTGAAGCCTACAAAGACCAATTCGTTTGAAATCGGTTTGGATCTGAAATTTCTGAATAATCGTATTGGTCTAGATTTTACCTACTATTCACAGATTAGCAAAAACCAAATAATGAGTATGGCTACTTCTTGGACATCAGGGTATACTTATCGCCTCATCAATGCTGGTGAAATAGAAAATAAAGGGATAGAAATTTCACTAAATACACGTCCTATCGAAATTAAAGACTTCTCATGGGATGTGAATGTGAATTTTTCTAAGAATAACAATAAGGTAAAAAAGCTTGTTGATGATATGGATATGATTGAGTTAGAAAAAGCAACCTGGCTTGATGTTCAAGTTGCAGCCAAGGTTGGTGAGAACTTTGGTTCCATTGTAGGTCCCGATTTCATGCGTAATCAAGATGGTGACATCCTCATCAATCCACAAACAGGTCTGCCTCAGTATGACAAAAGCAACCACGTGTTGGGTAATGCTTCTTGGGACTGGACAGGAGGTTTGTCTACTACTTTCACTTACAAGAATCTTTCGCTTTCTGCTCTCTTTGATGTGAAGGTTGGTGCTGATCTTTATTCTATGTCAGCTCGTGCTTCTTACGAGTCAGGCAAGGAAAAAGGAACGCTTGCTGGACGCGAAGAGTGGTATATATCAGAAGAACAACGTCAGGCTGCAGGTATTGCCAAAGGATCTTCGACATGGAATCCGACAGGTGGTTTTGTAGCTCCAGGGGTAATTGACAACGGTGATGGTACTTACCGTCCCAACGATATTTACATCAACCCTGAAGACTACTGGATGAGTGTAAGTAGGAATGCTCCGTCGATGTTTATTTATGACAACTCTTATGTGAAGTGCCGTGAAATAACCATGTCTTATAATGTGCCAAAAGCTTGGTTGAAAAACTCATTGAAAGGTCTTACTCTCTCGTTTGTTGCACGCAACCCGTTCATCGTATGGAAGAACATTCCTAATATCGACCCTGATTCCAATTATAATAATACAACTGGTATGGGATTAGAGTATGGTTCGTTGCCATCACGTAAAAGTTATGGATTTAATGTTAACGTAAAATTCTAAAGAGAATTTAGTTTTTAATTCATATATAATAATATACAATGAAATACAATCGATCATATATCACAATAATATTAGTGGCGTGTGTCATGTTATTTGCTGCATGTAGCGACAGTTATATGGAGAACATGAATACCAATCCGTCAAAGGCTCCCAACATCGACCCAAATGCACAGCTCACCACAGCACAGTTGCAGACTTATGGAAGTTTAGATATGATGGAAATTAACCGAAACTATCTCTATGCTTTCAATCAGCACCTTATGGGGTGTTGGAATACTACTAATTTTGGAGGACGTCATACACCAGACAACAGCGAAATGAGTCGAGTATGGACATTATTCTACGCTAATGGCATTAAAAATATCACTGATGCTCAATCTCGCACTAAGGATAATCCCGAAAAAGTAAATATCAATGCTGTGCTAGATATATACAAGGTTTACTTGATGTCCATTATTACAGATATTTACGGAGATGCACCATACAGCGAAGCTGGGAAAGGCTATCTTGAAAATAAATTCAACCCTCGTTATGATACGCAGGAGGAGATATACAATAACTTTTTCATTGAATTAAGTGCAGCTGTTGCTAGTTTCGATTCGACCAAGGATAAAATTACGGGCGACGTCATCTTTAATGGCGATCTGGGGAAATGGAAGAAGCTAGGCAATTCACTTCGACTACGCTTTGCGATGAGAATTTCCGAAGTCGCTCCACAGAAGGCTCAGGAAGAATTTGAGGAGGCTTTACAAGCTGATGGTGGAATCTTAGAAAATGCCAGTGACGATGCACTTATCAAATATATGGATATAGCATTCAGTTTTGGACAGGAAGCTTATTCTGACTACCGTGGCAATGCTTTGTCACAACTACTCTTTGGTGCAGATCCTGCCAATAATCCGAGTTATTTGTGCTCTACGTTTTTCAATCAGCTCTATACTACTGGCGACCCTCGCACATTTAGAGTTGCCCGTTGCTATTATGATGGACTGATGAGCATCACAAGTCCTGACAATCGTATTGATTTGACTGATGAAATAATTGAAAATAACATTCAATTTCAGCCACGTGATCCAGGAGCTTACTCTTGGGAACCTTGGCCAACAGGCTACAAGAGCGACATTTTAGAAAAACTGTCTGAGACCAATCCCTCAGTTGACCCTAATGTGGCACGCGAAATTGAGCCCAAATTATCTAACAACTTCTTGAATGGCAGTAACCCAGGTGTGGTGATGACTTCTGCTGAAGTTAAATTTTTGTTAGCAGAGGCTGTGGTAAGAAAGTGGAGTGTTAGAGGCGAGTCTGCCGAAAACCTCTATAAGCAAGGTGTACGTGCAGCTATAAATTTTCTTTCAGACAATTATAAATGTGAAGTAGTATCAGACGAAGTTTTTGAAGAGTTTATCCTACACAATGGTATCGGTTATACTGACGAACAAAAGAAGAAATCTATTAATACACAAGCATGGATACTTCACTTCACAAATCCTGCCGAATGCTGGGCTAATGTGCGTCGTTCGGGCTATCCAGTATTGAAATCACCAGCGGAATATGGTTTTGGACAATTCCTTACTGGCGGTTCTGAAATTCCTGTACGTCTTTGCTATCCTATACTTGAGTCTTCATACAACAAAAAGAACTATGATGAAGCATTAAGTCGCATGGGCGGCACGAATAGTTGGAACACACCTGTATGGTGGCATATTGTAAAATAACTATAAAAATAAAAGGCGAATATGAAAAATATATATTACATCCTGCTGACTATGCTAGCTATGAGTTTTGCATTTACAGCTTGCAGCGAAGATAATCCGTTCTCTACAGTTACGGCAAACGATGAGCCAAGGATACTTGACCCGATTTTTCCAGACGGCAAAGATGGCAAGCTGCCCGTAATAGCCGAAATGAATAGAGATGCACCTCTCTCCATAAGTCTGACAGTTACACCAGCCAATAATGTGAGTATTTCATGGCTAATCGACGGACACGAAGTGGAAACAGGGAAAACAATTGATATTTATCTGAAAGCAGGCACTTACAAGTTCAAAGTAATGGTGACAACTGATGCAAGCAAATCAACCTATCGTGAGGGTACTGTATTGGTAAAACCTTTGGTCGATGATCCATCGTCAACAGCAATAGGCGTTGAGCGTATAGTTATACCAGGAGCAAAGGCTCGTTTTTATGGTAGCAACTTGGACAAGGTGAAAAGTGTTATTATTGATAATAAAACCATCACAGACATAGCTCATGTAGGAGATGGAAACTATTTGGAATATACAGTTCCTGCTGACTTAGACGAAGGTGAGCATCGTGTGATTTTTGTAGATAACAATAGCTTTGAATATGGGGCTAATACTATCACTGTAACTCAGGCTACATTAATAACCGCAGGGGTTGATCGCACAAATGCCAACAGAGAGTGGACAATAACAGGGCTTAATCTTGACCTAGTCACTTCATTGACATTTGCTGAACAAACCATAACAGAATTCACAAAACAAACAGCTACTGAGATTGTGATTACCTGTCCCGATTTACAGGACGGAGAATATAGGCTGATAGGTAAGACTAAGAGTGGAGAAAATGTGCAATTCTATACTGCAAAAGGTATAGTTGCCGAACATACAGTCATTGTATCTTCAGAGACAATTCTTTGGGAGGGTCATCACTATGTATCATGGGATTTACCAGACGAAAGTCCTAACAAGAAATTTGACTTGATAGGTAAAGAAGTATTTGCCTCCATTAAGGCTGGTGCGACATTGAGTATTCACTACTCGGTCAACTCACAAGATGTTTATCATCAGTTGCGAACTACTAGTGGACATTGGGCAGATTTGCCTAGTACTGCAGTGATAGAGTTCTCGGAGGGTGGTGTGAAGGAAGTTCAGCTCACTCAGGCAGTGCTGGATAAAATTCAGGCAGAAGATGGCTTCCTATGTATAGGGCATGGATACTATGTGGATATGGTAACGGTGCAATAAGACAATTAAAAGATAATAAATTTCTAAATATGATAATTAAAAAGATAATATTAATTTCAACATTAGTAGCAATGGCTGCCTGCTCTTCGCAGGTAGCTCCGCCTGCCATTACTAAAGATCCAGAGATAGAAAAGCAGATAGAGGCTGTTCTTTCAAAGATGACGTTAGACGAAAAAGTAGGTCAAATGACAGAGCTTGCTATTGATGTATTGGGAGACTTTGTAGATGGTGAATTCCAAATCGATGATGCCAAACTTCATAAAGCTATTGTGGAGTTTAAGGTTGGCTCTTTCCTCAATGCTCCTGGACCTGTCGCACAAAGCAGAGAAAAATGGCAAGAAATTATTGGAAAGATACAGGAAATATCAATGAGAGAAATTGGCATTCCATGTATCTACGGGCTAGATCAGAATCACGGTACCACCTATACATTGGACGGTACACTGTTTCCGCAGAATATAAATCTCGCAGCTTCACTTAATCCTGAACTGGTATACGAGTCGGCACGTGTCACTGCCTACGAAACTCGTGCGAGTAATTGTCCATGGACTTATTCTCCGACTTTAGACATGGCACGTGACCCACGATGGTCACGTATTTGGGAAAGTTTTGGTGAAGATTGTCTGGTCAATTCTGTGATGGGTGTTTCTGCGGTTCGTGGTTTTCAAGGTGATGATCCTAACCATATCTCGGCAGATCGTGTAGCTACATCAGTAAAGCACTATATGGGTTACAGTATGCCACGTACAGGAAAGGATCGTACTCCAGCTTATATATCCGATTCCGATTTGCGAGAAAAGTTCTTTGCCCCTTTCAAGGAGAGTGTGGAAGCCGGTGCTTTAACTATCATGGTTAATAGTGGTTCTATCAACGGAGTACCAGTGCATGCCAACCATGAATTACTCACCAAGTGGTTAAAAGAGGATTTGAATTGGGATGGTATGATTGTTACGGACTGGGCTGATATCAACAACCTCTATACACGCGAACATATTGCTGCAGATAAGAAAGAGGCAATCCAAATGGCCATCAATGCAGGTATTGATATGGCGATGGAGCCTTATGATCTTAGTTACTGCACGTTACTTAAAGAATTGGTGCAAGAAAACAAAGTACCAATGAGCCGTATCGACGATGCTGTTCGTCGGGTTCTCAGACTCAAGCTCCGTCTGAACCTCTTTGAACGTCCTAATACATCATCAGAAGATTATCCCCTTTTTGGTAGTAGCCAACATGCAGAATTAGCTCTTCACGCAGCTGAAGAATCAGAAGTCTTACTTAAAAATAAAGACAATATATTACCACTCACAAAAGGTAAAAAAATTCTTTTAGCTGGACCTAATGCTAATTCTATGCGCTGTTTGAATGGAGGATGGAGCTATTCATGGCAAGGGCATCTAACTGATAGATTTGCTGGAAAGTATAACACTATTTATGAGGCACTGGGCAACAAATTTGGTGCTGAAAACATTCGTTTAGAGCAAGGGGTGACTTACAAGCCTGAAGGCAGTTATGCCGAAGAAAATGAGCCCGAGATTGAAAAGGCAGTTACTGCAGCACGCAATGTGGATATCATCATCGCTTGTATTGGAGAAAATTCTTACTGCGAAACACCTGGGAATCTTTCCGATCTTGCTATTTCAACCAATCAGGCTAAACTAGTAAAGGCATTAGCTACTACAGGTAAACCCATCATACTAATACTTAACGGAGGTAGACCTCGTATTATAAATGATCTAGAACCTCTTGCTAGTGGTATTATAAATATTCTATTACCTGGAAACTATGGAGGTGATGCACTCGCTAACATTTTGGCAGGAGATGTAAATCCTAGTGCTAAAATGCCTTATACGTATCCACGAAACCAAGCAGAACTCACTACATATGATTATAGAGTAAGTGAAGAGATGGACAAGATGGAAGGAGCGTATGATTACGATGCGGTTATCTCTGTGCAGTGGCCTTTTGGATATGGACTCAGCTACACAACTTTTGAATACAGTAATTTTCAGGCAAATGTCTCCTCATTTACAATGGAAGATGAACTTCTCTTTTCTATTGACATCACCAATACTGGAACACGTGTAGGAAAAGAAGCTGTCATGCTATTCAGTCGTGATCTTGTTGCATCTCTTACCCCTGAGAGTCGTAGGTTGCGAGCTTTCAAAAAGGTAGAATTACAGCCAGGTGAAACTCAAACGGTTACACTGACTATCAAAGCGAGTGATTTGGCATTTGTTGGCAGTGATGGCAAATGGATACTAGAACAAGGAGATTTTCGTATGCAAAGTGGCAACCAAACATTGAATATCACATGTCACCAAACATACAAATGGGATACTCCTAATAAATAAATATAGCCTTTTTATTAAGGTTAAGATAGTTTTTCTGCCCACATGCTTCAAAAGTCTGTGGGCAGATTTGTATGTTATAATTACTTTGGTTTGTGGCAACGATAACTTAGAGATTCATCTTCCAATAACAAAATATACTTATTCAGATATTATTATTCGAAGGTATTCTTAATCAATAGCTAAAAATAAAGTGCTACCATTTTCCCTCGACACAAATTACAATAATATATCAGATTCAAAGGTTTTATCTCAGTTATTTTTCAAGAACACCCTTAACAGTGCTAATAGAAAAACATTTGGTATATATCAACAACGATCTTTTTTGAAGATTAGGTGTCTCGTCCTAATATAGCGTTACACAATACATGTAATGTTATGGAAGA
>NZ_AQWS01000031.1 GCF_000375405.1 Bacteroides propionicifaciens DSM 19291 = JCM 14649 | reverse complement strand
CTTTATGCCAAAGGGATGAGTATTTCAGATATAGAAGAGCAAATTAGAGAAGTCTATGATTTTGATGTTTCCTCAGCCACGATTTCTCGTATCACAGATGCTGTTACTGCTGATATTGTAGCTTGGCAAAATAGACCCTTAGAGCCCGTATATCTTATCGTTTGGATGGATGGCATTGTTTTTAAAGTCAGAGAGGGCTCTAAAGTGATTAATAAAACCATTTATATTACTGTGGGATTAAGACGAGATGGGCTTAAAGAGGTGCTTAGAATGGCTAAGAAAGAATGAGTCCTCAGCCTTTTGGATGACTGTTTTGACCGATTTAAAGGCTCGTGGTACAGAAGATATCTTAATTACTGCAACGGATAATTTAAATGGCTTTACAGAAACTATTCGTACGGTTTTCCCTGAATCTAAGACACAGATTTGTATCGTGCATCAAATCCGTAATGCCTGTAAATATGTAGTTTGGAAAGACAAAAAACAGCTTACCGCTGATATGAAGAATATCTATAATGCACCCAACAAAGAGGCTGCGGCAGCTGCTCTAGAGGATTTTGCTGCCAAATGGGATTCCAAGTACTCATATGCTGTACAAAGCTGGAGAAACAACTGGGAGGAGCTTACAGTGCTTTTTGAGTATCCTGTGGAAATTAGAAAAGTCATTTATGCCACTAACTTAATCGAAATTCTAAATGGTAAGATTAGAAAGTACACCAAAAACAAATTATCGTTTCCTACCGATGATTCCGTGATGAAATCAGTATATTTAGCCGTTAGAGAGGCAACTAAGAAATGGTCAATGCCTATCAGGGACTGGGGCATCATTTTAAATCAGTTCCTAATTATTTACAAAGATTACCCTTTGTATGGGTGCTGGATGGAGTTAAAATGGAGGAGTTGATATAGACCCACTAGAATGAAGAAAATAGAAAATCTAGAACAATACACAAATAGAGAGAAAAATAACAGAACTACTTAGTTTCGTGAATGATGCTACTCCTGTTACAGGCCCTTATTATCTGCAATTAGAAGCTTGTGCAGAGCTAATCTCTGAGTATGACAGAATACACTTTAAGGTTAAAAGGAATAAAGATAAGTTGAAAACTATCTCAAACGAGAACAAGCCGATTTGAAAGATTATAACAGACGGACAATTTATAGGATGGTTCTGTTGGTTTTCCCGAATTTGTGTCAATCGGATTGACACAAATAAAATATATTAATTAATAAGACAAATACAATTAGTGCCACTATTTCACGTATGGTGGGATGCTCTGAAAACTGAAGAGTACGAAATTTGTGCTCAAGTGAAAAGAGAGAGATTGAGTTCAAAAAGCGACTAACACTCTTTGTCCATTGGCCGTTGCTGTACTCAAAAACTCTGATTATCCTATGCATGGGATGTTAGAGGGGATAGAAGAGGAGAAGAGATCATAATACAACAAGTTCATCGTATATAGAGATATTCTATGGGAATATCTCTATATTTGTATGAAAGTAATATTACATATTAATATATAATGTCTCGAAATAATATAATACAGAATAAAAAAACGATAAAACCTATTCTTAAATGGGCAGGAGGAAAAACACAACTTATTGATGAATTGGAGAGTTTTTTTCCAAATAAAATCAATAAATACATTGAGCCTTTTATTGGAGGTGGTGCATTATTCTTTCACACCTTACCTGAAAATGCAATTATATCTGATATCAATCCTGAGTTAATTAACTTATATAATACAATTAAAGATGTTCCTAATCAAGTAATAGAAATCTTGAAGTCTTTTAAGAATGAAGAGGATTTTTATTATGAGATGAGGTCTAAAGTTTATGATAATCTATCAAATACAGAAAAAGCTGCTAGAACTCTTTATCTGAATAAAACCTGTTATAATGGTTTATATCGTGTTAATAAAAAAGGCAACTTCAACACTCCATTTGGAAGGTATAAAAATCCCAACTTTATAAATGAAGAAGGCATAATTGAAGCTTCTACTGCATTAAAGAATGCTACAATTATTCATTCAGATTACAAGTCTATCTTGGATAACTATGCAGAACCTGGTGACCTAGTCTTTTTAGATCCTCCATATTTGCCAATTGGCAAATATGAAGATTTTAAGCGTTATACCAAAGAAGGCTTTTATGATGAAGACCATTATGAGTTAGCAGAGTATGTTAAACAATTATCTGAGTTAGGGTGTCATGTTATTTTAACAAACTCTAACTCTCCATTAGTCTATGAACTTTATGAGGATTTTGACATTAGAGTAGTTAATACCAAAAGATATATAAATAGCAATCCTACAAAACGAACAGGTGAGGATGTTATTGTAGTTGCTCCACCTAAAGTGCGGAAAATTATAAATGTAGGGGTCACTGATTTGCCAAGCCAGAATGCTCTATTTCCGTCTACACGATATATGGGTAGTAAACAATCTCTTGTGAGACAGATAGCTTCTGCAGCATTACAATTTGAGTTTGATAGCGTTTTAGATTTGTTTAGTGGAAGTGGAGTTGTGTCTTATATGTTTAAAACTCTAGGCAAAACTGTATTCAGTAATGACTATATGACGATGAATTCGAAGTTAGCTTCAGCAATGATTGCAAATTCATCTATAAAGTTATCGGAAGATGATATTAAAAAGCTTTTAACACCATCCGAGAATACAGATAACTTTGTAACTGATAATTTTAAAGATATATATTATCTAGAAGAAGATAATAAATTTATTGATATGGTAAGGAATAACATATCAAAAATTAAAAATAAGACAAAACGTGATATTGCTGTAAGCGCTTTGACCAGGGCTTGTATTAAAAAACGTCCTCGTGGTATTTTTACCTATACAGGGATAAGATATGATGATGGAAGAAAAGATCTTCAGTTATCATTTGAAGAGCAATTTAGGTTGGCTGTCAAAGCTATAAATGAGTCTGTTTTCGATAATGGGAAAGCATGTAAAGCCTTTAATCTAGATTCGATGAATATAAATAAAAAGGTAGACTTGGTTTATATAGATCCGCCGTATTATAATCCAACATCAGATAATGAATATGTACGTCGCTATCATTTTGTAGAGGGGATTGCTCGCAATTGGCAAGATGTTGAGATGCAGTGGGATACAAAAACGAAGAAGTTTAAGAATTATCCGACTCCTTTTAGCACCAAAAATGGTGCTTATGATGCTTTTAATAAAATATTTAAACGATATAAGAATAGTATATTGTTAATATCATATTCTTCAAATTCGCTTCCTACGCAAGATGAAATGGTTGGGCTCCTTTCTAAGTATAAAGAAAATGTTGAAGTTGTTTCTATGGATTATACATACAGTTTTGGAAATCAAGGAGCAAATGTGGGGAATAATAAAAACAAGGTTCAAGAATATATTTTCATAGCATATTAAGTTTTAAATTATGGAGCAAATAACAAAGCAATACTTTGATGTTTACAAGAATGCAGGATTTTATTTTTCAAAATCGCTACTTACGACTTATGCCATATCGTTAAAAACTAAACCTTTTGTTATACTCTCAGGAATAAGTGGAACCGGAAAGACTAAAATTTCGCAGTTATTTAGTGTCCCAACACCAACTATAATAGAGACTAAACCTAGCTCAGGGGACTTGTTAACATTGCGTGTAACTCAATCTCTTGACCGAGTCAATTTTCCGATCCAAGCCCTTAACCTTCTTCTAAATGCCACAGAGATGAAATTGTGGCAAGATCAAGTAGGAAAAGCTAAAGAAAACCAATTTGGAGGAAACTTTTCTGACATTTATATTATTGATATTGAAGATCAATATGGAAGTTTTAAAGTAGGATTCTATGGGCAAAGAGCCTCTAGTCCCTTAGTGAGAGTACGATTTAAAAGGAGTAATAGCGATAAGGAATCAGCAGAATATGATGCAAGGGGACATATTAAGAAGCATTATAATACAGATGATGTGTTGACTCTTGAGAGGGTTGAAGATAAACATTTCAAGGTCGTGAAAGTTAACGATATTAAGGCAAAGTCAGCTCAAGCTACACTTGAATTAGAAACGATAAATCGACATTGTTTTATTCCTGTCAAAAGTAACTGGACAGACAACACTGAATTGTTAGGGTATTACAATCTTATAGAAAGGAAATATCATATCCCAAAGTTTTTAGATTTTCTACTTTTAGCAAATGATTATCCTGAATATTCTTTTTTTGTAACTTTTGATGAGATGAATTTATCCAAAGTAGAGCATTATTTTAGTGATATTTTAAGTTGTACAGAGAGTCGGTACGTACAAGATGAAGTAACGAAACAAGAAGCACTAACTCTCTACAATGGTTCAGATTATCTTGACACAGATTCTGATAACTACGAGCAAATACCTAGTAGTATTGAAATTCCAACAAATTTATTTATTACTGGCACTGTTAATATTGATGAAAGCACCTATTCTTTCAGCAATAAAGTGCTTGATAGAGCGAATGTTATAGAATTTAACGATGTAGACTTAACTAATTATGAGAATTATACTGAAGATCCTGAAGCAGTGTTTGTTCTAAATAAATTTCCAGACTATAATGATTTTGCTATTCCTTCACGTGAACATTATAATTCGCTTCCTAAGATAGTGAAAGATCACTTGGTTGAAATTAACAAGATATTGGAAGAGCATAATTTGCATTTTGGATATAGGATAGCTAATGAGATAGGATTATTTATCAAAAATGCAAAAGAACATATAAGTAATGAAGAGAGACATATGTTATGTGCATTAGATTACCAACTTGTTCAAAAAGTATTCCCCAAATTGAATGGTGAGTATGCTGTTTTAGAAGAGCCCATCAGAAAGATCTTAGAGTATTTGTCGAATGGAACAGATATAAACAATATTAAAGCTGAATCAACTAACTTCCCTATTACTATTGGTAAACTTTTACGTATGTACAATAAATTGAAGAAAACAGGTTACACAAGTTTTATTGAGTAGTTATGATTATATATTGTGGTAAAAAAGAGGTTGGTGATGAGATAATTGAAAATAAAACTTATTTAGTTGATTTTGAGGATGCAAGCCCTAGTCAAATTAGGGATGAGATAAGTAGAGCCAAACTAAGCGAATTTATTTTATGGCATGAAGGCAATAAAATAGGAGATTTAAAAATCACCAATTATATCGGTAATATCTATTTTTTCGGGAAAACAATAAATGTAAAAAGTAATAAGTTTTTAAAAGAAGATACTGGATACACACAGTTTAAAACAATATTAGATGAGATTGTATTTTTCAGTAAAAATATTATTTACTCACATAGTTCACCATCTTTTGTTGTCAGGAATAAAGATCAAGAAGATAATGAACCTAACAATTTGCTTGTTTTTAATTACTTAAAGAATTTGATACTTAATGAGAATTTAAGAATTAAATTGGAGTCTAATATTCGAGATATAATAAAATATTCTAGCTTTAAATATACATACATTTATAAAAAAGAGAATCTGGAGAGATGTAAAAATATAGATGAGAAATCTTTTAACTTAATCACTTCTAAAATGAGTGATTATGTTTTGATAGATGACAATAGTGATCATATATTCAACTTTCCTATTGCTAATTTCCTACCTAAGAAAGATGGAAGAATGTTTTATCCCAATAAAATATGGAATAAAACTTATGAGTTGAGTTATGACACCCCTGAAAATAGATTTATTAAATATTTTTTTGAGTTTGTTTATTCTAAAGTTCATCTATTGTTTGTTTCTAAAGTGTTGCCTGAATCGTTAGAGAATGAGGTGGATGAGATTATACGTTTCTGTAGGAAAATTCTCAACAAAGGTTTCTTTAGAAGTATAGGTGTAATGAAAATACTACCAACTCAATCAAAAACACTATTGAATAAACAGGGGTATAAAGATATATTTGCTCACTATAGAAACTGTCGTTTAGGAATTCAATATCTTATTCAAGAATTTGAGATCAACTCAATGTCTATTAATTTAAAGAAAATTTCAGACTTGTATGAGTATTGGGTGTTTATAAATATTGCTAAAGCATTCTTAGGAGAAGATCTCTTCATGGAACAGACAGCAAAATTATCTCATGATAATAATATTTCTTATAGCACTTGCCTGAAGAATGATACGATTTCAATATATTATAATCTTACAGAGTCTAAATCAAGAAATACATCATATAGCCTGACCTTCAGACCTGATGTTACAGTTGTTTACAACATTAATGGGCAGAAAGTGAAAATTATTTTTGATGCAAAATATAGAATTGATAAAATTATTGTCGACTCAGGCAGTGCCAAAAATGAGGATATATATAAAATGCATGCTTATGTAGATGCTATAAAGGATGCGCACGTTGCTTTAGTTGTATATCCTGGGACAGAGTTCGTCTTTTATGAAAAAGAAGACACATCCACCACAAAGAGTGAAATTGAAGACATAGAAATGTTCAGGGGTGTTGGTGCAATACCTTTAACTCCAGGAGACAAAGAACAGTATAAGCAGTTGGAAGAGCTAGTTGCCAAGTTAAATAAATATGTTGAGACAACATATTAAAAATATTTTTATTCCCGTAACAAAATCGATTTGTTACGGGAATTTAGTTTTATATATAGTAAGCAGTAATGCTTAAATAAAGAGCAAATATGATTATCTCAAGGCTTCTACCTCATCAGTTGTAAGAGGCACATGTTTCATCCCCATACGCATTGAACCATCTTTGGTAATTGCATAATCTTCTTCGTTACGAATACCTCCAAAGTCTTTGTAGGTCTCCAGGAGATCGTAGTTGATGAAGTCAGTAAATTTCTTCTCAGCTTTCCACAAATCAATAAGATTAGGTATAAAGTAGATACCTGGTTCAATTGTTAACACAAAGCCAGGTTCTAACTCACGCGCCAAACGCAAAGATTTACGACCAAACTGTGTACTCTTCTTTTCGCCAGCATAGCCAACAAGCTCTTCGCCAAAGTTCTCCATGTCGTGAACATCAAGCCCCATCATATGACCTAGTCCGTGAGGATAGAACATAGCATGAGCACCCGCTTTGACAGCATCGTAGGTGTCACCTTTCATAAGACCGAGGTCTTTCAATCCATCAACCATTACACGAGCCGAAAGTTCGTAAACCTCATCAAAACGAATACCAGGACGTAAAGCCTTTACAGACTCAACATGCATTCTATTTTGGATGTCGTAAACTTCTTTTTGACGAGTAGTAAACTTTTTAGATACAGGGATTGTCGACGACATATCACCAGCATAACCCATTTCGGTTTCAGCACCAGCATCAATCAAGAATAGATCGCCTGCTTTAACGGTGTTGCCGTGGTAGTGATTATGAAGAGTTTGTCCATCAATCGTTGCAATAGTAGCAAAAGAAAGTTCGTAGTTGTTTCGAGCAACTACTTCGTTCATAGCAGCAACAACCTCGTACTCCTTCATTCCAGGGCGAAGAACCTTCATGGCTGTCATGTGCATATCTGCAGTTACATTACAAGCCTTATGAATTTCGTCTAACTCCTCTTGAGATTTATAGATACGCTGATTGGTTACAGCCTCCATAAACTTGAATGAAGCTTTTTGCTCAGCAGGCACTTGACCAAGTAAATTCATCAGTTTAATCTGATGTTCTGGACGATAAGTTGGGAGATAATTAATTTCTCTTCCTTGACCTTGAGCTTTTTGTAGGTACGCAGCTAGTGCAGCAGTTGGTTCATTGTGCGACACCCCCACACGCTCACTTTTCTCGTGCAAGGTGGGTTGATTACCCATCCACACGATATCATCGATGGTGAGTTCATCACCAAAAATGATCTCTTTATCTTGGTCAACATCAATAATTGCTGATAAACCAGCAAAAGAGAGACCAAAGTAGTAGAGGAAAGTTGAATCTTGACGGTATCTAAAATTATTATCTGCATAGTTTAATGCCAAGGCATCGTTACCTAGAAACAGATAAAGACCAGAGCCAAGGTTTTTCTTAAGCAGAGCCCTACGCTGCACGTATGTTTCTTTGCTAAACATAATTAATTTGATTTACATTCTATCAGGAACTTCAATACCTAAGAGATTCATTCCGTTTTTGATTGTTTTAGCAACATTCTGCGACAACACCAAACGGAACTTCTTCATTTCTTCGTTCTCCTCTCTCAAAATAGAGAAGTCGTGATAAAACTGGTTATATTCTTTGACTAACTCATAGATATAATTAGCAATACCAGAGGGGCTATAATCTTTACCTGCCTGCTCAACAACAGTAGCAAAATCTGCCACTAGCTGAATGAGTCCTCTTTCTTTCTCGCTAATCTCTATTTGAGTATCTAATTCTTCAGGAATTAAAATCCCCGCTTCACCGGCTTTACGCAATACAGACTGAATACGAGCATAGGTATACTGAATAAACGGACCTGTATTACCATTAAAATCGATAGATTCTTGTGGATTGAACGTCATATTTTTGCGAGCATCTACTTTTAGGATAAAGTATTTCAACGCTCCCATACCTACAATACGAGAAATCTCATCTGCTTGGTCAGCCGAAACGTGGTCGAGTTTACCCAACTCTAGAGAGGTTTCTTTAGCTGTGCGAATCATCTCTTCCATAAGATCATCAGCATCAACTACGGTTCCTTCACGAGACTTCATTTTACCTTCAGGAAGTTCAACCATCCCGTAAGAGAAGTGAACAAGACCCTTACCCCATTCGAAACCTAGCTTATCTAATATTATAGATAACACTTGAAAATGGTAGTTTTGTTCATTACCCACAACATAAATCATCTTATCGATGGGGTAATCAGAAAAACGCATTTTAGCAGTACCTATATCTTGAGTCATATAAACCGAAGTACCATCGGCACGGAGCAGAAGTTTTTGATCAAGCCCTTCGGGGGTTAAGTCAGCCCAAACAGACCCATCTTCCTTTTGGAAAAGAGTGCCTTTGGCCAGTCCCTCTTCAACCTTCTCTTTCCCTTCAAGATAAGTTTCCGATTCGTAATATATTTTATCGAAGTCGACACCCATCTTTTTATAGGTTTCATCGAAGCCTTCGTAAACCCAGCCGTTCATAGCGTTCCACAACTCACGTACCTCAGTGTCGTTAGCCTCCCACTTTATCAACATCTCACGAGCCTCTTTCATCAGTGTAGAATTGCTTTCTGCCTCTTCATCACTCATGCCTTTGTCTTTAAGATCTGCTAATTCAGCCTTATAATGCTTGTCAAAAGCAACATAGTAGTCACCCACAAGGTGGTCACCTTTTTTGCCTGAACTTTGGGGAGTTTCACCATTGCCATATTTTTGCCAAGCCAACATAGACTTGCATATGTGAATGCCTCGATCGTTAACGATATTGGTTTTGACAACCTTATATCCATTGGCTTCCATTATTTTTGATAAAGAATAACCCAAGAGGTTATTTCTCACATGGCCTAGGTGCAAAGGTTTATTGGTATTGGGTGAAGAGTATTCAACCATAACCAACTTGGCATCATCCCCTGCTGTTTTAATTCCAAAGTTTGGAGTGCTGTGGATTTCGTTGAGTAGCTCTACCCAACTAGGAGTAGCTACAGAAAGGTTTAGAAAACCTTTTATCACATTAAAATCACTAACTAAAGGATTATTAGCTTTTAAGTATTCTCCTAATTCTTGAGCGGTAGCTTCGGGAGATTTCTTTGATAGGCGTAAAAAAGGGAATACAACTACCGTGAGATGCCCTTCAAATTCTTTTTTTGTTTTTTGCAGTTGGATTTGAGCTACAGGCACATCAGCACCATACAAGGCTTTAATTCCATCGGCTACTGCACAAATAAGTCTCTCTTCTATATTCATGTTTTGCTATTTATTTCTAAAAGCAAAGATACAAAAAAAGGAGATGTACGAACATCTCCTTCTTTATATCTTTTGTAAATACTTCTTATTTAACAGCTTCTGACAACTCAAGACCAGCTTTAAATTTAGCAACTTTCTTTGCAGGAATTTGAATTTGTTTTTGCGTAGACGGATTGATTCCAGTTCTAGCCATACGTTCTGATACTGAAAAAGTACCAAAGCCAATTAGTGAAACTTTATCTCCCGATTTAAGTGTATCAGAAACAACAGACATAAATGAGTCCAAAGCTTTTTTAGTATCTACTTTGCTCAAGCCAGACTTCTCAGCCATAGCATTAATTAATTCAGCTTTATTCATAGCTATTTTCGTTTAGTGTTTAAAAAATTAAAGAATTATCTTTGTCGCAAATATATACTAACAACCCAAAAATACAAATTTATTCATGTAGTAAACGCCCCGTTATAAGCATTTTAGAGACTTTCTATTTCATTTATAATTAGAGAATGGATTTTATTCGTATTTTTGCCATCTAAAATAATATTTAATTTATTAAACATCATGGCTAATATCGCATTACCAAAAGTGACGAAGAACCTAATTATAATCAATTTACTGTTCTTCTTTGCGACTTATGTAGCAACAACATACGGCTATAACTTAAATGCCTATTTAGGGCTTCATTTCTTTATGAGTGAAGGGTTTAACCCAGCCCAAATATTTACTTACATGTTTATGCATGCTGGCTTTGGACATATATTCTTTAATATGTTTGCGCTATGGATGTTTGGTCGAATCCTAGAAAACTTTTGGGGACCAAAAAAATTCCTTTTCTATTATCTTATCTGTGGACTAGGTGCTGGATTAACCCAAGAGATTGTCCAGTACATTCAGGTGCAATCTATTTTGAGCGATGCTGCTAATGCAGGGTTTGGACTGGACATTATGCACATTAAGACACAGGTTTATAACAGTATGGCCTATACTGTAGGTGCTTCAGGAGCTGTTTATGGAATATTACTTGCCTTTGGCATGTCATTCCCAAACGAGCGCCTATTCATTATTCCATTCCCTTTCCCTATCAAAGCAAAGTACTTTGTAGTGGGCTATGCCTTAATAGAGCTATTCTCGGGTATAGGAAATGCACCTGGTGACAATACTGCACACTTTGCTCACTTGGGAGGAATGATATTTGGACTTATATTGATACTTTATTGGAAAAAGAATAAAAATGACCGATTTACTTTCAGATCTTAAAACAAAATACCGTAACGGAGGAATAGTTATTCAGTTGATATTTATTAATGTAGGTATATTCATCATTACCTCTTTAATTCAGCTCGTACTCTATCTATTTAATCTAAACACGGGTTTTGTTCCTTATATAACGAGTCTACCTGCAGAATTATCGCAACTAGGCCAAAGACCTTGGAGTTTGATAACCTACATGTTTATGCATAGTGGGATTTTCCACCTCTTCTTCAATATGATAATTCTCTATTGGTTTGGACAATTCTTCCTGAATTTTTTCTCTGCCAAACACCTTAGAGGCCTCTATATCTTTGGAGGCTTAGTGGGAGGGGCATTTTTTATCGCAGCTTTTCATATTTTCCCTATATTTAAATCAAGCTTGGCATATGCTAACTTAATTGGAGCTTCTGCTGCTGTATTGGCCATTATGATTGCCATAGCCTATAAAGCACCCAATCAATCGGTGCGCTTACTTTTGGTGGGCAGCATAAAGCTCAAATACCTAGCACTAATTATCATAGCTATAGATCTACTCACGATTACTTCCGACAACCCTGGTGGTCATATAGCTCACTTAGGAGGTGCTTTTGGAGGCTACTTATTTGCAGCAGGACTCAGCAAAGGATGGGATTTTACACATTGGATAAATATAATACTCGATATTCCACTTAACCTATACACAGGCTATAAAAAACAGGTGGAAAGAAGAAAGCAAAAGCTTAAAGTAGTCAAGAATAAGAATTACAGTAAGCGAGCAGCAGACTACAATTACAACACAAGCAAGAAAGCGTCATCACAAGAGATTGATCTCATACTTGACAAGATAAAAGAGAGTGGTTATGCCAACTTAACAGAAGAAGAAAAGAAGAAACTATTTGATGCAGGTAAATAAATTAATCGGATTATGAAAATGATAACCAATATGCTCTCAGGAGTCTTCACAGCAGTTAGTCTTGTGATTTCTACCCTATTGATTCTTGCAGCATACAGTTCATATTTAAGTCCTGACCAATTCCCTATCCTTACAAACTTTGGATTAGGATTTCCTGTTGTTTTACTCATCCAAATAGGACTCACCATACTCTTCAAGATTTTCAAGCTTAATGCATTTAAGTTTAGCCTTATTGCCTTACTTATTGTAAGCCCTCAAATCTATAAGTATTCTCCAGTTAGCTTTTTTAATTCCAATCCGCCTAAGCAGGCTTTTAAGCTATTATCCTACAACGTAATGGGGTTCGCTGGGTTAGAAAAAAATAAAAATGGTAAGAACTCCATATTAGAATATCTACAAAACAGTAAAGCCGATATTATTTGCCTACAAGAGTATAGTGAATCCACTAATAATAAGTATATTACCAGAAAGGATATTTTAGCGGCACTTAAAAAGTATCCCTACTTCAAAATACATGCTATCGGCGAGAAGGGTTCGAATAACAAACTTGCTATATTTTCTAAATTTCCCATCCTAAGCAGTGAGCCGATTACGTATAAAAGTAGTTATAATGGGTCAGTAGCATATATACTTACGATTCATGACGACAAATATTTTTTAATAAATAACCACCTAGAGTCTAATAAAATGACCAAAACCGACAAAGTGGCTTACAAAAAGATATTAAATTTAGAAAACTCTAAAGATAAATTATTAGCTGATTCTAAAGGGCTGGCCCATAAAATAATAGAAGCTTCTCAATTGAGAAAGAAACAAGTAGAAATAGTAGATCATTATATTGAAAATTCAAACTACGCCAACATCATAGTTTGTGGTGATTTTAATGATTCTCCACTGAGCTACACCAACCGTTTACTAGAAAAAAGGCTAACAAATGCATTTATACAGGCTGGGTTCGGATTGGGTATTTCTTATAATCAGAATAAATTCTATTTTAGAATAGACAATATATTAATAAGCAAAAATTTAAAGGCATATCACTGTGAAGTAGATCAGTCTATAAAAACTTCCGATCACTATCCAATATGGTGCTCTATTGCCAAAAAGTAGCAATAATTTACGTGACTCATTAATTTTATGAAAAAAACTGTTTTAATTTTAGCCGCTAGCTGTATGATGTATTCATGCTCTACTACTCCTAAAGTAAGTGATAACCCTCTACTTTCTGAGTTTACGACCGAATTTGGTGCTCCTCCATTCCAGGATATTAAGCTTGAGCACTACAAACCTGCTTTTGAACAAGGTTTCAACGAACAAAACGAACTTATCGAAGCGATCACAAAAAATGCTGAAGCACCAACATTTGAAAATGTTATTGTGGCCTTAGACAATAGTTCGCCAACACTTGACCGTGTTAGTGGAGTCTTTTTCAATCTAACGAGTGCAGAGAGTACTCCAGAGCTTCAAGCACTTTCTGGAGAAATGATGCCAATCCTAACAGGACATGGTGACAATATCTACCTGAATGCTGAGCTTTTTGATAAGGTGAATCAAGTTTACCAAAATAGAGAAGCCCTTAATTTGACAACTGAGCAAAACCGTTTGCTTGAAAAAACTTATATGGGTTTTGTGCGCTCGGGTGCTAACTTAGATGCTCAACAAAAAGAGAGATTAAAGGAAATCAATAAAGAACTGGCAAGCCTTGGTTTGAAGTTTGGAAACAACCTTTTGGGTGAAGACAACAGCTACAAACTATTTATTGAAAATGAAGAAGACCTAGCAGGGCTTCCACAATCATTTATCGAAGGTGCAGCAGAAGAAGCAAAAGCTGCAGGTCAAGAAGGAAAATGGTTGGTTACATTACACAACTCTAGCCGACTACCTTTCCTGCAATATGCTGCAAACAGAGACCTACGAGAAGAACTCTTCACAGCGTATATCAACCGTGGTAACAATGACAACGAGTTCAACAACAAACAAATCATTACAGATATTGTAAAGTTGCGTTTAGAGAAAGCCAATCTGTTAGGTTACGATTCGTTCTCTAACTTCGTATTGGATCGCAACATGGCTAAAGACTCAAAAACGGTTATGGACTTCTTAAACAACCTTTGGGGATATGCCCTTCCTAATGCCAAGGCTGAAGCTAAAGAGCTTCAAGTTATGATGGACAAAGAAGGTAAGAACCAAAAGCTAGAAGCTTGGGATTGGTGGTACTACACTACAAAGCTAAGAGAAGCTAAATTTGATTTAAATGAAGACGATATTAAACCTTACTTCAAACTCGAAAACGTACGTGATGGTGCCTTCGATGTAGCAAGTAAGCTTTATGGTATCACTTTCACGAAACTTAACAATATCCCTGTCTACCACAGTGATGTAGAGGTTTTTGAGGTGAAAGACCTAGAGAATAATCATATCGGTCTATTTTATGTGGATTACTTCCCACGTCCTGGAAAACGAGGTGGTGCATGGATGAGTTCTTATAGAGATCAAAAGGGTGATATCCGCCCACTAGTATGCAATGTAGGTAGCTTTACAAAACCAACAGCAACAACGCCTTCATTACTAACAATTGATGAGGTTGAAACCCTATTCCACGAATTGGGTCATGGTTTGCATGGTCTTTTGACCAATTGCAACTATGCTGGTGTATCTGGAACAAGTGTATCACGAGATTTTGTAGAATTACCATCACAAATCAATGAGCACTGGGCTTTTGAACCAGAAGTTCTTAAATCATACGCTAAACACTACCAAACAGGTGAGATTATTCCTGATGAGTTAATCGAGAAAATCCAAAAGCAATCAACCTTCAACGAGGGCTTTAGAACTACAGAGCTTTTAGCTGCTTCAATTTTGGATATGAACTTACACAACCTAACTGAGATTGATCCAAACTTAGATGTTGTAGAGTTCGAAAACCAAGCAATGAAAGATTTAGGTTTAATTTCTCAAATTCCCCCAAGATACAGAACCACTTACTTTAACCATATTGTAGGTGGATATGCAGCAGGGTATTATAGCTACCTATGGGCCAACGTACTTGACTCTGATGCTTTTGAAGCATTCAAAGAAAACGGAATTTTCGATGCTGAAACAGCTAACAAGTTTAAAACTTATATCCTTGAAAAAGGGGATAGTGAAGATCCAATGACACTCTATGTGAAATTTAGAGGCGCAGAACCAAAGCTTGAGCCAATGCTTAAGAATAGAGGTTTATTGAAATAAATCTTAAGTCGTTCAATATTAAATTTGAACTAAAACAGACTGTAAATAATACGAAGACTTTTAGACTTAAACTCTGAAAGTCTTCGTTGTTTTATAAAAGTACTCACCACGTTCTTTTTTAACCAACAAACTCTACATGGAAATGATATAGAATCAAGTCTTGCAATATCCTAGAACAACTAAATTCTTGATAAATACCATTACTGTAAAACAGAAAATTATGATAAAATCTCTATATTAGTACCTGGTGAATTCTTATTATTTGAAGCTTAAATCATTACTAGCAAATATAAACTTGACAATCAAACACTTGAGAGTAAATAAGAGCCTTAGAGCGTTAATAAAAACGAGCTAATATTTGCTCCTATATATTACAGAGCTGCAACAGAACTATTTCACCAAAATAGAAATACTAAGGGATAGATTTTGAACAAAACTCACTATTCATCAAATAATTGGCATACCGTTATAAATGAGTGTGAAAAAAAAGCTATATTTGCAAACTTAGTGAATTAGTATTAAAACAATAATTTAAAAATAATCATAAACAAAAAGTAAAATGCAAAACAAAGGATTTGTAAAGGTTTTTGCGGTATTACTCACACTAATTTGTGTGTTCTATCTATCATTTTCTGTAGTTACTAGCCAATATTCTAAAAAGGCTAAAGCTTACGCTAATGATAATGCAGCACTAGAACAAGAGTATTTAGACTCTCTATCTAACAAAAAGGTGTGGTTAGGATATACCCTTAAACAATGCCGTGAAATGGAAATAGGTCTGGGTCTAGACCTTAAAGGAGGGATGAACGTTATCCTAGAGGTATCTGTACCCGACGTTATCCGAACCTTAGCAGATAATAAACCTGACGAAGATTTCAACGAAGCACTTAATAATGCCTCTAAACAAGCAATATCTAGTCAAGACGACATAATAACTCTTTTTGCTAAGGAGTATAAAAAAATTGCTCCTAACAAGAGTCTAGCTTCACTTTTTGCAACAAAACAACTCAAAGGGTTGGTGACTCAAAACACACCCGATGCTGAAGTCGTAAAAATCATACGTTCTGAGGTTAAGATTGCTGTTGACAACTCATACAACGTACTTCGTACACGTATTGACCGCTTCGGTGTAGTTCAACCAAATATCCAACAACTAGAAGGTGGTTTGGGTCGTATTATGATTGAGCTTCCTGGTATTAAAGAGCCAGAACGTGTTCGTAAGCTACTTCAAGGTTCTGCGAATCTTGAGTTTTGGGAAACTTATACTTCGGCCGAAATCATGCCATCATTACAAGCTGCTGACGAAAAGTTAGCAATGATGCTTAATAATGATACAGACTTAGAGGCAAAAGCTGATGGCTTACTAAAACAACTAGAAGAAGGTGGTGACAGCATTGCTATCACTAAACAACTTAATGATGTTTATGCACAACAAGCTAAAACTCAAAACCCACTATTTAGCAAACTTCAAGCTTCTCCATACCGTGAAGCTGCTATTGCTGGATATGCGCAGGTTAGAGATACCGCTACAATCAACAACTACTTAGCTCGCCCTGAAGTTAAAAAGCTTCTTCCATCAAACTTAAGTTTAAACTGGGGAGTTTCACCTGATAAGACTTCAAACCTTATCACACTTTATACCATCAAACAAACAGAACGCAACGGACAAGCTCCACTTGAAGGTGATGTAATTGTGGATGCGAAAAGTGAATATGACCAATACAACAACCCTGTTGTATCTATGGAAATGAATAGTGACGGTGCACGCAAATGGGCTCAACTTACTAAGAAAAATGTAGGTAGAGCGATTGCGATTGTACTTGACGGTTATGTATATTCTGCACCAAACGTAAATGGTGAGATTACGGGTGGCCGCTCTCAGATTTCGGGTAACTTCACAGTTGACGAAACTACCGACTTAGCAAACGTATTGAAATCTGGTAAAATGCCAGCTCCAGCACGAATTGTTCAAGAAGATATCATTGGCCCTTCATTAGGTCAAGAGTCAATCAATGCAGGTATATTCTCATTCGCTGTGGCACTAGTCCTACTAATGATCTACATGTGCTCAATGTACGGATTTGTACCAGGGATGATTGCAAACGGGGCATTGATCTTCAACTTATTCTTCACACTAGGTATTCTGGCCTCCTTCCAAGCTGCATTGACCCTCTCAGGGATTGCGGGTATGGTATTGGCGCTAGGTATGGCTGTGGATGCTAACGTACTTATTTACGAAAGAACTAAAGAGGAGTTACGTGCTGGTAAAGGCCTGAAAGCCGCACTTAAAGACGGTTACTCCAACGCTTTCTCAGCTATCTTTGACTCGAACATTACCTCTATCATTACAGGTATTATTCTATTCAACTTCGGTACTGGTCCAATTAGAGGTTTCGCAACAACCTTAATTATTGGTATTGCTGTTTCTTTCTTTACTGCAGTATTCTTAACTCGTGTAGTATATGATTACTTCTTAAGTAAAGACAAGCTACTCAACATGACCTTTACTTCAAGAATCTCTAAGAATCTATTTGTCAACCCTAAATTTAACTTTATGGGTCACACAAAGAGATACTTCATCATCGCAGGTGTGATTCTTATCATATGCATCGGATCATTAATGACTCGTGGTATGAGTGAGAGTATCGACTTTACAGGTGGTAGAAACTTCAAAGTGCAATTTGAAGAGCAAGTTGAACCAGAGCAAGTACGTAGTCTTATTGCGGATAAATTTGGTGATGATGCTACAGTTAGTGTACTCGCTATTGGTACAGATGGAAAGACAGTACGTATTAGTACTAACTACCGTATCGATGAGAACACAGCTACTGTAGATTCAGAAATCGAACAATACTTATACGAAACACTTAAACCTTTATTGACTCAAAATATCTCGTTAACAACATTTATTGACAGAGAGAACCATACAGGTGGTAGTATCGTGAGCTCACAAAAAGTAGGACCAAGTATTGCTGAAGATATCAAAACTGGCGCTATCTGGTCTGTTGTTCTTGCGTTAATTGCTATCGGCTTATATATTTTAATCCGATTCAGAAATATCGCATACAGTGTAGGTTCAGTTGTAGGTTTGGTTTCAGATACACTTATGATTCTTGGTGTTTACTCCTTATTGTGGGGTACTTTCCTACCCTTCTCACTAGAGGTAGACCAAACATTCATTGGAGCAATTCTAACAGCTATTGGTTATTCTATTAATGATAAGGTGGTTATTTTTGACCGTGTCAGAGAATACTTTAACCTATATCCTAACAGAAGTGTTACTGAGCTATATAATGACTCACTAAACACAACATTGTCTCGTACTGTAAATACATCACTAAGTACATTAATCGTACTTTTATGTATCTTCATTCTAGGAGGTGATTCAATCAGAAGCTTCTCGTTTGCAATGATCTTAGGTGTTGTATTTGGTACTTGTTCATCACTGTTTATTTCATCACCTATTGCATACTTAATGATGAACAGAAAAAAGAAAGCAAGTAAATAAGCTTACCCTTATTTAAAGAATAAAATCCAAGTGCGTTGTTATAGAGAATCTCTATAGCAACGCACTTTTTTTATTTTAATAATTGTATCTTCGCAGATATTGAACCCGATTAAACACATATGAATAAGATAGGTTATTATCTCTTTATCATCTCGGTAGTACTACTATCAGCTTGTAATAAAGAGGCTAAAATTGAAGGTACAGCACTAATTGGTGACTTAGGAAGTCTAAACGACACTCTATATTTTTATGGTACGGATCGTTTTTATGACAGGCAAGACACAATTGTCTTATCAGGTGGAAAACTTGTTCATCAACTTGAACTTGATACAACAATCTTAGGCTATATATATTCTGATAGATTTAAGGAAACTCGAGTTTTCATAAGTCCAGATGATCAACTAATATTAAGCCTATCAGCTTCTGATTCAACTTTGTTGGAAATATCTGGTAATAAAATGCATACAGAATATAATCAGCTAGCACAAACTCTTCAAAGTAGTCCCGATACAATCAAAGCAATTAAAGACCATATAAAGAGCAATCCATTTTCATTGACAAACATTGCTGCCATAGAAGACTTCCTACTCTACACAGACTCTCCTAGATATGACAAAATAGAAGATATTATAAAAGAGTTACCTGGTTCTCTTAGAGATAGACAAGCAATTGAGGCTATTAACAATAAACTAGTCATGGTGCAAAGAGCTAGAGAAGGGCGCTCACTCTTATTTTTTAATTTACCCGATATGAAAGGTAAATTCCACGATCGCAAAGACTTCAAAAATAAATTATTAGTACTCTATTTCTGGGCATCTTGGGATGAAGGCAGCAAGCAGATGAATAAAGAACTTCGCACCCTTTATAAGAAGTTCAACAAACGGAAAAAAGATTTAGCAATAGTCGGAATCAGTATAGATGCCGATACTACCCAACTTAAAAATACGATTAAAACAGACACTCTCTCTTGGACGATACTTTCAGATCCGACAGGGTGGGATTCTCAAGTCATAGACCGTTATGGCATAACAAAACTACCAACACTATTTTTTGTCGATAGAACAGATATTATCGTTGCTAGGGATGTATCTATTGATTCACTTAAAACACTTATTGAATACGAATTAAAAAACAAATAAAAAACTTACCCTTAAATCTAATCTAAACATATGCTTATCAAAACCTTTGGCGCAACAGTCCAAGGGGTAGATGCAACGTTGATAACTATTGAAGTAAATAGTTCTCGGGGCTGTATGTTTTACCTTGTAGGACTACCCGACTCTACAATAAAAGAGAGCCACCAGCGCATATTATCCGCATTAGATGTTTCAGGCTACAAATTGCCTACTACACAACTCATTATCAATATGGCCCCAGCGGATCTTCGTAAAGAAGGTTCGGCTTACGACCTACCACTAGCCATTGGCATGTTAGCCTCAACAAAAGAAATTGGTCTAGATAAAATTGAACGCTACCTCATTATGGGTGAACTTAGCCTCGACGGTTCGATTCAGCCCATAAAAGGTGCTTTACCAATGGCAATCAAAGCACGAGAGCTAGACTTAGACGGCTTCATACTCCCCATCCAAAATGCGCGTGAAGCTGCAGTAGTCAATAAACTCAAGGTATATGGAGTGGCTCATATAAAAGAGGTTATAGAATTCTTTCTAGGAAAAAGGGAGCTCGAAAATACAGTTGTGGATACTCGGAAAGAATTTTACCAACAACAATCAAACTTTGAGTATGACTTTTCACAAGTCAAAGGTCAGGAATCAGTAAAACGAGCCTTAGAAGTCGCAGCAGCAGGAGGTCATAATTTAATTATGGTCGGCCCCCCAGGAAGTGGGAAATCTATGATGGCCAAGTGCCTTCCCTCAATACTACCTCCACTATCACTGGGTGAAAGTCTTGAAACAACCAAGATTCATTCGGTTGCTGGCAAGCTAACACAAAATACATCTCTAATAAATACTAGACCGTTCCGATCTCCTCACCACAGTATATCTACCGTAGCAATGGCTGGAGGAGGGATGTTTCCACAACCAGGAGAGATAAGCCTTGCTCATCACGGTGTACTCTTCTTAGATGAGCTGCCTGAGTTTACACGCAATGTCCTTGAAGTACTCAGACAACCCCTCGAAGACCGTAAAATAACCATCTCTAGAATAAGGTACAGTATAGAATATCCAGCCAGCTTCATGCTTATCGCCTCGATGAACCCCTGCCCTTGCGGATTCTACAATCACCCTACCAAACCTTGTGTCTGCAGCTCTAGTCAAGTTCAGAAATACTTAAACAAGGTATCAGGCCCACTACTTGATCGAATAGATATACAAATAGAGATTGTCCCTGTTTCATTTGATCAAATCTCCGACAAACGACCTGCCGAACCAAGCTCAGCAATACAGGAAAGAGTATTAAAAGCTAGGCAGATCCAAACCGAGCGATACAAAGATGAGGAATCAGTTTTCTGCAATGCCCAAATGACTCCCAAGCTCTTAGCAAAATATGCTCAACCCTCCGAAGATGGTTTAGCTCTTCTCAAGTCAGCAATGGAAAAACTAAACCTCTCTGCTAGAGCTTATGATCGAATTTTAAAGGTGGCGAGAACCATAGCAGACTTAGATAACGAAATAACTGTTGAGCCGGAGCATTTAGCTGAAGCCATAAATTACAGAAATCTAGATAGAGACAACTGGGCCAAGTAAACAGACTAACACACACTATACAACAATATTAATTTATATTATAGCCCGTACTTAGTGCGAAAAAGTGGTTATATTTGCATAAAATAATACATTCCGAAAATTTGAAAGATAGAATGGACAAACAGTTTAAACGAACCACAGTAACAGCAGCATTGCCTTACGCCAATGGCCCCGTACATATTGGACATATGGCTGGAGTATATATTCCCGCAGATATCTACGTAAGATACCTCAGACTTAAAAAGGAAGAGGTGCTTTTCATTGGAGGTTCTGATGAGCATGGAGTACCTATTACCATCCGTGCAAAAAAAGAAGGTGTAACACCCCAAGATGTAGTAGACAAGTTTCACAGCATCATCAAAAAGTCATTTATAGACTTTGGGATTTCTTACGATTTCTATGGCCGTACAACATCTAAAACGCATCACGATACCGCTTCAGAATTCTTCCGTCAATTATACGACAAGGGAGAATTTATAGAGCAGGTCTCTGAGCAATATTACGACGAAAAAGCTGAAACATTTTTAGCTGACAGATACATTACTGGCGAATGTCCTCACTGCCATGCTGAAGGTGCCTATGGCGACCAATGCGAAAAGTGCGGAACATCACTAAGTCCTACGGATTTAATCCACCCAAAGAGTACTATTTCGGGTGCTGAGCCTGTAATGAAAGAGACTAAGCATTGGTATCTACCCCTAGACCAACACGAAGCTTGGTTAAAACAGTGGATTCTTAACGACCACAAAGAGTGGAGACCCAACGTATATGGACAATGTAAGAGTTGGTTGGACATGGGACTACACCCTAGAGCCGTAAGTAGAGACTTAAATTGGGGAATTCCAGTACCTGTTGAAGGAGCTGAAGGTAAAGTACTTTATGTTTGGTTCGATGCACCAATTGGGTACATCTCAAACACTAAAGAATTACTACCAAACGACTGGGAGAAATGGTGGAAAAATGAAGACACTCGACTACTCCACTTTATAGGAAAAGATAATATCGTATTCCACTGTATCGTATTTCCTGCTATGCTCAAAGCAGAAGGTAGCTATATCCTACCCGACAATGTGCCTAGTAACGAATTCTTGAACCTTGAAGGTGATAAAATATCAACCTCAAGAAACTGGGCAGTATGGCTACACGAATACCTTGAAGACTTTCCTGGTAAACAAGACGTATTACGCTATGTGCTTACAGCAAATGCACCAGAGACAAAAGACAATGATTTTACGTGGAAAGACTTCCAAGCACGCAACAACAACGAGCTTGTTGCTGTATATGGTAACTTCGTTAATCGTGCATTGGTTTTAACCGACAAGTATTTTAATGGCAAGGTCCCTTCATGTGGAGAGTTGACCGATCACGACAAAGAGATAATTGAAAGCTTTAGAGAAGTTAAAGTTCGATTAGAAGATTTACTAAACCACTTTAAGTTTAGAGAAGCTCAAAAAGAGGCAATGAACTTGGCACGTATTGGCAACAAATACTTAGCCGATACAGAACCTTGGAAGCTTGCTAAAACTGATATGGAACGTGTGGGTACTATTCTAAACATTAGCCTGCAACTTGTAGCGAATCTAGCAATTGCATTTGAGCCATTCCTACCGCAAAGCTCAAATAAGCTTAGAGACATGCTTAGCATTGAAGCTTATGATTGGAATGACCTAGGAAGAAGTAACCTTCTTACACCTGGCCACCAGTTAAACAAGTCTGAACTTCTATTTGATAAGATTGAGGACGAGGCTATTCAAGCGCAGCTAGATCGCCTAGAACGTATCAAACTAGAAAACGAAGAGCTTAACTATAAGGCCAACCCAATCAAATCGGATGTTTCATTCGATGAATTCGTAAAAATGGACCTTAGAGTAGGAACAGTTCTTGAATGTACTAAGGTTCCGAAAGCTGACAAGTTACTTCAGTTTAAGATTGAAGACGGGCTCGAAACAAGAACCATTGTTTCGGGTATCGCTAAGTTTTACAAACCCGAAGAACTCGTAGGTAAACAAGTTTGCTTTATTGCAAACCTCCCACCACGAAAACTTAAAGGTATTGTTTCTGAAGGCATGATTCTATCTGCAGAAAACAGTGATGGCAGCCTAAGCTTAGTTTCACCTATTTCTGAAGTCAAGCCAGGTAGCCAAATCGGCTAAAAAACATAAAGCATTATCTTCTTGAGTTCACTCAAGAAGATAATGCTCTTATTTTCAACATGAGAAAAACAAACTTATCGCTGAAAGAGAAAACAGCACAAGGATTAATGTGGGGAGGTTTCAGTAACGGCTTACAACAGTTGCTTAACCTCTTTTTTGGCATCTGGATGAGCCGTATTCTGAGTGTTTCAGACTATGGTGTTATTGGGGTACTTACTATTTTTACATTAATTGCTACAACCCTTCAAGAGAGTGGTTTTACTCAAGCAATAGCCAACAAAAAGGATGCAACAGTAAAAGACTTCAACGCCATCTTCTGGTGTAGTAGCAGCGTTGGCATATTTCTCTATGTCATCCTTTACTTTGCAGCTCCATTAATTGCAGACTTCTTTCACATGTCAGAGCTAACCAAGCTATCAAGATTCCTTTTCTTGGGGTTTCTCTTGTCTAGTTTTGGTACTGCGTACAACGCTTATCTATTTAAACACTTAATGGTAAAACAACGCTCACTGTCGATACTCATTGGATTATTAACTTCAGGGATCGTTGGAATAACATTAGCTTATAACGGCTATGCCTATTGGGGTCTAGCTACGCAACATCTAACTTACGTGCTCACAACAAATTTCCTATTCTTTATTTTTAGCCAATGGAGACCGAGCTTTGATTTTTCGTTTTCAACGATACGGGAACTACTCCCTATGAGCAGTATTATCCTAATAACGAAGATTTTTACGCACATTAATGAGCATATTTTTAATATCATAATTGGTAGACTCTATAATAAAGTTGAGGTGGGCTATTTCTCTCAATCCAACAAATGGAATCTGATGGGAAGCTCTATCATCACAGGAATGATTCACGGAGTAGCACAGCCAGTGCTCAGAAATGTTGAGTCTGAAACTCAAAGATTGAAACGTGTCTTTTTGAAGCTCATGAGATTTACAGCATTTGTGTCTTTTCCACTACTCTTTGGCTTGGCCTATATTGCACCCGAGTTTATTGAAATTGCATTGACTAACAAATGGCTACCCAGCGCATTTATTCTGCAAATACTATGTATAGGTGGTGCTTTTATTCCGATCAACAACCTGTTTGGAAACCTACTTATTAGCCAAGGGAAATCAATTAACTATATGTGGACAACCATAAGTATAGGACTTTTACAAGTAGCCATAGCTCTATTACTCTACCCCAAAGGAATACAGACTATGATTATTGGGGCCGTCGGAGTTCAAATTATTGGCACACTAATTTGGTTTAACTTTGCGCGCAAACAAATCAAACTAAAGTTAAGAGAATTTTTAAAAGAGATAATCCCCTACGCCTTTACCGTTATTATCGCTATATTACTTAGTAACTACATTATTTCTTCTGATTCAAATCTCTTATTGAAGTTATTTTTGAAGATTTTGATTGTCGGAGTCATATACTTAACTATTTTAGCAATATGCCGTGCAAGCATACTTCGAGAGTGTTACGCATATATTCGAAAAAGTATTTTTAAACGATAAGAGAAACTCACGATTTTTCGGTATAATGTTTTTAAGCACTAACTTATTTTTGATCCACTCGCTATGAATATATTATTTCTAAATACATCTGACCAGTTAGGTGGAGCTGCTATAGCTGCCAAAAGATTGACTGATGCACTAAACAAAGAGCATCTCAAAGTCACAATGCTTGTCCGCGATAAGTCGAGCAATGACTTCGATGTAATAGCTGTTCATCAATCGCCCAAACTAGCCTATAACTTCGTAGCTGAACGTATTAAAATATGGATGAGTAATTTATTCACAAGAAAAAATCTATTTGCCGTGTCCATAGCCAACACAGGATCGTCTATAACAAATCTACCAGAATTCAAAAATGCTGATATAGTCCACTTACACTGGATAAATCAGGGCTTTATTTCACTTTCCGAACTCCAAAAAATCATAAATTCAGGCAAACCCATTGTCTGGACTATGCACGACATGTGGCCAATCACTGGTATTTGTCATCACTCAAGAAGCTGTGTGAAATATATGACCCAGTGCAAGGCTTGTCCTTTTCTACGCAAATTGTGGAGCAAAAAAGACCTCTCATATAAGTGTTTTAAAAGAAAGAAAGCGATATATGCAAGTAGCTCTACGCCCATCAATTTTGTTGGATGTAGCCAATGGCTAACGCTCAAAGCTAAAGATAGTGCCTTAACGGCCAAGCAAACAGTACTAAACATACCGAACCCGATTAACATCAACCTGTTTCAACCACTCAGCAAATTAAATGCTAGGTTACAGTTCAATCTACCAAAGAACATGAAGTTAATTTTGTTTGGTGCTGCCAAAACGACAAATAAACGAAAGGGAATTGACTACTTCATTAACGCTTGCTTGGAGTTACGACAAACCTCTTCTACTGCAATTGGAGTAGTTCTCTATGGTGAAGACTCCGATTTACTTAAAGATAAGTTTACATTACCAACGTTTTCTCTAGGCTATATCCAAAGCGAGAAAGAGATCATTCAACTCTATAATGCAGTTGATCTGTTTGTTCTCCCCTCACTCGAAGAAAATCTACCGAACTCGATTGTAGAGGCCATGGCTTGTGGCGTACCTTGTGTCGGATTTGAGATTGGTGGAATACCCGAACTAATTGATCATTTACATAACGGTTATATTGCTAAGTATAAATCAAGTACGGATCTGGCTCAAGGACTGAAATGGGTATTAGAAAATAATGAAGACTCAGCTCTAAGTCAAGAGGCTAGAAGAAAGGTTGTAGACAATTTCTCTGAAAGCAAAGTAGCCCAAAAATATATTTCACTATACAATAGCATCATAAAATAACACATGCATAACCCTCCATTTATCAGTATCATTACGGTATGTTATAATGCCGAAGAGACTATTGAAAGAACGTTACAGTCGGTTAGCCTTCAAAGCTCATCAAATTACGAGTATATCATTATCGATGGTAAATCAAAAGACGGAACACTAGAAATTATTGAACAGTATGCTTCTTTTGTTAGCCTATTGGTTAGCGAACCCGACAAAGGGCTTTACGATGCAATGAATAAAGCCATTAAATATGCCACAGGAGATTATTTATGCTTTCTCAATGCAGGGGATAAATTCCACTCATGCGATACGTTAAAGCTACTCATTAACCAAGTTAAAGAGCTAAAAGTAAAACCTGATGTGATTTATGGTGAAACTGCTATTGTTGACAACAAAGGTGAATTCATCCGTATGCGAAGACATAGTGCCCCTAAACAATTAACTTGGAAAAGCTTTAAAAAAGGCATGGTGATATGCCACCAAGCCTTTTTGCCACTTAGAACCTTAGCTCCATTTTATGATTTAAACTACCGATATTCAGCAGATTTTGATTGGTGTATTCAGATCCTAAAGCAGTCAAATTTTATGTTCGACACTAAGGATACATTGATTGACTATTTAAATCAAGGTCTCACAACAGCCAATCATAAAGCATCTCTAATCGAAAGATTTAAAATAATGACCCACCATTATGGATTAATCAGCACATTAATCAATCACATTAAATTTACTATTCGAGCACTAGTTAAACAGTAAAGACAAATTATTCTGATAGAAGTTGAATCAACCTTTTAACCCCTTCAGAGGCGCCAAGCTGAATGTGGTTTAGTGATTTATTATTTACAGCAACTTGCTTTGGATCAATAAGATAAATAGGAGTACCTTCACGAACATAGTGCAAAAGCCCAGCAGCAGGATAAACATTCATTGAGGTACCGATAATCACAAACACATCAGCCTTTTGAACATAAGGTAAAGCTGTATCAATTTCGGGAACAGCTTCACCAAACCAGACTATATAAGGACGAAGTTGAGAACCATCGCCTGCCAAGTCACCCAACTCTATTTTATCTGTTTCTTTAAGCTCCTTAATGTAACGAGGATCATTAGGGTTATTAGTAGAACAAGCCTTGGTTAAAACACCATGTAGATGTATTATATGACTACTACCTGCACGCTCATGTAGATTGTCTACATTTTGAGTTATAATTGTAATATTAAAGTCTTTCTCTAATTCAGCCAAAAGCTCATGACCACGGTTTGGTTGAACCCCAGCCAACTCACTCCTACGTTGATTGTAAAAGTCTAATACAAGCTTGGGGTTTCGGTGATATCCCTCAGGTGTAGCGACTTGTTCTACAGGGTATTTATCCCATAAACCACCCGAGTCACGAAAAGTAGCGATTCCACTTTCTGCACTCATTCCAGCACCCGACAAAACGACTAAATTCTTTTTCAACATATCGTAAGTTAAATTAGTAATGAAATTCAAACTTTAAGCGATTAACAACCACATTTACACGGTTTAAAAATAGGTCTATTACAACAAAAAGCCTAAATTTGTATCTTAATTTCTAATTTACTGAAAGTTGATTGATAAACCAATTACTTTCTATAAGACTTTTTGAATATACAATATGGACAAATTTAGTTACGCATTAGGCCTAGGTATCGGTCAAAATCTCCTTGGTATGGGAGCGAGTGGAATTTCTATTGAAGATTTCTCTCAAGCTATTAAAGATATTTTTGAAAAAAATGACTTAGCAATATCACACCAAGAGGCTCAGACCATAGTACAAGCTCGTTTTGCCGAAATGCAAGAAAAAATAGCAGCTGACACTCAAGCAGCTGAAAAGGTGTTTTTCGACGAAAACAAAAATAAAGAAGGAGTTATCACTCTAGACAGTGGTCTACAATACGAAATAATCACTGAAGGTAATGGTCAAAAACCATCAGCTACAGATCAAGTTCAGTGCCACTACGAAGGTCAACTTCTTGATGGTACTGTTTTTGATAGCTCTATCAAACGTGGACAACCTGCATCTTTCGGAGTTAACCAAGTAATTCCAGGATGGGTAGAGGCTCTACAACTAATGCCAGAAGGATCTAAATGGAGACTTTACATTCCTGCAGCACTAGGTTATGGTGCAAATGGTGCTGGCGATGTTATCCCTCCATACAGTACATTGATTTTTGACGTTGAATTACTAGAAATTATAAAATAAATATCATTATGAAGAATTTAAAATTAGCAGTTCTTACACTTGCTACTGCTGGCTTCCTAAGCTCATGCTCAACAAGCTCAACAAAAGCTAGTTTCCAAACAAAGGCTGACTCAGTGTCGTATGCGATTGGTATGGCCAACTTTCCACCACAACTTCGTTCAATGCTTACAGAGCAATTGGGTGATAGCACATTGATCGACGAAATGATTAGAGGTGCTAAAGAAGGTTTTAACAAAACTTCTAAAAAGGATAAAGCTTATGCTATGGGTCTTAACCTAGGTCAAAGCTTTGCAACTGATATGGTTGAGCAAATCGATCGTCAAATGTTCAATACTGAAGATGCTAAAATCCTTAATAGCGCTAACTTCTTACAAGCTTTTATTGACTTAGCTAAAGGTAACAAGCCAGCTATAGAAGATGCTAATACATATCTACAAGCAAACCTTGAATCTCTTCAAGCTCAAGTTCTAGAAAAAGAATTTGGTTCTGCGAAAAAAGAGAACGAAGACTTCTTAACTGCTAACGCACAAAAAGACGGAATCGTAACTACTGCTAGCGGTCTTCAATACAAAGTTATCGAAGAAGGTAACGGTGATCTAGTTGAAGAAACAGACAAGATTACACTTAACTACAAAGGTACGCTTATCGACGGAACTGAGTTTGATGCTAACGAGTCAGCTGAATTCAATGGTACAAACGGTCTTGTTAAAGGTTTTAAAGAAGCTCTTGAACTAATGAAGAAAGGATCTAAGTTCCAAGTATTTATTCCTCAAGAATTGGGTTATGGTGGCCAGCCAGCTGGTAACAAAATCAAACCTTATTCAACTCTTGTATTTGATATTGAAGTTTTAGATATTGCTAAATAAGCTACAAGTCTTACTTTACAAATAGAAAGGAGGTTAGTCATACGACTAGCCTCCTTTTTCATTTTAAATAAAATTCAAGCGAAAAATAAAATTTATCGTTATATTTGCTTACCTTTTGATTAAATATAGCACTTTAAAACATAATATCATGGAAAAAATAGACAAGCTTGATAGACAAATATTGAACATCATCTCACAAAACGCACGTATCCCTTTTAAAGATGTCGCTGCTGAATGTGGTGTTTCACGTGCTGCGATACACCAAAGAGTACAGCGACTTATTGATGTAGGCGTTATCATTGGTTCTGGCTATCATGTCAACCCCAAAACACTAGGCTACAATACCTGTACCTATGTGGGTATAAAACTTGAAAGAGGCTCAATGTATAAAGCTGTGGTAGCCGAACTTAAGAATATACCTGAAATTGTAGAGTGCCACTTTACAACAGGAGCATACACCATGCTTAGCAAAGTATACGCAAGAGATAACGAACACTTAATGGACGTCTTAAATAATAAAATGCAACAAATTCAGGGTGTTATCGCTACAGAAACACTGATTTCACTGGAGCAAAGCATTAAGAAAGAAGTCCCAATCATTGTAACTGAATAAAATTATGATCGAATTTTTAAACGACTATAAACTAGCAGGTTTATTTATTGGAATCTGCACATTCCTCATTATCGGATTCTTCCATCCAATTGTGGTTAAAGCGGAGTATTATTGGGGTACTAAATCGTGGTGGATATTTTTAATTCTTGGAATTGCAGGTGTTATAGCCTCACTTGCTGTTGATAGCATCATCCTATCTTCACTACTTGGTGTGTTTGCATTCTCTTCATTTTGGACCATCAAAGAGGTCTTTGAACAAGAGGATCGAGTAAAAAAAGGATGGTTCCCTAAAAACCCAAATAGAAAATACAAGTTTTAGAATTATTTTGTCTTCTAATCCTTGCAGAGTTAAATAGAATATACTATTTTTGCACTCGTTACAGGCGAAAAGCATTGTACCGGGGCCATTAGCTCAGTTGGTTAGAGCAACAGACTCATAATCTGGAGGTGTTAGGTTCAATCCCTAGATGGCCCACCAAGAGAGCAGCAGAGTTTATCTTTACTGCTCTCTTTTTCTTGTAAAAAAGTAAATCTTTTTGAGCATTTAAGAGCTTGTGGTTATTAATCATAAGCTCTTTTTTATTTTCAACCAATCCCTAGATAAAGCCCTAAAACCGGATCATATCATATTCTTGGGGATTTAACATATGGTTAATGATATAGTAATTACTTTTGCTCCATGAGNCCACAACATCACATCGACTACAAAGCAGTACTTTCTTTATTTCTACCTAAAGGGTTATTGGAGTATTTTGAGATTATTGATTTTTCAGATATGGGTAGTTATTATTTAATCTCCTTAGAGGAGAATAATGAAATACCTGAGTCTTTAAGACATCTTAATTTGCAATCTAAAGGCTTTTATCCCGAAATTACCATAA
>NZ_AQWS01000030.1 GCF_000375405.1 Bacteroides propionicifaciens DSM 19291 = JCM 14649 | reverse complement strand
CCACCAATGTAAATCAAAAGAGACTGCTTTAACACGTCTCGCTCATTGGTATGAAGATGTAGAGAAGAGTGGGTTTAAGACCTTTACTACAGTCTTGAAAAGCATCCAATCCAATTATTATAACATAGTACAGTTCTTCAACAACCGTTCTACAAATGCATCAGCTGAAAGCTTCAATGCTAAAATAAAATCTTTTAGAGCTAGTTTAAGAGGAGTAAGAGATGTAAACTTCTTTATTTATCGCTTGACTAAAATCTATGCTTGATATGCAAATCCCACAGCTTTTCGGTATGATCCTAAATGTTTAATAAATATAAGTATTGCAGAACAAAAAAAAAGACCCCAAGTAAATGAATACTAGGAGTCTTTTTTGTGGTACCACCTGGAATCGAACCAGGGACACAAGGATTTTCAGTCCTTTGCTCTACCAACTGAGCTATGGCACCTTCTCAATTGCGATTGCAAAGATAGGCATATTTTTTATTCTCGCAAATTTTAGGGGATTATTTTTACATCATTTTCACTTCGTCTGCTATTCAACTTAAGAATTTAGGTGATATAAAACAGACTTCCTATCTCTGTAGGACAAGGTCAGACTAACGAAAGCTCTTAGTGACTCCCCTCTTGCGAGCTAGTGGGAAGAGGCAAACGAGTAGGTCGTTTTTCATCATACAGCTGACCACTCTAGGGAGGCATCTAAGCCCATATTATGATTTTAAAACTGGATTTTAATTTTAATGCATATTTATACATAAACTAAATACTTGCAGATTACAACTATCTCAAGATAATAGCACTAAAACGAGGCTGTAGATAGGCTCTAAAGCAACGCGTAAGATATTTCAATAGTGTTAATAAAATGATAAAGTCAACTCTTTGCTTTATTGCATAAATATCTTTAGTATTACATAAATAATTAATTTTAAAGCCAAATAAGTTTGTTTATCCGTTTTTTTGCATACTTTTGCAAAGGAACAAGAATAATTATACAGAGATGAAAAAGAAAGAAGATCGTTTAGACGCCATCAAGATGATTATATCTAGTCAAGAAGTAGGCTCCCAAGAAGAGATGCTGAATGAACTAAAAAAAGAGGGATTTCAGCTCACACAAGCAACCCTATCAAGAGATTTAAAACAACTAAAAGTAGCCAAAGCGGCTAATATTAATGGAAACTATGTATATGTATTGCCCAACGACATCATGTACAAAAGACCAAACGATTTAAATCCATCGGAAATGCTCATGAATACAGGATTTGTTTCGATCATGTATTCAGGAAATATTGCTGTCATCAAGACAAGACCTGGATACGCAAGTAGCATGGCTTATGATATTGACAACACCGTTTCAAGAGATATTCTAGGTACAATTGCTGGTGACGATACTATTCTTCTTATTCTTAGAGAGCGTGCCAATCACGACGACGTAAACGAATTCCTTTCTCGTATCATCCCTAATATTAAGTAACCTATAATATTAGCTTTAGACCAATGGACATAACTGAAGACGAAATAGATGTAATGGTGGCTGATGCATCTCACGAAGTATATGCAAACACTATACTTGAGACAATCACAGCAGCAGCAAAAGTTAGAGGTACCGGAATTGCAAAACGTTCACCCGAGTACATCTCACAAAAAATGAAAGAGGGCAAAGCTATAATTGCTCTCAAAGACGACGAATTCGCAGGTTTCTGCTATATCGAGAGTTGGGGCAACAAAGAATATGTGGCCAACTCTGGACTTATCGTTGTCGAAAAATTTAGAGGTCACGGCCTTGCCAAAAGAATAAAAAAGGCAGCCTTTACACTCTCTAGACTTCGATGGCCTAAAGCTAAACTCTTTGGGCTAACTAGTGGAGGTGCAGTTATGAAAATCAACACCGAGCTCGGCTACGCCCCCGTTCCGTTTGCCGAACTCACAGACGACGACTCATTTTGGAAAGGATGCGAGGGTTGTACGAATCACGACATTCTTCAACGAACAAATAGAAAGTACTGTATCTGTACAGGAATGCTTTATGATCCCAATAAGCCTATTAAGAGAGTAGACAACTCAGAGGATAAGTTCTAAGTTTAATTTTAATCAACCCAATAAGGAATTAATTATGAAAAAGAAAGTAGTATTAGCATTTAGCGGAGGATTAGACACTTCATTTTGCGCCATGTATCTCTCTAAAGATTTAGGTTATGAGGTTTATACAGCCATTGCAAATACAGGAGGCTTTAGCCAAGAAGAGCTAAAGACTATCGAGGAAAAAGCATACAAATTGGGAGCAGCCCAACACGTAACCCTCGATGTAACACAAGAATATTACGACAAAAGTATCAAATATATGATATACGGGAATGTACTCAGAAATGGTACTTACCCAATATCAGTTAGTTCAGAACGTATCTTCCAAGCCATTGCTATTGCAAATTATGCCAAGGAGGTTAATGCCGATGCCATAGCACATGGAAGCACAGGTGCAGGTAACGATCAAATCCGTTTCGACCTAACCTTTACGGTTCTTGCGCCCAACATGGAGATTATTACCCCCACTAGAGATATGATTTTGACTCGTGAATACGAAATCAATTACCTCAGAGATCACGGCTACCAGGCTGACTTTGCTAAAATGGAATACTCAATCAACAAAGGTCTTTGGGGAACTTCAATCGGAGGGAAAGAGACACTTCAAAGCGAGCAAACTCTGCCCGAAGAGGCATATCCATCACAGGTCGAAAAGCAGGGTACAGAAGAGCTTTCCATTTCTTTTGAAAAAGGAGAAATCTCAGCTATCAACGGTGAGCTATTCACCAATAAAGTTGCTGCTATAAACAAAATAAACGATATTGCAAGTGCTTACGGCATTGGCCGTGACATGCATATCGGTGACACAATTATTGGTATCAAAGGTAGAGTTGGCTTCGAAGCCGCTGCACCGATTATCATTATCAATGCACACAAGATGCTCGAGAAGCACACACTTTCCAAATGGCAACAATATTGGAAAGATCAAGTATCAACTTGGTATGGTATGTTCTTACACGAAGCTCAATATCTGGAACCCGTTATGCGTGACATCGAAGCGATGCTCGACTCAAGTCAAGAAAATGTAAATGGAACCGTGAAGCTTATCCTTCGCCCTTACAGTTACACACTTGTAGGAGTCGAATCGGAATTCGACTTGGTCAAAACTGAGTTGGGAGAATATGGTGAGGTACAAAAAGGCTGGACGGCAGAAGATGCTAAAGGCTTTATCAAAGTACTTTCAACTCCACTTAGAGTTTACTATACGAATCAGAACAAGAATAATAAGGAAAACTAAAAATAACGAGATCAACATGATTAAAGTAGGAATAATTGGCGGTGCTGGTTATACGGCAGGCGAATTAATACGACTATTGGTAAATCACCCCGAAGCAGAAATAATTTTCATCCACAGCGTGAGTAATGCAGGCAATAATGTTGCCGATGTACATTCGGGCCTTTACGGAGAGTGTGAACTTATTTTTACCGATCAATATCCCTTTGATGAAATTGATGTACTGTTTTTCTGTACAGCTCACGGTGACACCAAAAAGTTCCTTGATATACACACATTGCCTGAGGAGCTCAAAGTGATCGATTTATCTATGGATTTCAGATTAGCATCGGATGAGAACCCTTTTCTATATGGCTTGCCCGAACTCAACAGACGTGCCATTTGTAAATCGCAATACGTAGCCAACCCTGGTTGTTTTGCAACTTGCATAGAACTCGGACTACTTCCGCTAGCCAAACACTTAATGCTGAACGACGATATTGTTATCAATGCAATTACAGGTAGTACAGGTTCGGGAGTTCATCCAAAACCTACGACCCATTTTAGTTGGCGAGACAACAACATGAGTGTTTACAAACCTTTTACTCATCAACATCTACCGGAGGTGAGACAAAGCCTGAAACAGCTCCAAAACAGCTTCAATGCTGACATCAGCTTTATCCCCTACCGAGGAGATTTCCCTAGAGGGATATTTACAACCATCTTAGTGAAATCGAAAGTAAAACTAGAGGAGATTAAGAGAATCTATCAAGAATATTATGCCGAAGACTCTTTTGTACATTTGGCAGAAAACAATATTGATCTTAAAGAGGTGGTCAACACCAATAAATGCCTCATCCATCTAGAGAAACACGAAGACAAACTTTTAATTATTTGTTGTATCGACAACCTACTCAAAGGTGCATCAGGTCAAGCTATTCACAACATGAACCTCATGTTCAACCTCGAAGAGACTGTTGGATTAAGACTCAAGCCTAGCGCTTTTTAAACTACGCATAATGAAACTATTTGATGTATATCCACTCCTTGACATTAATATTGTCAAAGGAGAAAACTGCAAAGTTTGGGATGATAAAGGAACCGAATACCTCGACCTCTATGGCGGACATGCCGTAATTTCGATAGGACACTCGCACCCACACTACGTAGATGCAATCTGTCAACAAGTTAAGAAGCTAGGATTTTATTCTAACTCGGTTATCAATGATTTGCAGGTAAAGCTTGCCGAAAGATTGGGCAAAATATCTGGCTACCCCGAATACTCACTATTTGTGATTAACTCGGGCGCTGAAGCCAATGAAAACGCACTCAAGCTAGCCTCTTTCCACACCGGAAAGAAAAAGGTTTTAGCTTTCGATAAGGCATTCCACGGCCGAACTTCACTCACAGTCGAAGCAACAGACAACCCCAACATCATTGCTCCAATCAATGCAAATAATCTAGTAACGCATCTACCTTTCAACGATATCAAAGCTTTCGAGAAGGAGATCCTTGAAGGTGATGTATGTGCAGTTATTATTGAACCCATCCAAGGTGTCGGTGGAATTAGGGTGGTAAGTAAAGAGTTCCTTCAATCAATCCGAAGCCTATGTACCCAAAATAACGTGGTGCTCATTATGGATGAAATCCAGTGTGGCTATGGACGTTCAGGGAAATTCTTCTCACACCAACATGCCGATATCAAAGCTGATATCATCACCGTAGCCAAAGGAATAGCCAATGGGTTCCCAATGGCAGCTCTACTGATTGCGCCACAATTCCAAGCCAAGCATGGTCTACTAGGCACCACTTTTGGTGGAAATCATTTGGCATGCAGTGCAGCATTGGCTGTATTGGATGTCTTTGAGTCGGACTCTTTAATGGATAATGCTACCCAGGTGGGTAATTATCTAATGCAAGAATTGGCCAAAATTGAAGGCATTAAAGAGATTCGTGGACAAGGCTTAATGATTGGGCTAGAGTTTGACTCACCTATCAAAGAGTTAAGAAATCAACTTGTCTACAAAGAGCATGTCTTCACTGGAGTAAGCGGTACTCACGTATTGAGACTATTACCTCCACTGACTCTAACGAAAGCTGATGCCGATATCTTTATCGGAAAGCTCAAGAAAGCGATGAAGGCTTAAAACAGACATACAAACTTAAGAAGTGGCAAATAAATAGGAAATAAACCTTTTATTTGCCACTTTTACTTTAAAGAAAACTACAACAAAGAGCAGCGAATATGAAAATAGCAATTATTGGTGCCGGAAATATGGGAAGTGCCATAGCCAAGGGGCTAGCAAAAATAGAATCAGACAAAGAAACATTCAATATCTGTATAGCCAACAGAAGCAAGGGCAAACTTGAAAAGCTAAAGGATGAAAGCCCTACCCTAAGCATAGCTAACAGCTTCAATGAAGCGATCGAAAAGGCAAATTTAATCATTCTAGCAGTCAAGCCTTGGGCCATGAAAGAGACTTTGGCAAATCTCAAGTTCACAGCTGACCAGACCGTAGCATCTGTTGCAGCAGGAATCACATTTGAACAATTGGCAGAGTGGACAACAGGAACTGAACGCTTCTATAGAATTATTCCCAATACGGCAATATCCCACCAAGCAAGTATGAACATCATTGCTTCACACAATACAAGTGCATCAGACGATACAAAGATGCTGGAACTATTCAACCATCTTGGCACTAGCATACTCCTCCCCGAAAGCAAAATGGCTGCTGCTACGGCTTTAGCTTCTTGTGGTATTGCGTTCTTGTTCAAGTATATTCAAGCCTCAATGCAAGCTGGTGTAGAACTAGGGCTAACACCAACAGAAGCTAAACTCCTAGCATCACAAGCAGCAATTGGCGCAGGAACAATTCTATCCAAAGATGTATCAACACATCCATCAACTGAAATCGACAAAGTCACTACCCCTGGTGGAATAACAATCAAAGGTGTGAATGAACTCGACAAGCAAGGATTTACTACAGCAATCATTGAAGCAATTAAGAAGAGCATTTAAATGCAATACCCCTTAGCAATGTCAAATAACTAAGGGGTATTATATCTAAATTAGTCAATACAACTACTATACTATAACGACTCTATTATATTCTTCAAGACTACTGTTGCTGATATCTCACGATTGGCAGCTTCAGGAATTACTAAAGATTGTGGAGACTCTATTACATCGTCTGTAACAATCATATTCCTTCTAACTGGCAAGCAGTGCATAAAATAAGCATTGTTTGTAACTTTCATATGCTCTGCTGAAATAGTCCAAGCTCTATCTTTACTCAGCACTTTGCCATAATTATCACCTGCATATGTAGACCAGTTCTTAGCATAGACGAAATCAGCACCTTCAAGGGCTTTCATCTGATCGTATTCTACAACAGCACCACCAACAAACTCTGGGGCTAACTCATAACCTTCAGGGTGAGTAATTACAAACTCGTAGTCTGTCGCATTCATCCATTCAGCAAAAGAGTTAGGCACGGCTTGAGGCAAAGCATTAGGGTGCGGTGCCCACGAAAGAACTACTTTAGGACGCTCTTGTTTTTTATACTCTTCAATGGTTATCAGGTCGGCAAAACTTTGCAACGGGTGACGAGTAGCAGCCTCCATCGAAAACACAGGTTTACCCGAATGCTTGATGAACTGATTGATAATCGTCTCGTTATAATCGAATTCGCGGTCTTTAAGTTGGGCAAACGAACGGACACCGATCACATCGCAATAACAGCCCATCACAGGAATGGCTTCTACCAAATGCTCTGGTTTATCACCATTCATAACTACCCCACGCTCAGTCTCGAGTTTCCATGCACCCTGATTCACATCAAGTACCATAACGTTCATACCCAAGTTTAACGCAGCCTTCTGAGTACTCAATCGAGTACGAAGACTCGAGTTAAAGAATATCATTAGTAACGTTTTATTTTTACCCAAGGTATCGAACTGATAACGGTCTTTTTTAATTTCAAAAGCTTCCTTTACTGACTCCGAAAGATTCTTCAGGTCAGCAACACAAGTAAATTTCTTCATGGTTTATATCTTAGTTTTTTTCTGCCCCAGGGTCACTTTTTATAACCTCCAAAGCTTTAGCCTCGTCGTCTTTGTGAACATAGATTTCATCATCCCCACTCAAAAACACGTAAGCCGAATCTGATTTATCCAACTTCATAGCCGATTCAATACCATTGCTTTTTAAAAGCGAAAGCACTAGATCTACACTCCATGCAGAACCTTGATATACCTTTACAAAATCATCTTTTTTCATAGTCATAAGTTTTAGTCTAAAACAACTTGTTTTACTTCAATAGGTATTCCTAAAAACAACTCTGCAGACTCTTTAAATTTATCTACAGACTCTGTAGTCAGGAAAGTACAATCACCATGCTTTGCACAATTGGCTTCCATCTCAGGATGTCTTGCCAAATAATCTTTTAAGCTACGAGCTATATAATCTCCCTGTGGGATTATCCTAATGTGATTCGGAGTATAAGCTCGAATCTTTGACAAAAGCAACGGGTAATGTGTACACCCTAAAATAATAGCATCAATCTTATCATTTTGGGACAGTAACCTATTGATATCTTTCTTAACAAAATAGTCGGCTCCAGGTTTATCAAATTCATGGTTTTCTACCAAAGGAACCCACATTGGGCAAGCTTGACCAAAGACACTAATTTCTGGAAACAGCTTTGCAACTTCTAGAGGGTAAGACTTTGATATAATCGTACCTGAAGTCGCCATGACCCCAACATATCCCGACTTAGTCAAATCTCCCACAGCCTCAACCGTGGGGCGAATAACACCCAACACTCGTCGATTGCTATCAATCAACGGAAGATCTCTTTGCTGAATGCTACGCAGTGCCTTAGCTGAAGCCGTATTGCAAGCCAAAATCACCATATGACACCCTTGATCAAACAAGAACTTTACAGCCTCTAGCGTGAATTTATAGACCAATTCGAACGAACGTGTCCCATAGGGTGCACGAGCATTATCACCCAAGTAGATATAATCGTACTCAGGTAAGACCTCTCTAATCTTTTCTAAAATTGTTAGTCCACCATATCCAGAGTCAAAAACTCCAATAGGCCCAGCTTTTGTAGATCGTTGTTTCATACTTTCTGAATAACAAAAAAGGAGTTAAAGACTAGCTTTAACTCCTTCAATATATTGAATCGGAAATGATTATTTCATTTCTGCCTTAATAAGTGTAGATACATCTTTACTTTGAGCTGTATCAACATAAGGTATTGAATTGCTAGATAAGTCAAAGATATAAATTAATCCTTCTTGTTTACCTACTTTTTGAATCGCATTATTGATTTTCTCATAAATAGGAGCCATCAATTCCATTTGAGCTTTTTGCATTGATTGCATAGCTTCTTGTTGGAAAGCTTCAAGTCTTTGACCCATATCCTGTAGTTCTTTTTGTCTTCTCTCAGCGATATTTGTAGGCAAAGTTTTTTCGCTCATATCTTGTTGAAATTGTTGAGCTTTCTTAGAAAATTCATCTTGGCTTCTTTGAAACTCTTCAGCATATTTATCTTGCAATGCTTTCAAGCTTTCTTCAGCCTTTTTGTATTCGGGCATCTCAACGACTAAATCTTGAGAAGTCACATGGCCAAATTTAAGTGTTTGTGCGATAACACCCATAGGCAAGATGAGCATTACTGATAGTACAATTTTCTTTAACATAAGTCTTATTTTTAATATTGATTTCTTTAATCTCTGATTAGGACAAATTTATAAATTTATTTTGAATATCCCATCACCGACAATATCTCATTGCTAATATCGTGCTTGGGTTGTGCAAATATAACACTAGAGGCCGTTGCACGATCGATAATTGCGGCATAATCATACTGAATAGCTACTTGCTTTGAAGCCTCATAGATTTTATCGTAGAATGGATTCAGAAGTTTCTCCTTCATTTGAGCAATAGCTCCCTCAGGACCGAAATATTTTCGACCTTGTTCCATAACAGCAGCTTCTTTCTTTTGGATTTCAGCTTGTTGTTTCTCTAATTGAGCCTCAGAAAGTTTTTTTGCATTTTCTTGAAGATTCTTATAGAGTTTTTCAACTTCCTCTCCCATTTTTTGAACTTCAGCCTGATAAACTTTTGCTTGTTGTTCAATCTTATCTTCATTGGCTTTGAACTCGTCAATTTGACTAAGAATAAGCTCAGTGTCGATAAAGGCGAATTTTTGAGCGTTAGCACCAAGAGTACCTATCAAACAAAACAAGAATGCTGTAAAAATGAATTTCTTCATAGTTCGTGGTTTTAGAATTAATACTTAATGTTTAAAACTCTTGACCTAAAATAAAGTGGAATTGACTACCTCCATATTGTGTAGAACCATTGACTTTATCAAATCCGTAACCCCAGTCGATACCCATCATTCCAATCATTGGTAAGAATATACGAACACCAACACCTGCAGAGCGTTTTAGTTCAAAGGGATTAAAATCTTTAACTCTATTCCAAGCGTTACCTGCTTCAGCAAAACCTAAGATATAAATACTTGTTGAAGGTTCTAGCATCAGTGGATATCTTAACTCAAGACCAAGTCTTGTATAAGCATAACCACCACCTCTTGGTGTCAAACTATTATTATCGTAACCTCTAAGAGCAATCATCTCGGTAGCATAACCTGAGTAACCCGACATACCGTCACCACCCATTTCGAAAGTTTCGAAAGGTGAGCGTTTGTGGTTGTTATAGTGGCCTAAAAGACCAAGCTCAACACGAGTCATCAACACAGGGACACGTTTGTAACGGATAGGATCCATTAAAGACATGTAGGTTTTTCCTTTGAATTTCCATTTGTGGTACTCAATCCACTTGTTCTTTCTTTCCAAATCTTTCTCGTTACTGTTATCGATCTCTTTGTACTTAACACCATCCCATAGCGAGTATGGAGGAGTCAACTGAACAGATAGAGAGAAGTCAGACCCTTGACGAGGGAAAATCGGATTATCAAAAGAGGCTCTAGCCAAAGTTAAGTTTACACTTAAGTTATTAGACTTACCATTTCTAATTAAGAAATATTGCCAATCACGTAAGATATAGCGTTGGTAAGAAAGATTCGCTGTAAATGTAAAGTAGTCATCAGGCCAAGTTAAACGTTTACCCCAACCAGCAGAAACTCCAAATACTTTCATCGACTTATCTGGGTCATAGAAGTTTTCAGCTCCGTAGCCACCACCATAACCACCACCGTAGCCACCGCCACCATAACCCATGTTGTACATGTTGTTATAGTATGAATCATTATACCAACGACTACTCACGTCTGTTTGAACTGAGTAATAAGCCGAGAATGAGAATGAGTTTGGACGTTTACCACCAAACCAAGGATCAAAGAATGAGACACTGTATGATTGGTAATACTTAGCATTGGTTTGACCACTCAGAGTTAAGGTTTGACCATCACCCTGCGGCAAGATACCACGGTAATTTTTACCTGGATGCAACAGGTTGGCCAGCGAGAAGTTCGTAAACTTCAAACTTAGCTTACCTATAACACCTGTTTGTCCCCAACCAGCAGAAAACTCAACTTGGTCATTGGCTTTAGACACAAGGTCATAAGCTATATCAACAGTCGAACTCTCAGGGTTCGGAATAATGTCTGGCATAATGTTTTCGGGGTCAAAATGTCCCATTTGCTGAATCTCACGAAGAGAACGCATAATATTTTCTTTATTAAACAACTCACCTGGGCGAGTACGCAATTCACGACGAACTACATTTTCATACAGACGATCGTTACCGTTAATCTTAACTGTATTAATGGTTGCAGGCAAGCCCTCTTGAATACGCATCTCTAAGTCGATAGAGTCGCCCACAATATTCACCTCAACAGGATCAAGATTGTAGAACACATAACCATTATTATAATAGAGGTTACCAATAGCATCGTCATCAACAACAGTTCTATCTAAAAGTAACTTTTGATTATAAACATCACCCTTCTTCATTTGAAGCAAATACTCCAACTGCTCAGTTGGATAAAGCGTATTACCTACCCAGCTAATGTTACGAATATAGTATTTTGGGCCTTCATCTATAGTTAAATAAATATCTACTGATTTATCGTTATAGGGCACTACACTATCCTTAGCGATAAAAGCATCTCTATATCCAAGCTCGTTGTACTTCTCAATGATTAGTTTTTTGTCGTTAGCAAAATTTTCAGGAATGAACTTCTTGGTTTTGAAAAGATTCATGAGTCGACCTTTTTCGTTGGTCTTTTTCATGGCTTTCTTTACTTTAGAGTCTTTCAAAGCCTCATTACCTTCAACATAAATGCGGTGAACTTTAATTTTCTCTTTTTTATCAATAGTTACATCTACTACCACTTGATTTTCCTTTGCAGGGTCATCACGCTGAACAATTAAGATTTCAGCATTTTTGAAGCCTTTATCCTCAAAGTAACGTTTGATTAAAGTTTCAGAACGATTAACCATATGAGGGGTAATCTGACTACCTACCATCATTCCAAGCTTAGCCTCCAAATCTTTTCTTTCAGATTTCTTCACCCCATGATAATTGATTTCAGAGATACGGGGGCGTTGGTCTAAACTAATTTTAATCCAAACCCTACTACCTTCAATCTTTTCGGCAGTGATTTTGATGTTAGAGAAGAGCCCATGCTTCCAATAACGCTGAATAGCTTCTGTAATTTGAGAGCCTGGAATATCAATTTGCTGTCCCACAGCTAAACCAGACAAGCTAATCAAAGCAAAATCTTCATAGTTTGGAACACCTTCAACCTTTATATCAACAATTTCATAGGTTTTAGGAGTACCTGAATAGATAATTGTGGGTTTGTCATCGTCTCTTGCTGCATCCTCTTGCGCATTCCCCATCAAAGGGAATAGACCAAAGAGACAGACTAATAATAGTTTTATGCTTATTTTGTGGTAGTGCATTTATATAGTAATTATTGTTGTTTACTTATTTAATTGTTCGCTTGTCATGCCAAACCTACGTTCTCTAGATTGAAAATCCTTAATGGCTTCAACTAGTGAGGCCTCATCAAAGTCAGGCCAGAATGTATCGCAAAAATAAAATTCGGTATAAGCACATTGCCAAAGCAAAAAGTTACTCAACCGATACTCCCCTCCTGTACGAATCAACAAATCGGGATTGGGCATAAAAGAAGTCGCCAAATGCGATCCAATAAGGTCAGAATCAATCTGATCAACCTTAAGAGTGCCTGCACTGATTTGAGAGGCCAAAAGCTTCACGGTTTCGGTTAGCTCCCAATAAGAAGAATAACTCAAGGCCAAAACCATAGTCATCCTTTTGTTGTTTTTTGTGCTCTCCTTGCATTGGGCAAGACGCTGCTGAACATCTTTAGGTAATTTATCCTCTTCTCCAATAACGGTAAAGCGGATATCATTCTCCATAAACAAACTATCGTCCAAGGATGACAGAAGCAAACCCATAAGTGCGTTTACCTCATCATCTGGACGATTCCAGTTTTCTGAAGAAAATGTATATAAAGTCAAGTATTTAACCCCAAGACGAGCGGCCTTAGCTGCAATTTTATGTACAGCTTTAGCTCCAGCTTGGTGGCCAAAAGTTCTATCTTTTTCTTGTTGGCGAGCCCATCTCCCATTTCCATCCATTATGATTGCAATATGATCGGGGATACGGGCAAAGTCTAATTCGTCATTTTCTGCCATAAGACACAAAGTTCTTAGTGTAATGTAATAATTTACTTTTGAATTTTATGCCCAAACTTATTTAGTCTACCACGGTGCAGGTCATTAGATGAATCAAAATTAATCCACATATAGTGATTTGCATCAACGGTCAACACATTAGCTCCCTGCTCAGGAAAATCAGATGGAAACTGAAACTTTTTACTGGCTTCATTCCAATCCAAACCATTTAAGGACTCGTAAAATTTCATACCTTCTCCACCAAAAGCAAACAACCTATTATCATAATAAAATAGTTGCGGTTGCTCTAGAAAAGGACATTTTTTCTCATCAGACGCACTTACTAGCTTATCCCAGTTCTCTCCATTCTCAGACATCCATACGTAGGAATACTTTTCCTTTGAAGCAGACTTAAGCATTAGCATAGCAACATTATTACGGTGGTAAAATGTACTTACTACTCTATCGGTTACGAACTCTTCAGGCAAGGCTGAACCAAGCACCATTTCTGAGGTCTGTTGGTCAAGCTGTACATAACCAAAGCTAGAAACTCCGTCGTCGGTTTTACCAACAACCATAATTCGGTTCTTACTAACAGCAAGAAGCTCATCAACGGGCTTATCAAGGGCGATTTCAGACCAGGAAGCTCCATCTATTGAACTATAAAGCTTTTGATTTGCTAAAAGGTATAATTTATCTTTATTGAGGCTTGACACAACACGATCAATTTTTGTGATGCCATCAAGACCTGTGGTCACTAATGCTTCCCAATGTTCTGGTTCCATGTTATGAGCCTTAAAAACTTTAGCATCTGGAGTTATAACGAATAGGTTTTCGTCTATAGCCTCGAGTGCACGACCTGGTTGTCCCAATGCCACTGATGGGGCAAATGCTTTCCAAGATAATAAGTCGGGATCTTGTTTGTGAACGTTAATCGTTACCGTATACTTTCTTGACACATCGAGGTCCATGGCATAAACGGTCAACTCAACTGGATGAGTAAAATTTAACGAATCGGTCATGAAGTTGTAAACCGTATCTTTATCTTCCTCTAAATGAGCTTCCAGTCTAGCATCTAATTTACGAGTGATCCAACTTCCACCTGTAACTATATTAGTTATAAGAATTTTATTGACAACTGTATCAGCATTCATTGGCAAAGAATCTTTATTAAAGATTTTATTGTTTGCCTGATCAATCGTTAATGGTACTTTTTTTCCAAAAACAGTATCAAGTTGGATGGCATGGATGGTAGCGTCTGTGCCCAACACATAATTCTGTTTATCTGATTTCAAGCAAGATGTAGCGAGAAGTGTCGTCAACAAAAGCCCTGAGATTATCGGTAAATGCTTTATTTTCATTTAAAAGAGATTTGTATGGTTTCTATTTCACAAAAATAGAAACATTTTTAATGTCTATGTTATTTAATCACTCTATTTTATTGTCGGATACTTTATCTGAATCACTTGTTTCTAAGAAAAAGATCAAAACAATCCAACATAGAGTTAACTTTCAATAACGCTAGATGTAATTATTATCGAAACTATTCTTGCAAATATAACGATTCTTTTGAGACTCTTAAATCTAAGTATCTAAATAAGAGTGAAGATTTTGCAAAATAGCAAGTATGATTGATATCCAACTCATAAACAACCATTAATTACTACCTTTTATGGTAAACTCGATATAAGCGACCAAAAGCATGCTCTATCTTATGGGGTAACTTGGAGTCGAGCAAAGCCGAAGCAACTCCTTGCTGCAACACAACGGGTGACTCTTCAACGTAAATTTCATCCCATAACTGTTCGTTAATGAAAGATTGATGTAATCTAGATCCACCCTCGACCAACAAGGATTGAATGTTTTGGTTGTATAGATAGGTGCATATCTGTGGAAGAATACTCTGCCCAAAGTCAAGTTGAACATAATCAATATTTTCTGTCGGCACATAACTATTCAAAGCTGTAAAAACAACCGTTCTATGCTTTCGATTGAATAGATTTAAGCTCTTGGGTAAAGTAAGATTTCTATCGATAACCAACCGTAGCGGGTTGGGGCCATACCAATTGCGAGTTGTAAGAGATGGGTTATCAAGCAATGCGGTTTGAGAGCCCACCAAAATAGCAGAAACCTCAGCACGGCGTTTATGTCCCAACATTGAAGTTAAGGCTGAAGAAAGAATTACAGGATGCCCATCGGTACGTTTTTTATCAATGAAGCCATCAGCTGACTCAGCCCATTTGAGAATAAGATAAGGTCGCTTTTGGTTATGAAATATACAAAAGGCTCGAATTAACTCCAAACATTCGGCCTCAAGTACACCTACCTCAACCTGTACACCTGCATTTTTAAGCTTCAAAATCCCATTACCTGCAACCTTGCTAAAAGGATCCTGACAACCGATTACTACACGAGGAATACCACTCTTAATTATTAAATCAGCACAAGGAGGGGTTTTGCCCGTATGTGAGCAAGGTTCAAGACTAACAAAAATCGTAGACCTCTTTAATAATTCTTTATTTTTGACCGATGCAATAGCATTGACCTCAGCATGAGCAGTGCCACAGCGCACATGATACCCCTCGCCTATTATCTTATCGTCACAAACAATTACAGCTCCTACCATAGGGTTGGGTGCAGCATACAATCGTCCATTTTGAGCCAACTGAATGCACCTACGGATATATTTCTCTTTATTCATCTTTTGGTTAACTCTTTATTAATTTCGTACTTTTGTTATACAAAGAAAGATTATAATGCAAAAAATAAAATCCCACATATATAACTCCTTGCAAGCCATATACAATCCGCAAGAGCTCAAGAGCATCACAACAATACTCTGCACAGATATCTTAAATATCGAACAGACGGACGTATACCTCAACAAAGATATTAAATTATCTCGGAGTAGATGGACTAGACTAAAACGTTCTGTAGAGAGATTAGCAAACAGCGAACCACTACAATACGTCTTAGAGCGTGCTCATTTTTATGGGTTAGAGTTTAAAGTCAAGCCTGGTGTACTCATCCCACGACCAGAGACCGAAGAACTTGTCGATCTGATTTTGCAAGAAAACAAAGGTCCTTATTCGCTACTCGATATAGGTACTGGAAGTGGATGTATAGCCATATCGATCTCGAAGAATAATCCCGAAGCACGAGTTACTGCTTGGGATATCTCGGAAGATGCGTTAAAGATCGCTCGGACTAATAATAAAAACCTCAAAGCCAAGGTTAGGTTCAGCAAAAAAGACATTCTAAGCTATCAGCCTAAGAGTATGAAGGTTGACATTATAGTTAGTAACCCACCATACATAACAAAGAGCGAGAAAGAACTCATGAAAAAGAATGTACTCGATTGGGAACCTAACTTGGCGCTTTTCGTAGAAGACCACAACCCTCTCCTATTTTATAATAGGATAGCCGAAGTAGGGCTTAAAATATTAAATAGAGGTGGCAAGCTCTATTTTGAAATCAATCAAGCCTACGGACAACTAACTTTTCAGCTCTTAGAGCAGAAGGGTTACAAAAACGTTCAAGTACTAAAAGACCTATATGGTAAGGATAGAATGGTGACAGCTGAAAGATAAAGTTATGAACAACACAAACACAAAAGAGGCTTTAAACAGTATGGCTGCTTACTGTGCAGCAGCAGAAAGATGCCGCTCGGACATAGAAAAGAAGCTTTCAAAATGGGAATTAGAAATCGACGAGATAGAATCTATCATCAGCCGTCTCGAAAAAGAGAACTTTCTCAACGAAGAGCGTTACGCTAGAGCCTATACTAACGATAAGTATAAGTATGCCAAGTGGGGTAAAAAGAAAATAGCTCAGGGCCTTTATTTTAAAAAAGTCAACGACCAACTCATTGAGAATGCACTTAAGAGTATCGACTACGAACTATATATAGAAAACCTCAAGAGCATATTAACGCATAAAGCCAAAACAGTAAAAGCCAATAGCGACTACGAAAAGAACGGTAAGCTTGCTCGATTTGCTTTGGGGCGAGGATACGAATATGGAGATATCTCTAAAGTTCTACCAGATATCGAAGAGCAATATTAAATCGGTCTAGTCACTAGTATTCCGACAACCTATTGACAAGGAGCAAACGAGTAAGTCGGAGCAAGCAAACAAGCTTTTGGTTTTTAATCATTGCCCTACCCCACACTCGAATCTCAGTAGGAAGCTCAGATTGCGAGCCTTGGAAAACTGTCTTATAACACTAAATATAATTTCGTTATACTTTTCTATCTCAATGGATTTCAGTATTTTTGTCTTACAGTATTCATCAGACGTCAGTATTATATAAATTATGAAAACTTTAGAAAAGTTATTCGCTGAAAAGCTACTCAAGATTAAAGCAATCAAGCTACAACCAGCAAACCCATTCACATGGGCTTCAGGATGGACTTCTCCATTCTACTGTGATAACCGCAAAACCTTATCTTACCCAGCTTTACGCAGCTTTGTTAAAATCGAAACAGCTCGAGTTATTCTTGAACAGTTCGGTGAAGTTGATGCTATAGCTGGTGTTGCTACAGGAGCTATCCCGCAAGGAGCTTTAGTAGCAGACTTACTAAATCTACCTTTTGTTTACGTACGCAGTACACCAAAAGGTCACGGTTTAGAGAATCTGATAGAAGGTGAACTTAAACCTCACATGAAGGTTGTTGTTATAGAAGACTTAGTATCAACTGGTGGAAGTAGCTTAAAGGCTATTGAGGCTATTCGTCGTGACGGATGTGAAGTTGTAGGTATGGTAGCATCTTTCACTTACGGGTTCCCCGTAGCTGAAAAAGCTTTTAAAGCAGCCAAAGTACCTTTGATAACACTCACGAACTACGAAGCTGTGCTTGAAATATCTCTAAAAACAGGATACATTCAAGAATCAGATGTTGAGATCTTAGACAATTGGAGAAAAGACCCCGCAAACTGGAATGCATAAGCAAACCTGTTTACGAAATAAAGAGATTAAATAAAAAGAAGAGCAGTCAAGTTTATTTTGATTGACTCTTCTTGTTTTTTATTGTTCTAAAACAAACTTATGAGCAAATTTGAAAGTTCCGTAAAAGCTATTCCATTCGCAGACGAATTGGTATTCAATAAAGTTTCAGTGCTAAGCAACCTCGAAGGAATCAAAGATAAAATTCCTGCAGATAAAGTGCAAGATCTAGAGTTTACCGACGATTCACTAACCTTCTCTGTAAGCCCTATTGGTAAAATCAGCCTAGAAGTAATAGAGCGCATTCCAAACAGCTGCGTAAAATATGCTACGACTACATCGCCAATCCCTTTTACACTTTGGGTGCAAATTCTTCCAGTAACAGAGAACGATTGCAAAATCAAAGTAACTATTGATGCAGAACTCAACCCCTTTATTAAAGGTATGGTCAAAAAACCATTAATGGAAGGACTAGAAAAGATGGCTACAATGCTATCTATGATTCAGTATTAAACTTTAAAAAAGCAAAGCAAATGGCACAGAAACTTTGGGAGAAATCAACAGCGGTAAATCAGGAGATTGAAAAATTTACAGTCGGAAGAGACCGAGAGCTCGATCTTTACTTAGCTCCTCACGACATCATCGGATCGCTAGCACATACTCAGATGCTTGAGCAGATTGACCTGCTCACCAAAGAAGAGTTGACTCTTATTCATAAAGAGCTAATAGCTATCTATGCATTAACCGAAAGTGGAGAGTTCAAAATTGAAGAGGGCGTTGAAGACGTTCACTCACAAATAGAGCTTATGCTAACTCAACGCTTGGGAGATATGGGTAAAAAGATCCATAGTGGTCGTTCACGTAACGATCAGGTATTGCTAGACCTCAAGCTTTTTACGCGAACAGAAATCGGTAAGATTGCTGAGTCGGTTGACTCCTTATTTCATGTGCTCATTGAGCAAAGTGAGCGATATAAATCAGTTTTAATGCCTGGCTACACCCATTTGCAGATTGCTATGCCCTCTTCTTTTGGGCTATGGTTTGGAGCTTATGCTGAAAGTTTAGCCGACGACCTACTCTTTTTGCAAGCCGCATTTAAAATGTGCAACAGAAACCCGCTAGGTTCTGCTGCGGGTTACGGCTCGTCATTCCCGCTCAACAGAAGCTTAACTACAGAGCTATTGGGTTTCGACTCGATGAACTACAACGTGGTTTATGCACAAATGGGACGTGGAAAGCTAGAGCGTAATGTTGGCTTTGCCATGGCAACGATTGCAGGGACATTATCAAAACTTGCTTTTGATGCCTGCATGTATAACAGCCAGAATTTTAAATTCATAAAACTTCCTGATGAGTGTACAACAGGGTCGAGCATTATGCCTCACAAAAAGAACCCTGATGTATTTGAATTGATACGTGCCAAATGCAACAAGATACAAGCCCTACCACAGCAGATCATGCTAATAATGAATAATCTCCCATCGGGCTACTTTAGAGACCTACAGATCATCAAAGAGGTCTTTGTGCCCGCCTTTGAAGAACTGCTCGCTTGCTTGGAAATGACTACGTATATTGTTAAGAAAATGGAAGTAAACACTGAAATTTTAAAAGACGATAAATACCTCTATCTGTTCAGCGTAGAAGAAGTAAACAGACTTGTTCTTGAAGGAGTACCCTTTAGAGACGCCTATAAGCAGGTTGGTTTGGCTATTGAGGCTGGAGATTTTGCACCAAACAAAGAGGTTCATCATACCCACGAAGGAAGTTTGGGCAACTTATGTAACGATAAAATTGTAGAATTAGAGCAAGATGTTCTGAAAGGCTTTGAATTTAGTAAAATAGAACAAGCTGAAAAAGAACTACTTAAAAGATAAACCATCCTACCATCACTTTTTTTGTGCAAAAAAAGTGATGGTAATGTTTGGAAAAAAGAAATAGACTCCATATCTTTGCACCCGTTGAAATGCGAAAATAGCTCAGTTGGTAGAGCACAACCTTGCCAAGGTTGGGGTCGCGAGTTCGAGTCTCGTTTTTCGCTCAAGCAAAGTTTGCTGCTCGAATGGTGGAATCGGTAGACACGAGGGACTTAAAATCCCTTGGCTATAGCAGCTGTGCGGGTTCAAGTCCCGCTTCGAGTACGAAAACCCTTGAATAACTAGTTTATTCGAGGGTTTTTCTATTTAGGGCAACGCCAGGGGCAACAATCGATAAGGCTTTGAGTGAATATCATGTTTCAGATAGCCACTCCTCTATCCTTACTCAAATCATCATCGCATAAACCCAAACAGTTCATCACATCTTATTTTAGCTGATTCAGCATCTGTTTTATTATCTCACGATCCTCAAGCATCACCTTAGAGTAATTAAGGTTGGCTAGTGAATTGTTTTCGTCTGCCTTGGCTCTTAGTTTATCGGCTTCAGCTCTCATAAGTTCTGCTTGAGCAAACGTTTCTATTGCTCCAGCTAGTTTGCTTTGTGCTTCAGTCATGTTGATGAGGCTCTTTTCTTTTTCTTCCATAGTAGCAATTTTATTTAGCTCGATGAGTTTAAAACTCATATTTATAGTGGTATTTTTGATTATGCAGTCACCTTGGATAATCCCTGTATTAGCAATGTTTTTATTACCCTCAATCCTAACATCAGACATGGTACTTAATTAAAGTTAGCAATAAACATTTAAGTTAATACATGTCTTTGTGATACGGGGCTAGACTACTTTTTATTTTGTAAAAAATCAATCATATAGGTATTGTATTGTACCATAACAATAATTTATGATAGACCATCTCTCAGCTACCTTTTACCCCCAAAAGCAATCTATAATACTAAGTAGTATAGGCCTCTCTGTTGAGGCTATTAATACTCACTTAAATTATAGACCAATGACTAAATTAGAACTAGAAGAACAGATAGCAGCTGAATTCCCTTCATTCCCTCCTGTAGCAGTAGAATGTCTCGCATCATCAGTTATGATATACCACAGCACAAAGAATGAGCTTGCTGAGGTTACTAAAGAACGTGATGCATGGAAGACACTGTATCTATCCGAAACTAAAAAAACTTCAATCTAGATAAACTGAATAATTTTTAAACACATTGTTTTTTATCATTCCCAAAACTCCACCTTTTATTAAATCTTTGGTGTCATATTTTTGACCACATTGAGGGCATATATACATATGATAATTATAATAGCTTCCTCCAAACATAAGTGTATGGTCTTTCGAGCATAGCGGGGCTAGCTTATCAATAGCATAACTCCCATCCTTTTTTTTCGTCCACTTCCATATCCATGTCTCATTATTGAAGGTATCCCTCATATATTTTACATATCTAGGTTTTATGTTTCTAATTATAGTAGAGATGGTTAGAACTAAGAATACACCTATGAGAATCACCCATAATTTCACATCTATCTCTAAAGTCTTACGAAATGCATCAGAGAAGCTACCCGTAGAATACCATGTCAAGAGAACAGGGATAAGGTAAAATATAAACGAACATAAAAAATTAGTTATAATGCCTATTGAAATGGCCTTTAAATCATATTTAGACAGTTTCATAAGTGATATTTGTTTTAGAGTTATATAAGAGACCATAAGATTAAAGCTCCAAAGAATATGATTAATATCCAGCCGATATACATTCCTGTTTTTTGTGTCCTGCTAGGCTTTGGTTCTTCATTGCTCCAGTATCCTTGCCTCGCTTCTCTGATGACGGTCTTTACTGCGGAAAAATTAGTAATACCAACAATAAACATCCCAATACCTAATCCCAATAAGTGCTTTCTATTAATAATATCAATATTAAAGATTAGCGCTGAGGCTATTGCTGCTACACCTAACCAAAGAATAATCATCCACCAAGAATCCAACTTAACAGCATCTGGTAAATTCATAATCAACGTTATTTGTTTAAATCTTCCATTAAACTAACCAGCTTCTCTAAGTTGATTTTATCTCTTCGGTAGCGCTCATTTTCTTTCTCCAGTTCTATTACTCTATCCTTTAACAGTTGAATACCTTCTGGAGTAGAAAAATCAATGGTCGAATTATTTATGGTGGAACCACTTATAATATTTCCACTAATAGTTCCTGCATTAACTAAGTTTTTAGTACCTGTTATAGCTGCAAGTAGTTTTTCATCACCAATATTTCTTCCTTTTAATTTTAATAGAAGTTTTCTTTTTGATTCAGGGATAACGCCGCCTTTTTCATATTTATCAATAGAGTACGTAGATACCCCTATCATTTTAGCAAGCTGTTCTTTGCTGACTTCAATTGCTTTTCTAATAGCCTTAACATTAATATCTGTCATAATAGATTAGGTTAAATGGCATTTGCTACTTTAAGCATAATGTCACGTTTTATTTTTTCTGTAAAAAATCAATCATTTCTTTCCTTACAGCGAGTTCATTCCTCAATCCTTTGATTGTTTCATCTCGCATGGCTACTTCACCTCTCAACTTTATAACTTCTTTCTCCAGCTCGACAACTTTTTCGTTTGACGAATTAGAAGACACACCACCACCTATTGAGCCCGTGTTGGCAATATTGCCGTCTCCTTTGAGATTTACATCTCCAGACTTAATCATTTCACCTTCACCAGTTAATATCCAGTTAGTATTTACAGAAAGAAAATCACTTAAAACATCTAATTTTAGACTATCGGGGGTTGTTTTTCCGATAATCCAATTATTTAGGGTACTTGGATGTATACCTATTTTATTTGCTATAAAATTCTTTGTATACCCCTTCACCTGCATTATCTCCTCTATTCTCTTTCCTAATGTCATACTGTTTGGAATCGTTATAAATTAAGCACACAATCTAATATTAGATATAGTTATAGTTGATATATCTAATATTAGATGTATATTTGTGATGTACTCATAGCGATAAGCTATAAGACTTGTACAAAGTAAACAAACAAATATAAGAATTAAAATCCCCAAAAAGGGGGATAACCTTAAAAAATATTGACTTATGGGAACGTCTGACAAAAACCTAAATGCATCACTAGCAGATGATAAGAAGCAAGAACTTGAAAAGGAAGTAGAAAAAGAAAAGAAGATTAGACTTAAGTGTTTGAAGCTAGCTTATAAATACTGTCCACCTACAGAAAAAACCACGTTTGCTCATAATCATATTTTCCTCCATATCTCATCGAGTAAAGTCATTAATCTAGCTAATGCATACTTCAATTTTATAAATGATGGTACTATGCCTGAGTTAGCATCGGAACCTCCTTTGAATTCTGAAAAAGAAAAGGCATTACAAGACTCGGTGAGCAAACTGAATACCTGCGTATTGATAGCTCTAGTTATCTCAGCTGTAAGCTTAATAGCTGTTGCTACATATACTTTTCTAAAAGTAGAACTATGAAAGCAAAACTAATTATCACAAGCTGGGTACTCTCCCTTATGCTGCTATTTACAGACAGCTTCTTACAAGCACTCATTGCCTTATGCTGTTTCGCAGCATCCTCACTCTTAATGGAGAAAAACAAAGCAGAGATAGATAAGCTCATCGAAAGATTAGATAAGCGATTGGATAGATTAATCAACAAATAAAATATAAAAACCATGACTGAGAACAAAGACATTCTTCAAACCTGGAAAGAAAGAATAATCAATGAATCAAAGAGAGGCGACCGGATTAAAGCATGCAGAAATGCAGGCTTTACATACACTACTCATCAATTCGCAATGAAAAAAGCGACACTAGCCGATTTGACAGATGGTGAATTGAGTGTACTAGCCGCGAACATTCAAATATTAGATAATCGCAAAGAAAAACTTAGAGAGTATGCAGAAAACTAATGTACAGCTACCTGAACTTACAGGTCAAGAGAATACAGCCTACAGCCTCAACGGCGCTGGTCTCCAGACCAAGGAGATTGCTGATAAGATGGGTATAAGCTATGAAACCGTAAAAAGTTACATGAAAGCCATTAAGCAGAAACTAGGGCTATCAAAGGATAAAGAGATTACCGCTCACTTCTTCTGTAAACTCATGGATCAAGACTTCACAGAAATAAGAAAGCAGATCATATCAGCCTGTCTACTTCTAATCTTCCTCCTTTACGTGCCTTTCGAAGGAATGCCTATGCGAGGACGAGTTACAAACAGACGTGCAGCCAGATATACCATATCCGTATGTGTCAGACGTCATGAATCAATAATGATATGAGCGGAATAATTATTGAAGATGCTGCACTGCACCCTACCCACTATCTCGAAGGTAAACCAACCAGATATACCTATCGCATAGGCCACATAGAGCTAATTGTCTGGCTAACAGATAGACTTAATGGACAATGGAGATACTTTGTCCGCAAAACAGCGTACATGCAGCCTGTTGATAAGTATGACAGAAAGCTGATGAATGAGTTTGAAGCTATTGGAATTAAAGCAATTAACCATCTAAACCGAAATCAATTATGCTAACAGGTAAAACATTAATAGTGGCAGACTATGACATATTTAAGAAGCTCGCAAATGAAGAGTATGCAAGTCTGAAGATAGAAAGCTTTTTAAATCGCTATGATAACGTGCTAATTGGTACAAATGAAGTAGCCAACATGCATAGCGTAAACCCTCGAACAGTACTCAACTACATTGCTGATGGCTTAATTGAGCCTGAAACAAAGCTTGGTGAGAATGATCACCACCTGTTCCGAATGAGTTATGCGTTAACTCTCGATTTCAAAGCACTACAAAAGCAGCTAAGAGCAAGAAGAAAAGCTCAATAATACGAGTGCTATGATTTATAAAATAGTAATGAAAGACGAAAAAGGAAAGCCCTACTTCTACTCCGAAACTTACCGTACTAAAGCTGAAGCCGAATCAGCATTTGAGTTATTGGCTGAAGATGATGAGAAAGTAGTTTCGATAGTTGAGGCTTACGAATAATCATAAAACATATTTCAAAATGAAAAACTCCAAAGCAAAGAAAGGTGTAAGTGGATTATGCACCATCGTATTTATCATCTTCTTATTTCTAAAGCTTACAGACCTAGTAACGTGGTCTTGGTGGTGGATAACTTCACCCTTGTGGTTGCCATTAGTGGGCCTCTTGATAGTGGTTGCTATAATAGGCTTCCTTGTATCGCTCATGATTGTATTTGAATATTTATTAAAACATAAAACTCGAGAAAATGAATAATTGGTTTGAATCAAAAGTAAAGTTTGACAAGACTCAAGAAAACGGTTTGCAAAAGAAGGTAACCGAAGTCTATGTATTTGATGCTCTATCCTGGACAGAAGCTGAAGTCCGGACCATAGAAGAACTAACCCCCTTTATCACGGGTGAATTTATTATTGTCGATATAAAGCGAGTAAAGCTTTCGGAGATATTCTTTAATACAGAAGAAAAAGCAGACAAGTGGTTTAAAGGCAAAATTACTTTTATCCTCATAGATGAGAAGAGTGGAGCTGAAAAGAGATCAAGTGTGTATATGCTAGCTCAAGCCAAAGATATTGATCAGGCTCAAGAAGTAATCAAAAAAGGTATGGAAGGCTCTATGTCTGATTACGAGATAGCTGAAATCAAGGAAACACCAATCATGGATGTATTCCCATATAGTGATGACAAAAAGAACTCCATCACTCCTTAATAGGCAGCTATGCGAAAGATAATCCTAAGCCGAATTAAAGTGCTTCAAGATAAGAAGCAAGAACAAAAGGTATTCCCTTCAGACCCTAACGAGTTTGAGTTAAAACAAGCCATCGCTGAAGATATCGATGAGGCTCTAAGCGAATTAGTAGCTGAAGGGATTATAACAGTTAACGGAAGGACTGGTAATAAACATCGAATATTAAGGACATCATAAGTTATGGACATAAGGCAACAAAACGAATTTAGAGGCCTCTTGCTTGAACTTAAAAGCATATTACTTGAGACAAAAGAAGATATAGCCATTCTTAAAGCAGAATCAGAAAAGAAAGCATTAACACCTAAGGAAGTACAAGAGATGCTTGGTATTGGCAAAACAACGTATCAGAGGTATGTAAAAGACAACATAATTACCCAAAGTAAAATAGGAGGTAAAGCATATGTGCAACGATCCGAAATACAAAGGCTCTTTGAAGAAGGGAAAATATAATGTTTGATTTAATCACCATAGTAACCCCACCACTAGCGAATGACAAGATAGATCATATAGTCTGGCGCAATGTTCTACAAACGAACTCACGTGATGGTGTAGTCTATTACGACAATATAGACAGCAAGAATCTAAAGCAGCAAAAAGGCATCTATCTAAAGATAGAGAGAAACCGAAAGCTGAAAGCTGAAGGAAGCTTGCATAAGTACTATAATGAAGTTATTAGGAACGAAAGAACTAACTATGACATGTTCACGATGTCAGAAGCTAAGACAGCTATCAAGCAACTTTTGCATGAGAAAGGTATCGATGAGGCTGATGCTCGTATCTATCATTACGAAATAGGCTTAAACCTGAACCTTTCAAAGGACTGTATAGCTTTTATGAAAAAGATTAAAAGCATCGGTACAATAGCCAATGAAAAGCTGATATACGTAAATCCTAAGTATAAAGATGAGCGTGATAAAACAACAGAGTTTCATACACATATCCGAAAATACTTTAAGATTTATGATAAGGTTTTTGAATCTGTTCAAAAGAAGCGTAAGGTTATTCCTGTAGGAAATATACTACGTATAGAAACGGTTAATCGTCGTGTGACTAAAGGCTCAGTAAAAGACTTTTTTAGTCCTGAAAGTTTACATAAGCTAGTTGAAAACTTCTTTAGAGATTGGCGTACGATTAGGTTTAAGCAAGATATAATCACTCCAAAGGGAACAGGTAGAGCTAAAAGACAGCTTTGTATAGAGATTTTGGAGAAAGGCCGTGATGTAGTTCTCGACGAATCAAAGGAAAAGCATAACAACGGTTCACTCACCGATTGGGAGTATAGAAATATACGTGAGTTTATAAATAATGAATGGGATGATGTAAAAAAGCATATCACGTTCATACAGAGTGAAGAAGAGAAAGAATTTAGGCAATTATTAGAGATGAATTACGTGATTTTACGCAATGATGAAATACTCAAGTAATAAAACAATGACAATAATCAATATATCAACGTGTTAGCAAAATACACAAATACAATTGGGTATAGATGGGTACAAAAAGTGTCCATCGTGGCAACTATATATGCCAACACACTATACTGGTTACTTGTCTTATACTTCCCAGAATGGAAGTTCGAAGAACTTATAGATGGGAAGTCAAAAGCATAAAGCATAAAGAAAATGAATGAGAAGAAGATTATCACTATTCCCCTTTCTGCATTTGATCTGCAGATTGTAAAGAGTAGCAAGAACTGGACTTTTGAATATAACCTAAGTGAAGATAGAGCAGTTCAGATTGTAGTCAATAAGCCTTGTGATATTGCTAGAATATATCAAGAGAGTGATAGGCTATGTGTAGAACTAAACACCTACAGCCCTCATGAATTCTTAAACCTATAAACCAAGAGAATGCCTAATCACTGCGTATACGTCGTATGTCAGAAATGTGGATGTAGATTCTGCATTAGATGTCAAGTTTATAGATGTCCTGAGTGTGGTACAGAAGTAAAAACAGAATAAATGATACGAATTGATATAAAGCCCTTATCCGTAAATGAAGCATGGAAAGGACGAAGATTTAAAACAGATGCCTACAAGAATTATCAGAACACATTGCTTTGGCTACTACCTCGCTTAAAGATACCAAAGCCGCCCTATGAGATTCACTTCAAGTTTGGCTTCAGTAGCACCCTATCGGACTGGGATAACCCTGTAAAGCCAACACAAGACGTTCTAAGCAAGAAATACGGCTTCGATGATAAGTTAATTAGAAAAGCCATTGTCGAAACAGAAATAGTAAAGCGAGGTAAAGAATATATTGAATTTGCCTTAAAGACATTAGAGATATGAAAACCAAGAATCAACCAACACATAGAAAATACAAAGGTCAGAAGATATACACTTATGTATCTGTTGTGGACGTAAAACGTTTACAAGATATTGCCTCTACATATGGCTTTAAGAGTGTTTATGAACTGCAAAAGTACATAGTAGAGTGTTTTCTTCGTGTAGTTGATCCTGCTAATGATACTACTGATAAACCACCAGTACCTGAGCCAATTGCGGAGATGTTTATTCACCCTCGTGAGTACAGAAGGCTCAAAAGACTATCTAAGAAAAATCCTAAGCCAGAGTTCCAACTGCTCATACCTTTCGGTGAATATGTAAAGTCAAAGCAAACTCGCAGACTTATCATGAATGAGCAAGGCATGCATATGGCCGATGAAATAAAGGACATGTTCAACGAATATACTGAGTGGGAAAGCGATCCTACAGAAAAAGGCTCATACGCCAATATGAGAATAAAACCAAAAGTAGATCAGCGCATCTACAAGTCACCAGATGATTTTAAATAATAACTATGAACTCACTAATATAATTAGAATGATGAATCTTATTTTACTTGTTATTGCTATATTGCTACTCTATTTATTATTTAAAGATATCATGAAGTCAACAGAGATAAAGAAATATATTACTGGTGGAGATGCTATTTCCTATCATAATGCCATTAAAAAAATACGCAAATCACCAAACCATCTCCAGCCAATATACGAGTCTTTTATGAATTCTTGGGAGAGTATTAAAGAACTGAGTGAAACTGAAGATATCACATCTCAAAGTATAACAATACGCATGCTTTTCGTAGATGTTATTTCTGCTAATTTATTCAAAAAGGATAAAGACATAACATTTGAACTTCAAGCATTCGAGGTTGAAGATACTGGTCTTGGCCTAACTGAAGAAAGTTATAAGCGATTGCAGAAATTGTATGATGAAAGTAAAAGTTTTAATAACAGAGGATCAGGTAGAATACAATATCTTCACTTCTTTACAAATACCTATATCACTAGTAATTATAAAGAAGAAGACAAATACCACTTAAGAGAAGTAGTGCTTTCAAAAAAAGGATTATTTCCTAAGAAAAATGCATTAATTGGTGTAATTAATGAAAAAGTTATAACAACGGAAAATTATTCACGTAAAACACAAGTTAAGTTAGATGTTCCTATATATCAAAAAGACTTAAACTTTTATTCAAAACTGACGGCCGATTCTCTTAAAGAGAATTTACTCAAACAGTTTATGGGATTACTTTGTCTAAGTGAAAAATTGCCTAACATTATCATAGAGAATTATAAAGGCCATAAGTTAGTAGAGAAAGCAACAATAACGAAATCAGATTTCCCTGAAATTGATAAAAAATTAGAGTTCTCAGTCTTTTACTCTAAATCAAGCGAAACCAAATCAGGCCTAGAGTCAAGTGAGCGTAAAGAACTCTTCACGTTGAATACCTTTAAAATACCATCTAAACAATTAGATAAAAATATAATAGAAGTTACCAGTAAAGGACAGATTTTATCTTTTGATAAAAACCCTTTTGAATTTCCTATTCTAAATGCTGAAGAAGTTATTAATAATAATAGATATTTATTTTTACTTAGTAGCCCATATATTGACAATGTAGAAGGAGATGAAAGAGGAAAGATAAATCTAATTTCTAAAAAAGAATTTTTAAGTGGAGACCTCTTTATTCCAGATGAAGTAGTGTTGATAGATTCGATTCAAGAAAATATAGACGAAACAACCATAGATGCATATCCTGATATTAAAGAAAAGAAGGAAAAAAAATTAGCTGATATTGAAGAGTTGAAAAAAACGTTTTTACTAGATAAGGATATTATCGACAGTATTAAAGTTTCTATTAATGATACAGCTGAAACAATTTTAAAAAAAGTATATAAGAAGCAAGCAGACGATGTTGCTAAAAGTGATGCCCTAATACAAAAAGAACTTAATAATATTAAAATGCTTAACCCTACTGCTGATACATATTATGAAGATCTTGAAAAGAGTGCAAATACTATAACAACGGAGATACCTCTTCAAAACAGGACTGCTCTTACTCAATATGTCGCACGTAGAGGTATAGTACTTAATCTATTTGAAAAAGCGTTAAATAGAGAGTTAAACACTCAAACAACAGCGAGAAATAATGATGAGCAGATATTACATAATATTTTATTCAAGCAAAAATCAAACAATGTAGAATCTAGCGATTTATGGATGCTGAATGAGGACTTCATGCTTTATACAGGGTGTTCAGAGTTTAAATTAAAAAATCTGGAATACAATGGTAAAAATATTCTTAAGACAGATGATCAGCTTACACAAGAGCAAATTGAATGGAGAGATTCTTTAGGAAAGAAAAGATACGATTATCGAATAGATACAATTCTATTCCCATCTGAAGGAAAATGTGTTATACTGGAGTATAAAAGCCCAAATGTAATGTTAACTGATCGCATTACGCAGGTCCATAATTATGCATCTTTAATAAGAAACTTCGCCAAAGATGAATTTGACATTACACTTTTCTATGGATATCTTATTGGTGATAGAATAAATGCTAATGAGCTAAAATTTCATGGTACAGGTTTCAAGCCATCTCACGACCAAGAATATTACTATTGCCCAAATAAACCTGTTGAAGGAGTATGGGATAGGGAGAATAAAGATGCTGCTATGTATATGGAAATACTTACATATAAGAGCTTATTAACAAGAGCTTTTAGAAGAAACAAAATACTATTTGATAAAATTAATGTTGATTTTGATTTAAATAAAGTAGAAGATAAATCATCTAAAGAAGAATGTAAATAATAAACATCGCTTATTATAAGTCTAACAGCTATTATACTAAAACTTCTTAGTTAGAAATAAGAAGTAATAGCATCAGTAGTAAGTAAAACTAAAACATGTATTATTCCTCCAGTAATTGTTGATAGGAATAGTGCAAGAAATCCACAGATTAAAGAAGAGAATAGACTACCGATTAAAATAAGTCCTATTCTAAGTGTTCTATTTTAAGTCGTTCTCTTAGATAAACTGTATATATATTTTATAACAAACAGAAGAAGAGCCAAGGAAAAAACGCAACTTATACCTATAGTAATAACTATCAATATTTTCTCTAAAGTAAACACAGAGCTGTCACTTTTTTCGAGCATTAGCATCAAGAAGGTAAAAAGAGAACAAAGTGATGCTGAAAGATTAATAGTTTCTGATATTTTATTCATGTTATTGTTTTTTAACAAAGCTAGAAGATTATGGCAAAAGATCCAAACTACATCAAGTTAATCAATACAGCACGCTGGAGATCATTACGAATGAAGAAGCTCCAATCACAACCACTATGCGAGTGTGAGGTCTGCAAAGAGCTAGATAAGATAACACCAGCTGAAGCTGTTCATCACATCGTACCAATTGAATCAGTCACAACCATCGAGCAGATGGAGGTACTTATGTTCGACTTCAACAACCTCATGTCAGTGAGCTATGAATGTCATAACCGTATTCATAGAGATATGTTCTCGCATACGAAAGTAAATGTTCAGAAGGCAAATGAAAGACGAACGAAAAGATTTATTGATAGGTACTTGTAAATACATTTGGACACTGTCTCAGGAAGTGTGTAAGTAAATTAAGCTTGGGTTGGGTTATTGTTATAGCCTGACCCTTTCTTTGTAAATAATTAGGAACTGATTTAAAATTATGCCCCAGTCCCTGATAGGCATTGACCACTTCTTTGTGGCCTCTCTAACGGCTAAATATACTGATTTCATCACAGAATCATCGGTTGGGAACGATAATTTGTTCTTGGTGTACTTTCTAATCTTGCCATTAAGATTTTCGATTAAGTTAGTTGTATAGATGA
>NZ_AQWS01000029.1 GCF_000375405.1 Bacteroides propionicifaciens DSM 19291 = JCM 14649 | reverse complement strand
ATCATTTTAACTTACACACTTCCTGAGACAGTGTCGATTATCTATTTGTAACCTCTTACTTTTCTTGTAGTTGTGCATCCATTGAGGCTGCAGCTTTTCTTCCATCGCCCATAGCTAGGATAACTGTTGCACCACCTCTAACAATATCACCACCAGCATAGATGAAGGGAATTGAGGATTGCATATTCTCGTCAACCTTGATGGTGTTCTTCCAACCTAGCTCAAGCCCTTTGATTGAAGTCGGAACGATAGGATTAGGTGAAACACCTACACTAACAATAGCCATATCAATGTTGATAGTCTCGATAGCACCTTCGATTGCTACAGGTCTTCTACGACCAGATTCATCTGGTTCACCAAGTTCCATCTTTTGTACAACGACTTGTTTAACCTTTCCTTCCTCATCGGCAATGTACTCGATAGGGTTGTGGAGAGTTTTGAATTCGATACCTTCAGCTTTAGCATGATGTACTTCTTCCAAACGTGCTGGCATCTCTTCCTCTGATCTTCTGTAGATAATCATAGCCACATCTGCACCTAGACGTTTTGCGGTACGTACCGAGTCCATAGCAGTGTTACCACCACCAATTACTGCTACACGCTTACCTTTAGTTACAGGAGTATCCGATTCTGGATTGGCTGCTTCCATAAGGTTTACACGAGTTAGGTATTCGTTAGACGACATGATATTGATTGAGTTTTCCCCTGGAATATCCATGAAGTTGGGTAGTCCTGCGCCTGAGGCTACAAATACTCCTTGGAATCCTTCAGCTTTTAAATCTTCTACACCGATAGTTTTACCCACGATGCAGTCCATTACGAAGTTTACACCCATTTTTTTGAGGTTGTCTATCTCAACATCTACAATCTTGTTGGGTAATCTGAATTCTGGGATACCATATTTAAGTACACCACCAATTTCGTGTAGTGCTTCATAGGCAGTTACTGAATATCCTTTTTTTGCCATTTCACCAGCAAAAGCAAGGCCAGCAGGACCTGAACCAATTACAGCAACCTTGATACCGTTGCTTGGCGCAACTTCGGGTACAGACATTTCTCCGCTTTCTCTTTCGTAGTCGGCAGCAAAACGTTCTAGGTAACCAATAGCTACAGCAGGTTTACCCATCTTTAGGTGGATACATTTAGCCTCGCATTGCTTTTCTTGAGGGCATACACGACCACAAACAGCAGGAAGAGCACTTGTCTCTTTTAGCGTTTGAGCAGCTTTACCAAACTCGCCAATTTCAATATGTTTAATAAAACGAGGGATATCAATCTCAACAGGACAACCCGAAACACAGCCAGGGTTATTACAGTCTAAGCAACGTTTGGCTTCTTCTTGGGCTTGTTTGATGGTGAGTCCTTGATTTACTTCATCGGTCAAGCTAGTTGCACGATAAACAGGATCAAGCTCATTCATAACACAGCGCTCGTACGAAGAACGTTCTTTTGCTTTGATTGCTTTGCGTAATGCAAGACGCCATTCAGCATCTCTCGAAGAGCTGTCATCCGATTTTATATCAGAAATACGGATGTCTTCGTGATTAAGAACAAGGCGTTCAACATCAGTTGTATTGGCTTCGAGAGTAGATGATGGATTAGCATTGTTGCTATCTTCAAATTTTGCTGCTTCAATCGATTTGAATGCACCCATTCTTTTGAGCATCTCATCGAAGTTTACTTTATGACCATCAAACTCTGGTCCATCTACGCAGACAAACTTAGTCTTTCCGTCAACAGTGATTCTACATGCTCCACACATACCAGTTCCGTCTACCATGATGGTATTGAGCGATACTGTAGTTGGTATTTTATATTGCTCGGTTAGCTTGCATAAGAATTTCATCATAATTGCAGGCCCAATAGCAAAGCAATGATCTACTTTTTCTCTCTGTAAGACTTCTTCAACACCTGCAGTAACAAGTCCTTTTCTTCCATAAGAACCATCATCAGTCATGATGATCACTTCGTCGGAGCTAGCTCTAATTTCATCTTCAAGAATAATTAAATCTTTTGATCTTCCAGCAATAACAGAGATTACTCTGTTACCTGCTTTTTTAAGAGCTTCCACAATTGGTAGCATGGGGGCCATCCCAACTCCACCACCTGCACAGACAACTGTTCCGTGATTCTTTATGTCAGTTGCTTGACCCAATGGACCCACTACATCGGTGATATAGTCGCCTTCATTTAGGTCGCAAAGGCGTTTTGACGAAAGTCCTACACGTTGTATTACCAAAGTGATTGTACCTTTTGTCGTGTCTGCACCTGCAATGGTTAATGGCATACGCTCGCCTTTTTCACCCACTCTGACAATCACAAAATGCCCCGCTTTTCTAGATTTTGCAATTAGTGGCGCTTCCACAACAAATCTATAAACGCGGTCTGAAAACTTGTCTTTACTAATGATTTTGTTCATGTTTATCTTCGTTCTATATATATTTTTAGTCTATAATATCAAATCCACAATAGGGTACTAATACCTCAGGAATTTTGATTCCTTCTGGTGTTTGGTTGTTTTCTAGTAGGGCTGCAACGATTCTTGGTAGTGCTAATGCTGAACCGTTTAGTGTGTGACAAAGCTCTGTCTTTTTGTCGTCGTTACGGTAGCGACACATCAAGCGATTAGCTTGGTAAGATTCAAAGTTAGATACAGAACTTACTTCTAACCAACGTTCTTGTGCAGCAGAATAAACTTCAAAATCGAATGTAAGTGCAGAAGTAAAGCCCATGTCACCGCCACAAAGACGAAGAATACGGTATGGAAGTCCTAGTTTAGTTACAAGGCCCTCAACATATTCAATCATCTCGTTGAGTGAAGTGTATGAATGCTCTGGTTTGTCGATTCTAACGATTTCAACCTTATTGAATTGGTGTAAGCGATTTAATCCTCTTACATCTTTACCATATGAACCTGCTTCTCTTCTGAAACATGCAGAATATGCACAGTTTTTGATAGGAAGATCTTTCTCGTCTACGATAACGTCACGGTAGATATTTGTTACTGGAACTTCGGCTGTTGGGATAAGATATAGATCATCTGCTGTAGCGTGGTACATCTGACCCTCTTTGTCGGGTAGCTGTCCTGTTCCGTAACCTGAAGCAGCGTTAACTACATAAGGAGGTTCGATTTCTAGGTATCCAGCATCTCTAGCTTCATCTAAAAAGAAGTTGATAAGTGAGCGTTGTAAACGAGCACCTTTACCTTTGTATACGGGGAAACCAGCACCTGCAATCTTAACACCTAGTTCGAAATCGATCAGGTCGTATTTTTTTGCTAATTCCCAGTGAGGTAGTGCACCTTCAGCTAACTGAGGATTCTTACCACCTGTGCGTTCTACTTTATTGTCATCAGCACCAACACCTTCTGGAACAGATTCGTGAGGAATATTAGGAATATTATAAAGAAGCTCGTTCATCTCTTGCAGGGCAGAGTTCATTGCATTTTCTAATGCTTTATTGCCTTCCTTCATAGACGAAACTTGTTCACGGATGGAAGTCGCCTCATCTTTTTTACCTTCTTTCATCATCTGACCAATGGTCTTCGATAGTGCATTAACTTCTGCAAGGTTGTTATCTAGTTGTTTTTGTGCCTCTTTTCTTCTTTCGTTGGCATCAATAACTTGGTCTAACGCTTCTTTAGCGTTCTTAAAATTCTTTTTTTCAAGTCCACGAAGAACTCTTTCTGGCTCTTCGGTAATCTGTTTTATTGTAAGCATGTTAACACTTTTTTATGAACATATCGTAAACTACAAAGATATGGAAAAATAGATAATATAGGGGCGTGAATTATATAAAAAACAGAGGGATGCAAACTCTTAAGCTGCATCCCTCCAAAATATTTTATACTGCTATTAAAGCCTTATGCTTCTACACTTTCAGTAGGAATAATAGAAACAAAACGTTTGTTTGCTCTACCTACTTTGAAGTTTACAGTACCATCTACTAAAGCGTAAAGAGTGTGATCTTTACCAATACCCATGTTTTCACCTGGGTGGAAGGCAGTACCTCTTTGACGAATGATAATGTTACCTGCTTTGCAAATTTCACCACCATAAATCTTAACGCCTAATCTTTTGCTTTCCGATTCACGGCCGTTCTTCGAACTACCTACACCTTTTTTATGTGCCATTTCTTCTTAATTTTTAATTGATTAATGATTAAGCTATAACTTCTTTAACTGTCAATTCAGTGAATTGTTGACGGTGACCGTTTTTAACACGGTATCCTTTTCTTCTTTTCTTTTTGAAAACAATTACTTTGTCACCTTTAACAAGTGGAGATTTAACTTCACATACTACTTTTGCGCCTTCTACTGTTGGTGCACCGATAGTAATGTTACCGTCTTTGTCTACTAAAAGAACTTTGTCAAACTCAACTGTCGCACCATTTTCAGTGTTTTGGATGTGGTGAACGAAAAGTTTTTTGCCAGCTTCTGCTTTGAATTGCTGACCATTGATTTCTACAATTGCGTACATCTGTTATTTGTATAATACAGGTTTGCTCCCCTAGGTGGACTAAATTTCATTTCTAGTCGCTTGATTACCTAGCTAGGAATAATCGGTTGCAAAATTAATGATTTACTTATTAGCAATCAAATTAATTAGGATAATAATTACTAGTAATGAGCTGTTTGTTTCAGGCTGTTGCTTAGTTTTACTTCGATACCGAGGATATTGTGTAGCCCTCTTTCTTGAGAAGTTCTAATACTCCGAGTTGACCAGGTAGGTGTAAAGCACCCACAATAATGAAACAAGAATTATTTTTTATGGCCGTTTTTAACTTCGGTATCCAGTCAATATTACGATCGTCTACCATGAGTTTACGGTCGAGAGGATCCATGGTTAGAGCTGGGCAAATATCCGAAGACGTTTCATCGGCTAGTTTGAGTAGACCCTCAAGATTTTGTTCGACATAGAGCTTGGCCAATTCTTCAGAGCTTGCTATAACGGCCTCAGGGTTGCTATCTAAGCAATCGATTAAGTCGGATAACTCTTCAGCTGCTTTTTTTATGGATTTATTATCGTAAAGTAGCTTGGTCTGAAAAGTCATGCTTTCTAGACCAATAATTTCTTTGCCCTCTTTGACTGCTCTATTCTCAAATATCATATCTACACCCATGGGAGAGTCGTTGCCTGGAAATAACTTTTCGTTAGCTTTGACTGCCAGGCCTATGCTGAGTAGTGAGCTTACCATCTGTGGCTTAAAGCTGTTTGCCATTAGCTTGGGGAGCTGAACGAGGTTAGGGTCCTTATCCATCAGCTCCATGAGTGAATTATAACTGTTTTCACGCATTACTTTATTGAGAGCAGAATCGGCAGGGGCCATGAGCATCATGCTATTGTTCGCATCCGAGGCAAACTCATCCATTTCTCTAATATCAAGTTCGCCAACCAGTACTTCACTGTTTTTATACGCTTCTTCAACTCCTTTTATGTTTTCAATCACAGAACTTGGAATCACGTGGTGAGTCCCCAATATATAGGAGTCAGGTTGATCTTGCTTGCTGATTTTCCATAATAGCTGAGCATCTACCACTTGTGTTGAGAGTAGCAAAAGTATAATGAATTGCACTGTTCTACTGAGTCTATTTTTTAAGTCGTCCACCATATAGCCAATGTTGTTTGTAATATTTTGATTTTAAATTGCTAACAATTACTCCTCTACTTGTGCTGGCATGTACAAAGAGATCGTTTTTGAGGTATATGCCCACATGAGCCACCCGTCTTTTGGATCTTGGGCTACTAAAGAACACAAGATCACCCTCTCTGAGGTTATTTTTGGATACCTTTCGTATCTGTTTAGTTTGTCCCTGTGTGGTTCGTTGTAGCTCCAGGCCGTAGGTTTTCGAGAATACCTGTTTGGTAAAGCCTGAGCAATCGACACCTCTTTTCGAGTTGCCACCATTTCGATAGGGAGTACCGATCCATTCGGCACTCTCTAGATAGAGCTTCGGATTATCCGTATAGCCAATCTCCATATCGAGCCTTCTTGAAGCTTCTGCTAGTGCTTTGTAATCGAGTCTAGGAGTTTGGGTCTTGCAGCTAGCAAAACCCAAGAGCACACATAACCCTATTACTAGTTTATATAAAAACTTACTCTTCACTATTGTCCTCCATGTCTTTGAGGAAGTAGCTCATAATTTCTTCTTGATATACGGCTGCATCGCCTTTGACATCTTTGATAACTACTCCATTTTCGAGCAAGATAACTCTTGTGCAGATGGTTAGCAAATGTTCCAGGTTATGACTTGAAACTAAAATGGTGGTTTCTGTATCGCTGTGTATTTTGGCCAAAAGCTTTTTGGTGTTCTCTTGTGCTGTGGGATCTAAGAAGTTAAAGGGTTCATCCAGAATTACAAATTCGGGTTGATTAAATAGAGCACCCACAATACCCACTTTTTGTTGATTTCCCGAAGAGAGGTTACGAATATATTTCTTTCCTTCGAGGTTGTCAGTTCCTAGGTAGTTCTTAAAGCGATCTACTCGTGCCGATATTTCCTCTTTGGTCATGTTGCCGAGTGAACCTAAAAAATCAAGGTATTCGGTAGGCGTAAGGTAGCCAAGCAAGAATGTATTATCAACATAAGAACCCGTATAGGTTTTCCAATCTTCCGACTTATTAACCAGTAAACCTTTTGAGCCTATTTCTCCTGTGTCGGGAGCAATCAGGTCGAGCATAAGTCTGAAAAGTGTTGATTTTCCTGCTCCATTATTGCCCACAATACCGATGAGTTCGCCTTTATCTATCTTAAGAGAGGGTATATTGAGTACCTCTTTCTTATTGTATGATTTTGTGATATTATTTATTTCTAACATGATGTTTTCTGTTTATTAGTTAAGTGAGTTGCGGATACCCTCTAGATTTTTATATTTTCTATTGTTCATTGATTTAGCAATCAACTTTAACCAAAGAGGTGAAAGAAGAACAACTCCTAAGTTTAAGATTATGATGGTTAAATTCTCGTAGTAGGGTTGGCCTACGATAAGGCTGATTATCCAGTTGATTAGTGGAACACTAACGGCCGCAACCAAGATGAATAAAAAGATTATTCCACTAAAACTTTTGTTGACTTTGGTTTTGGCCTCAGGATTGATTCCAATACTATTAAAAATATACATGCTTAGACCAAACAGACTGATTAAACCTGGTATATAGCTATAGAGTGCTATTAATCCCCATAAATCAAACCCTCTGTAGAGGAAACAAACGATGCCTGCAATCAATAAAGGGATGGTCGCAATAGTGGTAATTATATATTTACTTTTGAGTAGGGTGACCATATGATTTCTTTGTGTAAAGTAAAACTCCATCGAAATGGATTCGTATTGCACGTAGGTCATGTAAAACATTATTGCTGAATAGACATAGGGGAAATTTAAACTACTCAGAACTCTCTCTTCGGGGTTACTTAGAATTGTATAAATAGGAAGAGCTGTAAAGAAAAGAATTACAAGTAGAAGTGCTCGCATCTTCTTGGTGCGTAATAAGAAAAGTAAGTCTAATCTTATTTGCTGACCAAGTTGTCCCATCTTACTCCATCGCTCACTCTTTGTAAGCGAGTTAAATTGGAAGGAGTTATCTGATCCATCATCTCCTAGACTGTCAATTTTAAAATTACGAAGTAATTGATAGGTTAGACTTAGTGTTACTCCTAGCAAGAGTAGTAAGATAAGGTAAGTTGGCCAGTAGTGATTTAGTGGAACGAGTATACTCCCATAAGCTTGGCTAACAGCATCAAACTTATATAAGATAAGTGGGAGAAATACCACCAAGAAGTAAAGTATCACCGAGGTTGTAGTTACAACTTTATGCTTTGAAAAATAGTTTTTGGCTAGAACTATAACCTGTTTGTTTATCGTGAAAACCAGTAGCATAATTAGAAAAGCATGGACATACCCCAATATGCCCACATTGAAATAATTAAGACTTCCTAGAATAGGGGTAATCAAGACTACCCACATAATCACTAATGGGCCTACTCCGTGGTAGAATAGTTTGAATAAAATGACATGTCTCTTCTCTAGGGGTAGAGTAAAGAGAACTGGTAGTTCTTCTAAAATATAACTGGGCAGAGATATTCGGATTAAAAAATCGTAGGCCAGCATTGGTCCTAAGGCAAGTGCTACAATCTTCGCTCCTTCGTGTAAGTTGAGTTCTCCTGCTCGGATTTGTTTGAAGACAATTACCGACCAAAGTATGGCTAGAGCAAAGAAGAAAACCAGTGACAACCCCCTGAGTATGGTTGAGGCTGTTTTAATCTCTTTACCCGACTCTCTTTTGGTAGCAAGCCAGTTGAGCTTAAACAGCTGGATGAAAGAGTTTAGTAATGTTGAATTCATGTGTGTTTAGGGTTAGTTAAATTTAAAGGGACTAGTTCAAGAAAAGACTAGCCCCTTTAAAAATGTGTAAACTAAAATATTATTTTTGCTCAGGGCTAATCATAATTACTTCAGCCTTATTTCCTTGCTTAAGGAAAGCTTTGGTGAATTTTTGAATATCCTTTATGCCAATACTATTGACTAAGTTTTCGAAATCTGCATTTAAATCAATGCCTGATGTCAGTTGATTTTGTATCATTGAGCTCCAGTAAGCATTCTCTTTTACTTGCTCATGATATTTTTTAATCATATTCTCCTTCACTTTCGATAGGTCTTTTTCTGAAGGACCTTCCTTAGCAACCTTGTCGAGTTCTCGGTAGATAATCTCCATTAAGCGATCTTTCTTTTCGGGAGCTGTATCAAAAACAATCAAGAATGTTCCTGTTTGTTTAGGGAGATTATTTAGACCAGCTTGAACACCAACACCGTAAGTTCCACCCTCGTCTTCACGTACTTTTTCGGTATAAACCAGAGTCATTACCTGTGAAAGCATGTTCATTAAAAGATTGTTTTTGGCAGTATATTTTACGTTTCCGTTGTAATAGGTCAATATTGAGGCCTTAGGATTATCCTGTTGACGAATAAATTCGTTTTCAAATTCTCCCTTTCTATCATAGAGCTTGCGGTCAATATAATTTTCTTTACGATCTAGAGTAGGTAATCCTCCAAGGTACTTTTCCAGAAGTGGTCTAGCGGTTTCTAAATCGATATTTCCCACAAAGATAAATGTAAAATCACTCGCATCTTTGAAGCGATCGTTATACATCTCAAGCACTCTGTCGTAGCTAATTTTGTCTAGGTCATTCGCATGTAGACGTTTAGCTCGTAAGTTATCTCCATATATAGCTTTTGTTATAGAGTCGTTGAATGCAGATGCAGGATTGAGTTCGTTATTGAGCATTGCAGCCTTAGAACGACTAATATTCGATTCAAATGCATCGACATCTTTACGTGGAGCTGTAAAGTTTAAATAAGTAAGCTGCATCAAAGTTTCGAAATCCTTTGGTGAAGAATAACCATTAACACTTTCGGTAAGGTAGTTAACTGAGGTTGATACTGATGCTATTTTACCAGCTAGAACTTTATCCAATTCAACTTTTGAGAAAGAACCAAGTCCACCCACTAGAGCAAATTCGTTAATCGACTTAAAGTTGGTATATTCATCGTCAGGAAATACTGAGTTACCACCGTAGCTATAACCCGACATAATGATCTGATCTGCTTTGAAGTCGGTTGGTTTAATGACAACCTTAACTCCGTTTGATAGGGTTAATGTTGTTGCATCGTAAAGTCCGTTTTTCTCCTCTTTTACAACTTTTCCGCCAACTGGTTCTTTCGAAATTAGGGGTTCGTCAGATACATGATCTTCGTAAGCTGCAAACTTTTCGCTCATAGTTCCCTCAAGTAGGCTTGCAAGAGCCTCGGGCGAAGGAATATTAAGACCTTCTTTCTCTGGAGCAAGTAGCGTTAAGGCTTTGTTGTTTTCAGAGATAAGCATTGGCATCATTTGGTTGATGTGGTCAACTGTAATGACGTTAGCCAATTGCGACATTGTGCCGTATTCGAATTCAATACCTGGAGCTGGTTCGTTGTCTAAGAAGTGGCGAACATACTCATTAACATAAGCTGCATTCTTTACCTTGTCTCTTTCGTTGAAAGCAGATTCTAAACCACTTAGATAAGAAGCTCTAGCTCTAGCATATTCACCAGGAGTAAATCCGTGTTGGCGAACGCGCTCAATTTCGCTAAGAAGAATCTTAATTCCCCCTTCAATGTTGTCTTCTTTACAAACTACTACACCTGTGAAGGCTTTCTTTGTCTTTGCAACAATAAAATCACCATCATAAACTCCCGCATAAATAAAAGGAGGGTTTGCTTGCTCAGAAATCTCGTTAAGACGAGCATTAAGCATAGATGAAATCATATTGATTGCATAGTTCACTTGCAGGTAAGCTAAGTCACCCTTTGCTTCTTTTGGAAATGGAGCATACTTATTGTAGTAGCTAAATACAATATTGGTTTGCTCTTTATCTTGGAAGGTAAATACTAGGGGTTCATCGTTATCGTTAACAGGATAATATACACGCTCTACTGCTTGGGGTTGAGCTGGGATGTCTGAGAACATAGCCTTGATTTTACTTTCAACCTGATCGACATCGATATCACCCACAATCATGATGCCTTGTAGGTCGGGTCTGTACCAAGTTTCATAGTAATCTCTTAGTGTTTGGTATTTGAAGTTGTTGACTACTTCCATGCTTCCAATAGGAAGGCTGTCGTCGTACTTAGTACCTTCGAAAAATTTAGGAAGTAAGTTCTCAATATAACGCTGTCCTGCACTCATGCGAGATCTCCACTCTTCGGTAATCACACCTCGCTCTTTGTCGATCTCTTTGTCTTCGAGCGATAGGTCATTAGCCCAATCGTGTAGAATTAGTAAACAAGAGTCTAATGCTCCTTCACGGCTAACGGGAACGTTAGAAATATTGTATACCGTTTCGTCAATAGCCGTGTAGGCATTAAGGTTTTCGCCAAACTTAACGCCGATGCTTTCAAGGTATTGTTTGAGTTGGTCTCCTGGAAAATGAGTTGTACCGTTGAAAGCCATATGCTCCAAGAAGTGGGCAAGACCACGCTGATCTGGATTCTCTTGGATAGCACCCACTTTTTGTGCGATGTAGAAATCGGCACGCTCTGCAGGTTGGGCATTCTTTCGGATGTAGTAGGTTAATCCGTTATCGAGCTTGCCAATGCGAACTTTTGGGTCTTGAGGTATTGGCATACTTTGTTGTGCATAGAGCTGCAATGAACCGAGGAGGATAAAAGCAGCCATGAGGCTCACTTTCATCCATTGTTTACATTTTTTCATAAAGCGTAAGTTTTGAAAGTTGGATTAAAAGGCATTGATCGTTTTACGCAATGCCACGAGTTTAGTAAGTAACTCTTCAAGCTGATCAAGGGGTAACATGTTGGCACCATCACTTTTGGCTTCTTTAGGGTTGTGGTGAGTTTCGAGAAACAGACCATCTACGCCAACTGCTACTGCAGCACGACAAACCGTTTCGATGAGTTGTGGCATACCGCCAGTAACTCCTGAGGCTTGATTGGGCTGTTGAAGCGAGTGTGTAGCATCCAAGACAACAGGAACATTGAATGCCTGCATTTCGGGGATACCTCTAAAGTCGATAATCATATCGGAGTAGCCAAACATGGTTCCTCTATCAGTAAGGATTACATTTGGATTGTTTGAATCAAGTATTTTTTGAACAGCAAACTGCATTGCGCTTGGCGAAAGGAATTGTCCTTTCTTGATGTTGATAACTTTTCCTGTTTCTGCTGCGGCAACCAAAAGGTCAGTCTGACGGCAAAGAAAAGCTGGGATTTGCAATACATCAACATAAGGCGCTGCCATAGCTGCTTCTTCTGCTGTGTGGATGTCGGTAACTGTTGGGATATTAAATGTTTCTCCCACTTTGCGAAGCACTTTAAGTGCTTTTTCATCACCAATACCTGTAAAAGAATCGATTCTAGAGCGATTAGCCTTACGGTAAGAGCCCTTGAATATATAAGGAATCTGAAGTTTGTCTGTAATTTTAACAATGGTTTCTGCAATATGCATGGCCATATCTTCACCCTCAATGGCACATGGGCCAGCCATTAAAAAGAAATTACCAGAATCGGTATACTTAATCTTTGGTATATTAATCATCATTTTGGTTAGTTGTAAAATTGGTGTTTTTATAATAGTTTATATATCTCTTCTAATTTGTCATTGGTAGGGAGTTTAGCATCTATCCAGTGGATAGTAAACCCTTTTCGTTCCATCCCCCTAAACCAGGTCATTTGTCGTTTGGCAAATTGGTGAATAGCTGTTTCTAGTTGCTCAAACATCTCGTCATAAGTTAGCTTACCAATGCAATATAGCGTCAGGAATTTATATTCAAGTCCGTAATAAATCAAATCACCGGCTGAGATCCCTGTCTCGAGCAAGGCTTCTACCTCTTGAATCATCCCTTCATCTAAACGCTGTTTAAGTCTTTTTGATATTTTAGATCTTCTTAGCTCCCGATCAATATCGACTCCAATGATGAGGCTGTTGAGTTTAGGGAAGGAGCGTTCATCTGCTGGTTGCGTCAGGTAGTACTCTTCAATCTCAATGGCTCGGATGGCTCTTTTACAAGTATCCACATCGGTAGAGTTGTGCAATTCTTTATACGCTTTTAGCTTTTCTGTCAACTCCTCTAGTGAGTAGGAGGCAAGCGAGTCTCGAAGTTCCTTGTTTTCGGGAACGGGCAGCAAACGGTAACCTTTTAAAATTGATTCAAGGTATAACCCTGTGCCACCACAAAGGATGACGGGGTTACTGCGTGAGACGATGCCTTCGTAAGCCTTTAAAAAATCACGTTGGTATTCGAATACATTGTACTTATAACCTGCATCGACAATGTCAATGAGGTGATAAGGTACAGTTTTGCCTTCAATGGTATATTCCTCCAGGTCTTTGCCTGTTCCTAGGTCCATGCCTCGATAAATTTGCCTCGAGTCAGCACTGATGATTTCACCATCGAGTGCGTGAGTTAAAGCAACCCCTAGAGTGGTTTTTCCACTAGCTGTAGGGCCAAGTATAGTTATTAAATCGTATTTGCTATTTTGAATATTCATCTATTTGTTTCAGTCTAAAATTAGAGCTCCTTTTCGTAGCTTAGGATATCACCTGGTTGACAATCAAGAGCTTCGCATATGGCCTCAAGGGTCGAAAAGCGGATTGCTTTTGCTTTTCCTGTTTTTAGTATCGATAGATTGGCTGGAGTAATTCCTATAGTATCTGCCAATTCGTTTGACGAAATTTTTCGCTGAGCCATAACAACATCTAAATTAATAATAATTGCCATTAGTCTGTCTTTTTAGATGGTTAAATCTTGTTCTTCTTTCATTTTGATACCCATTGCTACAAATTGTTTTATTAAAAGTATAGTCAATCCTCCGAGAAGCCAAAAGAAAGGAATGGGTTGAGCCATTAGTAGCTTATATCCTTGAATATCGAATAATTCTTTGCTTATCTGGTAGCTTGTCAAGCTATAAATAGTCATACATGCAAAACTAAGGATTAGACTCCACCCCAATATTTTAAGATAGAATAAGATCCGCCTATCGAATACAATTCCTCTATTTACGGCAAAGATAAATTTTATAAAAAACACAATCGACATAATGAATGTTATGCAAGTTGCTAGAACCATAATCGAGGTAATTGTGGATAAAGTAGCTACTGATTCATTTTTAGATTTAGTTGTTTTAGCCAAGATAACTCGTGGTTTAAAAGTCACTTGCTCTTGGTTGTTTTTGCTAGTAAGTGTGAAGTTATATTCAGATTCTTCTGTATTAATAACATCTAACCAATATGAAGTTGTGGTACTTATATTATCCTTTTTTTGAGACTTAAATCCCTCTTCAAAGCCTGCAGTGAAATCATCAATGGCTAGACTCGAGTTTACAATAAACGATGTAGCTAATGCGATAAGAATCAGTATGGCTATGGTGTTAAACTTCTTTTTCATAATCAATCAGTTTGTTGATTTAGAATTAAAATATATTGATAATGAATGTATTTTTATCGTTCTTCGATAAAACAAAGATAATTTAAATTCTATTACATCCTGTGGTTCGTTAATTTTTTTTAGTTGGAGTAGGGATTTTATTTCTTATAAGGACGAAAAACAGGGCTATGAGTTTCAAAAATGAGTTAGTTGGAGTACCAAAACCAATAGGTCGTTTTAGTACTCCGACTAACTCGTTTATCTTGCCCGGCCTAGGAGAAAAAAAGAGTCTATCCAAAAAAATGGATAGACTCTCTAATTAAGAATATTAGCTTTTGATTAGCTTGGCATTGTTAATGTACCAAGTTTATTGATAAGCTTCATATTTTCGCTATAATCAACTGGGCAAACTACTACAGATACTCCGTCTTCAGCAAGTGCTTTCTTTAGAGTAGGTCGTAAATCTTCAGCTGATTCTACGCGATGACCATGTGCACCAAAACTTTCTGCATACATTTTAAAATCAGGGTTCGTGAAATCCACATTGCTATGGGTATGAATTTCCATATCCATTTTCCATTTGATAAGTCCGTAAGAATGATCTTCCCAAATAAGAACTTTCAATGGCACACCCTCACGTACTGCTGTTTCGATCTCTTGTGAGTTCATCATAAAGCTACCATCACCCATGGTTGCAAGAATCTTACGATCTGGGCAAGCAAAATGTGCACCTATTGCACCTGGTAGTGAGAATGACATTGGAGATAAGCCGTTAGCAATAAGACAGGTATTTGCTTTGTAAGTTGGATAAAGTCGAGCCATCCACATTTTGATCGCACCTGTATCAGCTAGTACGATATCTTCGTCGGCAAGTGCTTTACGTGTATCTGCAACTATACGTTGAGGTTTAACAGGGAAGCTGTTGTCGTTGGCTAAGCTTTCACGTTCCTCTTTCAAGAGTTCTTGAATCTTTGGAGCAGTGATGTCAAACTTCACATTCATTTTTTTGAGTTCGGCTGTAAGCTTAGTCAAAGTGTTTGGAATATTACCTTCTACACTAACCTCTACAGGGTAGTCAGAATCGATATCTTGAGCAAAGTTATGAATATGTACAATCTTTTTGTCTCCTTTAGGATTGATTTTAGAAGGGGCAAACTCTTGTAATTCGTATCCGATAGCAATAATGGTATCTGCTTTGTCGAATGCGAAGTTTTCGTAATCGTGAGCCATAAAACCAACAACACCAAGTGCATTAGGTTCTTTGTCTGAATAAATACCTTTACCCATGAATGTTGTAGCAACAGGTACACCTAGTAGGTTACAAAACTCTTTGATTTCTTTGTCAGCTTTGTTTCTTACGGCACCATAACCAACCAAAACTACAGGGCTTTTAGAAGATTGAATCTTCTTAGCTGCTTCTAAAATCATTTTATCGTCAGCATAGCTTTCGTGTTTAGGATGTACTGTAAGGGGGATTAATTCGCTAGCATCCATTACTTCAACATCTTGAGGTACCGCGATATAGGTTGCACCTGGTCTCTCTTTTTGAGCTCTATCGAATGCTTTACGCATCATTTCAGGAACCGAAGCAGGAGTTAAAACCATGTCAGCCCACTTTGTAGTAGCTTTGAACATCGGAAGTAGGTCAACTACTTGGTGAGTTTCTTTGTATATTCTGTTGATACCCACTTGTGCAGAGATCGCAACGAGTGGACAAGAGTCTGTATTGGCATCAGCAACACCCATAAGTAAATTTAATGCACCTGGGCCTAAGGTTGAAGCACAAACACCAGCTTTACCTGTGAGTCTTCCGTAAAGGTCGGCCATAAATGAGGCTCCTTGTTCATGTCTTACTAAGATGAAACGGATGATTTTTGATTCACCAATAGCATGTACTAGGTTGATGTTTTCTTCACCAGGGATACCGAAAACGTATTTTACGCCCTCTTGTTCTAAGCATCTTACAATAAGATTTGCTACATTTTGATTCTTCATAACTGTATGTATTTAAAAAATTATATTCATTAAGAAAGTATGTACATAAATAGACCCATTGTTACCAATGATAACATGGTACTAAAGAATAAAATAGAGGAAATGTCTTGTTCGTCGGATTTGTATTGTATGGCAAGAATTACACCAATTGAAGCTGTTGGAATAGAAAGTGTAATTACGGACTCTTTAATAATTTCGGGTGTGAAATTAAACACGTGCAAAATACCAAGCATTAGTAGAGGTAGAAGGATGTTCTTGGCCAATACTGAGATGCTTACTGTTTTGTTAAAGGTCACTTTATATGAGAATAGAATAATACCTGATGCAAAGAGAGCTACACCGCCTGTTGCTTTACCCAGTAGGTTAAGAGAAGCGATGATACTTGTAGGGAAAGAAACTCGAAGCAGTAAGAATATTAATCCTAGCACTGGCATCCAAACTACGGGTTCTTTTATTGCGCTAAGTACATTTCCCCAGAACACTGAAGATTTACTCTTCTGTGGGCCTGTTGAGTTGGCAGTAGGATTGTTGCTATCCATAGAAAGAAGAATAATCGTAATCGGCACCTGAATAAGATTCATGTAGATACTACAAATCGAAATCGAGATAGTACTGATGTTACCGAACAGGTCTCCCAGTACCGATACGCCCACAAAAGGTACGGCAGGTCCAGCAATTGATAAAGCCAATAGTGCTGATACTGAAATGCTCTTCTTGAATAGATAGCGTATAATAAAATAAACTACAAAGTAGAGGACGATCATACCGATAAATAAGCTGATACTTAGCGTTTTTTCTTGCATCAGTTCGTCTATAGGTACTTGTACAAGTACTGCAAAGAGGGATAGAGGTAAGGCATATAGCATTACCATTCTATTTAGAACTCCTGCTTGGTCTTTATTGAAATCTTGATGCCAACCGGCAAAATAACCAAGAAGAAGAATTACTGCGATGGGTAATAGTGCCCCAACAATAGTTTCAATCATAAGTATATCTGTTTTATTAATTTGATATCTTTTATAAATGCCACCTGCATTGAGGTTGCATTACTTTGATTGTAGTATCGTTGTGTCTTTTAGAGGAATGTGTTGTTGGGGGGACGTGTAGTTGTGTGGCTCAAAATTAATTATTCTACTTTCTTTGAAATAATATGATTCGTTAATTCAGTTCTTAGGGCTAAAATAAGTTGGTATTAGAATGTCAATGTTACTTTAGTATTTCAAGTTTACTTACTGCTTATTGTTCAATACGTAAAAAGGCAAGCTGAGTTACTCAGCTTGCCTTTTTACGAGAAGTATAATTCTAGTTGGTTAGTTCTTAAATATTAAGTGATCTCCCTGGCTATCTACAGTTATTGGTTTGCTATTATCAACTTCTTGAGCAAGAATCTTCTTCGACAAGTCGTTGAGTAGGTAGCGTTGTATTGCTCTTTTGGCAGGACGTGCACCAAACTCGGGGTCATATCCTTTATCTGCTAAGAACGATATAGCACCATCGGTTAATTGCAAATCCATTCCGTTGCGTGCAACCATACTCTGTACTCCATGAATCTGAAGAGTTACAATCTTTTTGATTTGCTCTTCGTTGAGAGGTAAGAACATGATGGTCTCGTCGATACGGTTCAAGAATTCAGGGCGAATAGTTTTTTTGAGCATATCCATTACCCCTTTCTTAGTATCCTCGATGAAAGCTTGTTTGTCTTCTGCCTCATTGAGTACGGACATTCGTTCTTGGATAAAGCCGCTTCCCATATTTGAGGTCATGATGATAATGGTATTCTTGAAGTTTACCAATCGACCTTTATTATCGGTAAGCCTACCGTCATCCAATACTTGCAATAAGATATTGAACACATCGGGATGTGCTTTTTCAATTTCATCAAATAGCACTACCGAATAGGGTTTGCGGCGAATAGCTTCAGTGAGTTGGCCACCTTCATCGTAACCTACATATCCAGGAGGTGCTCCGACAAGTCGAGATACACTGTGTTTCTCTTGATATTCACTCATGTCGATACGAGTCATCATCGCTTCATCGTCGAATAGGTATTCTGCTAAGGCTTTGGCTAACTCTGTTTTACCTACACCTGTTGTACCTAAGAAGATGAATGAACCGATTGGGCGACGTGGATCTTGTAATCCAGCCCTGCTTCTACGAACCGCATCGGCTACGGCTGTAATGGCTTCCTCTTGACCTACCACACGCTTGTGCAACTCATCTTCAAGGTAAAGAAGCTTCTCTTTTTCACTTTGGAGCATCTTATTCACAGGAATTCCTGTCCAACGCGATACCACATCAGCAATATCATCAGCTTCAACCTCTTCTCTAATCATTGCACTGCCTCTTTGGGCTTCGTGAAGTTGTTTCTGGGTTTCAGCAATCTCTTCGTTGATTTTCTGAATCTTTCCATATCTGATTTCGGCTACCTTACCATAATCACCTTCACGTTCGGCTTTTTCGGCTTCGTACTTGAGTTGTTCTATTTCGCTCTTCGATTCTTGGATACGTTTAACCAATGTGCGTTCACCTTCCCACTTTGCTTTATGAGTTTTCTCTTGTTCTTTAAGCTCAGCAATATCTTTGTTGAGTTGTTCGAGCTTCTTAGTATCGTTTTCACGTTTGATAGCTGCACGTTCAATCTCTAGTTGCATTATCTTGCGAGAGATTTCATCCAACTCTTCGGGGAGTGAGTTCATCTCCATACGGAGCTTAGCTGCTGCTTCATCCATCAGGTCAATTGCTTTATCGGGCAAGAAACGATCAGTGATGTAGCGATTACTCAACTCTACGGCTGCAATGATTGCATCGTCTTTGATTCGGACTTGGTGGTGACTCTCGTAGCGCTCTTTCAATCCACGAAGAATTGAAATTGAGCTATCGATATCGGGCTCATCTACTTGTACTATTTGGAAACGACGTTCAAGTGCCTTGTCTTTCTCGAAATATTTTTGGTATTCGTCGAGTGTTGTTGCACCGATGCTTCTGAGTTCTCCACGAGCAAGAGCAGGTTTAAGGATGTTGGCTGCATCCATTGCACCTTCGCCTTTACCAGCACCCACGAGTGTGTGGATTTCGTCGATAAACAAGATGATGTTTCCTTCGGCTTTTTTGACCTCGTCGACAACCGATTTTAGTCTTTCCTCAAACTCACCCTTGTATTTAGCTCCAGCAATTAGTGCTGCCATATCAAGGGAGTAGAGTTGTTTGTCTTTTAGGTTCTCAGGAACATCACCTCGTAGAATACGGTTGGCAAGTCCTTCAACAATGGCAGTTTTACCAGTACCTGGTTCACCAATTAATATTGGGTTATTCTTGGTACGTCTACTTAAGATCTGTAGCACCCGACGAATCTCTTCATCACGCCCAATTACAGGGTCGAGTTTACCATCTCTTGCCGCATCGATTAGGTTGCGAGCATATTTGTCGAGCGACAAATAATTGTCATCAGCCGACTGTGAGGTTACTTTAGCTCCTTTGCGAAGTTCTGTAATTGCCGCTTTGACCTTACTTTCGGTTACCCCTGCATCTTTTAGCAAGGTTGAGGCTGGGCTACTAACCACCAGAACAGCTAAGAATAGTTGTTCAATAGAGGCAAACTCATCACCCATCTCTTTGGCTAGGTTAACAGCTTTGGTTAGCACATTATTGGCTTCGTTGCTTAATGTTGGGTTTCCTCCACTCACTTTAGGGAGGCTATTGATTTTACTATCTACTTGTTGGAGAATATAGTCTTTATTGGCTCCAAGTTTTTGAAAGATGAAGTTGACCACATCCTCACCCACGGTCATTACACCGTGGAGTAAATGAAGAGGCTCTATAATTTGTTGGTTATGTTCTTGAACTGACTGAACAGCTTCTTGAATAGCCTCTTGTGATTTAATTGTATAACTATTTAAATTCATATTGGCTTTATTTTATTTCTTATTTAATGTATTCTTATTTTCTGTCTTATACTAAGCAATAAGGTTGCCAGTTGAATTTTAACCCGTTTAACTGACTATTATTCAGTATAATGCTACGTATAAACGACAAAAAGTCTTAAAATGTTTGTTAGTCTGACAAAATTAACATATAGAAGATTGTTTACTGATTATCTAGTAACATCACTTGGGCGGTTGTATAGCTTTATTGTATCTTTAAGCTCAATTAAGAATAAAAATAAGACGACGCACTATCATGGAAAAGAAAATAAAGCTAGCTGAAACAGTAATCTTAGTAGATGCTGCCTACCTCAACTTTATGTTGGTTAATTTAAAGGGATTTTTAGAGCAACAAGTAAACCGAGACCTATCTGTGGTTTCTATGGCCGATTTATTGACCTATATTGCTTTGGATGCTCAAATTCAAGAAGGAGGCAAGGCTGTGCAGGTAATACTGATCAGTGATGATTCTACCCTAAAGCTCCAAAATGCTGAACCCTCTGATTTGAAAACAGAACTTGACGGTGTTGCTTTTAAGAGTACAATAGGTGAGTTTATGTTCTCTACAGCATTTACCGAAGGGCTTGTTTCGCGTGAAGAACTATTCTTGGATGTTTTAGAGATTTCTCTAGAGTCCGAAGATGTTAAGAAACTTGTCGTACTCTCTTTTGACGATGAATATGGTGATGCTGTATTGGATAAGATCAATAAAGAGGGACTTAAGAAAGAGATTATTCAGTTTAGAATGCGTGAATTAACTCAGAAGGTAGCGTTTAAGAGTGAGAATTTGGTTTTCCCTCTGATGAAAGCCTTTGGGATTTCTGCCGATGAAATTAAATAGGAGTCAGCATTAACTATGACAGATTTTCGTCTAAAAGTATTTTTATCTGTAGCCCATCATCTGAGCTTTACAAAGGCTTCGAAAGAGCTTTTTATCAGTCAGCCTGCTATTTCTAAGCATATTCAAGAACTTGAAAGCGATTTCAAGGCTCGCCTGTTTGAGCGTAAAAGCAACAGTATTGCCCTTACTTTGGCAGGTAAGCTTCTTTTGCAACATGCCGAGGGCATAATAGACAAATACAAAGAGCTGGAATATGCCATGCACCAACTGCACGGAGAACTTGTTGGTGAGTTGAAACTTGGAGCAAGTAGTACAATATCACAATATGTTTTGCCGCCACTCTTAGCTAAATTTACGAGCTTAAATCCTCAGATTAAAGTGAGTTTACTCTCGGGTAATACACGTGAAATTGAAGATGCACTCGAGAATCACGAGATTGATTTGGGTTTTATTGAGGGAAACTACCGAAGAAGCCATCTTAAATACACACTGTTATTAGCCGATGAACTGGTGCTTATTGCTAATCCACAAGCTAAAATCGGCTCAAAGATTAAGCTAGAAGACCTCTGTCAATATCCTCTAGTCCTCAGAGAACAAGGTTCTGGTACACTCGATGTAATTCAGGAGGTATTAGAATCTGGCCATATCTATTTAAAGGACTTGAATATCCCTTTGCACTTGGGCAGTACCGAAAGCATTAAGTTGTTCGTTCAAAACTCCGATGCACTCGGTATAGTCTCTGTGCGAGCTGTCCAGTCGGATATTCTCTTGGGGAGGTTGCGCGAGGTTCGAATAGAAAATGTCGCCTTTAACCGAGAGTTTTGTCAGGTCAGTTTACAAGGAGAATCCTCAGGTTTATCGGTAGAATTCATGAAGTTTGTCGATAAGTATAAAGATAAGTTATAGGCTATAAGTAAACAGTATTGGACTGGCGTTTATTCTTATCCTATCTTTGTGGTCAAAATAACGAAAGATGAATAAATCAAACGCTTCTAATTCACAAATTGCGGCCATAGTTTATAAGGTTATCTTGGGTGTTATGTTGGTCTGCATCTTTTTGGGATTTATCCCTGGTTTCGAATTTGCTTCTTCTTGGCTTACACCACCCGTAGCACTTTTTGTTGGGCTTGCCTTTGCTTTAACCTTTGGACAGCCCTATGCAAAGTTCAATTCAAAGGTCTCTAAAAAATTACTTCACTATTCAATCATTGGTCTTGGGTTTGGCATGAATCTCCATGAGGCAGTAGCTTCGGGTAAGGATGGTATGGTATTCACAATTGTATCCGTAGCAGGAACATTGATCCTTGGTTGGATTATTGGCTACCGCATCTTAAAGATGAATCGAAATACCTCTTATCTGATTGGATCCGGAACTGCAATTTGTGGGGGGAGTGCCATTGCTGCAGTAGGAGGCGTGCTTAACGCTAACGACGACGAAATGTCTGTCTCCTTGGGTGTCGTTTTTATATTAAACGCTATTGCACTGTTTGTCTTCCCTGTTTTAGGGCATATGATGGGGTTAGACCAGCATCAGTTTGGGACTTGGGCTGCAATTGCCATCCACGATACCAGTTCTGTTGTAGGAGCGGGAGAGGCTTACGGGCCCGAGGCTTTAAAGATTGCAACTACCATTAAACTAACACGTGCTTTGTGGATTGTCCCTGTAGCTATCCTTACTAGCTTCTTATTCAAAAGCAAAGGTAAGAAAGTATCAGTACCACTTTTTATTGTACTCTTTGTGGTAGCGATGTTAATCAATACCTACCTCTTGGGTGGTTATCCCGAAATTGGTAACTTCTTAAATATGATTTCAAGAAAAGCCTTAACCATTACGCTGTTCTTTATTGGTGCAGCTCTATCGCGAGATGTGCTTAAAAACGTCGGGCTTAAACCGATGATACAAGGTGTTTCTCTTTGGATTATTATTAGTTTGGCTTCGCTAGCTTATATTCTCTACTTCATATAATAATTAGCTTACCTCATAATGTATAATAAACGACCGTAAAATCATTGATTCTGCGGTCGTTTGTTTTAGGTCTAATTGGGGCTTTATCTTTTACTTAGCTAGTAGCTTTTCTAGTTCTGATTCCAACTGACTCATGGTAAGGTTTCGTCCGATAATTTTGCCATCCTTATCTAATAGTACGATATGCGGAATGGCATTAAATTGGTAGAGGTTAAGAACTTCCTTACCTGCGTTGGGTGCAAGTATTTGACCCGGCCAGGGCATTGCTTCCTCTTTCAAAGCCGCTTTCCAGTCTTTCTCTTTACTGTCTATAGAAACCGATAGAATCTCTAATCCTTTCTGATTGTATTTAGAGTAGAGTTCTTTTATTTCTGGTATAACATTTCGGCAGGGGCCACACCATGATGCCCAAAAGTCGATGACGAGGTATTTCCCTTTGAAGTCGGCTGGCTCAAACGTGGTCTTGCCATCTGCACTTGGATAGCTAAAAGCAGGGGCAGTAGCTCCCACCTGCAATTGACTATTTCGGAGTACCTTCTCGGCTTCTTGCTCTTTCCAGCGCATGTAGGGTGGATAATCAGCTTTAGTTTGATCTAGTTTTTCGAGCAGTTCGCTTTTTATCTTGGCATCTCTAAGTTGGGGTAATAGTGCGATGATGCTGTTTCTATCCCAAAACGTTTGAGCTAAGAAGTTGATATATTGTTTGTGTGTGTCACTATTCTTCTGGTAGCCATCTGCAGCAAAGTCTTTCCACTCTTGAGAGTCGGACCTTGAGGCTTGGTAAAGTTCTTGACCCATAGCTATCATGTTTTGGTACGACATATAGCCAAAATAGTTAATCAAGTTCATCAATTCATTATTGGGACCACTGTTCTCTATACGTTGAAAAGGTGGGTTCTTGATTTTTACTTTGGCTGTATCTTGTCCCCTGAACTTTACGAGGATATCTTCGTCTTCCCCCCAGAAGTTTAGAACTTCCCACTTCATGCAATCGATGGTATATACACCAGCATGAGGAAGTATAATCTCTTTTTCGAAACTGTTATCTGCACTTAGTGGAATAGAGTCAATGACCATCTTCTCGGATCCATCTCGATAAAAGAGTTGGATTGAAAATCGATCGTCTGGAAACTCTACTGTTCCAGCTATTTTTATTCTATTCTGTTTTGGAGGCTGTGTGGTACAGCTTATAAGTATAAAGCAACAGAGGGTAAGTAGTGTGAGTATCCTAGTCATTTTTTAGTGTTTTGGTTCCAAGAAAGATAGATACTTTTGTTTTATCAGCCAAGCATCAGGTACAAAGAATCCCGAACAGACTATGTATAGCTATTCGGGATTTATCTATTAATGAGATGGGTCTAACTTATTTTTTAGAACCCTCTTTTAGTGCAGTGAAGATTAGTCCTTCAAGTTCCTCAGCCAATTCTGGGTTGTCTTGAATGATTTTCTTTGCAGCATCACGACCTTGACCTAGTTTGGTGTCGTTGTAGCTATACCATGACCCGCTTTTCTTAATAACATTAAGATCTGCGCCTAAGTCAACGATTTCGCCAGCACGAGAGATTCCTTCACCAAACATGATGTCGAACTCAGCTTTACGGAATGGAGGAGCAACTTTGTTCTTAACCACACGAACACGTGTTTGATTACCAAGTACTTCTTCTCCCTCTTTGATCTGTTGTGCACGACGAATGTCTAGACGTACCGAAGCATAAAACTTAAGTGCATTACCACCAGTAGTAGTTTCAGGGCTACCAAACATTACACCAATCTTCTCTCTAAGTTGATTGATGAAAATACACGTAGTTCCTGTTTTGCTAACTGCTGAAGTCAGTTTTCTTAATGCTTGTGACATAAGTCTTGCTTGAAGACCAAGTTTGTTTTCACCCATTTCGCCTTCAATCTCCGCTTTAGGAGTTAGAGCAGCAACCGAGTCAATAACAATGATGTCAACAGCTGAGGAACGGATTAATTGTTCAGCAATTTCTAAGGCTTGCTCACCGTTGTCGGGTTGAGAAATCCAAAGATTATCCACATCAACACCTAGTTTAGAGGCATAGAAGCGGTCGAATGCATGCTCAGCATCAATAAATGCAGCGATACCACCTTTCTTTTGAGCTTCAGCGATTGCGTGAATAGCGAGTGTTGTCTTACCCGATGATTCAGGGCCATAGATCTCTACTATTCTGCCTCTAGGGTATCCACCAACACCCAGTGCAACGTTTAGCGCAATAGAACCAGTTGGGATAACCTCTATGTCTACTATTGTCTCGTCGCTAAGCTTCATGATTGAACCTTTACCAAAGCTCTTTTCAATTTTGTCCATTGCTACTTGCAATGCTTTGAGTTTTTCGCTTGATGAAGGATTATTTTCGAAGTTTATTTCGTCTTTCTTTGCCATAATTTTAATCGTTCAATATTTGTTCAGAATGTGTTTTGGTTTTCACCTCTTTGGGGCTAATTATGCGCTCCACAACTCCATCTTCATTGATGATGAACGTTGTACGGAAAACACCCATATAGGTGCGACCGAAGGTTTTCTTTTCACCGTAAACACCAAACTTCTGAACCAATTCTTTGTTTGTGTCTGCTATAAGTGTGAAAGGAAGTTCGTTCTTTTCAATAAAGCGTAGATGCGATTTCTCGTCATCGATGCTAACACCTAAAACCTCATATCCCTCTTTTCGAAGGTCTTGGTAGTTATCTCTCAGGTTGCATGCCTGAGCAGTACAACCTGGAGTACTGTCTTTGGGGTAAAAATAGAGAACTATCTTCTTCCCTTTATATTGTTCCAGCTTAATTTCTTGACCGTTTTGATCGACGCCAAGAATTGCTGGAGCTTTTTCTCCTATTTGGATCATAACTCTAAGTCAATATTAAATTGCTCGTGCCATGGTAAGCCTTGTTTATTTAATTGCTCCATAAATGGATCTGGATTAAACTCTTCAACGTTAAATACACCTGGTTTTTTCCATAGTCCTTGCATAAACATCATTGCACCAATGGTAGCTGGTACACCTGTTGTGTAACTAACACCTTGCATACCTGTTTCTTCATATGCAGCTTTATGGCTACAGTTGTTGTAAACGTAATAGGTAACATCTTTACCATCTTTAATACCACGAATGCGGCAACCGATAGAAGTTTCACCAGTGTAGTTTTCGCCTAAATCTTGTGGATTAGGAAGTACAGCCTTTAAGAACTGAATAGGAACAATGTCTTGACCTTGGAACTTAATAGGCTTAATGCTAGACATACCGATGTTTTGGATCACTCGAAGGTGAGTCAAATACTCTTGGCCAAAAGTCATCCAGAAGCGAGCACGTTTTAGTGTTGGGAAGTTTTTAACAAGCGACTCCAACTCCTCGTGGTAGAGTAGGTAAGAATCTTTAGGACCTACATTAGGGTAGGTAATAGCTTGATTAATTGACAACGGTTCTGTTTCAACCCATTTACCGTTTTCAAAGTATCTTCCTTTCTGAGTAATCTCGCGAATATTAATTTCAGGATTAAAGTTTGTTGCAAAAGCCTTGTGGTGATCACCTGCATTGCAGTCAACAATATCCAAATAGTGCATTTCGTCGAAATGGTGTTTTGCAGCATAAGCTGTATAAACTCCAGTAACCCCTGGGTCAAAACCACAGCCAAGAATTGCTGTTAAACCAGCTTTCTCAAATCTGTCGTGATATGCCCATTGCCAGCTGTATTGGTATTTTGCTTCATCGATAGGTTCGTAGTTAGCAGTATCCAAGTAGTTGACTCCAGCTTCTAAACAAGCATCCATTATCGTAAGATCCTGGTAAGGAAGTGCAACGTTGATTACGATCTCTGGCTTAAAAGAATTGAATAATTCTACAAGCTCTTTTACGTTATCTGCATCTACCGCAGCAGTCTTTATAGCTGGATTGCCAATAGCCTTTACTATATCATCACATTTTGATTTAGTACGGCTAGCAATCATTATATCAGTGAAAATATTGGCGTTTTGTGCCACTTTGTGTGCTACTACGGTTCCTACACCACCAGCACCAATAATAAGGACTCTACCCATTTTTATTTGTGATTTAGAGGGTTATAAATTATTAAAGTTTCTACAGCAAATATACAAGAATATTTTCAGTTCTACTTATAAAGAAGGAGTTCATTTTATTCTGTATCTGATCCCCAAAAAGATAGGCTGTGATGTTTTAAACATTAATTGGTCTATAAATGTTTTATTTAAATATTGGGCTTGCTCGGATAATCTATTGTCTTCTAATGCTCTTCTTTAGGACTCAGTAGTTCGCATGTTGTCTAAATATAACTATGAGCAACATGAGCTGATTGTATGATCATTAATTTAGCATATTAGAAAGTAATTAAAGTTATCGAGATTATGAAAAGAATATTTATGTCAGTTATAGCGGTTGCTTTTGCTATTTTAGCTCTGCATGCCTGTAAAACTTCTCAAGCAGGGATTAATCCTGTATCAGCTCTTCAGGGCGAGTGGAACATCATTGAAATCAATGGAGAAAGCTTAGTCCCCGCCGAGCATCAACCTTTCCCTTACATTGGTTTTAATCCCGAGGACAGACGAGTTTATGGCTCTAGTGGTTGTAATCGTATTATGGGTGGTTATATGCTGGGAAGTCGCAATAAAATAAGTTTTGGCCAAATGGGCGTAACCATGATGATGTGTCCAGACATGGCAGTAGAACAAAAAGTTCTTGACATGCTTGCGCAGGTCAAATCATTTAAGTTTGAGAATGATAATATTCTGTTTTATGGAAAGGGCTCTAAACCAATCGCAGTCTTAGGAATAAAACCCCAAATTGAGAACCTAGCTCCAGTTGCTGGAGTTTGGGAGATTGAAAAGATTAATAGTGAACCTGTAAATGTTGATCCTAGACCTTTTATTGAGCTTAACGTTGATGAAAAAAAAATAACAGGTAATGCAGGTTGTAACCGTATGGTGGGCAATATCTTGGCCAAGAAAGATGTGGTTCGTTCTATAGAGTTTTCAAATATTGCTGTGACACGTATGGCTTGTCCTAATTTGGAACTCGAAGGGAAAGTATTAAAGACCTTAAGTGAAGTCTATACCTATTCTTTAACGCCCGATGGTAAAAAAATGATTCTTTTGGATGAGGCTGGATTAGAAATAATGCAGCTGAATAAAAATATAGTCGAAGACTAAACCCCTATTGGTTTTGTCGTCGGCTAATCCTCACCTAAAGTCTCCTAGTTGTACCACCTAAACGACTAGGAGGTTTGCATACTACGACCTACTCGTTTTTTATAGTGTAATATTTTTACATGCTTTATGCAGTATTCGAGCTACTTGGTTATTTAACCGAGTAGAATACATATTTTAAAACTTATAAAATTATGAAGAAAGTATTTAGAACATTAATGATAGTTGTCTTGTCAGCAGTGGCTTTGCAATCTTGTAAATCCTCAAAAACGGTGTCTCCTGAAACGGAATCTTTGCAGGGAGAATGGAGTATTTCAAAATTGAATGGTGAGAATTTGGTACCTGCTGACCACCAACGAGCTCCTTATATTGGTTTTAATGTATCCAAAAAATCAGTTTATGGCTTTAGTGGTTGTAATCGCATTATGGGTGTTTATGAATCGGCAGAGCCGGGTAAGCTTAGTTTTGGCCAGTTGGGTGCAACCATGATGATGTGCCCTGATATGGAGCTAGAAAATAAGGTTACAAAAATGCTCGAACTTGTTAAGTCTTATAAGTTCTTAACAAGCAATCAAATAGCACTGTATGGCGAAGATTCTAAGGCTATTGCTATTTTAGACAAACGAGAGTTGAAAGAAGATATTGTAAAACTGAACGGAACTTGGGTTATTGAGGAGCTTGGAGAAGAAGAGCTTAACAAGGATAGCATATTGCTTACTCTTGATATTGATGTTGCTCAGAAACATGTAAGTGGAGAAGCTGGTTGTAATCGATTAAATGGTGGGTTTGTAGTTGTAGATGGGGTAACTCATTCTATCACTTTCCCGAATCTAGCCGTCACTAGAATGTTTTGCGATCGTATGGAGCTTGAAGACAAGGTTTTAAAAGCCTATGGAGAGGTTTACTCTTACGATTTATTACCCTCAGGTGTTTATCTTTATTTCTATGATAAAGAGGGTAAAGAACTTATGAAGCTAGTTAAAGAAGACTTCTTGAAGACACAGAAATAATAGTCACAGTCTATAATAAATATAAAAAGCGTCTTAGCCTACTTGGCTGAGGCGTTTTTTTATCTCTTACGGAGTAATATCCAAAGGATAATAGGAGCGCCAAAGAGTGAGGTTACTGCATTAATGGGTAGCGTGGTGTTGAAGCTTGGCATTTGCGAAATGATATCGCAAATAAGCAAGACAGTTGCTCCACAAATAACCGATGCGGGTAGTATTATTTTATGATTTGAAGTTTTAAATAATCCTCTTGCTATATGAGGGATTGTAATGCCAATAAAGCCAATTGGCCCCGTAAAGGCAGTAGCTGTACCCGCTAGGATTGAAGTAATGAGAATAATCTGTAGGCGAGTTCTGTCGATTGAAACTCCCAATCCCTTAGCATACTGACTGCCGAGTAGAAAAGCATTTAGAGGCTTTACAATCAAGAGTGCCAAGAGTACCGCAAGGATCAGAACTGGGGCTAAAACCTGTAGCTGATCCCAACCTACAGCTGACAGGCTACCGAAGGTCCAGGTAATAAATAATTTAAGGGTATCAGGATTGCTTAGGTTTTGTAGTATGCTCACAATAGAGCTCGTAAAGTATCCGAACATTACTCCCACGATTAATAGTGATACTGTATTCTTAACTTTTGTAGAGGTCAATAGGACCAAAGCTAAAATGAGTATTGCACCAAGTATGGCAGCGATGACTTGTGCATAACTATTTCCAATAAGCATGGGGATGCTTGCCCCTCCAAGTGTCAGTAGAGCAACACCTAAGCTTGCCCCCGAATTGATACCCAAAACATCTGGACCAGCTAGTGGATTTCTAAAAAGCGTTTGCATGAGTAATCCTGCTACCGACAATGAACTACCAATGAGCAGTGCTGTAATGGCTTTGGGGAGCCTATGGTTCAGAATAATCTGATAAAATATTGATTGGTTGTCAACAAACAGTGCATGATATATTTCCTTGGGGGCAATGGTGACGCTACCCAAAGCGATATCGGCAATAAAGGCTATTAAACACAGGATTGCCAGCAGAATAAACTTACGAGTGTGCATTAGTTGAGTTTTTCGGTGTAAGTAAGCTCATAATCCTCTAATAAGGTGGGGTGGGCAATCTTGATCAGATCCTTTAACAATAAGTCGGGACGTGCTATTCCCGATTCCCAATAGTCGTTTCCACCTACTGGATTAGACCGTTTGTTATTATTGTATACATTCTTATTCTTAAAGGCTATGAATAGTTTGTATTTGCTGTTCTCTTTTTCTAACTCCTCTATGCTTTTGGCTTGTACGTTAATCCATAAATCTGCATCGTGAAAATAGACTAGTGCTTCTTCGATTGAAGAGGGTATGCTTCCTTGGTAGGTACTATCGTTCTTATAGTGGTAGTCCACTTTGGCATCTTTAAAGAGTTGAGCGGCATAGCTGCTTCCAGAGGGTAACGACCATGTACCTCTAAAGTCTTGTCCTGATAAAATTGTAGGCTTTTTTTCTACATAAGCCACAATCTGCTTCGCTTGATTATAATTGGCCTCAATATCATTGAATATGCTATCTGCCATTTCGTTCTTATCAAAGAAAGCTCCCATGAATTTAATCCATTCAGCACGACCCAGTAGTGACTTCTCTTGCCACTCAATATTGTATATAGGTTTCTGGTTGAGACGCTTCATTTTGTCACCTTCTGATTGATCTCCATTAAAAGCTGTGGTAAAAATGACTTCAGGGTTGAGCATTAAGAGTTTTTCGGTATTGATATTAAACGACTCTCCTAGGTCTTGAATATTCTTATTTCGATATTGTTCAAGTAAGTAGGGGTTATATACATAGTTAATATCCGTTATTCCCTTGATCTTATTTAATTCGTTGAGTAAACTCAGAAAACCAACCTGCGTTGCAGAAGTTGTTACGATTTCTTTGAGTGGTATTTCTACGCGTAGCCCATCTTCAGGGGTTTGGGTCTCTTTGTTGCGTGTCAAATAGTAAATGCTATGTATCGATTGATTATCCCACGGATTATAGACAGTCACTTTGGTGAACTCATCAGAAGTAGAGTCGATGCTGAACAGTTCGGCATGTTTAAGTGTTTTATTACTCTCTTTTGGGTGGTTATCAGCCGTTTTAGTTTGCTTGCAAGCTTGTAGGGCTGTGATGCTCAATAGGGTTAATAGTAATAGAATCTTATTGAATTTCATAATCGATAGCTAGTTATTGATTTGAAAGTCAAAGATAATAAATTGTGTAGGAGTAAGACGAAATAGACACTTGATTTCGCGTCTAATCTGACAAAACCAGAGTTAATCTGACATTTCGACAGATAAAATGACAGATAAGAGCAGGTGAAATTTATGGCACAACCTTTGCTTTTTTAATGGGTGTTGCTACTAAATCTTCAAGACTACTTGTAAAGCAGTGGCAATTTGAAGTTGAATAATTAAAAATTAAAATAGAATTATAGATATGGGAAAAATAATCGGAATCGATTTAGGAACTACAAACTCATGTGTTTCCGTTTTTGAAGGAAACGAACCTGTAGTAATTACAAACAGCGAAGGTAAAAGAACAACTCCTTCAGTTGTCGCATTTATTGATGGTGGCGAAAGAAAAGTGGGTGATCCTGCAAAACGTCAAGCTATTACAAACCCTGAAAGAACAATTTCTTCTATCAAGAGATTTATGGGTGAAAATTGGGCACAAGTTCAACAAGAAGTTGGTCGTGTACCTTATAAAGTAGTGGATGAGAATGGTACTCCACGTGTAGATATTGACGGTCGTCTTTATACTCCACAAGAAATTTCAGCAATGATTCTTCAAAAAATGAAGAAAACAGCTGAAGACTATTTAGGTCAAGAGGTAACAGAAGCTGTTATTACAGTACCTGCTTATTTCTCAGACTCACAACGTCAAGCAACTAAAGAGGCAGGTCAAATTGCAGGTTTAGAGGTAAAGCGTATTGTTAACGAGCCAACGGCTGCAGCTCTTGCTTACGGTATCGAAAAACAACACAAAGACATGAAAATTGCGGTTTTCGACCTTGGTGGTGGTACATTTGATATCTCAGTGCTTGAGTTCGGTGGTGGTGTTTTCGAAGTGTTGTCAACAAATGGTGATACTCACCTTGGTGGTGATGACTTTGACCAAGTAATCATCGATTGGCTTGCTGAAGAATTCAAAAAAGAAGAAGGTGCCGACTTGAAAAAAGATCCAATGGCTCTTCAACGTTTGAAAGAAGCTGCTGAAAAAGCAAAGGTTGAATTATCTTCTGCTACTTCAACAGAAATCAACTTGCCATACATTATGCCAGTTGATGGTGTGCCAAAACACTTAGTAAAAACGATTACTCGTGCACAATTCGAGGCATTAGCACACAAATTGATTCAAGCTTGTCTTGAGCCATGTAAAAAAGCAATGAGCGATGCTGGTTTAAGTAATGCTGACATTGATGAAGTTATCTTGGTAGGTGGTTCAACACGTATCCCAGCAATCCAAAAAATTGTAGAAGACTTCTTCGGTAAAGCTCCTTCAAAAGGTGTTAACCCTGATGAGGTTGTTGCAATTGGTGCTGCTGTTCAAGGTGCTGTTCTTACAGACGAAATCAAGGGTGTAGTTCTTCTAGATGTTACTCCGCTTTCAATGGGTATTGAAACAATGGGTGGTGTAATGACTAAATTGATCGAATCAAACACTACTATTCCTTGTAAGAAAACAGAAGTATTTAGTACTGCGGCTGATAATCAAACTGAAGTTACTATCCATGTAATTCAGGGTGAGAGACCAATGGCTAACCAAAACAAAACAATTGGTAACTTTAACTTAACAGGACTTGCTCCAGCACGTCGTGGTGTACCTCAAATTGAAGTTAGTTTTGATATTGATGCCAACGGTATCTTGAAAGTATCGGCTAAAGATAAAGCAACAGGTAAAGAGCAATCAATCCGTATTGAAGCTTCTTCTGGCTTAAGCAAAGAAGAGATCGAAAAGATGAAAGCTGAGGCTGAAGCAAATGCTGATGCAGACAAAAAAGAACGTGAAAAGATTGACAAGCTTAACCAAGCAGACAGTGTTATCTTCCAAACTGAAACTCAGCTAACTGAGCTAGGTGATAAACTTCCTGCAGACAAAAAAGCTCCAATCGAAGATGCATTAGCAAAACTAAAAGAAGCTCACAAAGCTCAAGATATTGCTGCCATCGATGCTGGTATTGCTGAAGTAAACACAGCATTCCAAGCTGCAAGTGCTGAGATGTATGCTCAAACTGGTCAACCAGGAGCAGAACAGCCAGGTGCTGACCAAGCTCAAGGTAGTGATGCTAAAGATCAAGGAGATAATATCCAAGATGCTGACTTTGAAGAAGTAAAATAAGAGTCGATTCATATCGATTACTAAATAATATAACCCACCCCCTATAAACTTTTTTGTTTGTAGGGGGTGGTTTTTTTATGTGCTAACATCTCTGAGTTATTCTAGATTAATTCAGTATTAAAAGCTTTGAGTTTTAAGTTTATTGAGAATTCTCCACGATATATTGTAAAGTGGAATAAACGTATTTTTGAGCAAGCTGGATCATGTTATAATATTGCACTAATCTATAGCAATTGGAACACTTTATCTCAATCATCCCGTTAAGATTATAAATTTCTTACAGTTTATTGGACTTTAGTTTTGTTTACGGACATGCTAAATATGATGAATAATTGGAGATCTTTATTGTAAGTATTAAGAATGTTTATTGCTTTTGTAATATAAATGNATTACGAAGATTTAAGTTATTTAATCTTCTCATTAACGATTAAATTGACTCTAAGCTGGTTTAATCTACGTTATTTGATGTTTAATGCATTTAGTTATGCTGATCTTATTGAATTAGTA
>NZ_AQWS01000028.1 GCF_000375405.1 Bacteroides propionicifaciens DSM 19291 = JCM 14649 | reverse complement strand
CCTCGCTTTTGAATGGACTTAAGGAAGTTGTTTAGTTCTTCACCTGTTTTGAACTGTTTAAAGAACTCATCGGGGATTAAATCTTCTGTTTTCATACATGTCTAAGTTTTTTATTATAAAACAACGGCTCAGGTAAAGTTGTTACCCAAGCCCATCATTTTAACTTACACACTTTATGAGAGGGTGTCTACCTAAAATTGGGGTGATGCACCGATTTTTGTTTATCTATGCTCAATTGATTTTTATTCTTGCCTACTTGGTATTTGTAGCTAAGTGTTAAGCATATAAAAACGAGTAGGTGGTTTACCTCAAGGCAGTAGCTCGCATGCTTGGTGCGAGTAGGTGATAAAAAAGGCTCAGTCAACGCTGAGCCTTTTGATATTGTATATGTGATTATTTTCCTTACTTGAAAGGTTGGACGATGCCAAACTGTGTAATAAGTTGAGAGGCAAGTGTGATCACTGCAAATAGTAGGATAAAATAGACTAAGAACTTTCCTCCAAACACACGGTAGGGTGCATCAGGAAATATTTTTCTAGATTTCAATACCATAAGGGCTGGTACAATAATCGACCAAATAGCAGCTGCAAATCCCACATAACTAATTGCAGTAACAAATCCGAATGGGAATAAGAAAGATGCAACTAGTGGAGGAAGGAACGTAATACAAGCTGTTTTAAATCTACCAATACGTGTGTTTTTGATTGACAGTAGGTCGGCGATATAGTCGAATAGCCCGAGAGATGCTCCAAGGAAAGAGCTTATAATAGCCACATAAGTGAAGAAGTTGATTAGCTGATGTAGTAATTTGATCGATACATATCGGCTTAATTCAGCAATCATAGCCATTACATTGTCATCTGCTTGATTAATTTTAATGAATGCTTCACGGGGCAAATTGCCTTGTACGGCAGTTAGCCAAAGTGAATAGACTACAAATGCTATTGCAGATCCCCAAATTATACTTTTTTGAATTAGTTTGCTGTCTTTCTGATAGTACATAACCATACTAGGTGCCGTACCGTGAAAGCAAAAAGAGGTCAAACATACGGGTAGAGCAAAGAAAAAATAGGGCCAATAGTTAGCTTCACCCTCAGTGGCTGGCAGTTGAGCCGATATATTTGCCAAAAAGTCAAAATTGATATGCTCCATTAACCCCGTAATCATCGCTATAAAACTGATTACCATAGCGATGATTAAAACCACTGAAGCTCTATCAATCGCTTTAGTTGATATCCAGACGCAGAGTGCTAATACTAAACAGAAAATCAAGCCTCCGAGGGGTTGGAAATTGGTTTCAGTGCCAGTTATGGTATCTAATATATTATTAGTGATTCCTCCACCCAAGGTGATGTAGGCATAAACAAGGGTGTAGAGTACAAACGAAATGGTAACTCCTGTAATAATATTCCATTTCTTACCGAGTAGGTCTTTGACCATGGTGTCAAAGCTAGCACCTAGTGGATAGTGTAGATTGGCTTCTACCAACATTAGTCCAGAACAAATCATACAAAAGCATGAATAAATCAAAACAAATAAAGAGCGATAATACCATAGGCCTGCTGTTGCGATGGGTATGGCGACCATACCTCCTCCAATTAAAGTACCTGCAATAATCATTGTCCCACCCAGTAGAGATGGTTTTCTTTTTTGTTTGTTTTGTGTCATTTTTACTTGTTTTGTTTTTGAAGTGGGTAAAAGTACGACTTTAAAAACTTGCTTGCAATTAAAAAATGTTTCTCATTCTTTTATGCACTTTGGTTTAACCTAAAATAAGTTCATTCGTATTTTCTCCTTCTTGTGGATAAATTAAAATCATTTATTTATGCCTGATGTTTAATGAAATGCTTAAATTTGAATTAATTAACCTGATTTTTTATTAAACTAATACATTAAATGGGCTATCGTAAACTTCAGTCTTCAGAAATAGATCAATTAATCAGTCAGGGTTGCACCTCATCGGGGTGGAATTTAATTGAGGTTGATTCTGAATTTGATGCATCTCATGTATTAAATGTTAGCTTTTCTGGAGATATTCGAATAGGAAAACTCTCGGGCTCTTTTGTGCAGCCAGGCGGAGTTTATCAGAATTCAGCTCTTCGCAATGCTCGTTTACATAATTGCAGCATTGGTAATGGTGTGTTTATTGATGGAGTAAATAATTATATCGCCAACTACGATATCGGTGATCATACTTATATTCAAAATGTAGATATGATTTATGTTCAAGGCATATCTAGTTTTGGTAATGGGCAAAAAGTAGCCGTAATGAATGAGCAGGGCGGGAGAGAGATCCCAATTTATGATCATTTAAATGCTCATTTTGCTTATATTCTTACGTTTTATAGGCATCGTCCAAAACTCCTTGTTCAGCTTCTTAAAATAATAGAGAACTATTGTTCTACAATCTCTTCAGATAGAGGTTTTATTGGCAATAATGTGACTATACTAAATGCTGGGGCTATTAAGAATGTCAAGATTGGTGATAATACTACCCTTGAGGGAACGAAGTTATTAGAGGAGGGCAGTATTAACAGTAATGCTACTGCACCCGTGCATATTGGGTATAGTGTAGTGGCCAATAATTTTATTATTTCATCAGGAGTTCGTATTACTGATGGTGTAATGCTTAATCGCTGCTTTATCGGTCAAGCTTGTCGTTTAGGACATACATATTCTGCTACCGACTCGCTATTCTTTAGCAATTGCCAAGGAGAAAATGGCGAGGCTTCCTCTATCTTTGCAGGCCCTTATACGGTAACTCATCATAAATCGACACTCCTTATTGCAGGGATGTTCTCATTTATGAATGCAGGTTCGGGTTCGAACCAGAGCAATCACATGTATAAATTGGGTGCTATTCATCAAGGTATTGTAGAGCGTGGAGGAAAGACAACAAGTAACTCTTATATTCTTTGGCCAGCTCGTATTGGTGCTTATTCCCTCATTATGGGCCGTCACACGAGCAATGCGGATACTTCCAATTTACCATTCTCCTATTTGATTGAGAAAGACAACACCACGATTCTTGTTCCTGCGGTCAACTTGAAAAGTGTAGGTACAATTCGAGATGCAAAGAAGTTTCCTAAGAGAGATTTAAGGGCTGATCCTGATAAACTAGATTTCATAAACTTCAATCTTCTGAGTCCTTATACTATTGAAAAAATGTTTAAGGGTATAGAAGTGCTCGAAGATTTGAAAAATACTTGTGGAGAAACCTCATCAATATATGCTTATCAGGGATGTTCTATAACGTCAAAAGCATTGCAACGTGCTATTTCACTCTATAATTTGGCGATCAAAAAGTTTCTTGGCAACTCGTTACTCTCTCGCTTAAGTAATTGTTCCTGTAATAACGACGCCGAAATTAGATCTTGTTTAGTACCCGATACGAATATTGGGCTAGGTGATTGGAGAGATTTGTCTGGATTGATTGCACCCCAGTCGGCAATTACTGAGCTTATTTCGCTCATTGAGCGCGAGCAGCTTAAAACAACGCAATCTATTCATGGTTATTTTAGAACTTTGCATGAATCATATTATACTTATGAATGGACTTGGGCTTGGTCAAAGATTGAGCTTTACTATAATGTTAGTTTAGATACCATTACCGCATCTGATGTAAAGCGAATAACACAGGAGTGGCTTAAAGCAGTAATAGCTTTGGATGAGATGGTTTATGAGGATGCCAAAAAAGAGTTTTCACTATCCTCTCGCATTAGTTTTGGCCTTGATGGTAATCGCTATACCCAGAAGATTGATTTTGAGTGTGTGCGAGGTGTCTTTGTGGAAAATGACTTTGTTAAGACTGTCTTAGAGCATATTGAAGTCAAAACAAGGTTGGGTGATGATCTGATTTCAAGATTAAAGCTTGATTAATCATTTATAAGTTGAAATAAGATATTAAAATAGGCCGTATTAGCTGAGCTAATACGGCCTATTCAAATTATATGATATGGAGCTGTTCTTAGTGAGCAGATTCAAATTCTTTTAAGAAGCGGGTGTCGTTTTCAGAGAATAGACGTAAGTCACTAACCTGATATTTGAGGTTTGTTATACGTTCAATACCCATACCGAGTGCGTAGCCACTATAAACATTGCTATCGATACCATTTGACTCTAAAACATTAGGGTCAACCATTCCACAACCTAAGATTTCAACCCAACCAGTATTCTTGCAGAAAGGACATCCTTTACCGCCACAGATATTACAGCTAATATCCATTTCGGCACTAGGTTCAGTAAATGGGAAGTATGATGGGCGTAATCTGATTTTAGTGTCTTCGCCAAACATTTGTTGTGCAAAGTGGAGTAAAACCTGTTTCAAATCGGCAAAAGAAACATCTTTATCAATATAAAGAGCTTCAAGTTGGTGGAAGAAACAGTGAGCACGGTAGCTGATGGCTTCATTTCTGTATACTCTACCTGGGCAGATGATACGGATTGGTGGCTTTGAGTTATCCATAACACGTGTTTGAACCGATGAAGTATGAGTACGAAGAACAATGTCTGGTTTGGACTCGATAAAGAAGGTGTCTTGCATATCTCTAGCAGGATGATCAGCAGCAAAGTTTAACGCTGAGAATACATGCCAATCGTCTTCTATTTCAGGACCCTCAGCAATGCTGAAGCCTAAGTTGGAAAAGATCTCGATAATTTCATTTTTAACAAGAGTTATCGGATGTCTTGTTCCCAAAGCAATGGGATAAGATGTACGAGTTAAGTCTAGTCCGTCAGCAGAGCTGTCACTAGTCTCATTTTGAGCTTTAAGAATAGCTATTTTTTCTTGAGCCATATCTTTAAGCTCATTGAGTTTCATACCTACCTCTTTTTTTAGCTCGTTAGGGACATCTCTTAACTCTTTCATGAGCTGAGAAACCTCACCTTTTTTGCTTAAATATTTAATACGTAAAGCTTCAATCTCTTCTGTTGTTGAAGCTTTAAGTGATTCAACCTCTTTAAGAAGCTGTTCTATTTTAGCTATCATATCTTCGTGTTCTAATTATTTATTCATTGGTTATCTGCAAATATACAATTTTATCTACGAATCTGAATGATTACTAGTTTAGTTTTCTATCCCTTAGCACGATAAATTTAACTCTATGTCTGAAGTCAATGTCGTTAACTATTCTAAATAATAAAGGAGAGCGTTGGCTCTCCTTTATTATTTAGAATTTGTGGGATATTATAAAATCTTACAATTGTCTTTTAGCCTTAATGCTAAGTTTTACGGGTTTAATCATATTCTCAGGTTTAAGAATAGTTTCTAAATCTTCTTTTGACAAGATATCATACTTTAATACTAAGTCACAAACGCTTTGTCCTGTTTCGGCTGCCTCTTTAGCTATTACTGTTGAGTTCTTATAGCCGATAATAGGGTTTAGGGCTGTGATAATACCGACGCTGTTATGTACCTGATCTTTACAGTGCTCAGCATTGGCAGTAATGCCATCAATGCAACGTGTACGTAATACATCAAAACCTTTGATTAGCAAGTTGGCCGACTCAAAACAGCATTGTGCCATAATAGGCTCCATTGCGTTGAGTTCCATTTGAGCTGCTTGACCAGCCATTGTAACACAAACATCATTTCCTATAACTTTATAGGCTATCTGATTGGCTACTTCAGCAATAACGGGGTTTATTTTGCCTGGCATAATTGAAGATCCAGGTTGAACTGCAGGGAGGTTGATTTCGCCAAATCCACAACGTGGTCCTGAAGAGAGTAAACGTAGGTCATCACAAATTTTGTTGATTTTAATAGCAACACGTTTCATCGCTTGCGAGTAACCAACCATACTCGTTGTGTCAGAGGTAGCTGCTACAAGGTCTTCGGCCAAGCGTATTTCAAGCCCTGTTATTTGGCTCAGTGCTTCAACACATTTAGCGGAATACTCAGGTTCAGAACATATACCTGTACCTATAGCTGTTGAGCCCATGTTTACGATTAAAAATTCGTCAGCAGCATAGTTAAGGTTCTTAATTTCATAATTTAGGATGTTCGCAAATCCGTTAAAGGTTTGTCCAAGTGTCATTGGTACTGCATCTTGCATTTGCGTGCGGCCCATTTTTATGATGTCTTTGAACTCTTCGGCTTTCTTACGGAACGAATCAACTAAGGATTTTAGGTGTTGAATTAGCTCAAGATGAGTATAGTATAGGCCAATGTGAATAGCCGAAGGATAGGCGTCGTTAGTAGATTGTGAGCGATTTACATGGTCGTTGGGTGAGCAATATTCGTATTGCCCTCTTTTGTAACCCATGATTTCGAGTGCTCGGTTGGCTATAACTTCATTGACATTCATGTTAGCTGTGGTGCCAGCTCCGCCTTGGATCATGTCAATGGGAAAAAACTCATGATGTTTTCCAGCGATAATCTCATCGCAAGCTTGCGTTATTGCATGGAAAAGGTTGTCGTTCAGAAGTTCTAACTGATGATTAGCAATTGCTGCTCCCTTCTTTATTATCGCGAGTGCTTTGATGAAAAGAGGGTATTGGCTTAGTTTGAAATTGCTGATAGGAAAGTTTTCTATCCCTCGTAGGGTTTGAATTCCGTACAATACATTTTCAGGAACTTCTTTAAAACCAATTAAATCGGATTCGATGCGTGTTTCTTTGTTTGCCATAACTCATGAGATTAATAAATAAATTTAAAATTAGTGCTTTTTATACTCTATTACAAAGATCTAGCTTAAAAACTTGAAAATTCATGACAGATGTATAAATATAAGGTGCTTAAATGATTTAACCAAGAGTAATAATAGTTAACTATATACAAATTAAACACTTTTAGTTTGTATATGTTTCTAAATAGTTGATAATTTTTTAAGGAGTTTGAAGTTTATTAGGCTAAGAGCTGTATATTCAGCTAAATCGGTTCTAAATGAATTACTATCTCCATATATATTAAATCATTTTCTGTTTTTATTTCAAAACATCCCCAAATTAGTTGCTACGATAAACTTTGATCGAACAGGTACCATTAAGATCGGAAAATATGTACTTAATCGCTCTTTTATGTTGCCTGGTCTAGTAACAACATTTACAACTGCTTGCGTTGGATTAGTGATGGTTTATCTTAATTTACTAACATCTGTTTTACCTTTTGTTAACTCAGAATGTAAAAAATAATAACCTATTTTGCATATAAAGTTTGGCTTATAGGGGTATTCATTTACTTACAGTAAGTATTTTAATCCTTTTGGTTGACAGCTTTCATTAGGTAACTTTAACGAACAATTAGACTGCTAGATTCGTTTGAATATAGTAGTTTAGAAATAATTTTCGAGCTAAAAAATAAAATAAACAGTTAAGACATAGATAAAATATTATGCAAAAGAAATCGGATATTGGGCTAATTGGTTTAGCCGTTATGGGTGAAAACCTAGCTTTAAACATGGAAAGCAGAGGATGGAATGTATCAGTTTATAATAGAGTTCATCCAGGTGCTCAGACAAATGCTGTAACTCGTTTTATGGAAGGCCGTGGAAAGGGTAAGAACTTCCAAGGCTTGACTGATATTGCTCAGTTTGTAGAGTCTATTCAAACCCCTCGAAAAATTATGTTGATGGTCAGAGCAGGAAGCCCTGTTGACGAATTAATGGATCAACTAATACCACATCTTGCTCCGGGTGATATTATAATTGACGGTGGTAACTCTAATTTCGAAGATACTGATCGCCGTGTTGCCTATGCCGAGTCTAAAGGGTTTAGATTTGTTGGTGCTGGTGTGTCGGGTGGTGAGGAAGGCGCTTTAAATGGTGCTTCGATTATGCCTGGTGGATCACTTTCTGCATGGGATGAGGTTAAACCTATTTTGCAAAGTATTGCAGCCAAAGCGGACGATGGTGCACCTTGCTGCGATTGGGTAGGTCCTGGTGGTTCTGGCCACTTTGTTAAAATGATTCATAACGGTATTGAGTATGGTGATATGCAGCTTATTGCTGAATCGTACTGGGTACTAAAACAAGTGTTAGGTCTTTCAAACGATGAATTATCTGATGTTTTTACGCAATGGAACGGTGGCAGATTAAATAGCTACTTGATTGAAATCACTGCAAATATCTTAAAATTTAAAGATAAAGAAGGTGATTACCTGATTGATAAAATTCTTGACACTGCGGGCCAAAAAGGTACTGGTAAATGGTCAGTAATTAATGCCATGGAGCTAGGTATGCCATTGGGTTTAATCGCATCAGCTGTTTTTGAAAGAAGCTTGTCAAGCAATAAAGAAATTCGCCTTGAAGCCGAAAAGATATTTGGTCACGATAAAGAGCAAGGTTTATATAATAAGGCAGATATGCTTAAGGATGTTGAGTCTGCACTTTATGCTTCAAAGCTTGTGTCTTATGCACAAGGTTTTGATGTCTTACAAAAAGCATCAGAAGAGTTTAATTGGGATTTAAATCTAGCTTCAATTGCTCGTCTTTGGAGAGGTGGCTGTATTATTAGAAGTGGATTCCTTAATTATATTGCTGAAGCTTTTGAGGCTAAAGATAAACCTCGTCACCTTTTATTTGCACCTTATTTTAGTTCTGAAATCAAAGAAAGCCTCTTTGGTTGGAGACATTTAGTGGCGCATGTTCTTAAAGAAGGAATGCCAGTTCCAGCTTTTTCTTCTGCATTAAATTATTTCTTTTCACTAACCTCAGGTTCACTACCAGCCAATATGATCCAAGCTCAGCGTGACTATTTTGGTGCACATACTTTTGAGCGTATCGATAAACCTCGTGGTGAGTTTTTTCATGAAAACTGGACTGGATATGGTGGTGATACTAAATCTGGGACTTATAACGTTTAATTAAGATGAGAAAAGCTATTGTTGAAAGTCATCCATTAGTGATGGTTATTTTTGGAGCTTCTGGCGATCTAACTAAAAGAAAGCTCATGCCAGCTCTATACTCTTTACACAGAGAAAATCGTATAAAAGGAGATTATCGTGTGATGGGTGTGTCTCGAACAGCATATACAGATGAGACTTTTCAGGCTTATATTCGTCAAGAGCTTGAAAAATTCATTCCTGCAGAGGAGCAAGATGCTGCACTTATGGATGAATTTGTAACACATTTGCATTATGAGTCAATGGAGATGGGTGAGGGTGCACTTTCACATTATGAAAACTTAAAAGCACGTCTTCAAGATTTGGCAGGATCTAAAGAACTCGATAATCTATTGTTTTATTTAGCTACTCCACCGTCACTTTACTCTCAAATCCCAGTTAATCTTAAAGAAACTGGGCTCAATGTAAAGAATGCTCGTATTATTGTTGAGAAACCTTTTGGCTATAATCTGGAGTCGGCACAAGAGCTTAACGAAATCTATCGTGCTGCTTTTCGTGAAGATCAAATCTATAGAATTGATCACTTCTTAGGAAAAGAGACAGCTCAGAATATTTTAGCTTTCCGCTTTGCCAATGGAATTTTTGAGCCGCTTTGGAATAGAAATTATATCGACTATGTCGAAATTACCGCAGTCGAAAACCTTGGAATTGAGAACCGTGGAGGGTTTTATGATGGTACTGGAGCATTGAGAGATATGGTTCAGAACCACTTGATTCAATTGGTTGCACTTACTGCTATGGAACCTCCTGCTATATTTGATGCAGATAGCTTCCGTAATGAAGTGGTTAAGGTGTACGATTCGCTTATTCCTCTTAAAGATAATGAGTTTGATGATCATGTAGTCCGTGGACAATACGTAGCCAATGGTGACAAAAAAGGCTATCGTGAAGAAAAAGGCGTTGCAGCTGATTCGCGTACCGAAACTTATATCGCTATGAAAATAGGGTTTGGCAACTGGAGATGGAGTGGAGTACCTTTCTATATAAGAACAGGTAAACAGATGCCAACCAAGGTTACTGAAATCGTGGTTCACTTTAAACCTACACCAAACCAGATGTTCCAATGCACTGAGGGAGCTTGTCCTACGGCTAATAAGTTGATTCTAAGGATTCAGCCTAATGAGGGTACTGTGCTTAAATTTGGAATGAAAGTTCCAGGCTCAGGCTTTAATATTAAGCAGGTCGAAATGGATTTTACTTACGACCGCTTAGGTGGTACTAAAGTAGGAGATGCCTATTCACGTCTGATTGAAGATTGTATACTTGGAGATCAAACACTATTCACGCGCAGTGATGCTGTAGAGTCTTCTTGGAAGTACTTTGATCCTGTGATTAAGCATTTTGATGAAACTCCTAAGTTCCCACTTTATGGTTATCCAGCAGGTACATGGGGTCCTCGTGAAAGCGAAGATCTTATGAATATAGATAATGCATCGTGGACCAATCCCTGTAAGAATTTAACAAATACAGATCAATATTGTGAACTATGAAACTGATGAAGTATAATTCGGCTACTGAAACAGCAACCGCTCTTATTGAGCGCTTGTTGGCTTTGATGTCTGAGGACACCAATAAAGCATATCACGTAGCCTTGAGTGGAGGTAGTACTCCTGCGTTGATGTTTGACATATGGGCAAATGAGTATATTGACAAAACTGATTGGAAACGTTTATTTATTTATTGGGTTGACGAGCGTTGTGTTCCACCAGAACACTCTGACAGCAATTATGGTATGACAAAAAAACTTTTGCTAGATAGAGTACCCTTGTCTGAGGATCAAGTTTATCGAATTAAAGGCGAAGATAATCCTAACGTTGAGGCTGAGAGATATTCTGCTCTTGCTTCAAAGCAATTGCCTGAGAGAGACGGATTTCCTGTTTTTGATGTTGTTTTCCTCGGAGCAGGCGATGATGGACATACTTCATCTATATTCCCTGGTCAAGAAGAGTTACTTAAGTCTGCAAAGCCATTTGTGGGTTGTTTTAATCCATACAACGGCCAGAAGCGTATTGCAATGACGGGACAGACCATAATAAGTGCCGATCTAGTTGTATTCTTGATTACTGGTCAAGGTAAGGCAGATGTTGTAGCAGATATGTATTCTTCGGGTGATGTTGGTCCTGCAGCTTATATAGCTCACCATGCTTCTCCTGTTGAGATATTTCTGGATTCAGCTGCTGCAAGCAAATTATAGAAAAGTACACTGTTTACAAAAAAAGCCAAGCGTTTAGCTTGGCTTTTTTTGTAACTATATCCCAGATTTTATGCTATCTGCGGAGTAGTTGTTGTCTTAATATTGTTATTAAACCTTCTTTTATATAAAGAAGGCATATATTATTATTAAAAAGACATATCTTTGAGCGTTTTCTTAGTCTTTGTTTTGTTATTATTAAATAATATTAATAGTTTTGTTAGGTAGTAAAATGAGTAATTTATATCAACTATGAAAGATTCTATCGTAAAAGTTTGGAAATTCTATATTGATGGTTTTAAGGCTATGACTTTAGGGAAAGTTTTATGGACAATTATCTTACTAAAATTGATCATAATGTTTTGCATTCTTAAACCTTTCTTTTTTCCAAGATTCTTAAATGACCACCCTTCTAAGGCTCCCAAAACAGAGATTGTCGCTGGAGAGCTTATTGATCGAGTAGCAGAATAATTTATAAACATAAAATTTACATTTAAAACATAAAAACATATGATTGCAAGTATTGACACTGCTCTTATTGATTGGTCGAGAGCACAGTTCGCCTTAACTGCTATGTACCATTGGATCTTTGTCCCATTGACACTAGGTCTGGCCGTAGTTATGGCAATAATGGAAACAATCTACTACAAGACAGGAAATGAGTTCTGGAAAAACACAGCCAAATTTTGGATGAAGATTTTCGGAATCAACTTCGCTATTGGAGTAGCTACTGGGTTAATTCTTGAGTTCCAATTTGGAACTAACTGGAGTAATTATTCATGGTTTGTAGGAGATATTTTTGGTGCTCCACTTGCCATTGAAGGAATCTTAGCTTTCTTTATGGAGGCAACTTTTATAGCTGTGATGTTCTTTGGTTGGGACAAGGTGAGTAAGAAATTTCACTTGGCTTCAACTTGGTTGACAGGTATTGGTGCTACAATTTCTGCTTGGTGGATTTTAGTAGCTAATGGTTGGATGCAACATCCTATTGGTATGGAATTTAATCCTGACACAGTAAGAAATGAAATGGTTGATTTTATCGGCATTGCGACTTCGCCAATGGCTGTAGTTAAGTTCTTCCACTCGGTATTATCTGGTTGGGTATTAGGTGCTGTTTTTGTTGTTGGAGTAAGTGCTTGGTATTTATTGAAAAATAGACACCGTGAATTTGCTATCCAAAGTATGAAAATTGGTGCTATTTTTGGTCTAGTTGCTTCTTTGCTTGTTGCTTTTACAGGAGACTCTTCGGGTTATCAAGTAGCAAAAACTCAACCAATGAAATTAGCTGCGATTGAAGCTCATTATGAAGGTTCTACTGATGCAGGACTTATTGCTATTGGTATTCTAAATCCTAGCAAAGAGCGTTATGACGATGGAAAAGATCCATTCTTATTCGATATAAAAATACCAGGACTGCTTTCTTTCTTAGCTAAAAGAGATTTAAATGCTTATGTACCGGGTATTACAAATATTATTGAAGGTGGTTATGAACTTGAAGATGGTTCTATAGCTCTTTCAGCAGAAGAAAAGATGCGTAGAGGTAAAATAGCTGTTACTTCACTAGCCAAGTATCGTTTGGCTAAAAAGAATAACGATGATACAACAGCACAGCTTGCTCTTAAAGATTTGCGAGCAAATGAACAATACTTTGGCTATGGCTATATTAAAGATAAATATGAGCTTGTTCCCAACGTTACAATCAACTTCTATGCATTCAGAATCATGGTTATCTTAGGTGGATACTTTATTCTATTCTTTGCTTTAACTTGGTTCTTTATTAAAAAGAAATCTATTACCAATAAGAAGTGGTTTAATTGGGTTGCTGTTCTTACAGTTCCGTTGGGTTATATTGCTGGACAAGCAGGTTGGGTTGTTGCTGAGGTTGGTCGTCAACCATGGGCTATCCAAGACATGATGCCTGTTAATGCTGCTATTTCTAAATTAGATGTTAGCTCAGTACAAATCACATTCTTTATCTTCCTTGTCTTATTTACAATTATGCTTATCGCTATGATTGGTATTATGCGTAAGGCAATAAAGAAGGGTCCTAATGTGGCTTAATTCTAAGCTGAGAATATTCATTTAATTTTAAATTCGAAAAATAACAACTATGGATAATTATATATTTTTACAGCACTATTGGTGGGCAATCATATCCTTGCTAGCAGCAATACTTGTATTCTTACTATTTGTGCAAGGAGGTAACTCTATGATTTTCTCTCTAGGTAAGACTGAAGATGAGAAAAAACTAGTAATTAACTCCACAGGACGAAAATGGGAGTTTACTTTTACAACTCTTGTAACCTTTGGTGGTGGATTCTTTGCTTCATTCCCTTTATTTTATAGTACAAGTTTTGGTGGTGCTTATTGGTTATGGATGATCATCTTATTTAGCTTCGTACTTCAAGCCGTAAGTTATGAGTTCCAAAACAAGGCTGGAAACTTACTAGGTGTGAAAACTTATCGTATATTTTTGGTTATTAATGGTATCCTTGGCCCTGTTCTTTTGGGTGGAGCTGTAGCGACATTCTTTACAGGATCGAACTTCTTAGTTGACAAAGGTAATATCTTAAACGAAACAGGTTCTATTGTAATCAGTCAGTGGGCAAATGCTTCTCATGGACTTGATGCACTGCTTGATCCATGGAATGTATGTTTAGGTCTTGCTGTCTTCTTCTTAGCTCGAGTTTTAGGAATTCTTTATTTTATCAATAATATTAACTTCGAACCTCTTATTACTAGATGTAAGAAACACTTGATTATTAATACTGGTTTATTCTTAGTATTCTTCTTGTCATTTGTAGTTTATGTATTGCTCAAAGATGGTTTTGCTGTTGATCCTACTACTCAGGTGATATCTCTTGTACCCTACAAATACTTAATTAACTTCATTGAAATGCCAATAGTACTTGTTGTATTCTTGCTGGGTGTGGTTGGAGTATTGTTTGGTATTATAGCGACAATCCTTAAACCTAAGTATAATAAAGGAATTTGGTTTGCTGGTATTGGTACCGTGCTTACTGTATTTACTCTATTGTTAGTAGCTGCATACAATAACACTGCTTATTACCCATCGAATGCTGATTTGCAAAGCTCTTTAACTTTAGCAAATAGCTGCTCAAGCAAATTTACACTCAAGGTTATGACTTATGTATCATTCTTGGTTCCATTTGTTATAGCTTATATTTATTACGCTTGGAAGAGCATTGATATATCTCAAATTACTATTGAAGAGATCAACTCTAAAAATAATAATACCTACTAATAACTATTAAGTTTCATTTCACAAAGCAGCGAGGAAGCCATAAGGTGTTCTCGCTGTTTTTTTATTGACCTATTTTAGAGTTGTTCAATGAGCATAAAAAAATCGGATCTAAAAGCTAATAAGCAGTTTAGATCCGATTTTATGTTTTGTGTGGATATCAATTATGGATTCACCTGATTGATTGGTTTGCCATTAATGAATGCTTTAAGGTTATCAATTAATATTTCCATCAATCTTTTTCTTGCAGCTAAACTGGCCCAAGCAATGTGTGGGGTGATAAAGCAATTCTCCACCCCTAATAGAGGGTTATCAGCTTTAGGAGGTTCTTGCGACATTACGTCAATTCCTGCAGCATAGATTGTTTTATTCTTGAGAGCTTCTGCTAAATCGTCTTCATTGATTAGTGGACCACGACTTGTATTGATAATAATACTTGTAGGTTTCATTAGAGCTAGAGTCTTTGCATTGACGATATTTCGTGTGTCATCTGTAAGCGGTGCGTGTAAAGAGAGAATATCCGATTGTTCAAAGAGTTCGTTTAGTTCTACTTTCTTAATCTCTTTGGGTAGTTGCATTTGCGCTTTAGAAGTATAGGCTATAACCTTCATACCAAAACCCAGTGCTATGCGAGCTACTGCCATACCAATGCTGCCTAATCCGATTATACCAATGGTTTGGCCGTGAAGTTCGATTAGTGGTGTACTCCAGAAACAGAAATCTGTATTTCTACTCCATTTTCCTGAATGTACCTCATCAGAATGTTTCTGAACATGTAGTGTTATGTTTAGGATATGTGCGAACACCATCTGTGCTACAGAGTTTGTACTGTAAGCAGGAATATTGGTTACAACTACCTCTGTTTCTTTAGCTGCAACAGTATCTATGATATTATAGCCCGTAGCCATAACACCGATATATTTTAAGTTAGGAAGCGCTTCTAAGGTTTCACGTTTAAAAGGAACCTTATTGGTCAGTACTACATCGGCATCTTTGCATCTTTCTAATATTTGATCGCGACTTGTACGGTCGTACATGACGCATTGTCCTAGTTCGTCTAAGTTTCCCCATTCCAAGTCTCCTGGATTGGTTACATAAGCATCTAAAATTACAATTTTCATAATTAATTATGTTTATAAGGTTTCTATTTAGTGTACTTGTCCCCCCAAAGATGCTGTAGCCACTCTTTATGGCGGCTCTCAGCCGAATTATTTTGAGGTTGCCAAATACGTTTGTTTTTTATCTCACTTGGAAGATAATCTTGCTTAGCAAAATTACTATCGTAGTTGTGACTATACTTGTATTCATTGCCATACCCCAAGTCTTTCATGAGTTTGGTTGGGGCATTTCTTAGGTGTAGTGGTACGGGTAAATTCCCCGTTTCTTTGACCAATGCTTGTGCCTCGTTGATTGCCATATAAGCCGAATTACTCTTTGGGCTAGTTGCCAAATAAATAGTAGCTTGTGCTAAGGGGATTCGCCCCTCGGGCCAACCTATCTTTTGAATGGTATCAAAGCAAGCATTTGCAATCAGTAGAGCGTTTGGGTTGGCGAGTCCTATGTCTTCAGAAGCTGAAATAACGAGCCTTCGAGCAATGAATTTAGGGTCCTCACCACCTTCAACCATGCGAGCTAGCCAGTAAATTGCTCCGTCAGGATCACTTCCACGTATTGATTTTATAAAGGCTGATATAATGTCGTAGTGCAGTTCACCCCCTTTATCGTAGGCTTGCGGATTTTGTTGTAGAAGATTAGTCACCTTTTCGTTGGTGATTAAAACAGGTTCTTCGGGGCTAGAGGTAACGATAAGCTCAAGGATGTTGAGAAGTTTGCGTGCGTCACCTCCCGAAAATCTTAATATCGCTTCTGATTCTTTTAACTCAACCTTGCGAACTTTTAATATATGATCTGTATCCAAGGCATGATGAACTAGCCTAATTAAGTCTTCTTGCTCTAAAGATTTTAACACATAAAGTTGGCATCTGGAGAGTAGGGGGCGTATTACTTCGAAAGATGGGTTTTCGGTAGTTGCTCCAATTAGCGTTACCACTCCTTGTTCGACTGCACCTAAGAGCGAATCTTGTTGTGATTTGCTAAACCTGTGAATCTCATCTATAAAAAGGATGGGATTCATTTGGTTAAAAAAACGGTTGTTCTTGGCTTGTTGAATAACCTCTCGCACGTCTTTAACCCCAGAAGTAACTGCACTGAGTGTATAGAATGGGACATCTAATTGATGTGATATAATTTTGGCCAATGTGGTTTTGCCCACACCTGGAGGTCCCCATAAAATGAATGAGGAAATTCTTCCTCCATCAATCATTTTGCGCAAAGGGCCATTAGGTCCAACAAGATGTTGTTGGCCGATATAATTGTCTAGACTTGTGGGACGTAATCTTTCAGCTAGTGGTTGCATAATTTTAAAAACCCATATTTAACATGATTCGTATTCCGTGTTTTGTTGCACCTGGATTATCAAGATAAGTAAGTCTTCGGACATATTCAATCTGCAATAACTTAAAGATATTATAAATTCCTACAGTAGCCTCTATATAGGGTATGTTTCTCTTCATAACAAAGCTAGTAACTTCACCTTTTCGAGTAGGAAATAGGAACAGCTCACTGTTTTTACTCTTATAGGGATTATTCTTATCTGTTAAGTTACCATAGAGTGCTTTGATCTTGAATATCTCTCTCCATTTGAGCCTATGTATTAGTGGTATTCTATTTAAGAGCTTACCATTCATATCGTAAATTAGGGATAGTGCAACATACCTGTCATTGAAGAACTCCATGTTGCGAAGCAGGTTAAAGGCCTCATTGTTTTGAGTGGTGTATGATAAGTTGGCAGTAGGAATGATGAGTAGTGGAAATGGAACGGTATTCCATTGTGCTCCCATCTTAAACTTCATGTCGAGTTTACCCCAAGACGACAGCCAAAATCTGTTCCAGATAGAGGCTTCTGTTATATTGGTGTTGTAATTACTAGCAATAAAACCTTTAATGCCCAAAACGTGTGAGAGTGTAAATACAGGAACATCTTTATGTACTAATTTTCGGCGTTGCTTGGTATTGACATAAAGTTCACCTGGAGCATAACGCAGATTTATTCTAATTTGAGAAGTTGCAAAATCTTCAACAACTGTTTTTAGTCCATCATTCTTTATAAATTGTAATTCGCCAGCAGCTTTTTCATTTCTTCGGGTAGCATCTACTCTAACGAGTAGCCCACCATAATTCTCATAATTATAGCTTAGAGATCCTTGTCTCACATAAAGCATCTGATCTACAGGGAAGGCTTTAAGGGCTACAAATACGTTATCTTTATCGGTATCCAAGAATTTATCCATTGGCGATTCTACCTCATTGCGGTAGGCAAAGCTCATGCTGTGCATAGGATACTCCCAAGGATAAAATTCACGAGGTTTAAAAGTATAGGTTAGCTCTCCAGCATATTTCCATCTTTTATCTCGAAGGCCATAAGCCCCATATCCACTTAAAAACCATTGTGGATTGAGTGCCGCAGTTGTTCTACCACCAAACCTGAAACGTGTTCCATCAATATGGTTACTTGATATAAACGTGTTAACTGGACCAATATCGAATTTATTAGGTCGACCTTTTCGATTGGTCTCCATGTGATTTTCGAAAAGAAGGCTTGCTACGAATATTATGTACTTGAAAGCAGGAGCCTTTGATACCTTCTCAATAGAGCCACCTAAGTCTTCTTCATGTTGAGTCAGGGGTTCCTGACGAGTTTCATCCCAATAGGTTTGAGATCGACGGCCAGCTTCTGCTAATTTAATAACGGAAGATTGCTGTTTGAATTTCTCCTCAGGGATTGGCTCAAAACTATAGTTATCGTAGAGTGTCGTTCGCTCAATTTGGATACCCTGAACAAAGTTTACCGCTTCCATATCGGCAGTCATAATATCTTTATCAAGTATCCAGCTACCATCTTTTAATTGATCAAACTCTTGAACGATATTCATGCCCGTCACAAAGTTTACACCCGTGTGGTAGGGGAGATTCATTCTGCATCTTTTTACTGCATAAGTGGAATCTGTAGCTATATAGATATGTCCTGTAAACCCGAAGTCTTGAGAGTTTTGTGGCACGAATGTAAGGTGCGTATAATCTTTTTGCTCAATTTTGACCGTATCCATAATGAAGTACTTATAAAACGAGATAGCATGGTCACTAATTGGGCTGATAAATCGCCTATTTAGCAATCGCATTTCATTTTTATAAATATTTACTTCTGTAAATACATCAGCAATCATCGTTGTTAATAACTCTCCTGAGGATATAAATTGGTCTAAACCTACAGAGCGTACTCCTTCAACATACTCTTTTTTACTGCGAGGTTTTTTACGATACACAACCTTTGAGTTTGTTTCTTGAATAGAGATAGGTAGGATGTAGTTGTCACTGATCTCTGACTTCTCAAGATTTTCTGGATTAAGATTGAAGTTCTTATAAAGCCCTTTACTTAATTTTTCTTCCGTCAAATCATTTAGAGAGCTCTTCATCTTCTGATATTTATCGAACTGATAATAATCATTTTCTTCAAGCTCCAGGTGCTTCTTACTTTCAATAACTTTGCGCATCAATTCTACTGCAGGGTTGTTCTTCCTACTGTACTTCTGCCTGCTGGGTTTTACAACAACCTCTTCCAGAGTAAACTCATCGGGTTGTAACTTAACCTCAATAAGCTTGTTGGGTTGGGTAAGTTTAACCTTTTGAGTTTTATAGCCAATTGCCGAGAAGGTCAATTCATTTTGTCCGGCTTTTCTTGCTATTGAGAATCGTCCATTATTGTCTGTAGCAGTTCCCAGAGTAGTACCTTCATAAAATACGGATATGAAACTCAAAGGTTCATTACTAGACGCATCTTTGACTATCCCCTTGATTTGTGCTTGCACGGGATAACCCAAGACGATTAGTATGATTAGTACAAGATATTTTGAAGTCGGATATAGTTGTAGACGCATTAAATTCCTATTTTACTAACAAAGCTAATAATTTATAAGCTCTTAAGTTGCACTTGAATAAAACTTATTAGCGCTTTATAGTTTTATAACGTATGCCTGTGATCTGTTATAACTATTTCTTGATAGCTTTTCAGTTTTAAAAAAACAATAATCTGTGAACTATGTTCGCTTATTATTGTTTATATTTATGAATCTAAGAAAAAATTACGATTCTTATAATTATAAATCTAAAAACATAATTGATATGACTACTAAATTTAAAGGAAATACAGTAAACCTTGCAGGTGAGTTTGTTAAGAATGGTTCTAAAGCACCTGAGTTCGAGTTGGTAAAAGAAGACTTATCTACTTTATCTCTATCTTCATTGAAAGGTAAAAAAGTAATTCTTAATATTTTCCCAAGCTTGGATACAGCTGTATGTGCAACATCCGTACGTAAGTTTAACCAAGAAGCTTCAAAACTTGATAACACGGTGGTTTTAGCTATTTCTAAAGACTTACCATTTGCTCAATCTCGTTTTTGTACTACTGAAGGAATTAAAAACGTAATTGCTTTATCTGATTTTAGAGGAACTAAATTCGATGAGGCATATGGTCTTTTAATGACTGACGGTCCTCTTGTTGGTTTCTTAGCACGTGCTGTTGTAGTTATTGACGAGAACGGTGTAGTAAAATATACTGAGCTTGTTCCTGAAATTACACAAGAACCAAATTACGAAAAGGCACTGGCTGCACTTAAATAAAAAATCCTGTTTTAGGTAAATATAAAAAGCGAATGAACTTAATTGATTCATTCGCTTTTCTGTTTTATGCAGGTTTGTTCTTTTTGCTTTTAAGTCCGTGGTATAGGAAGAATCCTACAATAAAGATACCAACTGCTATAAATATATAGCCTAGTTCTTTACTATATTCAGTAACCTTTTCTATTAATTGAGCCTCAGTTTCTATACCTGGCATCTTTGATAGATAATAACCTAAAACGGCTAAAATAATATTCCATATACCAGCCCCTAGTGTGGTGTAGATAAGAAATGTTGATAGCTTCATTCTTGAAAGTCCTGCTGGGATTGAGATTAATTGTCTTACAGCAGGTATCAATCGCCCAATGAAGGTTGATAATGCACCGTGTTTATCAAAGTACTTTTCAGCCTTATCAACTTTTTTCTCGTCAATTAGACACATATGACCAAATCTGCTGTTGGCAAACTTATAAATCAGTGGTCTGCCGAGCCATTTAGCTAAAAAATAGTTGACTAAAGCTCCGATATTGGCTCCTAATGTTGCAAAGAACACTACTAGATAAATATTTAGCTCATTTCCGACAGTGGCCTTATAGGCAGCTGGAGGAATTACAACTTCTGAGGGGAAGGGAATGAAAGAACTCTCAATGGCCATGAGAAGGGTAATGGTCCAGTAGTTGAGGTGTTCTAAACACCACTGGATGAATGATACCGACTCCATATCTGTTTAGTTTTTAAATTTTTTGTCTATTAAATCAGCAAGAAAATATAATCCATGATCTTGTAAGTGATCTCTAAACTCTGGTATATTTTCTTGTGTTACTTCAAATTCGAGTTTGTCATTATCAATATTATCAAATCTGTCGTATCCATGTGCACTATCTTCTTGGTCAAGAGCATCGTTTAGTAGTGTGACTACAGTTAATCTAAGGGTGTTTAGGTAACTAGGTGTCTCATGTTCTAAGCTATTTATAAAGACATTTGCCTGATCGTACATTTTCAAATAGATTTGTGTATCTATTAGTTTTTCTATATTATATGTCGATTCAAATATACGGCTTTGCTGGTCGAGATATTCTTTTGCTGCAGTCATATCGCCTCTGTCATAGGCTTCTCGTGCTAGTCTTAGACCTTTTTCTACTCTTTTATCATCATCCTGATCATCAGAAAAATCATTAAAGTAATCGATTAAATCGGTTGGTAGATTAGGATCTATTTGACTAAGTGATGTGCTGTTTTCTTGGTTTTCTTCTTCCTCTTCGATTCTGCTCGTGATGCAGTCGAGAAGGTCCATAAAGCTAATATCATCTTCGTTATCAGCCTGCTCTTCACCATTCTTTGCCTTTGATACATTTTGTAACATATCCGTAAGGGTCTGTTCAATTGTAGCCTGACTTGAAAGTATGCTTTTATTCTTCTTTATTTTTCTGCTTACCGCCTCAATCATCACCTCTAACTCTTCTTTGTTTGAGTTTGTGATTTCATAGGCGGTATTGAAATTTTCTAGTGCTAATTCATACTTGTTTAGTAACGCATAGGCATGCCCTAGAGTTGAATAGAGTTCTGCACTTTTATCGTTGACAGCTAAGCCCAATCTACAAGCTTTTACACATAATTTCATGCGTTGCAGACGAAATAAACAAGTGGCTTGTCCGATCCAGTAATTTTCATTATAGGGATCTTTATCAATAAGTTTCTCGTAGGTGTTGCTAGCCTCTTTAATTTGATAAGTTCCTTTAAAGAAGTCTGCTTCTGCTATCAAAAAGTCGGTATGGTTTTGAAACTTAGTTTTCCCTAAGTCAATCCATTTTTTAGCCTCTTGCTTGAAGCCGTAGTCTAAGAAGAGGTAGATACAGTTTGTTATGACATCCAAACTTTCTTTTTGTTTGAGTGGCTCAAGTATATCGATAGTCTTTTCGAGTTTTCCTTGTGCCAAAAATACGTCAGCCTTGAGCAAGATCACCTCTTGTTCAGATTGATCAGGAATGCTGTTAATTGTTCTTTCGCAGTTTTCAATATCACCCTTATCGAATTGAATATATGCTTTTTCTAAAAGTATTGCGGCACTATTGGGATGAATATTAAGACCGTCAGCAATTGCTGATTCGGCCTTTTGAATCTCCTTTTTTTCTATGTAATAATAGATAATGTCAGAATATATGTCGGAGTCCAAATAAAGGCTCTCACCCTTAGCTCTATATTCTTCATATAAAGCTAAGGATGGAGGAATCATTTGCTCGTTTCCTTGAGTAAAGCCTCTTTGATTCATAAATAATAGTTACTACTTATTTTGTTTGTTTATTTTGCCCCATGAATCACGCAATCCAACTGTTCTGTTGAATACAAGTTTGTCTGTAGCGGAATCTTTATCGGGTGTGAAATAACCAATACGTTGGAATTGTAGGTGATCCCCTGGTTTAAAGTTTTGTAGATACTTCTCTACATAGCAGTTAGTCAATACAGTTAAAGAGTCGGGGTTGATAAGCTCTCTGAAATCTTTATTATCTTCTGTATTTGGATTTTCTACGGTGAATAATCTATCGTAAAGTCTTACCTCAGCAGGCAGGCAATGGTTGCTGCTTACCCAGTGCAATGTTCCTTTTACTTTTCTGCTTGCTCCTGGCATACCACTTAGCGTATCTGCATCGTACTCGCAATACACCTCCATAAGGTTGCCCTCTTCATCTTTCTTGCAACCAGTACATTTTACGATATAGGCACTTTTAAGACGTACTTCTTGACCAGGAGTCATTCTGAAGTACTTCTTTGGTGCGTCTTCCATAAAGTCATCACGTTCAATCCATAATTCACGACTAAATTCGATGTTATGAACTGGTGAGTTTGGATCTTCAGGATTGTCGATACACTCAAGTTCTTCAACCTTATGTTCTGGGTAGTTTGTAATAATTAGTTTAATTGGATCAAGAACAGCCGATACACGTGTAGCTCTTTTGTTTAGATCTTCACGTACTGCTGACTCAAGAAGTGAGAAATCATTTAATGCTTCATACTTCGTATAACCAATTAAGTCTAAGAAGTTTTTGATTGACTCAGGAGAGTAACCTCTTCTTCTGAAACCACAGATCGTAGGCATACGAGGGTCATCCCATCCGTGTACTAAATCCTCTTGAACAAGAGTAAGTAGTTTTCGCTTGCTCATTACCGTGTAGGTAAGGTTCAAACGGTTAAATTCCATCTGGCGAGGTCTGTAATCACAGTTCTCATCTAGGTGGTCTTTTAACTCGTCGATAAAGTAGTTATATAATGGTCTATGAACTTCAAATTCAAGTGTACAAATAGAATGTGTTACACCTTCGAAGTAGTCACTTTGTCCGTGAGCAAAGTCGTACATCGGATAAGCTTTCCAATGATCACCCGTACGGTGGTGGTGGTGTTTAATCACACGATATATAATAGGGTCACGGAAATGCATATTGGCATTAGCCATATCTATTTTGGCACGAAGTACCATCTCACCTTCTTCAACTTCCCCTGTATTCATCTTTGCGAATAGGCTTAAGCTTTCTTCTACAGGACGATTACGATAAGGGCTGTCTTTACCTGGTGTAGTTGGAGTTCCTTTTTGAGCTGCAATTTCTTCTGCTGATTGCTCATCAATATAGGCTTTGCCATCTTTAATTAACTCTACAGCAAAATCCCACAACTGTTGGAAGTAATCTGAAGCATAATAGATATTGTCCCAATGGAAACCTAGCCATTCGATGTCTTCTTTGATAGCATCTACATACTCTACATCTTCTTTTACTGGGTTAGTATCATCAAAACGCAAGTTACATACTCCGTCATACTTTTCAGCCATGCTAAAGTCTATATTGATTGCTTTGGCATGTCCGATATGTAAGTAGCCGTTGGGTTCTGGCGGGAAGCGAGTTTGTACTCTTCCGTCATTTTTACCCTCTTTCAAGTCATTAACGATCGCTTGCTCAATAAAATTGAGGCTCTTCTTTTCTGTTGCTTCAGTTATTTTCTTATCAGTCATGATATCTTTATTATCTCAATTTGAATGCGAAAATACGATAATTTTCTCTCATTTACTTGTAGTGGCAAAGATAACTTTATTTGGTTTAATAAAGTCCTATATAAATCTTTATATCTAATGCTTGTGTCATCGGTTTTGGTGCTCTATATTATAAAGTGTAGTTAGGACTTGTTGCTATAAGGTTATTTTCTTTCAGCGATAGTCATGGGTTGATTACAAAACGACCTAGTCATTTATCTTAAACTACTTACTTCTTATACTAGTATCACTAACTCGCTTGAGTCTTCTGTGTATAATGCTTTACTATTTTCTATAAGTATTAACAAGACAGGTATAATGCGTGTTACGACTAATTAAAAATATTTTTTAATTAATACCTCGTTCATACTGATAAATGTTATCCAAATGGGTAATATTTTACCAACAAAATGAAATAATTTAATATTATGTAGTATATTTGTTCTAACGCAACAATCAAAGTATAGATTTAATTAAAATAATAGGCTACTTATTATGATTAAACTACGAATATGTTTTAGGACATACAAAAGAGTTTGGTAAGTATCTTAAATTTGATTTATATTTGCATCGTTATCCTAAAACAATCTTTTTTACCTTAAAAGAACTAATACCTATTGAAAACTTAAAAATGGGGCTTTGTGAAAAGCCCCATTTTTTGAAGCCCACCTCTACTTATCCATACCTTTTCCTTATATTTGTTTCTATAATTATAAACATACCTATTATATATAATGTGATAGGGCATAAATCTATAGAGCTTATGTTTTCAGGAATTGTAGAAGAAACAGCCAAACTTGTCGATATCGTTAAAGAAAACGATAATGTACACTTTACACTAACATGTTCGTTTGTGAATGACTTGAAAATTGATCAAAGCATTTCACATAATGGCGTTTGCCTAACGGTGGTTGACTTAAAAGAAGGCAACTATACTGTTACTGCTATGCGTGAAACCCTTGATCGATCCAATTTAGGTTTGCTTAAGGTAGGTGAGTTGGTTAATGTTGAAAGAAGCATGAAAATGAATGGTCGACTTGACGGACATATTGTTCAAGGGCATGTTGACCAAACAGCAGTATGCACAGAAATCAAAGATGCAAATGGTAGCTGGTATTTTACCTTCAAATATAAATTCGACAAAGAAATGGCTAAACGTGGCTATTTTACGGTCGATAAAGGTTCAGTAACTATTAATGGTGTTAGTTTGACGGTTTGTGAACCTACTGAGGATTCGTTTACTGTAGCTATCATACCTTATACATATGAGTACACTAATTTTCATGCTATCCAGGTGGGTGGTGTTGTGAATTTAGAGTTTGATATTATTGGAAAGTATATTAGCCGCTTGCAAGAACTTACAGCTGAGTAGTCTGTTTATACCTTAATGATTATGGATGAATCTTTTAATTTTCTATCGTTAGTCAAAGCTCGCCAAAGTGATCGTCGTTTTGATGCGACTCGTTTGGTTGAACCCGAAAAGCTAAACTATATTTTAGAGGCTGCTCAATTAGCACCCTCTGCTTGCAATGCGCAACCCTGGAAAATAATAGTAGTCGATCAGACTGATCTGGCTGTCGAAATAGGAAAAGCTGCTGCAGGATTAGGGATGAATAAGTTTGCTAAAGACGCTCCTGTTCATCTAGTAATTGTAGAAGAATCTGGAAATCTAACGTCAATATTGGGGAGTAAACTAAAGAATAAGTATTACCCATTAATGGATATTGGAATCTTAGCTTCACATATTGCTTTGGCTGCCGAAGATTGTGGATTAGGTTCTTGCATATTGGGTTGGTTTGATGAGGAAAGATTCAAACATCTTTTGGAGATTCCTTCCAAAAAAAGGGTATTGCTTGATGTTGTTATTGGTTATTCCTTAAACCAGAAGAAGATTAAGAAACGTAAAGCCTTTAAATCGATAGCTTCGTTTAATAAATACAAGTGATATTTCAAAAGATTAAGCAAGCCTGAAGCATAATTGTTCAGGTTTGCTTCTTTTTTAACGAGGATTTAATACTTATTGTCACTTAAATGTAACGTTAAATCCTGCCGAAATAATTTATATCTAGGACAAAACGGACTATTGAACAACTAAAATTAGATTTTTATGACCCAAAAACTGTTTTATGATAGTTTTCACCCTGTTTTATGATGGTTTCCATGTCCTTTAATTTAAAATTCTTTGCTACTTTTGAATTGAAGGAAACAAACAGAGTTAATAATTTTAAAACAGCAAAGTATGAAAAGTTTAAGCTTTAGAAAAGAATTAATCGGAGCACAAGAAGAGTTACTTCGCTTTGCATATAAACTAACTTCCGACAGGGAAGAAGCGAATGACCTATTACAAGAGACAGCATTAAAAGCTCTTGACAATGAAGATAAATATATTCCTAATACCAACTTTAGAGGTTGGGTCTATACTATAATGCGTAATATCTTTATTAATAATTATAGAAAGATTGTTAGGGAACAAACATTTGTTGATAAAACAGATAATCTATATCACTTAAACCTGCCTCAAGACTCAGGTTTAGAAAGTGCAAGTGGTGCTTACGACTTAAAACAAATGCATAAAATAGTAAATGCATTACCAGACGAATACCGTATTCCATTTACAATGCATGTATCAGGATTTAAGTATCGTGAAATTGCTGACAAATTGGAATTACCATTGGGAACTGTGAAGAGCAGAATCTTCTTCACAAGACAAAAATTGCAAGACGATTTAAAAGACTTCTTATAAATATACCGAGAAAAACGGTAGCAGATTTGGTAAAGGTGATCTATTATGAGAATAGATTACCTTTTTTGTCGCTATTTATTTTGATTATGGAAATAAATCACTAATTTGGTTTAAAATTTAAAAAGTCATCAAACATCTAGACAAGTATAGCTATAAAGTTATATTTTTGTATATAAATAATATGGAATTGAAGTCATTCTAAAAACTCTATCACTATGAAGAAAGAAATAAAATTTAGTCTCGTTTATAGAGACATGTGGCAATCCTCAGGTAAATACCAACCTCGTTTAGATCAGTTGGTACAAATCGCTCCGTTAATTGTTGAAATGGGCTGTTTTAGTCGTGTTGAGACAAATGGTGGTGCTTTTGAGCAAGTGAATTTGCTTTACGGTGAAAACCCTAATAAAGCTGTTCGTGCATTTACAAAAACATTCAATGAGGCAGGCATTCAGACTCATATGCTAGATAGAGGTTTAAACGCTCTACGTATGTACCCTGTACCTGCTGACGTGCGCAAATTAATGTACAAGGTTAAAAATGCACAAGGTGTTGATATTACTCGTATTTTCTGTGGTCTAAATGATGTTCGTAACATTATTCCATCTATCCAATATGCTAAGGCTGCGGGTATGATACCACAAGCAACTCTATGTATCACTTTCTCACCAGTTCATACTGTTGAGTATTATACAAAGATTGCTGATCAGTTAATCGAAGCTGGTGCTCCTGAAATTTGTTTGAAGGATATGGCTGGTGTTGGTCGTCCTGAATTTTTAGGAAAACTAACCAAAGCAATTAAAGACAAACACCCAGAAGTTATCATTGAATACCACGGACACTCAGGACCAGGTCTATCAATGGCTTCTATCCTTGAAGTTTGTGAAAACGGTGCTGACGTTATCGACGTTGCTATGGAGCCTATCTCTTGGGGTAAGGTTCATCCAGACGTAATTTCAGTTCAAGCTATGTTGAAAGATGCAGGTTTTAAAGTTCCTGAAATCGACATGAAGGCTTACATGAAAGCTCGTGCTAAAACACAAGAGTTTATCGACGACTTCTTGGGTTACTTTATGAACCCAGGTAACAAACTAATGTCTTCTTTATTGTTGACTAGTGGTTTACCAGGAGGTATGATGGGATCAATGATGGCCGATCTTGAAGGTGTTCATTCAGGTATTAACTTGATGTTGAGAAACCAAGGTAAAGAAGAGCTTACTATCGATGATCTTTTAGTTAAACTATTCGAAGAAGTTCAATATGTATGGCCAATGGTTGGTTACCCACCACTTGTAACTCCATTTAGCCAATACGTTAAAAATATTGCACTAATGAATATCCTTTGTGAAGTTAAGGGTGATCCTAAATTCTCAATGATGGATAAACATATCTGGGGTATGATTCTTGGTGAAAGCGGTAAGCTTCCAGGTAAACTAGCACCAGAGATTGTAGCTCTAGCTAAAGAAAAAGGTTACGAGTTTACAGATAAAGATCCTCAAGAAAATTATCCAGATGAACTTGATAAGTATCGTAAGGAGATGGATGAAAATGGTTGGGATTATGGTCAAGATGACGAAGAATTATTCGAATTGGCTATGCACGACAGACAATACCGTGACTACAAGTCGGGTGTTGCTAAAGAACGTTTCATCCAAGAACTAGCTAAAGCTAAAGAAGAAGCATTAGCTGACAAAGGTTATACTGCTGAAGACATCTTAGCAATCAAACGCGCAAAATACGAGCCTGTAACTGCTGAAGTTAAAGGACAAGTAATTTGGGAAATTGATGTAGATGCAGATTCTCTAGCTCCAGCTGTGGGCAAAGAGTTCAAACCTGAAGATAACTTCTGCTACATCACAACTAGCTGGGGTGAGCACCGTCCTGTAAAAGCTAACTTTGAAGGTCGTGTGATCGAGGTTACTGCTAAGCAAGGAGATCGCGTTAACAAAGGTGATGTTCTAGCTTACATTGAAAGAACAAATAAAGAAAACTAATATACTAAGTAAAAAATAGTAGTTTAAAGTCTGGTCGGAACGAAAAGTTCCTTCCAGACTTTTTTTTATTGTCAAACGCTTCTTGGTTATGCAATATCCAACATAAAAAAAGCGCTGTGTTTTAGGTTAACATAGCGCTGTTAGTATCTAAATGAGATTGGGTATAGATAATTTCTTATCTTCCTTGTTCTGCATTTTTAATCATTTGCTCACTAGCATACATGTAGATATCTACCACACGGTTTTGCTCTGGAAGTAGTGCATCGTCGTATAATTCATATCCTACACCAGTAACGTTCTTAAATTGGTAGTCACTAACCCCACAGATTTGTAGGTAGTTCTTAACTGCTTGTGCACGTCTGTTTGATACGGTGATATTTGCATCGTAAGAACCTACTTTGTCAGTCTTTCCGATAATTGAAATATCAATAGTAGGGTCTTGTTTTAGGATGTTAGCAAACTCTCTTAGAGAGCGTTTAGAAGCTTCACTTAGAGATGATGAGTTAAAAGCAAAAAGAATACCTGAGTCAAAAGTGACTTTTACAGCTGCTAGGCCGTTGCTATCTTCAACTTTCTCTACTTGTGCACCTTCAATAGCAGCTGCTTCAGCAGCATTTTTGTCCATCTTTTTGCCGATAAGTGCTCCAGCACCACCACCAACAGCAGTTCCTACCGCTGCTCCAATGATAGCACCTTTGCCCTTGCCTGCAATACCACCGATGATAGCTCCAAGAGCAGCACCCGAACCAGCACCAATTGCACCACCTTTGGCAGTGTTCGAAGATTGTAGCGCACTACAACTCGTAAATAGAACAGCTACGCTTAGTAGGATAGCTGAAAACTTAAATTTGTTCATACTTCAATACTATTTATAAAAAACGGTTAATATCTGAATTGAATTTGTCCTATAAATTATAACGGATGTGCTTTGCTTTTTGTTCTTTAAGCACGGAGTTTTTATTCTTTCTGAATTTTATCCCTCTAACGAATATCCTTTGCTCTTAGGGTTTAAAACTTTGTTTTTGATGAAGAATAACCATAAAGTAAGGAAAGTTCCTTTGCATATACTTGTTAAGCTCACGGCCCACCAGATGCCTTCCACACCCATAGCAATTCCACCAATCGCAATAGTTCCTGTTAAGACAAGAGCGATGGGGATACGAGAATAATTAAAGAATATACTGATTACTGCTGGTGGAGTTGTGCGACCTAAACCGTAGAATACACCCTGGCTCGTAATTTCGAGTGTCATAAATAATTGTGATAGCCCAGATATCTGTAAATAGAGTCCACCAGCTTTAAAGGCTTCGGGTTCTCCTGGTACAAATAGTGAGAATACAGTATCTCCAAACCCAACAAAGAGAATGGTACATGCAAGTCCAAAGACTGCGGACATTTTAAGGGTTAGTTTCCAAGCCTGTATAACTCGGTCATATTTGCCAGCCGCATAGTTCTGGGCAATGAAAGTGCCAAGTGCTGTCGAGAAACCTTGGGCTGTGTTCCAAGTGATTCCCTCGATCAATGCACCCGTTGTAAGTGTCATTACACCAATATAGCCACCATAATCAGAGGCTAGTCGAGATAAGAAGAGATTAACAAAAGCGAATAGCAAATTAAATAGTGCTACGGGTGAGCCAAGCTTTAATACACGTTTAGTATACTTTTTCCTTAGTTTAGTGAAGAAGGCTACGTGATCAAAAATTGGGTTCTTAATCTTAATATTATAAACGAAGATAGCTAATACTATGGCTTGCGAAATAACAGTAGCATAACCAGCACCATCAGTTCCCAACTTTAAACCAAAGATGAACAGTGGGTCTAGAACCATATTCAAGATAAGACCTGTTCCACTGATATAGAAAGGTATTTTACTTCTTCCTACAGCATTATACATTCCAGTAAAAGCCGAGGTTAGAAATATCAAGGGAAATCCACACGAAATGATTCGTAAATAAGATACAGCATTTGTACTAATTGGGCCACTACTATTTGTTCCGTCTAACTTGAACACATCGACAATTTGGTGAGAGAAGAGGATAAACAAAGCCCCCCAAATGAGTGATAAGATTAGCGAAATGGTGAAATTATGGGCGATAAAGCTTCTTGCATCTTTTTCGTTTTGTGCTCCGACAGCTTGTGCAATACTAACTTCAGAACCAATCTTACCCAAAAGAGATAGTGCCGTTGTCATCCATACAAAGATACCTACTGATCCCACTACTGTAGCCGCCTCACTACCAAGTCGACCAACCCAAGCCATGTCGGTAAGGCTATACGCCATTTGGATAAATGAAGTAGCCATGATTGGCATTGCCAATTTAAATAACTGGCTGTTTATTGGTCCCTCTGTGAGGTTTCTTGTTCCTTTCATATCTCCCTTGTTCTGTTTTATAATGTTTTCGATACCCAACGCTTTATTCGTATGGGTTCATTTCATGATGTGTAAGAGCTTAAAACATTAAGATAATTATTGAAATATACACGACCAGAATTGTCGGATATAACAAACAAATGTCGTCTTTTATTAAGTGGGTGCAAAGGTATGGATTATCTAAAATATTACCAAAGACATTGCTTTTAAAAGAGTGGCGGCTGATCTGTATTACTTCAAAAGGATTGGTTAAAGTATTCCTATTATTAATCTCTCATTTAGTATAATTTTATTAAGTTTGCTTCATGCTGTTGGGGGTGCTACAACTATTTAAAAGTTATGGCTGAGATATAACCCTTGTTTACCTGATATGTTGTAATTGACATCGTAGGGAAATGGTTTTATTCTGGCTTATTGCTATTTATAATTTACCATTTCGTATAAGCGAGATGGTTTTTTGTTTTTAGTTACTTGATGTTTTATCTACTCTATCAGATGGCATAATCTTATTTATACAAATAACTCTTAGATATGAAATTAGATAAATCCTTTTGGGAAGATATTGCTGCCATAGGTTCACAGTCACCACTGGTTCATAATATTACCAATTTTGTGGTAATGAATAATACTGCTAATGCTCTATTAGCTATTGGGGCTTCTCCCGTGATGGCACATGCAGTGGAAGAAGTCGAGGACATGGCCAAAATATCATCCGCTTTAGTTCTGAATATTGGTACCCTGAGTCCTCGTTGGGTCGAAGCCATGTTGTTGGCTGGTAAAGTAGCCAAACAAAGAGCTATACCAATTGTGTTTGATCCCGTTGGGGCAGGTGCGACACCTTATCGCCTGAAGGTCTGTCAACAGATAATAGAAGAGTGCCGTCCTACGATCATTCGCGGAAATGCTTCCGAGATTATGGCACTAATTGGTGCCGATAGCGCGACTAAGGGTGTTGATAGCACTGATAGCTCTGAATCAGCCATAGAGTCAGCCAAACAGCTTGCAAAACAGACAGGTGCGGTTGTTTCAGTCAGTGGGGCTATTGATTACATAACTGATGGTGTAACTATACATCAAGTTGAAGGTGGATCGGCTATTATGCCCCGAGTTACTGGGATGGGCTGTACTTCTACTGCTCTTACTGCAGCTTTTGTAGCTGTAAATTCTGATGCTTTGGAGGCTGCAACACATGCTATGCAACTTATGAGCTATGCTGGTTATCGTGCAGCACAAAACGCTCAAGGGCCAGGTTCTTTTCAAGTCAACTTTCTTGACGAACTCTATACATTAAAGCCTTAAGCAATGAATAAATCAACATTTGATCTTTCCCTATACTTAGTCACTGATAGCCGAAATACTTCAGATGAGGAATTTGATCGGATAGTCGAATCGGCAGTTCAAGGTGGAGTTACCCTAGTTCAACTTCGCGAGAAGACCTGTTCGTCTCGAAAGTTTTATGAGAAGGCTTTGCGCTTGAAAAGAATCTTAAGTTGCTATCAAGTCCCACTAATTATAAATGACCGATTAGATATCGCTTTGGCTGTTGATGCTGAAGGGTTACATATTGGACAGTCGGATCTGCCTTACTCTGTAGCGCGTAAACTTCTGGGGCCAGATAAAATCATTGGTCTTTCAGTCGAAACATTAGAAGATGTTAAGCTAGCCAACAGTTTAGATATCGATTATATTGGTGTCTCACCAGTTTTTTCGACTCCTACCAAAACAGACACAGCAGCAGCTGTTGGTTTGGATGGCTCGGCTGCTATAAACCAATTGTCAGTTCATCCAAGTGTAGGGATTGGTGGAATTAATAAGGAGAACGTAGCAAGCGTCATTGAGTCGGGATGTGCAGGAGTTTCACTAGTTTCAGCAATTATGTCGGCTGTTAACCCAGCCTCTGCAGCGAGTGAGCTTAAAGAAATTATATTAAAATCAAAAAGAATATTATAAGAATGAAAAAATATAAGCGAGTTTTATCTATTGCTGGTAGTGATCCTTCGGGAGGAGCAGGAATTCAAGCTGATTTGAAAGCTTTCTCAGCCTGTGGTTGCTTTGGAACGACTGCTATAGTGGCTGTAGTCGATGAAAATACAGTTGGTGTTACTGGTGTGCATCCTATTCCAGTAGATTTTGTGGTTGGGCAGATTAAATCAGTTCTCGATGATATTGGTGCAGATGCTATTAAGATTGGAATGCTACACTCTTCCGAGCTTATTCGTGCAGTTCGTGACACCATACTGCCATACAATATTAAAAATATTGTACTCGATCCTGTAATGGTGGCTACATCGGGAGATCGTTTGCTTCAGGAAGAAGCTATTGAAACGCTCAAAAAAGACTTGATTCCACATGTGCGAATCCTAACACCTAATATCCCAGAGGCAGAACTAATCTTAGGACATAAGATTGAATCACAGTCTAATTTGCCCACATTGGCTCAGGAATTAGGCGAGACTTACGGTATATCTGTTCTTCTCAAGGCCGGTCACCTAACAGACGATAAGTTGATCGATGTATTTTATAATGTTGAAACTAAGGAGATACTTCATTTACCATCCGACCGTGTTAATACTAAGAATACGCATGGTACTGGTTGCACATTCTCTTCGGCTGTTGCTGCTTATTTAGCACATGATTTACCCATGGATGAGGCAGTAACTAAAGCTAAAAACTACATGGTAATGGCCATTGAAAAAGGTGCAGCTTATCAAATAGGTAAGGGGCACGGCCCCGTACATCATTTTTGGAACTTCTGGGAATAAGTCTAGAACTACTATTTAATAGGATAAAGGCATGCTACAACTATAGTATGCCTTTTCTTATCCCCAAAAGTGAGTAGTCGATCTGTAATAAATAGCGAATAATAGCGATTGCCAATCTTCAATATTAAGCTGAAATTTGTGTTTCAATTCAAATCAATACGACAACGCAATTAAAGTTATGAAAAAGTTCCTTAAGAAGTTACATTTGGTTTTGGCTTTGCCTACAGGTCTTATTATTACAATAGTTTGTTTTACGGGTGCAGTAATGAGCCTTGATGAATATATTCGTCCCTTATGGCAAGGCTGGCCAGAGTTTTATGGAACTATGATGCGATTTCATCGCTGGTTGCTCGACCCCACCCGCGCTGTGGGCAAATTGGTTGTTGGAATATCTACCGTCTTCTTCATCGTAATTTTGATAAGTGGATTGTTTATTTGGTTACCAAAGAAGTGGAACAAGGTTAAGAACAACCTGGTAATCAAGAAGAATGGAAATTTTTCTCGAAAGGTATTGGATCTTCACAGAGTTTGGGGAGTTTATGCTATGATTATGTTACTAGTGATGTGTTTTACGGGATTGATGTGGTCTTTTGAAGGGTATCGCAACGTTGTAACTAGTACAATCACTGTAGGGCGTGTTCCCGATCGTGTTGCTGTAGTACATCGTAAGAATCGAGAAACAGGAGAGATGATGCGTATTGACTTTAATGAGCGAGAGAACAGCTCAAAGGTTATGCGTTGGGCTTATCTACTCCATACAGGGAGATGGGGCGGCTGGTTTGGTCCACTCCTTACAGGGCTTACAGCTCTATTTGGCGCTACACTGCCTATTACGGGCTATATCCTTTACTTTAGACGAATAAAGCGTAAGCGGCTGAAGAAGTAAATTTGAAAGTTAGGTACAATTTGTGATCTAGCTTTCTAAAACAATATGAGCTATTTAAAGTTTTAAATAGCTCATATTGTTTTAGAGTGGTTTGATTTATTCTATTTACCGATTAGCTTATCGAATAAGATACTGTCTCAGGAAGTGTGTAAGTAAATTAAGCTTGGGTTGGGTTATTGTTATAGCCTGACCCTTTCTTTGTAAATAATTAGGAACTGATTTAAAATTATGCCCCAGTCCCTGATAGGCATTGACCACTTCTTTGTGGCCTCTCTAACGGCTAAATATACTGATTTCATCACAGAATCATCGGTT
>NZ_AQWS01000027.1 GCF_000375405.1 Bacteroides propionicifaciens DSM 19291 = JCM 14649 | reverse complement strand
ACGGCTGTATTACCATTGCCTGGAAAGCTCTCAGAACCTTTAAGCTTGTATTGGCTACGCCAACTATAAAGTTGCTTTACGGAGATTCCTAGCTCACTAGCAAACTGACTCAAGTTATCTCTTTCATAGCTAAGCTTAACTGCGTTTTCTTTAAACTCGCGGTCGTATACTTTTCGTTGTTTCATTGGATAAAGATAGTTTTTTATCCCTTAACTAGTTGTGCGGGTAAAGTTAGCAAGTCCAGTATCGCCTTTATTGCAACTTCAGTCAGATTATTAACCGAATAGCTAACCTCTTGGCTAGCTTCGTACTTGAAGAGTACGGGAAGATTATCTTCAGGAAGGCTGATTCTAAAAGAGATGTCTACACGTGATATTTTCAGAACATCCTCAATCCCTACTAGGCTTAATCCTATATAGTCGGCGTTTGAAAGCTCAATATTGTCAAAGGCAGTAAACTTAGGATCAGCTGATGCTAAAATTTCTTTTCCAGATTCATCGAGTAGAGCATAGCTCCCCGACCCTGTATCAACTGTCCAAATTTGACCTATACCTTCCTTATAAAGAGTACCAATCACAGGAAATCCTGTACTAGTCTTTAAAGGTTTTACCTCTAGAGGATCTCTACTAATCGTTGTTAGTTCGGTTGTTTTACCTTGGTAAACAACAGTCCAATAATATTTATTATCCTTCTTAGCAAAGCTTAAAGTTGGTATAGCAGAGTTAGTTTGACCAGAATAAACCGATACAGTAGCAAGATCTCGAAACTTCAGGTCAGCAGAGCCAGCCTCAAGATTTACCTCAGTAATATTTCTATGCTCTGAAAGCATAGTAACTAAGTGCTGCATGCTTTCAACACTCTGGTTTATACGTTCAATAGTAGTCGTTAAATCTTGACTAACCTCACCTCCCTTAGGATTATCATTGTCGCTACAAGCAGTAACGCCAATTAGTAGTAAGGATACCAAAAAGAGATTCTTAAAAATCAATTTACAATTCATCACAACAGTATTATTAGTTATTATTAGAATAATAAAACCAAATACAAGCTGTGCAACGGCTTCTACCTCCAACCAACAGTGTAGAAAAAGCATAGCTAGGACTGATTAATTAGCCGAGTATAACTTTAAATAGACTGTTTGTGTGAGAGACTGTTAATCGAAAACAATACAGAAAGTCTTAAGTGAAATTCACTCAAGTACTAGCTATGTCCATGGTCCCGTGGCACAAATGCATTAATAAATTTGCGATAGGTAGGTCTTCTGGCTCGTCTGATTTAGATCCTTCCCACTTAATTATATATTAAGTAGTGGATTGTAGTAGTTCTAATATTAGCTTTCACTAACAGACTTACAGCAACGGGTATTGCTGCCGAATTTCACGGCATTCCCTCTTAGTAGACTAAAATTTAGTCTAACCTAGCAAACATTGACAAATATACAAGATTAATACTAAGTAATGCAAATAATATCTAAATATAATCACCCCTCGACGAGTTACACTACTGATAAACAACCAGATATAAAAACAGCCCCTTCATACAACTCTCCAAACAAGAGGCAATATTAACGTTTAAAGAGATCTATGAGGTGTTTTTTAAGTCTTTCTTTAACCTCATTCAGGTTGAGCTCTCTGCCTAATTCTTTCTTTAAGGAGGTAACGCCCTTATCAACAAAACCACAAGGATTGATATGGTTAAAATAGCTCAGATCGGTCGATACATTAAAAGCTAGTCCATGCATAGTGACAAATCTACTGCACTTTACACCGATAGCACATATCTTTCTGGGGTGGGCAGAATCGACATCTAACCATACACCTGTAGCCTTATCGAGCCGACTTGCTGAAACCCCATAATCAGCACAAGTTAAAATTACAGCCTCTTCGAGCAGGTGGATATACTCTTTTAGACCTAACCTGAAGTCGTCTAAGTTGAGAATAGGATAAACAACAAGTTGGCCAGGCCCGTGATATGTAATATCACCACCACGATCAATGTGGAAGTAAGTAGCTCCTATTTGTTTTAATAAAGCTTCACCTATTAACATGTTATTGTCGTGACCGTTTTTCCCGATAGTGTAAACTGGGGGATGCTGACAAAATACAATATTATTAACGTATTGTTTCCCACTTAGCTTTGCATCGATTATTTCATTAAATAGAGCCGTTTGCTTTTCCCAAGCCTCAGCATAAGAAATTTCATTCCAATCTACAATTTGCATATCCATAGTGCTATAATTAATTTTAATACAAGAAATAAACAGCACACGACAAATTAATATCGAATTCTGCTCTTTGAGAATAATTATTTACTAAAATAAGAAAACTATCAGATATAGAGTTAGTAAAATATAGTATATTTGTTTTCATGGCAAGTAAGATTAATTTAGATTTCGATTTTCCGCAAGTTGACCTACCTAGCAGTGTTTTAGCTTGGCATAACATCACGCAAGATTTGCTTAATTTATATAAGCAAGCATGCAGACTTCAAGCGGGTATTTTCGCTATATGTTTGAAAGGCGAAATGAATGTTTCGATAAATTTAATTGACTATAAAATCAGAAAAGGTGACTTAATTACTCTTTTTCCTGGCTCTATTATTCAGTTTAAAGAATCTACATCACCCATTCGCCTCTGCTTTACTGGTTTTTCGGGCGATACCATTAGTCAAATTAACTTAATGGAGGTTACGGCAACCTCTTATCATAAAATAATAGAGAAACCTGTCATACGCGTAGCGGACAATGTCCGATCTTACTTAGAAGACTATTTTACACTTTGGGCAAAACTATCTAACGACGAATCAGTCCCAGTTCATCCCGAAATTATTCTATGTGCCATGCGATCAATTCTTATAGCTGTTGCTAATATTTATCAGGAACATCCGTTTAAAGAGGTAACACGCACACGCCAGGAAGAAATTTATAGGGAGCTATTATTACTGATTACCCAAAACTATATGAATGAGCGTACAGCACAATTCTACGCCGAACAATTAAAACTTACTCCACAGCACCTTAGCACTACTGTTAAACATGTGACTGGTGGAACTGTGCTCGACTTAATAGCACATGTTGTAATCATGGATGCCAAAGCAAAATTGAGATCAACCAATATGTCGGTACAAGAAATAGCTTATGCTCTCAACTTCCCTACGCCCTCATTTTTTGGTAAATACTTCAAAAGATATGTAGGTATGAGCCCACTCTCCTACAAACAAAAGAGATAAAAGCTTTATGCTTGTTTAGATAAAGATCCACTTAAAAGGGCCTTAATACACGATGATATTAAGGCCCTTTTAACATATAAATCATTAGATTTTAAATCTTACTTCTATCTAAGGTCAACGAGTTTAGAACAACAGATACTGATGATAATGCCATAACGCTTCCCATAAGCACTGGGCTCAACAAAGCACCTGTAATAGGTACTAATAAGCCAGCAGCAACAGGCAATGCCAAGATATTGAAGACAAAAGCCCAAAGTATATTTTTGCGTATTAAGCGTACCGTACGTCTAGACAAGCGAATCGCACGAGGAAGCAAAGAGAGGTCAGAGGTCATTAGTGTAATCATCGCAACATTCATTGCAATATCAGTTCCTCTACCCATGGCAATACTCACATCCGAACAAGCTAAAGCTTGCGAATCGTTTATCCCATCACCGACCATCGCTACACGGCGACCTTGAGCTTGCAACTCACGAATGTAAGTTTCTTTCTCATCTGGAAGAACTTCGGCTTTGATGGAGTCGATTGCTAGTTTTCGAGCCACAGCCTTTGCACTACGCTCACTATCTCCTGTTAACATAGTCACCTGAAGTCCCATTCTCGAAAGCTCTCGTATTGCTGATAGAGAAGAGGGTTTCAACTGGTCAGTTACAGAAATAATTGAGAGTAATTGGTCTTCTTTACCGAAGTAGATAATATTATAGCCCTTTTCTTCGTAGCTACCCAACATCTCTACTAGAGCACCCTTAACTTCAGCTTTAAACTCTTGTTTCAGACGTTTACCACCCACCCAATATTTTTCTTTTTCATACTCGACAATCAGTCCTTTACCTGCGATATTCGTTACTGCTTCTAAATCTACAGGTTTGACCTTCTGCTTCATAGACAACTCCTCGAGCAGGGTTAAAGCAAGTGGGTTATCTGAGCGCGACTCTGCAGCTAAAAGTATTTGTTTATACTTCAACTCTTGAGGTACAGCCCACAACCACCCCACAATGGCTGGTCGTCCTTCAGTGATTGTTCCAGTCTTATCAAAGACGACAGTATTAATTTTATGCATTTGCTCAAGGGCAAACATATCTTTAATAAGGATGTGCTGATGCATACCTTTATTTACACCTACCAAAAGAGCAATAGGAGAAGCTAAGGCCAAAGCACAAGGACAGGCTATAATCAATACAGATATAGCAGTATAGAGTGCATAAGCCACACGAGATTCACCTCCAAAAATTAGCCAACCCATCAAACTCAATAGCGAGATTACTAGCACAATAGGAAGATATACCGAGGTTACCCTATCTACAATACGCTTAACGGGAGCTTTCGAGCTTTGAGCTTCCTGAACCATACGTATAATTTGAGCTAAGAAAGTATCTTCACCCACCTTTTCGGCACGTACTGTGAGGCGGCCACGCTGATTTACTGTACCAGCGGTAACTTTTGAACCTATCGCTTTTTCGACAGGCAAAGGTTCACCCGATAACATGCCTTCATCTACATAAGAAGCTCCATCAATTACTTCACCATCAATAGGAATCTTTTCGCCTGGTTCAATAAGAATCACATCATTTACCTGTAATTTCTTAAGTGGAGTTTGCTGATGTTCCCCTTGACTTATAACTATTGCAGTTTTAGGACGAAGCCCCATCAGGTTACGAATAGCCAAGGTCGTACTACCTTTGGTACGGATTTCTAGAAATTTACCAGTCAAAACAAAAGCTATGATTACTACAATCGAACCATAATAAGTTGTAGGGACAATCCCATTAATAATCCAATATTGAGGCCAAAAAGTATTAAACACACTAAATAAAAAAGCAACGCTTACACTTATTGCAACCAAAAGGTCAACACCATAGATCTTTCTTCTGATCTTGCTCCAAGCACTTGAGTAGAATCCTCTGCCAAAAAACAACAAGACAGTCAGTGCCATCAACATTCTTAGGTAACCAGCATAGGTAAATGAGTCAAAAAATCGACTGACCGACAGAAGTAAGAGAGGAACTGCAAAAACCCAAGACCCGATAACCTCCGCACGAAGTTTTTGGTATCGTGTAATCTGTTCTTTTTCTTGTAATTCAATTTGATCTTCTTGATCAATAATAATATCATATCCGACAGAAAGTACTCCAGCTCGAATTTGCCCAACTGTTATCCGAGTAATATCGTATTTTATCAATACTGTATTATTCTCCACATTGGCTTTTACTTCGATAACTCCTAGCAATTCGCTTATCGCCTTCTCTACTTTATGCCCACAACGAGCGGTGTTCATATTGACAACAGGAAAAGTTTTACGTGCTATTTTATTCATATTTGTAGAGTTTGTTTATTAGGATTAGGATATTAAAATCAATGAAAATGTTGAGTTATATCTTATTATTAACAGACCATATGCTAAAATTGTTCTGCTAAGAATAAGTTAAAACTATAATAGATAGCACTAATAATCGGTTATTACAAGCTATTGACCAATCATTATTGAGTTTTGTTAAATTTAGGATTTCAAGACAAAGCTGTTAAAACAAGAAGCCCTACCGAATTTCATATGCTAAACTTCTTGTCAATATCGTTCATGAGATAAAACCAGCTAGTCGTTTAATCGAAACGAGTTACTCGCTACATGCAAATGACCCACTGGTCGCATGGGAAGTAACTAATATAAGACTATTTAGTATTGAACTGATGAGGAGAACTTTAGTTTGTGTAAATTTGTTCATTAAATAAAATATTAACAAAATGAAAAACTTACTTATCCGAAATAGCCTATTAATTTGCATGCTATTTTTCTTCTCCTCTTGCTCAACAGCCAATAAGACTGGAGACTTAGTGTTTAAAAACTTTTCTAAACAAGGAAAGACTCACCTATTCAACGATGAAAAGGCTCCGAAAGCAACTTTTGAATTTAATGTTGAATACCCTGTTAAGGGTGATACTCAACTTATGGAGTGGGTTCAAAGCCAAATCTCTGTTTTTAATTTTGGCAAATCCTTTACAAGCCTAAAAGACCAAGAAGCAGTTGACAAGTTTGCCGAAAACTATAATAAAGGCTATATAGACGAAATACAACCTATGTATAAGGAAGAGCTTGAGCGAATAGAGAGTAAAGATGATATAGGACATTGGTATAATTACGAAATTACACTTCAATCTACACCTGTGTTATATAAAAACGACATTTTAGTAATAGAGAGCCTTAGCTACGAATATACAGGAGGTGCGCATGGGATTTCAAGCATTCACTACCTCAATTTAGACTTGGCTAACAAAAGCAAAATCACGTTTAAAGAACTCTTCTTGCCCAATGCCAAAGATCAGCTAACAGAGCTTATCAAGGAGCAACTTAAGAAAGATCTAAAAACAGACTCTCTCGATAAAGAAGGCTATTGGAGCAAATCAATTGAATCAACAAATAATATCAGAATTACCGATACGGGGGTTTGTTTTGTTTATAATGTCTATGAAATTGCTCCCTATGCAATGGGCCCAACACAGGTAACTGTGCCTTTTGCTAAACTAAAAGACTTATTAAATAAGAAAAACCAGACAGTAAACAAGCTGTTATAGACTATTGATATATAAAGGATTACAAAATAAATCGTACTAACCATCGTCACTAAACCCCTTATTCATTTTGCATGAATAAGGGGTTTAAAGTTAAAGACAAAAGCTCTTTTGGCTTTTTGATTCTAGTGAACTGCCTCATCAAGATAAATGGAAATAGTAATAAATAGATTATATTTGTCATTAGGCTTAATTTCACCGTACCACAAGTTATTACTCCTAGTTTTGTAAAAGAAACTCAACGGTTGTCTAAACGCTTGACTGGTTGAAAAAGAAGGCCTATTTTAAACAAAATCGAAACAAACAACCTATCATGGATTTAATTCTTAAATACTTCCCAAACTTAAGCGACGAGCAAAAAAAACAATTCGAAGCATTATACGATTTGTACATTGATTGGAACGCTAAAATCAACGTCATTTCTCGCAAAGATATTGAGAACCTTTACCCTCACCATGTCTTACACTCACTAGGTATTGCAAGGGCAATCAACTTCAAACCCGGTTCTAAAGTTATGGATTTGGGTACGGGAGGTGGATTCCCGGGAATTCCTTTAGCTATTATGTATCCTGAGACACATTTTCACATGGTGGACAGTATAGGTAAAAAAGTAAAAGTTGCACAGGAGGTAGCCTGGGCTATAGGCCTAACAAATGTATCTTTTAAGCATGCAAGAGCGCAAGAAGAAAAACAAGAATTCGATTTTGTTGTTAGTAGAGCAGTAATGCCACTAATGGACCTCTTGCAAATCATAAAAAAGAACATCAGCAAGAAGCAACAGAATGCTTTGCCCAACGGACTAATCTGCCTTAAAGGCGGTGAGCTTGAAAGTGAAGTAATGCCTGTAAAGAACAAAGTCACTATTTTTGACTTAAACCAAGAGTTCGAAGAAGAGTTCTTCGAAACTAAAAAGGTGGTTTATGTGCCAATTTAAAATCAACAAATCTAAAGACAGACAATATGAATATTAAGAAATTCGAATTCAATATGTTCCCTGTCAACACTTATGTGTTATGGGACGAAACCAAAGAAGCAGTAGTAATTGACCCAGGAATGTTTTTCTCTAGAGAAAAAGAAGAACTAAAGCAATTTATCGCCGACAACGGACTTACTGTAAAGCATCTGCTAAACACACATTTACACCTTGACCACGTATTGGGCAACCCTTATATGATGGAAGAGTATGGACTGAAGGCTCAGGCGCACCAAGCTGATGAGTTTTGGTTAGACGGTGCTGTTCAACAAGGCCGTATGTTTGGCTTTGAGCTCGAAGAGAAACCTGTTCCACTAGGTAAATATATTCACCAAGGAGATACCATTGCTTTTGGTAATACAAAACTAGAAGTCTTCGAGGTACCTGGTCACTCACCTGGTAGCGTCGTATTTTTCAATAGAGAGTCGGGCGACCTTATCGTTGGAGATGTACTCTTTAACGGTAGTGTAGGACGTGCAGATTTGCAAGGAGGTAATTTTAATGATTTAAAGCAGAATATTATCGGAAAACTCTTTATCTTACCTAATGAGACAGTGGTACATCCTGGACATGGTCCTTCGACCACAATAGGACACGAAAAAATGTATAACCCATTTTTCACAGACATATCCACACATTAGTAGAACTTTAAAAACTTAAACCCTATGAAAACTAATTATCTGGCCGATAGGCATATTGGTATTAATGAGACTGACATACAAGAGATGCTTAAGAAAATAGGCGTCTCTTCTCAGGCCGAGTTAATAAAGAAGACTTTTCCTGCAAATATCCTACTCAAAGAGAAGCTTGATTTGCCTCCTGCTCTTTCTGAATATGCCTATCACCAACACATTGTTGAGTTAGCTCAAAAAAACAAGATATTTAAGACTTATATCGGTCAAGGATGGTATAACACCATTACACCCGCTGTAATTCAACGCAACGTATTCGAAAATCCCGTATGGTACACCTCTTATACCCCTTATCAAGGTGAAGTATCACAGGGAAGACTTGAAGCCTTAATGAACTTTCAAACTGCTGTTAGCGATTTGACAGGCCTTCCACTAGCCAATAGCTCTCTACTTGATGAAGCTACTGCTGGAGCCGAAGCTGTGGCAATGATGTTCAACCTCAGATCAAGAAACAAAAAGAAAGCAGATGCTAATCTTATCTTCATTGATCACTCCGTATTCCCCGATACCAAAGCAGTAATTAAAACAAGAGCTATTCCACAAGGCTTAGAGATTGTAGAGGGTGATTACAAAACTTTTGAGTTTACCGATAAGGTATTTGGTGCAATTATCCAATACCCCAATAATGAAGGTAGTGTTGAAGACTACCGCAGCTTTGTTGAATCTGCACACAAAAATGAAGCACTAGTTGCCGTTGCTGCTGACATTCTTAGCCTTACCCTACTTACTCCTCCTGGAGAATGGGGTGCTGATATTGCTTTTGGAAGTACACAAAGATTCGGAATTCCACTGTTTTATGGTGGTCCTTCGGCTGGCTACTTTGCAACTCGAAGTGACTATAAACGCCATATTCCAGGACGTATTATAGGATGGTCTAAAGATGCCTATGGCAAACTTTGTTACCGTATGGCACTCCAAACACGTGAGCAACACATTAAACGTGAGCGTGCAACCTCTAATATTTGTACAGCTCAAGCCCTTTTGGCTACAATGGCTGGATTCTACACAGTCTATCACGGTGCTGAAGGATTGAAAGAGATTGCTTCATCGATCCATACCAAAGCATTCAAGCTTAGTGAGGGCCTAAAAAGCTTGGGATACACTCAAGCGAACGAACATTTCTTCGATACGGTTTACGTAAAATTACCTACAGGTATTAACCGTGAGTTCCTACAAGAAATTGCGCTAACCAAAGAAATTAACTTCAGATATCACCCAAGTGGTGATTTATCAATAAGTATTGATGAAACTACTACTGATACTGATATTGAAAACATATTAGAAGTATTTGTGGTTTCAGCCAATAAAACTCAAGCTCCTAAACTTAAAGAGGGTTCAGCTATTCCTAAAGAGTTGACTAGAACTTCCGATTTCCTATCGCATGAGGTATTTAAGAAATACCATACCGAAACCGAGATGATGCGTTATATCAAACGCCTCGACCGAAAAGATATTTCTCTTGCACATTCAATGATTTCATTGGGGTCGTGTACGATGAAACTCAACGCAGCATCCGAAGTGATTCCGATGACAAGACCCGAATTCATGGGTTTACATCCGCTTGTTCCCAAAGATCAAGCTATTGGGACACTCGAAATGATTGACAACCTAAGCTCCTTGCTAAAGACCATCACTGGGTTCGACGGAATCAGCCTACAGCCCAACTCTGGAGCCGCAGGTGAGTATGCAGGATTGCGCACCATACGCTCTTACCAAGAGAGCATCGGACAAGGACATCGCAACAAGGTTATTATTCCAGCCTCAGCACACGGCACGAACCCTGCATCTGCAGTACAAGCTGGTTATGACATTGTTATAGTCGATTCTGACGAAGGTGGTAATGTTAGCATGGAAGATTTCCGCAAGAAGGTAGATCAGCACAAAGATGAAATTGCTGCCCTGATGATTACTTACCCCTCAACTCACGGTATTTTCGAAGAGGATATCGTTGAAATCTGTGAGCTAATTCACAAAGTAGGAGGTCAAGTATATATGGATGGAGCAAATATGAATGCCCAAGTAGGATTAACTAATCCTGGTTTTATCGGTGCAGACGTATGTCATCTTAACCTACACAAAACCTTTGCAATTCCACACGGTGGAGGTGGTCCTGGTGTTGGCCCGATTTGCTGTGTTAAGCATTTGGTTCCATTTTTACCAGGTCACGCCTATTTCGGCAACGATGAGAATCAAGTTTCATCGGCTCCCTATGGTAGTGTAGGTGTAATGCCCGTTACTTATGGCTACATCCGCATGATGGGCGAAGAGGGTCTTAGAAGAGCAACTATAGCTGCAATTATAAATGCAAACTATCTAGCAGCCAACTTCAAGGATACTTATGGCGTAGTTTACCGTGGAGCCAACGGCTTTGTGGGACACGAGATGATTCTAGAATGTCGCAAAATTAATGCTGAGGTAGGAATCTCTGAAAACGATATCGCCAAAAGATTGATGGACTTTGGTTACCACTCACCTACGCTTTCATTCCCTGTATATGGAACACTAATGATTGAACCCACAGAAAGTGAAAGTAAAGCAGAGCTAGACAACTTTATCAAAGTAATGGATACTATTTGGGAAGAGATCCAAGAGGTTAAGGCTGGAACCTATACTCTAGAAGATAACGTATTGGTCAACTCACCACATCCCGAATATGAAATGGTGGCCGATGAGTGGAAACATAAGTACAGCAGACAAAAAGCTTGTTACCCTATCCAGAGTGTGAAGGACAATAAGTTCTGGCTAAACGTAGCACGTATTGATAATACGTTGGGCGATAGAACTCTATTGACCACACGCTACGAAACTTTTGACAACTAGCATTTAGCTAATAGCAAACTATAAAAATATCCCCACTATAATTCAAACTTATAGTGGGGATATTTAATATTAACTTATATTCTTGACTAGCCTATATTAGGTTATCGTTTAATCAAGCCAATCTTAGCATTGAGTTTAAAATAGTAAACTCCATTTTCACGCTCTAAGTAACCGTACTTATCCTTTTCGGTGGGACCCTTGAGGAAACGAGTATTTAGGTATAAGAAATCTTCAAACGTTTTTCTTTCACTTTTGTGGTAACCCAAAATAGATCCATCAGCGCCAACAAGCAACATACCTTGAACAGAAGAGTCAAGCCCGTCGAATATCTTTGCTGGACGCATACCACAAACCAAGGTCATTAAGAACTGCTTCATCTTGTATTCATAGAAATGATGTTTCTGAATAAGATCTTCTTTTACCTTCACTGGGTTGCTCTTTTTGATTAGGTTCATTACCTCATATACACGAGGTTTACCCTCCATATGAAAGGTACGCACCATCTCGCCAAGTATACGACCAAAGTGAAGGTCCATCATGTTAAGATTGCATCTAAAGACACGATCAGCAACATCAGCATACTTTAAAGTACCGCCCAACTCTTCAATGAACATAATTCTATCTCGAACACTTTCAGCAGAATCAAGTGCATTGATATTCAATATCTCTGGTTGAGCAAACTTTTTGTTCCCGGTTAATTCAAATTTTAAGTTGGCAGCTCTACCTCCATCCAGTATCGGACGCATAGAAGCCAATTTGGATTGAATAATAAAACCCGAAGGGATGTTGTGTTCCGACCAAAAACCAAGTTTAAGATCTGTGCGATCCATTGTTTCGGGTTCTAATTGATAGATTTGAGCTGTGTTTAAAAAAGCCTCAATATCTGCGGGGCACTCTATTAACTCCTCAGAATTCGCACGAATTAAGTCTAACACCTTATCAGACATAGCAGCTAAAGCACCACGATGTAATTTAATGTAATCGCCTTTACCTTCAACCCGTACCATTTCATCTTCGATAAAATAACGACGAACACCGTCATGATCTTCTCTATCAATAACAGCTAGGGGCCAAAAGGCACGTTCATTCAATTCTCCTCGGTGATTACCCTGACAAAGTTTTCCATCGGCCAATAACCGTAAGAAAACATATAATTCACTCCACTCTTTTTTGCTTGCACTAAATGCCATAAAACTTCTGGTATTTATATTTCAGTGTCATCGTGTTCATCTACGAAAAGTAGAGACTGCACCTTTGACAAACGATTTCTTAATAATTCAATTTGTGAACGACGAATTTGAAGGGTCATAGCACACGACATTTCAAAGTTCTGACTAAGAATAGTGGGTTCCATTTCTTTGACAATTCGCATGACCTCATTCATAAAGGGATACTCAAAAGTAATGCTTACAGTTTCATTAATTGTTTTCTCTACAATTACGGCTTGCTCTAAGGCATTAGCAGCAGCAGCTTTATAAGCTACAACCAGCCCTCCAGTACCTAGTTTTATCCCTCCAAAATAGCGAACTACAGCAATCAATATATCTGTAAGCTCGAAAGAACGAATCTGCCCTAGAATTGGACGCCCCGCTGTCCCTGAAGGTTCTCCATCGTCGTTAGCTCTAAACTTAACCTCATCGGTTCCTATATGATACGCCCAACAAATATGTCGAGCATCATAATAGATTTTCCGTAATTCATCCAAATGTGACTTGACTTCCTCTTCAGAATTTACAGGAATAGCCAAGCTTACAAATTTGCTTCGCTTTTCGCTAAAGCTACCTTCGTAAGTTTCTTCTATTGTCTTATAAATATCATCTTCCACAATCATAGCTGCAAATATAAATAATTTCGAGCAGCATTTGGGAGTTCTCTTTATCAATAAAATAAGAATTCATCTCACGAGCACCTATCGATGGATAAGATAAAGCAAATAATAAAGAGTAACTTTGACATCAAATACATGAATAATATTGACACAAATATGCAAAATAACAGAACCTGCTAGACTCTTCATAAACAAGGTATAAGCACCTAAAAATGAAGGACAGACTCAAAAGTGTTAACTAACGCTAATTTAAGGGGGCTATAAAGGTTAATAAGTATTTTATATTTATCGAAATCAAGATACCTTCCTTTAAATGTTATTATATTTGCACGAATAAACTAAGAAAACAATTTCAGTTTAATGAGAAAATACAAAGCACATCCTTGGCACGGAATAAAATTAGGTAAGGATTCCCCTTACGTTGTTAGTTCATTTATTGAAATAGTGCCTACAGACACAGTCAAATATGAAGTGGATAAAGAGACTGGTTACCTAACGATTGATCGTCCACAGAAGTACTCTAATATTATTCCTGCACTCTATGGTTTCCTTCCTCAGACCTATAGTAGCAAACACACTGCAGAATTAACCAATATCTCACTTAATCGTACAGATATAGAAGGTGATGGTGACCCTGTTGATATTTGTGTACTCACAGAGAAAGATATTACACATGGTGATATTATAGTTAGAGCAAGACCTATTGGAGGATTCAGACTTTTAGATCAGAACAAAGCTGACGACAAACTGATTGCTGTTCTAGAAGGGGATGCGATTTACGGACACTACAGATCAATTAAAGATGTTCCATCAATGGTGATTGACCGCTTGAAGCACTACTTTACTACTTATAAAGATCTACCTGGTGACTCTGAACCACGCTGCATTCTAACAGATGTATATGACGCAGAAACAGCATATGACGTAATACAAAGGTCAACTCTAGATTACGAAGAAACATTTGGTGATGAGTAGAGAGTAGTTATTGGCTATACCAAATTAAGATATAAACGCTTGTATGATTTTCTAATTGATACAAGCGTTATTAATCTTTCTAAGAAGTCGTTCAGGAGCGCCGATAAACATTGATGTAAACAGTTGTATTGGGATAATAAAACTTAATGATTTATTTACTAATTACTTCAGCGAACAGAAAATATCTCATTCACGTTACTAGTTTATATATTTTATAAGAATTCAAAACAATTATAATAATCTTCCATTTAAACAAAAAATTATGAAACTGACGAATTTAATATACGGAGTATCTACTCTAATATTATTCTCAGCTTGTGGAAACAAGCAAAACGCTGGTGCACCAACAAGTTTGCAAAAATACCCAGTAACTGAGATTTTTGCACAAGATGTTGAACTATCTACAACCTATCCAGCTAGCCTAAAAGGGCAACAAGACATTGAAATTCGTCCTCGTATTGATGGATTTATTCAAGCTATCTATGTTGACGAAGGTGATGTGGTTAAGAAAGGCAAAGTGCTATTTAAAATTAACTCACCCCAAGCAGAACAAGCTCTAACAAGTGCTAAAGCAGCTATCGAAATGGCTAAAGCTTCTGTCAACACAGCCAAAACAAATGTGGATCGCATTACTCCACTAGCACAAAAAGGCATTGTGGGTGAAGTACAACTAACAACAGCTCAAGATGCTTACAACACAGCAATTGCTAGTTTAAATCAAGCAGAAGCTGCTTACAAAAACGCAAAAGCAACTCAAGGTTGGACAGATGTTACTAGCCCTGTTGATGGATTAGTGGGTTCTATCCCTTTCCGTCTTGGTAGTTTAGTAAACTCAATGAATGTTTTGACTACAATTGCTGACATCGAAAACATCTATGCCTATTTTTCTCTTAATGAGAAAGAGTTTACAGCTATGTTAAATAAGCTAGAGGGCACAAGCCAAAACGAGAAAATTAAGAATATCCCTGAACTTACACTAACTCTTGCTGACGGATCAGTATATCCTCACAAAGGTAGAGTTGAAACAATTACTGGTTCAGTAAATGCAACAACAGGTTCGGTGACTTTTAGAGCTGAATTCCCTAACAAAGAACATCTTCTAAGAAGTGGTATGAGCGGTAGAGTAACATTGCCGAACTATATAAACGACGCATTACTTGTTCCCCAAAAAGCAGTTTTTGAGCAACAAAACAAAAACTTAGTTTATCAAGTACAGGGTGATTCAGTAATTCTTAAAGCTATTACTGTTCTTCCAACACCTGATGGTCAAAACTACGTTGTTACTTCTGGTCTAAATGCGAAAGACGTTGTTGTAACAGATGGTATTATTACACTACGTCACGGTAAGAAAATTACTGTTGAGTAATCTTTTTCAAACATTCTGCTAGGCGAGCAATCACTAAGCAGATTAACTAAATTCATTTAGTATTAATATCAAAATTAAGAGATTGTGTTAAAAACATTTATAGATAGACCCGTACTCTCAACGGTAATTTCGGTATTTATCGTATTACTGGGGGTTATTGGACTTTTCACATTACCCGTAGAGCAGTATCCTGATATTGCACCTCCTACAGTTCGTATTTCGACTCAGTATCCAGGAGCTAATGCCGAGGTAATTATGAAGAGTGTTATCATTCCTATCGAAGAAGCCGTAAACGGTGTAGAAGGAATGACCTACATGACATCATCAGCATCAAATGCTGGTATGGCAAGTATTGAAGTGTACTTTTCAAAAGGTATTGACCCAGATATTGCTGCGGTAAACGTTCAAAACTTAGTAGCTACAGTTACTCCAGTTTTACCTGCTGAGGTAAACAGGATTGGGGTAAAAGTTACTAAACAACAAAGTAGTACCATTCTTGGTATCTCTTTGTCATCAGATAACCCTGACTTCGACGGTCAGTTCATCCAAAACTATGCGGATATTAACTTAATCCCGCAAATTAAACGTGTTTACGGTGTGGGTGATGCTTCTGTTATGGGAGCTAGAACTTACTCTATGCGTGTATGGTTGAAACCTGACGTAATGGCTTCATATAAGATGAATCCTAATGAGGTTATTGCTGCATTAACTGATCAAAATATTGAGGCTGCTCCTGGTGAGCTAGGCCAAAACAGTGATCAAGCATATCAATATACTCTACGTTATACAGGTCGTCTTGAAACACCTGAGGAGTTTCAAAACATCATTATCCGTTCACAAAACGGAAACCTATTGAAACTTAAAGACGTTGCTGATGTTGACTTGGGTTCACTGAGCTACAATATTGTATCAAAAACAGACGGTGATGAGTCAGTATTTATCTCAATTAATCAAACTGCTGGGTCTAACGCTCAAGAGCTGATTAAAAAGATTGAGGATGTAATTGCTGAGGCTGAACCATCTTTCCCTCCAGGCTTAAAAGTAACATACTTGATGAATGCGAACGACTTCCTTGATGCTTCGGTAGATAAGGTTATCGGTACACTTATAGAAGCACTTATCTTAGTGTTCTTGGTGGTATTCCTATTCTTACAAGACTGGAAATCAACTCTTATTCCTGCAATTGCAGTTCCGGTTGCGATTATCGGTACCTTCTTCTTCCTACAAGTACTTGGATTCTCGGTTAATATTTTAACTCTGTTTGCTCTTGTACTTGCTATTGGTATTGTGGTGGATGATGCCATTATTGTGGTAGAGGCTGTCCATGCCAATATGGAGGCTGGTGAAACTGATCCTAAAAAGGCCGCTGTAGCTGCGATGAAAGAGATTACTCCAGCGATTATTTCGATTACATTGGTTATGTCATCTGTATTTATCCCCGTGAGTTTCATTGGTGGTACATCGGGTGTGTTCTTCCGTCAGTTTGGTTTAACTCTTGCGATTGCGATTGCTCTTTCTGCAGTAAACGCATTGACACTGAGCCCTGCACTTTGTGCTATTTTCCTTAAACCAGACACTAAAAACGGTGAGAAAAAGAAAAACTTGCTTCAACGTTTCTTTGTATTCTTTAATGCAGGCTTCGAAGCAGGAACACAAAAATACAAATCATCACTTCAATTCTTGGGTAAAAAAGGACACCGTTGGATTACAGTTGCGATTATTGTATTCTTCTCGGGCCTATTACTCTTTATGATGAAAACCACTCCTACTGGTTTCGTACCTCAGGAAGATGGTGGTGTGATGTTGGGTGTCGTTACACTTCCTCCAGGTTCTTCACTTGAAAGAACAGACTCTGTAGTAACAGATGTTCTTAAAATAACAAGTCAGGTTCCAGAGATTGCGAACGTAACCGAAATTGTAGGTATTAACTTCCTTGGTGGTATGGGAGGTATGGCAAGTTCATACGCTACCCTATTTATCAAGCTTAAAGATTGGAAGGAACGTAAAAACGGTCCTAACGAAATTGCAGCTTATCTTACTAAGGAAACTCAAGGGATATCAAATGCAACCTTTATGTTCTTTGGTATGCCAACGCTTCAAGGTTTTGGTATGAGTTCTGGGGTTGAAATGAAGATGCAAGACAAGACAGGTGGAGACATCGATGCGTTCTACGGTCATGTTAATAATTTCTTAGCAGGTATGAACCAACGTCCAGAGGTTCTTATGGCTATGACAACCTTTAATCCAAATTTCCCTCAACGTGAAATTACAGCAGATATTCCTAAAATCAAGGAAGCTGGACTAACCCTTCAAGATGTCATGACTACTATGCAAGCCTATATTGGTAGTATGTATGTGTCAGACTTCAACTTGTATGGAAAGCAGTTCCGTGTAATGCTTCAAGCTCCACCAGAGAGTCGTAGACAACTTGAAGATTTAGAGAATATCCAAATTAGAACTGCAGCTGGTGAAATGGCTCCTCTAACAGAGTTTATCACAGTTAAACCAGTAATGGGACCTCAAGCACTGACACGTTTTAATATGTATCAGTCTATGGACGTAACCATCATTCCAAACGGTATGGGTGGATATAGTACTGGTGACGTTATTAATGCTGTTGACCAAGTTAGCGCAACCACATTACCTCAGGGTTATGGTTTTGAATATTCGGGTATGACAAGAGAAGAGACTTCACAAAGCTCTCAGGTTGGTATGATTTTCTTAATCTGTATTGTCTTTGTTTACCTACTTCTTGCAGCACTTTACGAAAGCTATATTATTCCATTAGCGGTATTATTATCGTTACCGATTGGTTTAGCTGGTGTATTCATCTTCATGAAAATATTTGGTACACATATGGGTATTGTAAATAATATCTACGTACAGATATCGATGATTATGCTTATCGGACTACTTGCTAAAAATGCTATTCTTATTGTGGAATATGCAATACAACGTCGTGAACAAGGCCAAACTATTGTGGAAGCTGCTGTTAACGGAGCTGTTGCACGTCTAAGACCAATTCTTATGACATCTTTTGCTCTTATCATTGGTCTATTGCCTTTGATGTTTGCTAGTGGTGTTGGTGCTGTTGGTAACCGTTCAATCGGTATTAGTGCAGTAGGTGGTATGTTTGTGGGTACAATGATTGGTATACTTGTTATTCCAACACTTTACATCGTATTCCAAGTAATTCAAGATAAATTCACTAAGAAAGAATCGAAATAAGATTTTGAGACTTAGAATAAAGAATATAAAAATGAAAACTAAATATTTAAAAGGTTCACTCCTACTTTTTGGGCTTATTGCGGTTTTTGGCTTACAATCTTGCCAAATCACCAATCGCTATGAGTCTCCTAAAGTGGATACTAGTAAACTCTATCGAGGAGATACGGACCAAAAGGATACCACGACAATTGCTGATATTCCTTGGGCTGAATACTTCAAAGACAATTATCTTAAAGCCTATATCCAAAAGGCTTTAGATAATAATTATGATATGCTTATCATTCAAGAGCGTATCAAACAAGCAGAGGCTGCACTAGGTATGGCACGTGCTGCTTACTTCCCAGACCTAGCTTTGTCTGCTCAAGTAAATCAAACTCGACTCAGCAATGCTAGTCCTACAACAGGACTACCTAAAGACAAAAACGTCTTGGGTTACCACAAGGAAGCATACTCTTTAGGGCTAGTTGCTAGCTGGGAGATTGATGTTTGGGGCAAGTTAAATCGTGCTAAACGTGCGAAATATGCTGATATGCTTTATAGCTATGCAGGAAAGAACTTACTACAATCGTCTCTAATCGCTAGTATTGCCAATACATATTACTCTCTTATTGCTTTGGATGAGAATCTAAAAGTGACTCAAGACATGGTTGTTCTATTAGAGGATAACTTAACAACAATGGAAGCTCTTAAAGAAAGTGGTATGGCCAATGCTGCTGGTGTTGAGCAGTCACGTGCTGCTTTACACAAGGTAAAGGCTAGTATCCCTGACCTTAAAAGCAGTATTTACCAACTGGAGAATGCTCTTTGCGTGATGATGGCCGAAAGACCAACATGCATTAAGAGAGGTACTCTAGCTGAGCAAAACATCCCTGCTACATTAGCTTATGGTGTTCCTGTACAGTTATTGGCAAAGCGTCCAGATGTACTTCAAGCAGAGTTCCAATTTAGATCGGCTTTTGAAATGACGAATGTAGCACAAGCTAGCTTCTATCCTTCAATCACACTTTCGACTGGAATGATTGGGTTCTCTACTATGAATACACTAAGCCAATTCTTTAAGCCAGAGAATCTTATTGCAAATATTATCGGTGGACTTGCTCAACCAATCTTTGCAAGAAAGAAACTACTTACTCAACTTAAAGTAGCTAAAGCCGAACAAAAGGCAGCTCTTTATGGCTTTGAGAAAACTGTATTGACAGCTGGTCAAGAAGTTTCAGATATTCTAAATACCTATAAGAATGCTCTTGACAAAGATTTCGACAGAAATACTCAAGTAAATGCATACAAGAAGGCTGCAGAATATACACACGAACTCCTACAAGCTGGAGAGGCAACTTACCTAGAGGTAATTAGTGCACAACAAGGCTTACTACAAGCTCAATTAGATCAAAATAGCGACAAGCTACAACAGCTTCAAGCAACTTCTAATCTATACAAAGCTTTAGGTGGTGGTGTTAAATAAAAACAGCACATCCATATAGTTATATCAAAAAAACAATACTCCCCGTTTAAAACGAATTAAACGGGGAGTATTTCATTCTTATCAAATGAGTTAGTCATCTATCATAAACCACTTAGTTATCATAGGGAAAGATAACTGGTGCTTTCTGTAGAGTGAATATAAATTGTGGATTATCAACCATCTCTAGACGAATCTCTGTTGGATTCATAAGATCATCTGCGGTCAATTTGTAAGTTCCATCGAGTATATTAAACAAGTATTTAAAATCAAACTTACTAAAATACTCAAGCCCAGTGCCTAAAGCTCTATATGTAGGTTCAATCCTAATCTGATCATCGGCCAACAGCTCATCAATCAATGTAAATAGACCTAATTCAAAGTCTTCACCTGGCAATTTAGCGCGATAGTAAAGAGAGAATTGACCACTATAATCAGATAAAAATATTTGACCTAATATCACTCCGGCTGGATCCATTTTTTTCTTCATTAAATCAAATACAATCTTAGCACTGCCTTCAGTTTTGGAATAAGCAAAATACCAGGTACCATTTCTTAAATGAAGAGATAAAGGCGTTGCCAATGGCCTTAGAGTAGCTCCAGTCTTTTCATTTACTAAATAACTACTTTCACCATCCTCGACAAACTTAAAATTATCTACCGTAATCCCACCTAAGGTCAACGGCTCAAAAAGCTCCATTCCCTGAGCTGTTACACGGTAGGGGACGAGTTGCTCAGATTCATCATCTCCTTGGCCAGCAACAAAAGTCAATCTACGATAACTTTGAGAAACAGTAGCAGTAAAATCGCCTACTGCATATTCAAATTGGCTATATCTCTTAAGAGTATTCCCCATTTCAATAATCGGCTCCATCAGTGTTGCCCATTTTTGATCGGCTACTATAGGTTCCATTATTATTTTATTACCTGTCTTCTTACCTCTAAGTTCTACTCGATCGGGTTTAGCATCAATAATAACAAATTCATAATCACCTTGCATTCCACTATCTGCAGGTCCAATTCCATCAGGATTCTTAGGTTCAGAGAAATAGTGTATAAGTTCATTATAGGTATCAAAACGGACTACTGGCCCATCATCGCTAGTCAAAGAATATAAACTTTCGACAACAGTGGTACTCCCTCCACGCTCTGAAGTTGCTTTTACTTTGTTCTCCTGCTCAAAATTAATGAGTAGCGTATAGCCACCATATATTTTATTCTTTTGCGGATAGTATTTCATCAACCAGCCATTAGGGGCCGAAAGAAATACTTTTTCACTTTCTATTAGATTCTCCTCCATTCTGTCTGCAGCGGATACAGAGAACTTCTCCTTATCCTCGGTTAAGCAAGATTGCATAACCAATCCGACTAAAATGAAGAGAAATATATTTATCTTTTTCATAATTATATGTTTTGTTGATTAGTCGAGACTAGTTAAATCTTGTTCGTCTAGTTTATCTACACGATCAGTAATGATATCTCGCAACTCGGTAATTTCAATTTCCCAAGACTCACGCAAATAGCTTGAAACAATGCTGAGCTTAGTTTCGATGATCGGCCCACCAGTACTACCTGCGTCAGTAATAAAACCATTCCACACTTCGGGAGTAGAGGTGATAAAGAAAGAAAAAACCTCTACAAAATCCTCATCCACAGCACTAGAGGCATATCTAGAAATAAATCCCTCTTGAAGAGCTTGAAGATCAGTTTTATCTTTCCAGCTATCTGTCACATAGTTAGCCGCACTGATTTCTTTGAAATCGGTTGTATAGGGTTTTGTTTGGTGAAGGATATGGGCAAACTCGTGGTGAATGGTTCTAAAATACCAATCGTTTAGCTGCTCAATATCATTCATATTCATCAAGTTAATATTGTAGAGGGTAATTTTTCGTCCTCCCTCAGCTGTACCCAATACCATGGTACCATTGTTTCGGTAAGCTGGTGAACCTATCAGAACCAATATCTTAGGAAAATAACCACGGATAAATTCTGTACCACCTGTTGCTTGGTCGTATGCCTCTAAACATAGGTATTTAACCATATTACTCATAATGATGGATTTATTGTATTCTGACGGAACCAAGTTGTAGTTCATATCAGATTCAATATCTTCCATTCGGTATTTGAAGTCAATATTATAAACATCTGTATAACGTTTTAATATCCACTTATCAAAATCGTTCAACTCTACCTGAGGATCCTTGATCATACTCGTAGAGCTCAAACTATCCTCTGAGCAGCTAACCATTAAGAAAGCTACTAAAGAGATCAAGGTATATTTTATTAATCTTTTCATAATACTTCTATTTATCGTGGATTAGGTGTCATTCCTGCAGTAATCACGTCGGCAGGCAATTGGAAAGCTTGACGATTATCACGCTTGTCTAAGACATAAGGAAGTACTTGAGCTACCTTACCACCATCTACTAGACGTCGGGTAACTTTTATTCCATAACGCTTAATATCAAACCAACGTAATCCTGTATGCAATACTTCGAAACGACGTAAATACAACACATATTGTAATAGCTTCTCTTGAACTCCTCCTTTATCAATTTCGAAATCTGGATTAAGCTCTTTAATAGGAGTTGGCTTATCGGGGGTATAATAATCATATCCCTCAGTCCATGCTACAATATCTTCTTGAGTTACGGGTACATAATCTTTAACATAAGCTTGTAGCCACATATTGATGTCTGCTACTGCGAGGCTAAACTGATTAGTTCTTACGTAAGCTTCTGCTCGAGAAAGCAAGGCTTCATCAGCCGTAAAACCATCATAAACTGTCTTATAATAACCAACTCCCGCTACAGGATCGGAATATTCAAAGAAGTAAGGTAGTCTAGGCATAATAACTTTATTAAGGTTAGTCCCTGAATACGTACGAGAACGTACATAATAAACTTTACTATCACTTATAGCACCCCAAGGAGCTTTATTAATATCGAAAGTCTCAGTTTTAGAAATCGTTTCGTTATGCGTATATCGGGATTCAGTAGTATAAGGGCCATAAATTAGACCAAGTCTAGAGTTTGCTGTCAGTAAAAGCAGGTTGGCCTTCATACTCGGATTAACAAAAGCAATAGCTGTAGTCGTTCCATCTTGTGGTAAAGTAGCTAAGTATTTATTATCACGCAAAAATGATTGAGGCATAGCACCCAGAGTTTTGGTAGCATACTCTATAGTCTTTTCCATATCCCCTTTATAGAGATAAAATCGGGTGGCAAAGGCATAAGCAGCATTTTCATTAAAGTGATACTTAGGCACATCATAAGTTGTTTTATGTGCATTAGGTAAAGCCGCTACTAAGTCTGCTTCGATATTCTCATAGTTCGACAATACGGATTCTCGGTCATATTTTGGATCAAGCGTAGTTTCAGGAGCCGTCATATAGTGAACACCCAAATCAGTACCACTATGCTCTGGAGAGTAGTGTTGACCAAAAACATTCACAAGTAAAAAGTGCGCATAGGCTCGACTAAGTAAAGCTTCAGCACGAGAACCTTGCAGTTCTGGTGTATTGCCTAACTCATCGATAGCCAATAAAGCTTGATTTGCAGCGGCAATAGCACCATAACAACCTGACCAAAAGTTTTTAGGAGCCTCATTATTACTCTCTTTCACATCCTCCCAATGGTAGATCTGATCGGTAAACATGGAGCCGTTGGGATTAAACTCTCCCGTTTTGTCAACATTATCCGAAGAGATCTCACAAAAAAGTATGTAAGATGCATAGGGATAAGCAGAGACTAAGAGTTTCTTAACCTTATCTGGCGAGTCAACCTCTGCTCTATTATCTGGCATTGTGTCTAAGAAGGAGTCACAGCTCGATAAACCTAACCCCAGTAGACCAATTATTGTATATATTATCTTTCTCATAATTTATAATCTTTATAAACCCACACGTAGGGTAAGTGTAAATTGTTTGGGCATAGGGCTTGCCACACCTCCTGTATTAAAGAACTCAGGATCTTGTCCGTTTAACTTTCTATCCGCATAGAATAAAAACAAGTTTGTTGCTTGAATTTTCAGAGATAGGTTACTGAGCTTAAACTTACTTATTACACTTTTCTTAAAATCATAAGCTAGTGAAATCTCTTTCATACGTATAAAGTCACCCTTTGCAATACGCTCTGTAGAGTAGTTATAAGCATTATAAGCTCGATTTAGCTCTCTATCATCTTGCAATTGACGCGTACTAGCGATTACTGGAATACTGGTATGCATTTCATTTCCAGGAACTACAAAACGATTTTTAAACTCTTTAGGAGTAGCTGTTAAGTCGGAGTATTGGCTACTAAACACGGGGTCTAGACGAACTTTATTTCCCCATGAATAGGTAATAAATAGGTTTAGCTTAAAGTTTTTATAAGTAAAAGTATTACCAAACCCACCATGATCAGTTGGATCTACACTACCCTCATAAACTAAGTGACCTAAATTATCACGCTCTTGGAAGTTAATGTCCGAACTCGTAACTTTACCTTTTTCGTTAATAAAAGTAGGAAGACCTTGATTCGTTAATCCTTCAAACTGATAAGAGAATAAAGAACGAACGGGATATCCTTCTTTGGCATAACCAACACCAGAGACCATATCAATAGCCCTACTTCGGTTTTGCAAGTCAGTAATTTTGTTATTAATATGCGAATAAGTAAAGTCAGTGGTCCAACTAAAGTCTTTTGTCTCAATATTCTTTGTACTAAGAGTTAACTCTGCACCTCGTGAGCGCATAGAAGCTACGTTACCATATTTGGCAATTTCACCCCCTAATCCCTGAGTATTTACAATACCAATCAAGTCGTAGTTATTTCTCTTATACCAGTCGAATGCAAAGTTGATTCGATTTTCAAACAGACCTAAATCCATTCCGATATTAAACTCATGCTTTTTCTCATAAGTTAAATCTTTATTTTCTAAGCTTGAGATACCCAAAGCAGACTCCGAAACACCACTTGATGGCCTCCATGGGGTATCACTCATGATAACTGCACGTGAGTTAGTTACCCATGCTGGGCCTCTATCTGCTGTTAAACTGTATGAAGCCTTAATAGCCAAATGCGATATCTTATAGGATAAAGGTTCAAAGAATTTCTCCTCGTGAACATTCCACGCTCCCGAAATATTCCATGTTGGTAACCAGCGTGCGGAACGTGCACGTCCTAACTTATTACTTCCCTCATATCTAAATGTACCATTAATGGTGTAGATACCTCTGTAGGAGTAGGTTAAGTTGGTAAAGAAAGCAGCACGACGATCTTTCGTCTCACTCAATCCATAGTAGCTTGAGTTTTCCTCTTTTCCTTTTTTGAAAACCTCATAAGCATAGAAGGGAATTTGTCCCATGCTATACTGAAGTCCCCAACCACGGAACCAATCTTCACTACGATCAATGCTATTGATTTCTGTACCGGCAAAAGCATTAATAATATGTTTCTCATCAATCACTGTATTATAAGCTGCAGACAAACGCAAGTCGCTCGAACGCATTGTGTAATCTGTTTTCTTATAAATACCCCCTTGAGGTAGTACCGTAATGGGCACAGCAAATGGATTATCCGGATCGGTATACAAGAATGGATTCTTATCACGAATTGCTGTCGTAGGCATTGTTCTATAAGCAATAGCCTGATTAGAGAAATCAGTAATGTTGTGTTCTTGAGAAGTAGTTTGATATTGAATAGCACCAAGTGCACTCAATTCAAGTCCACGAACTGGCTTGTATTTCAAGTCCAATTGGAACTTCACATCGGCTAAGTTCAAGTCCATATAGTTGTTCTTTAACTCATTGTGAATATTAAACGGAGCATAGTTACGTGTATAATACTCATCTGGGTTAAGCGTACGAGAAGAGTTTAAAGCAAATGAGTAAGGGTTAATATCAAAATCACGCTTTACTCGTCCACTAACAGCATCCACTTCTTGAGATAGTGTACCTGGAGCTCGTTGCTTTCTATACGAAGCATTTGTAATCATATTCAAGCTCAAGTTGTCAAGAATATTAAACGATGCATTCAAACTCGCTGTATAGCGGTTTACTTTACTTTGTTCGGTCCATCCTGGATCGAGCAGAGCACTCATAGAAGCATAGTAAGAAGATCTTTCACTACCTGAAGACATACTTACAGCATGGTTTTGAACCAAATTCACATTGAAAAGCTCTTCAAACCAATCTGTGTTTTGATACTCAGCACCACGCAAGTAATTGTTGCGAGATTCTGCCGTGTTGAGAAGTTTACCATCGTTTACTAATTGGTACATCTTTCCATACACACCACTTTCTGCTGCTGTAGATAAATCAGCTAGATTTAACCAACCCTTTTGCTGCATCTCTTGGTAAACAGAAATCTGGTCTTGAGAATTCATAATGTTGAAGTTTCTGTAATTAGGTCTAAGACGAGTAGTAAACTCTCCCGTATAACTAATACGGCTTACTCCAGCCTGACCTTTCTTAGTGGTAATTACAATAACTCCAGCCATAGCTCGCGCTCCATAGATTGAGGTTGCTGAACCATCTTTCAATACTTGAAAACTCTCGATGTCATCAGCATTAAGCCCTGCAATTGCAGAACTAATCAAAGTGCTGGCATCTCCAGAAGATAGTGCATCGGCATCAACCTCAATCACATCTTCCATAATTACACCATCAACTACCCAAAGTGGTTTAGAACTACCATAAATGGAGGTAGCACCACGTACTCTAATTTTGGGAGCTGTACCAAAAGTCCCTGATACGTTCTGAACGGATACACCTGCAGCTCTTCCTTCGAGAGCACGGCTTGGGTCGGGTAACCCATCCATTCGAGCCTTATCACCTGCTAGCTGAACAGATGCACCAGTAAACAAACGTTTATCAACTTTTGTCATACCAGTTACAACCACTTCATCTAAGACAAGAGCATCGACTTCTAGTATAATTTTCATACTTGCCTGAATAGGTACATCCTGAGATTTCATACCTATATAAGCTACTTCTAAGGTTTTAGCAGTTGACGGAACATTTGATAATACAAATTTCCCATCAACATCAGTTAGAGTACCTAGTGTAGTACCTTTAACCTTAACTGCTGCACCAATTACGGGTTCAGTGTCTTCTGACGAAAGTACAATACCCTTAACAACCCGAGTTTGGGCTAAGGTGTAAGTAGTACTCATGATTAGCATAGTCAGAAGCATGAACAGCTTCAAATTTCTCATAAGTTTGTTTTTATTGGTTTTATCTAACAATTTGGATAAATCAAACTTACTTAAAATACATTAAAAACCAAAAGATAATTCACATATATTTGTACATATAGGTAAAATATGTATTTGCTCAATAAAATATCAACCTCTACAATCACGAAGTACACTATTAGAGTATTAATTTAATATCAGTCAGTTACAACAAATGACCAATCAACAAAAAGCCATATAAACAAACTACAAAACAGATAATATTAACTTAAAACCACACAATAGAATAGATGTAGAAACAACTATAAATAATATCATTTTAATATCATATACACCCATATGCATACTTTTTATCACTACAAACAACAATTGATTCCGCTCGGTATTGAGAAAAATAAAGACAATATGGTACTTGAAATTTATAGCCAAAGTAAATAAAACAGAAATTTAAACCGATAAATCAGCTATAGAGTAACAAGTGTAAACAGCTGTAATGATCTAGAAATACTAAAAGGCTCAGTAGACACAATGAAATATTTAAGGGATTGATATAAATCACATTTATCCAATCAAGAATAAAACATCACCCAAACCCTAAGAATCAGCTTTTATTATTTATTTTTGTGGTAGCAGTAATTAAGAATTTACACAGCCATAAGATTATGACTATACCAACACTATTTATATCAACTCCTTTCATATTAGGCTACATCTGTCTAACCATTTTATTATTCACACAGCTTTTTTACTTATTATATTATTACAATCGAATACCACAAAAGCAGAAGAAACAAGTAAGCAGAGAGAGCCAAAATCTGACTCCTCTTTCTGTGATTATTTGTGTGGAAAATCAGGTAGATGAGTTAAGAGAGAATATAAATGCCATAATGACGCAAGACTATCCCAACTTTGAGGTTGTTATTGTTGATATGGCATCTATCGATGGTACAAAAGAGTACCTAGAATACTTAGAAAAACAACATAGTAATCTTTATTTTAGCTACATACCAGAAAGTGCCCGATTTATTAGTAAACGAAAATTAGCCCAAACTATTGGGGTGAAAGCCAGCAAAAATGAATGGCTCGTCTTTACCGATATCAACTGTAAACCCACATCTAACAAATGGCTACAAACCATGATGGAGAACATAACTGAGAAAACAGAATTTGTTTTAGGGTATAGCCATTACCAAAAAGGGGAAAGCAGTTTCAACCGATTCATTTCGTATGATAACCAGCTTTTACATATGCGTTTTATGGGGTTAGCTCTAAGAGGAAAGCCTTATATTGGGGTGGGAAGAAACCTTGCTTATAAGAAAGAACTCTTTTATAAGGATAGAAGAGCATTTTATAATCAGCTCAACCTTCAGCGAGGTGAGGATTATCTTTTTGTGAACCAATATGCTAATGCTGAAAACACGACAGTAGTAGTAAACCCAGAGGCTATAATTGAGGTTAAACCCTTAGAGCGTCCAAAAAGTTGGAGAGAACTTAAACGTTTTCATTTGCTATCAACAGCACGATTAAGCGGTGGCAGCAAGTACATAGTTGGGCTGGAAACCACTACAAGACTCCTATTTTATCTACTAAGCATAGCTCTATTCATATTTAGCTTAGTTAATCTGGCATGGATAGTAAGTGCAGTGACTTTACTTCTTTTCTTAATCAGATGGGTAGTACAGTTTATTATAACCAACAAGGTAGCTAAAGCAATGAATGAGGGTAGAAGATACTTTTTCTCACTCTTATTCTTAGATATTATTATCCCACTAAAAACTTTACTAATTAGATTGACACTCCCAAGAAAAAGAAAGGGTGATATTGTAGATTTTTCTTAATACAAACTACTCGTAACGCATAGATGTTGCTGGATTAATCTTTGAAACAAGATAAGAGGGGCCAACCAAAATTAAGACTGAGATAATTATCACACCCAAATTGAGTAAGGCCATCCACCAGAAGCTAACAGAAACTGGGATTGCACTCACGTGATAAACTTTGGGATCAAGTGGTATTAAGGAGAATTTAGACTGAATAAAACAAAGACTGAGCCCGATAAGGTTGCCCCAAAATAATCCTTTACCAATCAGAAATACAGCCAACCAGATAAATATTTTACGGATAGAAAGGTTTGTCGCACCTAATCCTTTAAACAGGCCAATCATCTGAGTGTGTTCTAAAATAAGAATTAACAAGCCTGAAATCACCGTAAAGCCAGATATAGCCATCATTAGCCCCAAGATTACCCAAACATTAAGATCGAGTAAAGCAAGCCAACCAAAAAGCTGAGGATTTAACTGCTCAATATTACTCACAATATAGGGTTCACCGTAAGGATCTTCCGTGTCGTATAGTAAATCTCCAAGATCTTCAGTAATTTCGGTAAGCTTATCATAATTTGCTATACCAATTTCCAAACCAGTATACTGATCTTTGCCCCATTTATTAAGACGATTAACCAAGTTTATGTCTGTTAGGAGATAAAGTTTATCGTATTCATAAAAATTGGTTTGATAGATTCCTACAATTTCCAATCGACGAGCCTTTATGCCCTCATCCTCGGTAAAATAGGTGTAGATACGGTCGTTAAGCTTCAGATCTAGTAATTCGGCCATAGTTGCAGATAGCATTACTTCGTTAGTAGAAGTACTATCATTAAAAGCTGGCAGACGCCCGTCAACAATGTATTTAGAAAAGAAGCTAGTATCATACTCCTGACCCACTCCTTTGAGTATCATTCCCTGAAAATTATCATCCGTCTTAATTAGACCAGCTTTAGTAGAATATCTTTGATTTTTAAGTATTTCAGGATTCGAATCTAAGATTTCCCTCAGACTATCAGAAACAGCAATAGGATGCGATTCATATGCTGCCACAGTATTATAGTTGGACACTTGAATATCTGAGTTAAATCCCACAGCCTTGCTTCGTATCTCACCTTTAAAACCTACTACTACTGCAACAGTAACCATCATCACAATAAAACCAATAGCAATTCCTAGAACAGCAATAAAAACTGCTGGTTTTGATATTCTTTTCTTCTCTTTCCGATCCGAATAGAGTCTTTTAGCAATCTGAAATTCAAACAAAATATATGCTATTTTAAATATAAAATCAACCTAATATAGACCAAAGTTACTTATTAATTCGCGAGTAAAGTTAAGATTTAATGAATTAATATAGCTTAATCATTTTGGTTTTTCTTTGACACAAAAAACGATTATATTTGTTATGGACAACCTAATAACAACTACCCCTTATGAATATAAATCTAATCACGTATGCATCGGGTCTTGACAAGTTAACTGCAACTACCAAAATACACGAGAAAACTCTTGCAGAACTCGAAATACAGTTTGATGTTAAGTATTTCACCCCCACTGAAATCGAGCATATCCCCAAAGAAAACCTATCTATACTATTTATTGCATCAGGAGGTGTAGAACAGCAAATAGCAAAAGATATCGAAAAACTCCCCAGACCAATAATACTATTAGCCGATGGACTACAAAACTCTCTTGCAGCAGCATTAGAGGTTTCGAGTTGGCTGCGAGAGCGAGGAATCAAAAACGAAATTCTTCACGGAGATATATTCGACATAAAAAAGAGAATTGTACATCTAGGCATCAATTATAACGTGCAAAACCAGCTAAAAACTCAGCGCATTGGTGTTTTTGGAACGCCTGCACCTTGGGCTATCGCAAGTGGTGTTGACTATTTCTTAGCCAAACAAAGATGGGGAGTTAAATTCGTTAACATCCCACTAATGAGGCTTTACGAGGTTTATAACCAAATTGAAGATGGAGAAGTAAGCACACTCTGTACGAACTTTAGCTCAACAGCATATTCCTCACAAGAGATTACTCCTAAAGCTTTAGTGAAATCAATGAAGCTTTACAAGGCTATCCGACAAATTTGTGACGAAGAACAACTAACAGGAACTACACTAAATTGTTATAAGACCTTAGCAGAATTAGGCGTTACTGGTTGTGTGGCAAACTCTCTGCTCAATAATGAAGGCATTGTTTCGGGATGCGAAGGAGATCTTCAAACTATCTTTACCCTGATTATGTCGCGTGCCCTAACACGTCAGACGGGCTTTATGTGCAACCCAAATAAAATAGATTTTAAAGAGAACAAACTAATATTAGGTCATTGCAGCATCGCCACTCAACAAACCAGTCACTTTATCCTTAGAAATCATTTTTCGGGAAAAGATTCTATAACTATTCAAGGGCTTCTGCCTCTTGGTGAATATACCTTGATTAAATGTGGAGGGGAATGCCTTGATAAATATTTTGTTTCATCGGGCTATCTATTAGATAATACAGAAACTGAGCCTAGTAGTAGAACAGAAGTTTTATTTAAGATGAATGAAAATGCAGATTACTTCTTACGTAACCCACTTGGCAACCACCACGTGATGGTTCGAGGCAATCATGAATCTCTGTTTAAAAGCTTCTTGGAAGCTCATTCTTGCAAAAGAATAAAGTAAAACTCAGTAACGATAAATCGTATGGATGGGAACTCCCGTCCATACACCATCGTGAAGCTCCATTACACGGTCAAATTTAGCGGTATGCAAAGCCTTAAGAGCTTCTTTACGACCAGAGTTTATGAGCTGAGGCTTATGGGAATCACTATTTACCATTACAGGAATCTCCAACTCACGCAGAAGTTCAAAATGTTCAATATTAGGAAAGAGCATTCCACGCAATTCATATGCTTTGCTATTGATCTCAAGCATACACTTATGCTGTGCAACAAACTCGAAATAAGACTTCACTACTGACTTATAAAATGAGGAATCAAGTATCCCCTTAGCATTAGCTGAAGCATTCTTGCTGATCTTATCACAATGCCCAATAAAATCAAATCCCCCAGCTAGAATTAACTTACGCTGTGCTTCAAAATAGCGAATAACAACCTCCTCGTAATCTCGATTAAAATACTTTTGAACATTTTCTCGGAACAGTTCAACACCACAATCGACATCAACAAACTGCTCATTGTCTATCTCGACAAAGTGCACAGAACCTATACGATAATCAAGAGGTAAGTTTTGAAAATAAGCACTACTAGGATTATATTCGTCTGTTAGATAATCAATTTCAAGCCCCAGATAAAGCTCAATTTTGTTCTTGTATTCGACTACCAACTCGCAACACTCCTCCAAATAATCTTCCATTTTATCTTTATCCATATTCCAATTTGTAGAGAAAGGAAGTGGAGCATGTGAGGAAAAGCCATAAGAAGTGAAGCCCTGATTTAGGGCTTCACTTACAAATTTTTTTAAAGGTGCACTACCATCACAATAGGTGGAGTGACTATGGTAATTCGTTAAATTCATTTAACCTTCAATTTCACTCAACTCTAACCAACGCATGGTCTTGGTATCAATTGAGTCATTTATTTCGGAAAGCTTCTTTGACTTTTTAGTTAATTCTTCTACAGAGAGATCTCCTGCACATAGCTCGTCCTCAATAGTGGCCTTTTGAGCCTCAAGCTTATCAATATCTTTTTCAATAGTTTCGAACTCACGCTTTTCGGAGTAAGTCATTTTTCGATTTTCATTATGTCGCACCTTACTGTGCTTATCTTTATCCTCAACCTGAGCAAGTTTTGCCTTTTGAGCATTCTTTTCTTCTTCCTCTTTAAACTCTTTCCAATCACGATATTGAGTGTAGTTTCCCGGAAAGTTTCGGATATCTCCATCACCATTAAATACCATCAAGTGATCTACAACCTTATCCATAAAGTATCTATCGTGGGAAATCACAATTAAACAACCTTTAAAGTGCTGTAGGTAATCTTCAAGAACATTTAATGTCATTATATCTAAGTCATTGGTAGGCTCATCGAGTACCAAAAAGTTGGGGTTTGTCATCAGAATCGTACAGAGGTACAAGCGACGACGTTCTCCCCCACTCAGCTTATATACGTAATTGTATTGAGTCTCGGGCGTAAAGAGAAAATGTTGTAAAAACTGAGAGGCGGTAAGCTGTTTTCCATTACCCAAGTCGATAACATCGGCAATATTACGTACCACATCAATTACCTTAACCTGATCATCAAACTCAAGCCCATCTTGAGAATAATATCCAAAACGAACAGTCTCTCCTAGGTCAATCGTTCCAGAGTCGGGAGCTAACTCCCCCATCATTACTTTAATGAAAGTTGATTTACCTGTTCCGTTATTCCCAACAATCCCCATCTTCTCGTAACGAGAGAAATTATAAGAGAAGTCATCCAAAATAACCAGGTCATCAAACTTCTTATTTACATTATTAGCCTCGAATATCTTAGTACCAATATATGAAGCTCCCATTTGGAGTTCTACAGAACTGGTATCAAATGTCTTCTTTGCTACCTTTTCGAGATCATAAAATGCATCTTCACGATAGCGAGCTTTAGTACCACGTGCCTGAGGCATACGGCGCATCCACTCCAATTCAGTTTTATAGAGGTTCTTAGCCTTTGCTACTTCAGCATTGGCCGCCTCCATTCTTTCTTGTCTTTTTTCTAAGTAATAGCTATAGTTTCCTTTATAGGTATACATCTGCTGATTATCAATTTCCATAATAACCGAACAAACTCGGTCAAGGAAATAACGATCGTGAGTAACCATTAGAAGGCTTAGGTTTGAACGCTTCAAATATCCTTCGAGCCATTCGGTCATTTCAAGATCCAAATGGTTAGTAGGCTCATCTAAGATGAGTAAATCAGGCTCCGTAATCAATGTATTAGCCAAAGCCACACGCTTGAGTTGTCCACCTGAAAGTTCACCAACCTTTTGATCAAAATTAGAGATCTTAAGCTCCGAAAGAATTTGCTTAATTTTTAGTTCGTACTCCCAAGCATTAAGCATATCCATCTGAGACAAAAGCTTATCCATATTAGGATTACCTGGAGTTTGCAAACAGATTTCGTATTTCTTAATTAGATCAATAACTTCATTTCCATGATGGAAACAAGCTTCGATCACAGTTAAATTGTCGGGATAAGCAGGATCTTGTTCCAAATAACCCACACGCAAATCACGACGAAAAGCGATACGACCATTGTCATAACCCTCTTTACCTGCGATTATATTCAGCAGTGTGGTCTTCCCTGTACCATTTTTAGCAATCAAACCAATGCGGTCTCCTTGAGAAATACCCATTGAAAGATTTTCGAAAAGAACCAAATCTCCAAAAGATTTGGTCAGATTTTCTATTTGTAGATAACTTATCATTGTAATTATTTAATTTAATGGAAAGGGATATTTTAAGCGTGCAAACTAGCTAAGGCATCTTGATAACTTTCTGTTATAGAAAAGTTTTCTCCAGCCTTAACTCTACTCCACACCAATTTAAGAGGATCTATAATTACGCCCGTTGGGTTATAAAACAATACTGGAGCTTCTCTATTGCCATCGATTAAGGTTTTCCATTCGATACCTTCGATCTCATTGGCCATTATCACAGCCAAAGTCAAGCCCAAATCAATCCAACGCTCACGTTTTTTTGCAGAGAACATTTGATCATCCAAAATTTTGCTGAGTGAAGCTACATCCTCTTCTATACCCTGAAAGTCTTTCGAAAAAGTATCTTTCACAAATTTGGCTATTGATTCATAAGCCTCATCGATAGCATATATCTCAGATAAGCGGACAGGAATTATCTCAGCGGGATATTTTTCGGACAAATCCCTAACCTTTATCGATTTAATGATTTGCTCGGCCAGGGCAATACTGCTGTGTTTTAGAACCGTAAAGGTACAAACAAAGCCCATATCACGAAGTCCAATATACCAACGATGAGAAGCAAACTCATGTTCATCTTGCTCAAAGTAGGAAACTTCATAAGCTCCATCAGCATCAGACAAATCATAAGGCTTCAGTTTTAGATTGTAATCTATCTCATCACGCACAAACTCTTCACCATAGCTGGGTGTTTCACCTTTGAAACCCGATATTCTAAAATTTCCATCCCAAACATCTGGATTATAAAACAGGAATGCTCCCTCGCCATCTTCAAACTCAAACCAAGCTTCAGGATATTCAAACTCAAACCACGTATTGGGAGATATAAATTTCTTCATCGTTTTCATTAGTCACTATTTAATTTGTGAAAAGCTTTTCTATATTCTAGCTATACAAAAGTAATACTCCGCAGCGGCATATACAAAATAGTAACACTAAATCAATGTCCTATAACATAGAAATACCCCCATTAAATACCGTCAATTGATAAATATTACTCATTCAACGAAAAAACATTACTTATTTTTTGGACAGTACTTTTATTTGCCTTACATTTGCATTGCAATAAAACGCTGGTGTGGTAGTTCAGTTGGTTAGAATACCTGCCTGTCACGCAGGGGGTCGCGGGTTCGAGTCCCGTCCATACCGCTAAAAGCCTTGATAATCTATTGATTATCAAGGCTTTTTCTTTTGCTGTCGTGCACGTGTCGTGCAAATTTAGAAAATTACGGATCATATCATATTCTTGGGGATTTAACATATTAAGCAAATAGCTCTGTTGCTCTAAAGAGGAAGAACTTAGTGTCTGTAATTCCTCTGAAAGTAGCTCTTAGCTGTTTAAGCTTTGCGTTGAAAGACTCTGCAGATGCATTAGTGAATCGAGACTCAAAGAAGTTTAGTATTCTTTCGTAGTGATTCTTAAAGGTGTTTATTACAGTTTTAAAGTGTGGAGACTCTTTATGCTCAACCTTATTAAACCACAACGCT
>NZ_AQWS01000026.1 GCF_000375405.1 Bacteroides propionicifaciens DSM 19291 = JCM 14649 | reverse complement strand
GGCTATTATCCTCTTTTCTATGACTGTGTTTGTCATAATCTAAATGAGCATCCAGCTCACCTTCGAGCATTTTCTCTATACCTCGCTTTTGAATGGACTTAAGGAAGTTGTTTAGTTCTTCACCTGTTTTGAACTGTTTAAAGAACTCATCGGGGATTAAATCTTCTGTTTTCATACATGTCTAAGTTTTTTATTATAAAACAACGGCTCAGGTAAAGTTGTTACCCAAGCCCATCATTTTAACTTACACACTTTATGAGAGGGTGTCTTATTATTTACGAGCATAAATTACAGGAGTAATTTATGCTCGTATTCTGTTTGATTAAGTCATGGTTTCTATAAAATAGAAAGCAATGCTTAGTCTTCTTTTTTCTTCTTAGTAGCAGCTGTCTTACGAGCAGGCTTTTTCTTCGTATCAACAACATCAATTTTAACACCAGCTAATTCTGGGTCAATCATGATTCGACCACAATATTCGCAAACGATAACTTTCTTACGTGAACGAATATCCAGTTGTCTCTGTGGTGGAATTTTATTAAAACAACCTCCACAAGCATCACGCTCTACATAAACAATACCCAATCCATTACGTGAATTTTTGCGGATACGTTTGAATGATAGTAATAAACGTGGTTCAATTTTGGCTTCAAGCTTTTTAGATTTCTCTCTTAGCTTTTCTTCTTCTTGCTTAGTTTCAGAAACAATATCTTCAAGCTCTTGCTTCTTTTGATCTAAATCTTTAGCACGTCCATCAAGAAATAGTTTGCTTTCTTCAAGTTCTTCGGACTTTTTCTTTTGGTCTGCAGCAAATTCTTTGATGTGCTTTTCTGCAAGCTGAACCTCTAGAGTCTGGAACTCAATTTCTTTGCCTAAAAGATCGTACTCACGGTTGTTACGAACATTGTTTTGTTGTTCTGTATATTTCTCGACAAGAGATTTAGCTGTTTCAATATCTACTTTTTTGGTAGCTACATCTGTCTTCAATTGATCAATATCCGCTTTAATATTATCAATGCGTGTATTTAATCCTACAATTTCATCCTCTAGATCTTGAACTTCAAGTGGAAGCTCTCCTCTAAGAGTTTTAATATCGTCAACTTTAGACAATACAGTCTGTAGTTCGTATAGAATCTTTAATTTCTCTTCTACAGTTAACTCTTTTGTTTCTTTAGCCATCGTTTTTATAAATATTTAATTGGATTTGTATTTACCTCAGTAAAATGGATTGCAAAATTAGGAAATAAATCTTTGATAATAGAATAAAACAGTTCTTTTGTATACTGCTCACTCTCATAGTGTCCTATATCTGCTATTAATATTTTGTCGTCATTTCCGAAATAATCATGGTATTTTATTTCTGCACTAATAAATATGTCTGCTCCAGCCTGAATGGCGTTGGATAACAGAAAACCTCCCGATCCTCCACACAGTGCGACTCTGCGGAGTGGCTTACCTCTCAAACAGCTGTGTTTGATACAGCCTACACCAAAAGTCTCTTTGATTTTGAGCAGAAATTCTTTTTCGTCTATGGCTTCGGGGAGCTGAGCTATTAGGCCTGCTCCTACTTGGCTCCACGAATTTTCAAGTTCGTAGATATCAAAAGCTACCTCCTCGTAGGGATGTACCTCAAGTAAAGCCTTTACAACTTTTGATTTGATGTATTTGGGGAAGACAGTTTCTATTCTTACTTCAGGTTCGAAGTGTAGTTCATTTTTTGATCCACTATACGGATTCGAGTTTTCAAGGGCTCTAAAACTTCCTTGACCTTCAGCAGTAAAGCTGCAAGAATCGTAATTACCTATATGGCCACATCCAGCATCAAATAACGCTTTACGAATTTCTTCAGATTTACTCGTGGGGACGAATGTAACTAGTTTGTTAAGCATCTCTGCTTTAGGTGCTAGAGGTTTAGCCTCTATAAGACCTAGTTTTTCAGCTATCTTGTGGTTAACTCCACCCCAAGCGTTGTCTAAGTTTGTATGAGCCGCATATATGACAACATCATTTTTTATTGCTTTGATGATACATCGTTCTATGTAGTCTTTACCTGTAATTGATTTATACCCTTTGAAGAGTAATGGATGATGAGCTATTATAATATTGCAGCCCTTTCGGATTGCTTCATCAAGCACTTCTTCAGTCACGTCTAGACACAACAAAGCCCCTGTAGCTTCCACTTCTGTCAATCCGATTTGCAGGCCGGAATTATCAAATCCATCCTGCAATGGCAGAGGTGCAAAACGTTCAAGGGCATTCAAAATCTCCTTAACTTTCATGCGTTTATAAACCTTTATGTTGCAAATTTAAATAAAAATACAACTTTAGCTTCATTTAAACCAACATATTTACGCCTAATTAACTATTTGGTAGTAGATAGAGGTAAAATCAGTATTATTGTAAGATCATTAGGCTACAATATCTGCACTTATGAGGTTTAGCACGAAATTAATCATTCGTCGATAGACATAATAACTAAATCTTGAAGTTTACCACACTTAAGTACGGCATTCTTAATCACAGCTTCTTCTTGGAATCCGATTTTACTTAATAGAAATTTAGCCTTAAGATTTTCTCCTAAAACTTTTCCTATTATTTTAAGTACGGGAAGATGTATGAAAGCATGGCTTACTATATCTTGAAGAACATAAGTCATTATTCCTTGCTCCCAATATTCTTGACTTAACCAGAAGTCTAGTTCATAAACAATATGACATGGCACAGCCATTTGTCGTAAACTAACTCCACCGATGAGCACTTGATCAATTTCTATAGCAAATGCATCGAATGCATCAGTTCTTTTAGTTGCCAGTGTAATATATTCTTTAGCCTCTTTCTGAGTAAAAGGTAGTGGTGAGTTGTCGGAAAGCGTATTCCAGATATGTACATTATTCATCAACTTAACCAAATCTTCTTCATCAGTTAAAAGCCATCTTCTTAAATTATGTTTCATCATTAATAGTCTTATTTTGTGGGTACAAAAATAGCAAGAATATTACAAGAAGATATTATAAGTACTCACTCACACTCATATAATTGTGTTTAGTGTGTTATTAATCACTATAACGTAACCCTAATGTCACTTATACACGTTTTCTAGTGCTTTTGAGTATCATCTATTTTAACACCTATTGCACTGTTGTTACACATTTCGATAAAAGTATGAATAAGTGAATATTTATATTCCAAATTGGAATTTGTAGGGTAAAATGTAAGAATAAGCCGAGTATCTTGATCTGAGAAGCTAGTTTTGAATGTAGTGTTATTTTCTCTGTTTATCACTTTTCTAGTAATGAATTCATGCAATTTATCTAGTTCTATTGCTCCTAGACTATTAAATTTAGCTACGATAAAGTACTTGGTTTGAGGGTGATTTGCAATGGTTCTTAATATTTTAACTTCTAGCGAGTCTTCAGAGTAATTCGGTAGTTGTAGCATATTGTTTTAGTTTTTGAATACAGGTTTTAGAACTCCAAAATCGTCAAAGGTATGTTTAGAAGAGAGTTTAATCGTAATTATCAGAGAAAGCATTGATGCTGCAAAATTGATAATGATAATCATCATCTGATATTTTATAGCGACATTCGGACTACTACCCCCTAAAATTTGACCAATCATTGTTCCTGGCAGTGCAACCAACCCCATCACAGCCATATTAGCAATTAGTGGACTAAAAGCTTTTACTAATGCTTGACTAATAAAAGGAGCCCTAGCTTCACTAAATGAGGCACCATTACCTAATAGATAGTAATAGAGCTGTTGTTCTCGAAACAGTCCCTGATAATAGGTATTTAATGCTATAACATTACTAGATAGCATGTTTCCCATTAGTGTACCTAAAATAGGAATGAAGTATTGTGCTTGAAAAACATTATCAATTCTTAATACTAACTGCAAAAAGAAGAAACCTATTGATATTGCTCCAAATAGAAACCCTATAGATATAGGTATGAAAAGTAAATTGGCTTTCAGGTTTGTTCGGGTTACAGCGGTATGCGATGCTACCAAAACCATTATAATTACCCATAACGCATTTATCCAAGGATTATCCCACGCAAAGAGATATTTCATATATACTCCAACGAGCAGGAGCTGAACAATCATTCTAAAGATTGCTATTGCAGTAGCCTTAACGAGTCGAGTTTTATACTTCCAAAGATAATAGAGCGGGATCGCAGAAAGCAATAATCCTACTCCTAGACTTAAATATGATATATCTATAGTACCCACTAAGTGTTTTGTGTTTTTGTAGTTATCATTGTAGTTAGAGATAAATTCGTTTGTCACAGTTAGCCGCAAAAATACGGTCGTGACTGACCGCTAAAATAGCTACACCTTGTTTGTTTAACTCTTTCAGAAAATGAATGACAAGACTAATAGCATGAGGATCCAGTGCTGAAGTTGGTTCGTCAATTATCATTAGAGGCTTGTCTAGCATAGCTGTAATAGCTATCATAAGTCGTTGACGCTGACCGCCCGATATTTCGGTAACTCTTCTCATTAAGATGTTGTGGTCAAGCCCCAGTGCAGTTAGATAAGCCTTTAATCTGTCTTCAGAGAAATGAATATGCTTATTTTCCTGAAGTTTGAAGGGGACTGCTATCATGTCCTTTACCCACTCCTCAGGCAAATACAATTCTTGTGGGATCCAGGAGCTGTAACGTCTTGTTTTGTGAATATTGCTTTTGCTCAGCTCTACACCTAGAATATGAATAGAGCCCTCCTTTAAGGGTATGAAACCAAGTATAGATTTCAAAAGTGAGGTCTTACCTTGGCCTGACTCTCCTACTATGCAATACATATTGGATGGATGCAATTCTATGTTCAGATTAGTAAACAGAGTTGTTTTGCCATAAGCGATGCTTGCATCTATAATATGTAGTATTGGTTTTGTCATAATAGTAAAAGCAAATATAAGTCTTTTTATAGACTTCACTTTAATTATCAGACCTCTTTAATATCAAATAACACTCTGATTTATTTGCGGATTATAAAGTTGTTGGAATAAATTAAGCTCTCCCCATTCTATTCAATCAGATCTAGTATTTTAACATATGATTTTTACGATAGTTTCTTTCTAATACCTTGCATTAATCCATATCTTTGTATGCATATTAAAGATATAAGCCATGATTTTAAATGAGAGAGATACGCGTAAAGAGCGTGCCTTAGAGATTGCGAACAAATTAATTACTGCTGCAAGAACTGCTCCCAAGACTAGAGGAGTAGATATCCTTGAGATAGCAGTTATTACAGAAGAGAAGATAAAGGAATTATCAACTCTAATGCAGGGCTTTGAGTTTCGTGGCTCTCAGTTTAAAATGGAACGTGACTCAGCTAATGTTCTTCAGGCAGAATGTGTGGTGTTAATTGGAACTAAGGAGCGTCCGATGGGGCTTAACTGTGGACATTGTGGTTTTCCTACTTGTTCAAGTCGGGTTAAAGGCGTGCCCTGTTTCTTTAATGGTCTAGATGTTGGCATTGCCTTAGGTTCTGCTGTAGCACTTGCCGCTGACCTCAGAGTGGACACACGCCTGATGTTTTCGGTTGGTCTAGCTGCTCAAAAGCTCGACTATATGAATGGTTGTACGATGATTATGGCTGTTCCTATTAGCATCTCTTCAAAGAATCCTTTTTTTGATAGAGCTTCTAAAAAGTAATTTCAATTCTAAGTTTAATAGTAACGATATGAAGTCAATACCAAATAAGAATAATTTAATTCCCTCACAGGCCTATTTGCCTGCTGAGTGGCATGCTCAAAGCGGAGTACAACTAACTTGGCCTCATGCCGGAACCGACTGGGAGCATATGCTACACGAGGTTGAAGAGTGTTACCTGAGTTTGGCAAGAGAGATTGCTCAACGTACAATTCTACTCATTTCAAGTCCGGAGATTGAGCAGGTGCGAAAGCTACTCGAGAAATCCGATATCAACATGAAGAATGTACGTCTTTTTGAGTGTTCTACTAACGACACTTGGACTCGTGACCACGGAGCAATAACAATGCTCGATGGTGATAAACCTTATATACTAGACTTTACATTTAACGGTTGGGGACTTAAATTTGCATCTTGCCACGACAACTTGATTACTCGTAAACTGTGCAAAGCAAAAGTTCTGAATGGCTCTTATATTAATGCACTCTCTTTTGTACTAGAAGGCGGAGGAATTGAAAGTGACGGTGAAGGAACCCTCTTAACGACTTCTCACTGCTTGTTATCAGACAATAGAAACGAAGAGATGTCTAAAGAAGAGATTGAAGCATATCTTATCAAACAATTTAACCTCAAGCAGGTTCTATGGTTAGACTACGGTTACCTTGCAGGAGATGATACGGATAGCCATATTGACACGCTTGCCAGACTGTGTCCTAAGGATACCATTGCCTACGTTAAGTGTAATAATGAGCAGGACGAGCATTTTGAAGAATTGAAGAAGATGGAGAAACAACTTCAAGGCTTCAAAACTCTGGAGGGAAATCCGTATAAACTAATTGCTTTGCCAATGGCTGATGAGGTGATTTTTGATATGGAGCGTCTTCCTGCTACCTATGCGAATTTCTTGATTATGGATCAGGTTGTGCTTTATCCAACCTATAATCAACCTAAAAATGATAAGCTGGCCAAACAAGCACTTCAAGAAGCATTCCCTAATCTCGAAATTATTGGGATTGATTGCTCGCCTCTAATTAAACAACACGGATCATTACATTGTGTTACTATGCAATACCCCGTCGGAGTTCTACGATAATATATTAATCATTTAAATTCGAAAGAAATGACTAAACAAAAACATATAAAAGTTGGCTTAGTACAGCAATTTAATAGTGCTGATACCAAAGCGAATCTATTGAAACTTGCTGAGAATATTGCCGATTGTGCAGCTAAAGGTGCACAGTTAATTATTCTTCAGGAGCTTCACAACTCACTATACTTCTGTCAGACTGAAGATGTTAATACATTCGATTTGGCTGAAACTATTCCCGGTCCTTCAACAGGTTTTTATACAGAGCTTGCTGCAAAATTCGGAGTTGTTATCGTAACTTCTTTGTTTGAGAAGCGTGCAGCTGGCTTATATCACAATACCTCTGTCGTTATTGATAGTGATGGTAGTATTGCTGGTAAATATCGTAAGATGCATATTCCAGATGATCCTGCTTACTACGAGAAGTTCTACTTCACTCCAGGTGATTTAGGATTCACTCCGATCGAAACTTCACTTGGCAAGTTAGGCGTCTTGATTTGCTGGGATCAATGGTATCCTGAAGCAGCTCGCCTTATGGCTATGCAAGGTGCTGAGCTACTTATCTATCCTACCGCTATTGGTTGGGAAAGTAGTGATACCGACGACGAAAAAAAGCGTCAACTCGATGCTTGGGTTATTTCTCATCGTGGTCATGCAGTAGCCAATGGTTTACCTGTAATTGCAGTTAATCGTGTTGGTCATGAAGCTGATCCTTCAGGCCAAACTAACGGAATCTCTTTCTGGGGTAATAGTTTTGCATTGGGTCCTCAAGGCGAGTTCCTTGCAGAAGCGGGTAACAGTGGAGATGAAAACCTTGTAGTTGATATTGACCTGACAAGATCTGAAAACGTTCGACGCTGGTGGCCATTCTTGCGCGACCGACGAATTGATGCGTACAATGATATTCTAAGAAGATATATCGACTAATAAAGCTCATAAGCTTTAATACAAAAAAAGGCTAAACCTCAACAGGTTTAGCCTTTTTTGTTACTTAGTCAGCAGCTATGCTACCTATAAATATTTTCAAACTACTTGAATGTAATGAAGCGATTAAACAAAAAGTTACTTGCTCCATAGACAAACAGTCCTATAAATTGTGCTAAATAAGCATTAGCTCCTAGTAAATCGATCAGAAGATAGATAAATGCGAATTGGACTGCATAAGCAAGAATGCAAGAGATTGAAAACTTAAATAACTGATTCCAAATGCTCTTTGTTCTATTCTCATCCGATACATAGATCCAATACTTACTCCAAACGAAGTTGTTGATTTGAGCAATGAGATAGCCTACAATATTTGATATTTTATAATCAAAGTTGAGGTTATTCATCATCAATGCAATAATTATAGCTGTAATTATTGCATTGACTGTGCCTATTATAGCGAATCTTAAGACCCGAGTCGATTCTTTCAAAACCTTATTCCTCTGTTGGAGTGGTTATGCTTAAGTGCAATTCGTCAAGCTGACTCGCATCCAGAGTTGCTGGAGCATCAATCATAACATCACGACCAGAGTTGTTTTTAGGGAATGCGATACAGTCTCTGATAGAGTCTAGACCGGCAAATAGAGAAACCCATCTGTCAAGTCCATAAGCGATACCACCATGAGGAGGTGCACCATATTGGAATGCATTCATTAAGAAACCGAATTGTTCTTGAGCCTTTTCAGGAGTAAACCCGAGCACTTCGAACATCTTATTTTGTAGCTTACCATCGTGGATACGTATTGAACCACCACCAACTTCAACTCCATTGATTACCATATCGTAGGCATTTGCACGCACACGACCTGGATCCGAGTCGATATATTGTAAGTCTTCAAGTTTTGGTGAAGTAAATGGATGATGTACTGCAGCAAATCGCTTGTTCTCTTCGTCCCACTCAAATAGAGGGAAATCAACCACCCAAAGACAAGAAAATTTATTTTTATCTTTTAGACCTAACTCTTCTGCTACTTTAAGACGTAGCTCACAAAGTTGTTTGCGAGTTTTCATCGTGTTGTCGCCAGATAGAATAAGGATTAAGTCTCCAGGCTCAGCATTGAATGCAACTTTCATCTCTTGCAATACCTCCTGGCTGTAGAACTTATCAACGCTTGATTTTACAGAACCATCATCACTAACACGAGCATAAACCATTCCTTTAGCACCAATCTGAGGACGCTTCACGTAATCTGTCAGTTGATCGAGTTGCTTTCTAGTATAAGTAGCAGCACCTTTAGCACAAATACCACCTACATATTCAGCTTCGTCGAATACGCCAAAACCGTGACCTTTAAGAATATCCATCAGTTCTACGAACTGCATTTCGAAGCGTGTGTCAGGCTTATCACTACCGTACAGACGCATAGCTTCATGCCATGTGATTCTTTGGAAATCACCTTCAAGCTCCACATTACGTATTGTTTTGAAGAGATGTTTTGCCATACCTTCAAAAGCAGTAATAACATCTTCTTGTTCAACAAAGCTCATCTCGCAGTCAATTTGAGTAAACTCAGGTTGACGGTCGGCACGTAAGTCTTCATCACGGAAGCATTTAACGATTTGGAAATATCTGTCAAATCCAGAAACCATCAATAGCTGCTTAAATATTTGAGGTGATTGAGGTAGAGCATAAAACTCTCCAGGGTTCATTCGAGATGGCACAACAAAGTCACGTGCACCTTCAGGAGTTGACCCAATAAGAACAGGAGTTTCGACTTCTAGGAAGCCCAAATTGTCTAAATAGCGACGAACCTCCATGGTCATTTTATGACGCAATTCTAGGTTTTTGCGGACATTAGGACGACGAAGATCTAAATAACGATACTTCATACGTATGTCATCGCCCCCATCAGTTTTCTCTTCAATAGTAAATGGTGGTGTTGCAGACGTGTTTAGGATATTGAGTTCTTCAACAAGGATTTCAATGTCACCTGTTGGAATTTTATCATTTTTGCTTGATCGTTCACTTACAGAACCAGTAATTTGAATAACGAATTCGCGTCCTAATTTATTAGAACGATCACAAAGTTCTTTATTGTTTTCTTCATTAAAAACCAGCTGAGTAACTCCATAACGGTCGCGTAGATCAATGAAGGTCATTCCCCCCATTCTACGACTGCGTTGTACCCAACCAGATAATGTGACCTTTTGGTCAGTATTAGAGATTCTTAGCTCTCCACAAGTATGTGTTCTAAACATCTTTTTCGTATTTAGCCGTTTGTTATTTTATATACAATATGCGAAAATACATAAAATAATAGAACTAAGCTTCTTAAAACTGTAGTAAGTTTTATTACTTAAAGTCTTTAAACAGAAACAGACCCTCCAAAATGATCTATCATTCTGAGGGTCTGTTTTAATTCTATATAAGCAAAAGATGACTGCTATATCACCCTTTTAATAAGTGTACAATATATTTGCTAAACGAAAGGAATATAGCACTATTAAACACCAGGCCAATCGCAATGTTTCGACCTGAAGTGTTTCCTTTAGTAACTGGTTTTGCGATACGTTTAGAACAGTGTTTTACTGCTACTGCGTATAGTCTATAGGTAAGGTATCCAATAATCATTCCACTAATAGCTCCTGCAATAATATCTGAGGTGAAGTGAACTCCCAAATATACTCTAGAATAGGCAACTAAAGCAGCCCATATAAAAATAACAATAGAGTAAATCTTATTCTTAAAAATGCAAGAGGTTAGCATGGCAAAACCAAAGAAGTTAGTTGCATGTCCAGAAATAAAGCCATATTTACCCCCTCTATATCCAAAAAGAGTATCTACTTGATCCATAAAGAGTGGATGATGGGTTGGTCTAAATCTCTCGAAATAAGGCTTACACAAAGTGGACGAAAATTGGTCACAAAACAGTACCACCAGTCCAATTGCTAGAAGTACGGGTAACCACTCAGAGTAGTTCTTTCTATAAGCAATACAGAAAAGGAAGAACACGCCAATAGGAATCCACATTATCGCTCCAGAGAAGAGCCACATAATGGAATCTAAAAGAGGAGAATCACTACCGTTAATCATAAGGAATATATCCTTCTCCCATAATAAAACTTGCTCTAAGAAACTCATACAATACTGTTTTTGTATTTAAATAATAGTGCAAATCTAAACTCTAATTCTGTAGTGTTTCTGTTCTAAAAGTTACAGTTGTATTAAATCGTACAGTATATTTAATGTTTTGATAACTCTTATTCGTAATATTGCATTATAGAGTAGAATAAATGAAAAATAACCTGTTTTTTTAGCATATGAAAATACTAATTATTGAGGATGAGAAAAACCTATCAGATAATATGTATCAGTATTTGACCAATAACAAATACTTATGTGAGCAAGCTTTTACTTATCATGAAGGATTGGAAAAAATCAGCCTATACGATTATAGTTGTATCCTCTTAGATTTAAACTTGCCCGACGGTGACGGATTGAAGCTTCTTGAGGTTATTCGAAATCGCCAAATAGATAGTGGTATAATCATTCTTTCTGCTAGGACTAGTTTAGACGACAAGATTAGTGGGCTTATGATTGGAGCCGATGATTATTTAGCTAAACCTTTTTCATTACCAGAATTAGGTGTCCGTATCTATGCTTTACTTAGACGAAAAATATCGAATAGCTCTAATGTAATTCACTCAAATGGTATTGCGATAAACTTACTTGCCAAAACAGCCGTTGTTGACAATAAAAGTTTGGAACTTACCAAGACTGAATATAATTTATTGGTGCTTTTGGTGGCTAACCAGAATCGTGTAATTTCCAAAAATGCTATAGCTGAACATTTATCAGGTGATATGGCCGACATGTTTAATAGTCATAACTTTGTTTACACGCACATCAAAAATCTGAAAGCCAAACTTGCTCAATATGATAAAGGAGAATGTATAAAAACGATCTATGGAACAGGCTACCGCTGGATTGAGGAGTAATCTAATAACAAAAAACGACTTATGCATAGCTTGAAATTTAGAAGTGTTATCAATTTTATTGTTTCTACAGTTATCGTTCTAACGCTGGTTAGCCCACTCCTATTCTATATTATTAAGGCATTCTATACCGATGACTTAGACCACATGATAACTTATCGTATCAAACAGTTTGAGGAAAACCAGCTACCTGTCCTCTCTTATATAGATATTGATACATGGAATCATTATAATCCAGACCTTCAAATTATTGAGTTTAAAGAAGACATTAAACTCAACACTCCCATACAGCACATCTATTTTGATAAGAGTTTAAATGAAGTTATCGATTATCGCGTAATCTACGAGTCGATTAAAATTGAAGATGAACCCTATTTAATTGCTTCACGTATACCCATGATTAGTCGAGCAGATTTGATTGTAATGATTGCCTCACAGCTTGGTGTGGAGTTCTTTTTTATCATTATCGGATTAATGGTTGTTTATCGTATATTCTCACGTGAAATTTCTAATCCCTTCTATAATACGTTGCAGACTCTTAGTTTATTTGAAGTAAATGGTAAGTCAATACCGAAGTTTCAAGCTACTAATATTATTGAATATAAATATCTTAATGAAAAGCTATCAGAGTTGATGCATCGGACTCAAAGAAGCTATCAACGTCAAAAAGAGTTTATAGAAAATGCTTCTCACGAACTCCAAACTCCTCTAGCCGTAGTGCAATCTCAACTTGATCTATTGCTTCAAGATCCTGACTTAACAGAATCACAAAATAAAATTATTCAATCTTTATATACTGCTTCGGCTCAAACTAAACGACTGAATAAGAATTTATTACTCCTTGCTAAGATTGATAATAACCAGTATATGACGCAAGAGAATGTTGATTTGGTGCAAAAGCTCAAAGATACCTACCAACTATTTAAAGAGATAGCCAATTCTGAAGATGTGAATTTTTCAATTTCGACAGTTGATACATTTCAGGTGAAAGCCAATTCGACATTAGTTGATGTACTACTTAATAATTTGTTCTCGAATGCAATCCGATACAATAAACCTAAGGGTGATGTACGAATCCTGCTTGATGAGCATTCACTTATAGTCTATAACACAAGTGAATCTCCTGGGTTAGGAGATTCATCTATATTTAAACGTTTCATACGAAAGGATAACTCTAAATACGGGAGTGGTTTAGGACTGGCTATTGCTAAAGAAATCTGCATTTTTCATAAATGGGATATTGGCTATCAGTTTGCAGATAACTTTCACCAATTCAAGATAACTTTAAAGAGCTAGAGTTTGCCTAAATTTTTCTTAGAGAGTTCGCAATAACTTTCAATCCACCCTGAACAACTTCAATAGTCAAATTCTTAGGGGCCATAATTGGTTCTCCATCATAGTGCATAGCTCCTTCGGATTCTCTTATAATTTGCACTTTCTTTGAGCGTAAAGTCCTAGTTTTCTTATTGGTATCAATCTTTTTCGTGAAAAGTTGGTAGGATAGGATTGGTGTATCGATAAAATGAATCGGCTCAATTAAAGTAACATCAAGCAAGCCGTCTTGGATAGAAGCATGTGGAGCGATAAAGGCATCATTACCATATTGTGCTGCATTACCACAAGCTATAACAAAGGCTTTATCAATAAGCTCAGCACCCTCATCAGTAATCAAGTGATAAGTTTCGGGTTTATAGTTAAAGTTCTCTCTGAGTGCAATATTGCAATAACTCATCAATCCTCTACGGTTGGCTTGTGAAAACTTCAGACTAACCAGTGCATCAAAACCTACACCACAAGAGCAAAAGAATAAGATTTCATTATTAATCTTGCCATAGTCGATGATGCTGGGTACAGCGTCAATTAAGAGTTCTATCGCTTTCTTAGGGATTAAAGATATTCCTAAATGACGTGCTAAACCATTACCCGATCCACACGGAATAATACCCAAAGCGGTTGAAGTATCAACAAGTGCGCGACCCACTTCATTTACCGTTCCATCTCCACCAACAGCTACAACTATATCGACACCTGATTTAGCCTTTTCGGTAGCTATTTCCTCAGCATGACCTGCATATTTGGTGAAAATGATTTCGTAATTAATAGCAGCAGATGCCAATACTCGCTCAATCATCGCAGGAAGCTCCTGCTTATTACCTGTCCCCGAAACGGGATTTATTATAAAGGTTATATTTGTTTTCATTTAATCAGTATCGAGTCATTTATTCGAGGATCTCATTATCCCATCTCTATTCTAAGTGCAAAGATAAAACTATTTGTAAGTTAAAACCTCTAGTTCTATTAACAAAATTTTGTTGTTGTTTTTGACTATTGATGTTTTGTTCTATATATAGAAGTTGATTATCGCGATTAAGCAGAGCTAAATATCTTAAATTATGAGATTTAGATTACCCTGAGGTACTTTGTCTTTCTGAAACCAGATTGTCGACTCATGCTGGTATTGAAGTAGTTTCTGGCTCACTAATAGAATACTAAACTTATATTATTGTAATAATAATGACACATGCTCTCTATTATAATACGCCAGCTATTATAATAGAGACAATATCGGGATTAATACATTTTTTTTGAAAACATACTGATTTAAGTCGTTTTATTCTTATCTTTGCCCACTGTTAAAAATAACTATAACTTACACATACACTACATTTATCAACTATTCGTTTGGTGGATGAATTGTCTAAATAACGGATTATTTATAAACATCAATTCATGGGATTATTACAAGATAAATTGGCGAAATACGACCTACCTCAACAGATAAAATCGAAAGGCGTATATCCCTATTTTCGCTGCATTGAGAGCGAACAAGACACAGAGGTGCTGATGAGTGGCAAAAAAGTACTTATGTTTGGCTCCAATTCATATTTAGGTCTAACAAATCATCCTAAAGTAATTGAAGCGGCTGTTGAAGCAACTCGTAAATATGGTACTGGTTGTGCAGGGTCTCGCTTCCTTAATGGAACTTTAGATCTACATATTCAACTCGAAAAGGATTTAGCCGAATTTGTCGGAAAAGAAGATGCTATTATTTATTCTACTGGCTTCCAGGTGAATTTAGGAGTTGTATCTTGTGTTACTGGCCGTGAAGACTACATCATTTGTGACGAGTTAGACCACGCTTCTATTGTAGAAGGCCGTCGTCTTTCTTTTTCAACTGTATCGAAATTTAAACATAACGATATGGAGTCTCTCGAAAACGAACTCAAAAAGTGTCGTCCAGAGGCTGTAAAACTAATTATTGTTGATGGAGTGTTTAGTATGGAGGGTGATATTGCAAATTTACCCGAAATAGTGCGCTTATCTAAGCAGTATAATGCAAGTATCATGGTTGATGAAGCCCACGGCTTAGGCGTATTGGGTAGTCATGGAAAAGGTACTTGTGATCACTTTGGTGTTACCAAAGATGTTGATTTGATTATGGGAACATTTAGTAAGTCACTAGCCTCAATTGGAGGTTTTATTGCTGCTGATGCTTCGGTTATCAACTATTTACGCCACAACTCTCGCTCATATATCTTTAGTGCAAGTAACACGCCTGCTGCTACAGCTGCTGCAAGTGCTGCCCTAGAAATAATGAAACAAGAACCAGAGCGTATCGAAAGATTATGGGAACTAACAAACTATGCATTGAAATGCTTCAGAGATAGTGGTTTCGAAATAGGTTCGACCTCTACTCCTATCATTCCTTTGTATGTTCGAGATATGGATAAAACCTTTATTGTAACAAAGATGTTATTTGACGAGGGGATATTTGTTAATCCTGTAGTTCCTCCAGCTTGTTCACCCAACGATACGTTAATCCGTTTTTCGTTGATGGCAACACATACTAAAGAACAAATTGATTTTGCGGTAAGCAAGCTTATAAAGTGCTTCAAGGCTCTTGATTTGCTATAATACACAGTATCAATTGACATAAAAACAAATGCGGATGTTCAGCAATAGCCTAGCATCCGCATTTTTTGTGCATTTACTTTTCAACTATCCTTCCTTAGTTTTGATCCTTATATCTATTTCTATCTATTTAGTTTCCAATAAGATATAATGAAATAATCCTTAAAATATTTGTATATTAATCCTTTTAATATTTATTTTATAGGAAACAATCAAAACTCATGTATAAATGTAACTTTTATCCGATAAAATGGGATAAACGACCTTTTTTGACCTTTAATGAGTTTTTGATCACACCTCTAAATCTTAATATATTGTAAAACACTGACTTTCATGTTTTATCTCGAACTCAAATAAAATTTTGAAAGTTATTTAAGCATTTTCTATTTAATTGTGTGATTGACAAAATACAATTAAATATCACACTCTTACTAACTAAATTAATATTAAACTAAAATTAGAACATGGCATCTATTACGCAATCCGCTGCTTTCCCTCTTCGTACAGATACAGTTTATGCTTCAAATAATAGGATTACTATTCATGTTAATGGTGAAGATGTTACTCGAACTGTTGATGAATGGATATCTCAAGATCCTTTAAGCTTTGCTCGACTCAGAGACAAGCAACATTTTGAACTTGAACCGCATCTTAATCGTGTATTGTTTGAGCGTATTCGTAAAATCCCTAATGAAGAAAAAATGTTCTTAGGTTTAAAGCTGAATATTGATTTCCCTGGCTACAACGATCAGATTCCTGCTAGTGTGCCTTACAAGCGCTTTCCTGTTAAGTTTTACAACTGGTGGCTTGAAAATCCAAATTTGATAAAACTAAGTTTTAAAGAAAAACTAGAATTGCTTAACAATGTAAATATGCTCAATAGCAAAGCTTTACTTCCCAAGCATAAGGCTTTAATGAACCGTTAAGACACTTCTGCTAGGTACACTCTACCTTATGAGTAAGGCAGAAGCTGTAAGCGAGCTAGTCGGACAAGTTAAGTGAGTAAGTCATTTTGACAATAAACGCTAAGCTTGATAAGTCATACAGAAAAGAGGCTGATAGAATTTCATTTCTATCAGCCTCTTTTTGGTTTAACTAAACTATTGGGGAATTGATTTAGTCTTTAAACATCTTCTCGAAGTCAACTACCTCTTTGCCAGGTAACACTTGATTAAGAATAACACCGATAATTGAAGCTAGAGCCATGCCCTCGAGTGAGAAAAGATTCCCTACATGAATAGCTGCTCCACCAATTCCGATTACCAAAATTACAGAAGAAATTATAAGGTTACGCTTGATGCTAAAGTCAACCTTGTTTTCCACTAGCATACGCAAGCCACTAGAACCAATTATACCGAAGAGTAAAATTGAAACACCTCCCATCACTGGAGATGGTATGGTAGATAGTAAAACAGCTACCTTACCACAGAATCCAAAAAGGATAGCAAAAAATGCAGCTCCAATGAATAAGTAGATGCTAAAAGCACGAGTGATGGCCAGTACTCCAATATTCTCTCCGTATGTTGTATTTGGAGGGCCTCCTAGAGTTGAAGCTAAGATTGTAGCTATACCGTCACCAAACATAGATCGATCTAAGCCTGGGTCTTTAATTAGGTCTTTATGGATAACCTTACTAAGTACTAATTGGTGACCTATGTGTTCAGCAATTGGTACAACTGCTACTGGAACCATTAGTAAAATTACTCTCCAAGAAAATGAAGGTGTATAGTTTAAGAATGGGATTTGGAACGCAGGAACTTCAAACCATTTAGCTGCTAGAACAGGCTCTATGTCTACCACTCCCATTGCTAATGCCGATAGATAGCCTCCTACGATACCTATCAATACAGGAATTACACTCAGGAAACCACGTGTAAATATGGCCGTAACAACAGTAATGGTTAAGGTAATAAAACCGATCAGAACATAAGTTATGTCGTATTCTCCTGCTGCATTATTGGTAACCATCCCGATAGCTGTTGAAGCAAGACCAAGACCAATAACCATAATAACAGGGCCTACAACCACGGGGGGAAGTAGTTTCATCAACCAAGTAGTCCCTGCTTTATGAATTATTAATGCTACAATAATATAAGTCACACCGACCATGAAACCGCCGACTAAGAAGCTACCCATACCCACTCCTGAGGCTGGATCGAGTTCCAAAGCTTTGACCGCAATAATAGGACTAATAAAAGCAAAAGAAGATCCTAGGTATGAAGGAGCCTTCCCCTTGGTAATGATGATAAAAGCCAAGGTTCCTATTCCACTCGTTATTAGAGCTACAGCAGGGCTGATACCTGTAAGTGCCGGCACCAATACGGTTGCACCAAACATTGCAAAAAGGTGCTGGATGCTAAGAACAATCCATTGGATAAATTTGGGGCGCTCATCTACCCCCAAAACTACTTTTTTCTCGTCGTTTGTGTTCATTTATTGTTTGTTTAAAGACATAAAAAAAGCCGACAAACGTAAAACGTTATCGGCTATTATATTAATAATACTGAATTGCGGATCTAAAGGCGATAAATATGCCTTTGAAACAGGATTTACTCCGTTCAAATGATTTGAGTTCATCTGGATAAGACTGCGAAAATTGTATGTAAGATTCATATTCTCTGGTTACCTGTTTTTTACCAGAGTGCAAATATAGAGTTATATTCATAATAAAACACACTTAATCGTAAGAATATTTTTTATTAAATAGTAAGCTATAACTCTCAAATGCATAAATAATGGTTGATTATCAACACGAATGATTGATAAAATGTTTATTTTTGGGCTAAATATAAACAACATAAAATAATGAAATCGCTCAGCACTATAGGACTATTAATCTGCTCAAACCTTTTTATGACTCTCGCTTGGTATGGGCATCTTAAGTTTAAAGATATGGGATCTCTTGCCAGTATGGGAGTACCTATGATTATTCTTGTAAGTTGGGGTATCGCACTCTTCGAATATTGTTTCCAGGTGCCAGCCAATCGAATCGGTTATATTGACAACGGAGGGCCTTTTAACCTATGGGAGCTAAAAGTGATGCAAGAAGTGATCTCTCTTACTGTATTTACAATCTTTACTCTTGTCGTTTTTAAAAACGAAACTTTAAGGTGGAATCATCTTGTAGGCTTTATATTCCTGATACTTGCAGTCTATTTCATCTTCAAAAAATAAGGTTTTAATCGAGTTATTTAGTCTCACAGCTTCAGAATCGGTTAAATCGATTTGTTGTTTATAGGTAAGGTCTCAATATAAAATTATAACTTTGCCGTCATTATTAACCACTAATAATTATCATTTATGGGGCTTGTTATAGGTATAGATGTTGGAGGAAGTACAACTAAAATTGTCGGTGTCAATGGTAGTGACATTATAACGCCCCTCTGCGTTAGAGCTTCCGACCCTGTTGCTTCGCTCTTTGGGGCTTTGGGGAAGTATCTTACAATCAATGAAATTTCGCTATCCGATATTGAAGAAATTATTTTGACCGGAGTTGGTAGTGCTTTTATAGAGAAACCCCTCTTAGGCATCCCTACTGCACGCACAGATGAGTTCTTGGCCAACGGCTTAGGTGCTCGATTTACGATTGACCTTCAAGAGATGATTGTTGTTAGTATGGGTACAGGGACCTCTTTTGTTAAGGTTAAAGGAGATAGTGTTGCCCATATTGGTGGTACAGGAATTGGAGGAGGTACTCTACTTGGGCTTTCAAGACTATTGCTTAAAACTCAAAAGATTGATACCATTGCTGAGCTAGCATCGCGTGGTAATATTAATAATATCGACCTACTTATTCAAGACATCTGTAGCAAACCACTACCAGGTTTACCTCTAGATGCTACTGCCTCTAATTTTGGTAAGGTGGATGGCAACGCCTCGCCCGAAGACTTAGCATCTGGCATTATTCATCTTGTGCTTCGTGCCATAGGGCAGTCGGCCATTTTATCGGCTGTCAATAGCAATATAAAAGATTTTGTTTTGATTGGTAACCTTACCAAAATCCCTCAATGCCGAGAAATATTCCAAAAAATAGAAGAGCTCTATAAGGTTCGATTCCATATTCCACAATATTCTGAATATAGCACAGCTATAGGGGCTGCACTAGCGTATCAGAAGAGAGAAGGTATAGAATCAATTCTATAAGTGGACTAAACATAAAAATAAGCAACTCTGATATTCTAAATTCTTAGACTTATCAGAGTTGCTTTTTAATTTGGGTATCGGAATTACTTCTTTATTCCACTTCGATGGTTATGAAGTGCTGAGTTTCGTTACCAAAACTATCTGTAGCCAACACACCCAAATGATAATCGCCACCTTTAATATCGGTAGGAACCTTACCTAAATCTAGCTGAACATCGGCTTCTTTCTGACCTTTCATATCTGTATATACCTTCTGATAGCTCCAGTTCTTAAGCTCTTCGGCACGTGTGTGCACATGATCATCGTGCTCGTGTGTATGCCCAGCAGCAGAATGAATGTCGAGTTTATAACTTTGAATACCCGACTCGTCGGCCAACTGAAACTTAACAATAAGTTCATCTCCTTTGTGCATATGCTGCCCATCAGCAGGGGTGTATAAGGTGATCTTGGGCCCCTGGGTATCCTTCCCCTTGTCGTCATCGTCGTTACAAGAGGTAAATAGAGGAAAAGCAATTAATGCTAGCGATAAATAAAGACTCTTTTTCATTGGTTTTAATGTTTTAAATTATTTCTAAAAACTATACTGAAACTCTAGTCTAAAAGTCCTGCCCATCTCTGGAATATTCAGATAGCGATAGAAGCTCAAGTGGTTATAAGAAGTTGTGTTGAGCAGGTTTTGAGCTTGAAAATTTAATTTAATGAAGGAACTCTTTAGTGGAAGAGTTATTCGGCTTGCCAAATTAAATAGGGATGCGAACTGTGTCTTCAATTCATTTCGAGCAACTCTGTTCTGTGCCCCTTTATATTGATGAGTAAACCCGATATAAAAATCTTCTAAGCCCAATACCTCAGACTTGTGAAAGCCTAGTTCATTACTCAAATCCAGCGGTGGAGTAAAAGGGATTGGGTATTTACTCTTCATATCTTCTGCATGAACATAAGCAAGTTGAGGATGCCAAACCAAAGTCTTGGTCAGATTAACAGTACCCATAAGCTCCAAGCCCCAACGAAAAACTCGAGATTCAGCATACTCAAAATACTGCCCAGCATCGGGTAGCCAAGAGAAGTTTCCCGAAGGATTCAGGTAGATATAGTTGGGAAAATAATTAATGAATGCATTTAGTGTTAGCACTTCGAGCCACTCCTTTTGTTTGTAATCTATATTTAAATCCCATTGATATGATTTCTCGGGTTTAAGATTGGGGTTTCCCAACTCATGCCTAAAAGTACCGTGATGGACTCCATTGACCGACAATTCGTTCACACCTGGCATACGAAAACTCTTGCCAATGTTAGACTTTAGGCTCCAAGAGTGATTTATATCCCAAGCCACACCCCACGAGAAGCTATAATCATGAAACACCTTATCAAGTGCTATTGCACGTTGCTGATATTGCTCATCAAAGCTCATATCTGTATAAGGGGAAACGTTTAGATGTCCTAAATCATATCGAACTCCTAGACTCATCGAGAGATTATCTCTGAAATAGTATTTATCTGCAAGGTAGAATCCAATAGCTGATTGGTTATAGTTCGGTATCAGAAAGGAATACCCCCCTATTCTATTATACTGCAATTCGCTGTTTATCCCGAGGCTTATATGATTCTTTCGGTTTAACTTATAGAGCCATCTTCCATTTAGACTTGTTGTTGCCAACTTCAGACTGAGTTCCTTATTTGTCGTGGGAAGTGGAGCATCGTCGTGGCTATGGGGTTTTGCAAACTCAGCCCTATCATTAAACTGGATTCCTAAATCCCAAAAGACTTGATTCTTGAAATTAAAGGTATAATCTCCATTGTATATGGCTTTGTAATGCCCTACCCGCTGATGGGGTAACTCAATGCTTCGTTTGCTTTTGGGTCTAGCCAAGTCGATACTTGAGGGAATGCCGTGCGCCCCAGCAAAGAACCCGATTTTTGAATTGATGAAGCTCACAAGCAGGCGAGAGTTCAAACGCTTACCTTGCTTAGACCACACCGTATTGACCGATAATTCTCTGCTGGCCGTATTTTTGAGTATTCCCTTATTTAGGTGATATTGACCATTTAAATAGTTAAATTCATCAGTAGGAACCTTATAGTCAGTAGTAGTTTGATACCCCATTTGCAGACTCCAATAGTTTTTGTTTCTCTGATAATCTAATGATATTACTGAGCCCAATAAACCGTTATTAGTACCTCCATATAGATATAAATCGCCATTAACCCCATCTTTAGGCTTGCTACAGACAGATTCGACCTCAAGCACTCCGCCAATGGCATCCGAGCCTATCTGCAAAGACATGGGACCTTGATGGACATAGAACAGGTTTGGTGCATATTGGTTAATCTCCAAGCCATGATCAGCTCCCCATTGCTGCCCCTGATGCTTAATGCCATTCTGCACTACAGCAATCCGATTAAAACCAAGCCCACGAATCATTGGTTTAGAAAGTGTAGCTCCTACTGGCATAGCTTGTACGCCTGCAAGGCTCTCAAGACTCTGCATAAGGCTGCCAGCACGATATTTCTGAAGCCATAGACCGTTAACTTCTTGACTAGGTAAGGCAAGTGGCATTGAGCTTGATGAAGCGTGTTTGACTTCTACTACAACCTCATTAAGGTAGGCCTCAAAGGCCAAGGAGTCGGCTAAATTTTGAGCGTAAAGAGCCTGCATACCCACTATTGTGTATGCTAAACCAAGTAAATATATTTTCATTGATTAGTCTTTGTCGTCTCGGCAATCGGGGCAACAGCCCGTAACCAAATAGTTAATTTCTTCGACTGTATAACCCTCTGGCATATTAGGCTTGCGTACCTCTTTATCCAAACAATTAACCACCCCACACGTTACGCACTGGAAATGCATATGGTTATCGTGATGATGGTGCTCTGTGCAGTGACGACAAATTGCATAGTGCGATTTACCAGCACTATCAATTACCTTATGAACGAGCCCTTCCTCCTCAAATCCTTGAAGGATTCGATAGATGGTAACTCGATCCATTTCACCCCTTAGGCTTTGGGTAATGTCATCGTGAGTCAATGCCGACTCCGAATTCTCCATTACCTTCCAAACCAGTTCTTTGGTTTTCGTATTTCGCTTCTTTGCCATGTGCTTAGTTGTCTGCTTGGTTAATGCAACAAAGATACAATAAGGTGCAATTATTGCAATAGTGTTGCAATAATTGTTTAGTTAAAAAAGAAAAAGTCTAACTTATCCTTGTTCTGGATTAGTTAGACTTTTTTATAAGTCATTTAATTAAGGTGATTCGACTATATTTTCTTAATTAAAGCTATCAGTAAAAAACACTCCAGCAGGAAAAGACAAGTGATCTTTATGTGCGTCTTTAAACTTTAGTTTACCATTATCAAACGAAAATATGGTCACATGATTTAATTTGTATTCCGAATAAGACTTTAAAGAAGTCATGTAAGCATCTCCTGTTTTAGGGTTCACTTGAACATTCTGATAAACTTCATCGTCAGAGTTATGATCATTGAGATTTGCAGCAAGAATGTTCTCCTCTGTCTCGTAGTTAAACATGTAAATCTTTGGATTTGTACCAGAGTAGTAGATATACTCTTTGTAAGCAGATATAGATGGTGTAATAGCAAATTTAGAACTAACACTACCTAATGTAATCTGTTTAGAATCCATAATGCTTAAATCTTCAGCATTAACGCGAGCAATGGTATTACTTCCAACTGACACCCAAAGGTTCCCATCATAAGCAGCGATAACTGACGAAACTTTTTCCTTAAAAGGTATAGTTTGGCTTACTTCATTTTTATCAGCTTCTAAGACCAACAAGTTATTACCAGCGGTAGCAAAAACTTTACCATTGACTACAGTCATTCTCATCTTATTAGACTGGGCCGTTCCTGAAATATATGATAAATCTTTAGAGTCTAGATTGAAGCGATATACTCCGCGATTATCACGAATGAAGATGTTTTGTTCATTTAAAACGACAATGTTTGTAGGCATAGATAATCTTGATAACTCGGATTGAAAACTCACAATTCGCTCTAATGTTTCGGCATTGGCAACTGTTAATAAGCCTTCCATCTGATCATCATTAGAACCATTCTGTGATATAATATAGAACTGTCCATTCGATACGAAAAGGTCTTGAGTAACATCTCCTAAGTATTTCTTATTCACTTCGTAATACGGATCATCTATAAATTCATTATCAGAAGTTATAAAGTGTAGTGACCCATGTTCACCCATTCGACCTTCATCAAGAAGATACACACCATTCGTAAATTTACCTAAAGCTGTGATGTCAACCTCAGTGGCATATTTATCGTTATAATAATCAAGTTCAAAGGTGATTTTGTACTTACCTGTTTGTGTTGGAGTAAACGTAAAGGTCAAATCTTCAGTGTTAACTACAGATTCATCTTGAATAGTTTTATTATTCACCTTCCAAACATATTCATAGTCTTTGGAGTCTATTGTCTCATCAATTATAGCTTTTAGTACAACTGATTCACCTATGGCCACACTTTCTTTTTCTGAAAGGTTCTCAATAGTAAAATTGGGTTCAACAGGATTTTCAACCTTGTCGTTATCGTTACATGACAAGAGGCCAAATATCGCGACTAGCGATAGTAATATATATTTATTCATTAGTTGTTTAGTTTTGATTTTATTACTTCATTTCTTAAGTGCAAGTCATATGCACCAGCTACTTCTGTAGAGATTTCACCTAGCCAGCCGATTTCTTGATTAACTCCTGTATAAACCTTCACAAAGTCAATACCTGGTAAGTTTGCAGGATTGCCATCTTTGTCAATTGCCCAATCAATATCTATTGCTGATCTTGGATCGTTATTTGGATAGTTGTCAGCATATCCGTATTCATAAGGGTATGAAACCCAGTAATTACCCGTACCACTTTCATCTTTGCTATTATTAGGCAGTAACGTCCCTGTAAATGTTATTTTATCTTCATTTACCCACTGAGGATAATAACTTTGAGTATGGAATCTGTTCTTAGTCTTCCAGCCTTCATCCCCTAAGCTATCTTCCCATCTTATATACTCTGCATCGGTTACGTAATCGCTTTCAGAAATGGGTTTGAGTGCTTTATTGGGATCTGGTTTGAAGTAAGTGATGGTGTAATTCTTTGTAGACTTGTCATACTCACCACCTTTAATCTCGTACCACTCATCATCGGGTAATCCGTTTTTGTTGGTATCGTACGAGACAAGTATTATTCCTGGCTCAGCACTGCCGCCATCTTTACTTCCATCAGGATTGGGATTTCCAGCAGCTTTAAAAGCATTGCCAAGTACCCTAAAGTCACGTAAGCCTGACTTATTCTCAATGGTATGATCAAAGCCAAACACCACAGATCCACCAAAGCCACCCAAACTAACCATTGATGATTTAGGTCCTACTAAGGCTTTATTTGCTTTAGCAAGCATATCGGCATAGGTATCACCTTCGACATACATAGGCAAACCATTAGTAAACTGACCAACAGCAGGTTTAAATTCATAAACCTTGTTGATGTAGGGGCAACTAGCTTTTTCGTCGCTACTGCTGCTACAACTTGAAGCACCTACAAATAGGCTGCTTGCAAGTAAAAATTGAAACATACGTTTCGTGTTCATAGTCTTTTTCATTGTGTATAATATAGAATGTTTATTTTACTCTAAAAAGGTAAAGTGTGCCGGAATATTTCCTGCCTTAGTCTTCCACTTTAAATAGCCATCGGGGGAATAACAGTAGACATAGCCCGTAACAACATAGTTTTGAGCATCAGTCACAAAAATCTCCTTTGTCTCCGGATTGATGGCTAATCCGTAGGGAATCATTATATCTTTCTCGGTTCCATCTTTGATAATCTGGTCTGTGATTACCTCTTGCGTTCGGGTGTCAATGATGCCAAAGTTTATGGCGTTCCCCCCTGCAGCCCAGCTCCACTCCACACGGTAGTAGTACAAAGAATCTCCACTCATACAAAACTCACTAGCCCCTGTATTCATGTTCTTAACTACTTCGTCAGTTCTGGAGTCTATGATATAGACATTTGAGGGTATCTTGTTATAATCTCCACGAGAGGAAACATAGATGAATCCGTATTTATCAATCGCCATTCGGTGTAGATTAATCGCTACGTCAATGGTCTTGATCACTTCAAAGGTTTCGAGATCGATAACTGATACTGTTCGGTCATAATTTGGTACACGATAACCTCCAGAGTTCGCTACATAGAGTTTATCATTGGCAATAACCATCTCTTCGGGCTGATAACCAACGGTTACCTTGCGTTTAAGTTCTAAGGTCACGGTATCTATTTCGGCAACAAACCCAATTTCGGCATTGGGATCAATAGAAACTTTACCTGCATACGAACTTATATAAGCTTTATCTTTGTGGAAAGCCATATAACGGCAATTCGGTACATCGATAACTTTTATTCGTTTCGCTGTCCATTTGTCCATCACTTCAATCTTGTTAGACACATTGATAACGGCATAAAGCTTATCACCATATATCTTAATGTCATTCCCTACGTCACCCAACTCTTTTACCACATTGGGGTTGGCCTCAGAATAGATATCTGTCTTGTATTGAGCAGCACGGAAGTCATAAAAGTCAATGCTCGCTCTATTCATCCCCATATTACCTTCGTTGAGCATATAGAAGCCGAGAACCTTTGCATCTGGATTGGGTTCACCTCGTGAAGCTACCTCAGTACCAAAAATATATTCATCTTCTCTACAAGAGTGCAGCAGAGTTATTGAAAAGACTGTGGTTAGGATTAATCCTATCTTAAATATCTTCTTCATAATTCTATTCCGATATTAAATTTAAACGTACGACCAGGCATAGGATAATTATAGATTACCTCATAGTGTTGATTTAGGAGGTTATTGACCTCCACAGCAGCGGTTAATTTGAAATGCTTGAATGGGATTTTTTTCTGAAGTGAGATATCATGTGTATACCAAGGTTGAACCTTATTCTTCGGAATATTATTGAACGCACCATTATAACGCTTACCTACATAGATGAAGCTATAATTTACATGCCATCCATCGTAATTGGCAGTAACGATGCTTGAACCACTATGCCAAGGTGTATAGGGTATTTGATCTCCATAAGAAGATAGAGGTTTACCTGCTATCTTAGTATAGTCACGTTGTGTAGTATACGCATACGAAGCATGAGCATTTAAATTAACTGGTCCAAAATGGAAATCCAAGTCTGCCGAAGCTTCAACTCCCTTCCCCTTAACTTTACCGATATTACTCATCATCCAACGAAATAGATTTCCTGTCGGTGCTGCAATAATTTTATCTGTTGTTTCGGTGTAGTAAGCGTCAGATTGTATCGTGAACTGATCGAAAATAGTATGCTCAAATGGCATAGAGTAGGTAAAGCCAACATTAAACTGATTCATGTATTCGGGCTTTAAATTAGAATAACCTACTTGAGCATAATACAGATCATTGAACGTCGGCATTCTGAACACACGCTTAGCAAAAGCTCTCAAATTGAAATCGACATCTTCGAAAGGCTTATACCCTAAGAATATCGCTGGAGATAATTCTTTTTTATCGGGTGCTTTGGTGTTATTTTTAACCTTCTCATGTACAAATGCTCCGTTTACGCTAACCATCGCTTTGAACTTATTCAGGTTAAAAGAGGTAGCTACTGCACCTAAAACTGTGTACCTGACAGGATAAGAGAAAGGTGTATTGATACCTTTTCGATTAGCATTCAGCTTATTCCACTGAAAGTCGACCGAAGCTGAAACATCCCACCAATCTGTGATATTATACATATTAATCATAGAGGTATATACCTCTTGCTGATAGTATGAGTCATCAAACTGCGCCCCTTGTGTCGTTTCCTCACCCATAAAGTCGGTCACATCACGAGCGATATAATGCATCTTATCGAAGGCATATTTCCCTTTGAACTGAAAATGATAACGATCCGTAAAGTCTTTTGTATAATTCCCTTGAGCAAAGATGTTATAGTCTTTTTGACGGAATCCATCTTCAAACTTATTAGCTACAATAGCACCAGGAGCTCCACGGTTTGAGCTATAGAAGTAAGCTTTTGCATCCCATCCACCATCTTCTAACCGACCAAACAAAGCTGTTTCAAAGCGATAAGACTCTATATCACTATTCTTTCGAATGGCTGTTGTGTCGTAGGCCAATGTGTTATCGAGGTTGCGTCGTTTATATCTAAATTTATAACGTCCATTCGACTTTATCATCTCTCCACTAGCACTCATTGTAACCTTAGGGCTAAGTCGTTGCTCAAAACGAAATGAAGGGTTATTAAAATTGATTGACATTGTCTTATATCGAACAATTAGATTGGTGTTTTTTCCATCCAAAAGCTGAGGGCGCTTAGTTCGAAGGTAAACGGTAGAAGCAGATGAAAAGTCTTTAGCAGATTGGAAGATATCACTTTTTTGACCATTATAGAGAGATAGTTCCTCCATATCGTCTAATGAGAATCTTCCCAAATCTATCGTTCCATTTTGCGCGTTATTAAGTTCAATCCCATCATAAAAGACACCCACATGGTGTGTTCCCATGTTTCGGACATCAATGGTTTTGAGTCCGCCTAGCCCACCATAGTCTTTAACTTGTATTCCTGAGAAATATCGTAAAGCATCGGCGACGCTATGAACACTAAGTGTTTGCAAAATATCACCTGACAGTGTTTGAACAGGGATTACTGCCTCAAACGGTTTGGCCGTAACCACAACTTCTTGCAGGTATTGAAGACTATCCAATTTGCTTTGGGCTTGAGAGATTAATGGCAGTAAACCAAAGCACCCACAGAGAATAATTTTTTTTAAAGGTTGCATTGCATCTAATTAATTGAAAACTAGCAGCTATACAAGGATAGGTTGCCGATTAAAATATCAGCAATAACAAGAAATTTAAATTCAAATGATTGAACTCAATATTGTTAAAAACTCTAGTCCCAGAAAGCTTTCATAACTTAACCTGTTGTGGCAGGTCTTCTGACTTACTCTCTCTTTGATGCCTTCCCATCATCATCTGACAGTGGCTATAGCAGTCTTCAAAGAGTACATTTATAAGAGTTTACAGCAGCGGGTCTGTTCAGGATTTTCACCTGATTCCCTTTTCAATAGAGTCATACAGATTTGAGTATGCTCCATCACCAACAACACTACAAATTTATGAAAACTTCAGTCGGCAAACAACTATATCAAATATATATTGAACATATAAGTAGGAAGAGGATTAAGCATTTAAAAGACTTCAGATATTACAAAGAGAATAACTAAATGAGATATAAGGCTTTATTACAAATTATTATATATTTTTCTTTTCATATATATTTATGCCTTAACTTTGCCTATTTATTTTACTAATTCACAAACACACAAATTAGCATGATAGACCAATCTATCCAAGATCAACTTATTGAGTTTCTCCGATATATCAATAATACCTATCTAGGACCTATTCTTATTGTAGCTCTATTTGGTACGGGGATTTATTTTACCATTCGCCTTCGTTTTGTCCAAAAGAGCCTAGATCAAGCGATAAAGAAGACTTTTGCTGGTGCTTTTGTTAAGAAGAAGGCAACTCAGGCTGAAGGAATGAGCTCTTTTCAGGCACTAGCAACTGCTGTGGCTGCTCAACTTGGTACAGGTAATATAATAGGTGTTGCTACAGCTATTGTTTCGGGAGGACCTGGGGCTGTTTTTTGGTTATGGATTAGTACTTTCTTGGGCATGGCGACCAACTTCTCTGAAGCCGTTCTGGCTCAACTATATCGAACAAAAGAGCAGGGACACGTTATTGGTGGACCAGCCTACTATATCCAAAATGGGCTTGGTAGTAAGTTTCTTGCTGTATTCTTTGCCATAAGCATTGTAGTAGTGCTTGGTCTGATGGGTATTGCTGTTCAATCGAATTCAATATCGATTGCTATATCTAATATAGTTCCCATAGAACCAATTTATATCGGCATAGCAGTAGCTGTTCTGATTGGCTTTATATTAATAGGTGGGATTACTCGTATCGCTTCGTTTGCCGAAAAGGTAGTACCTATTATGGCTTTTCTATATTTCACAGGTGGGATGCTTGTTATACTCTTCAATTACAAAGAGATTTTACCAGCTTTTGAATCAATATTTGTTGGTGCCTTTTCTCCCCAAAGTATCGGAGGTGGTGCGCTAGGGCTGACCGTAATGAAAGCTGTACGATATGGTGTATCTCGTGGACTGTTCTCCAATGAAGCAGGAATGGGAACTACACCTCACGCTCATGCTGTAGCACAAGTAAAAGAACCTTATGAGCAAGGTATGACAGCTCTTGTTGGTGTTGCTACAAACTTTGTGGTTTGTACACTCTCAGCGCTAATTATTTTGGTATCAAAGACCAACCTTACGCATAGTGCAGCCGATGCAGCTCAAGCCTCTTTTGGATTAGTCTTCGGCCACGCTGGCTTTATCTTTGTAGGAGTCACCCTTTTCTTCTTTTCTTTGACAACTATAGTCGGTTGGTATTTCTTCGCTGCTCAAAACTTGCGTTACCTTATGGGTGAAAAAGGGATACCCTACTACCGTATTCTTGTAATGGTAATTGTGGTTTTAGGTTCTATATTGCAGGTTGACCTTGTTTGGGAGCTAACAGATACGCTAAATGTATTCTTAGTAGTCCCTAACGTAATCGCCTTACTTGTCTTATCTCCTGAGGTTATTAAACAAGCTAAGCTTATGAAGAGTAGACTAAAGAAATAGTGTATAGAGCCTTAAAACAATTCTAATTGTTGGCCTTCGGGTTGAGAAGCTGTTTCTTTTTTACCGATAAATAGTTCCATATTACCAAACTGTTTATCGGTTATACTCAGTATACCTATATATCCTTTCTTGGGTAATAGTTTTTTGACTCGCTTGACATGCACATCTGCATTTTCTCGACTAGCACAATGCCTAAGGTATATTGAGAACTGGAACATAGTAAAACCATCTGCCATCAATCGCTTGCGAAATAATGCATATTCACGCCGTTCTTGTTTAGTCTCTGTCGGTAGATCAAAGAATACTAATATCCACATAGCTCTATATTCACTAATACGTTGCATACTATTCCATTAAAGGATAATCAATCTTGCGGGGTTTACCTATAAAACACTGATAAAGTGATGCTGTTGTTTGGCTTGCAGCAATCATTAACGGGCTACGCCGCTTACCTATCTTTACATCCATGGTCGGGATTAATAATAACTCTCCTTTTATCTCTTTGGTTATCTCATCAATATGTCCATATTTGCTTAATAGCTGGAGTACTTTCTTGTCAACATAGGGCCTATACGGCTCCATTATATCGTCTGCCAAGCAATATGCATTGTATTTATTGTGGTGATTAATACCCAACGTTGGTATTAGCCCACTCAGTACAATAGCTCTAGCTATGACCGCTCTAAGAATAGCGTAACCATAATTGAGCAAATTATTGGGTGGAAGACCATCTCTATCGCGTATAAAGTCGGGATACTGATGGAAAACATTTTTCCAATAGAATGCTGCAGCCCGAGCTTCGAGGTTCGTAACGTCACCACTACGTACCTCGCTAGCCCAAACCAGCATATTCTCAGCTTTTTCAGATGTGAATTTCTGAAGAATAAAAGCCTGATTCCTTATTTTATATTGAACTGTCTGTTGCCATAATTGCTTCTGAACTGGACGTGCAACAGCTAATTGATCTCGAAAACGCTCATTCTGTGTCGTGTTTCCATAGAGCGGCAAGCACAGCCCGAATGGGAGTCTCTTGTTATCGCAGGTAATAATGGCACAGGTGTTTTGCAAAAGTTTTTGTATCGCCCCGTGTGTGATTGTAATTTGAGGATGATCTAGCATGATCAAACCTATATCTTCAATCGGACGAGTTATCACACCCTTTGCTTGTAGCGAGGGGTGTGTATTAGCCTTTGTTATCTCTGGCATTTCAATTACCAACTGTTCGTTGGTACAACTCAAATACGTTGGATTACCAAAGTAGAGCGTTTTCTTAATCATAGTTCTATCTTATTACATCAGTGATCTCTCCTATCCTATTTACTACTAGTTTCCAGCAGACTTGCTTAATCATATTCCCCTCAATATCTCGCTCCATTTTATTTAACGCTGAGAATTCTTTTTTATCCCAAATAGATTGAGCCATATTATTTTGACTAAAGAAGCACTGGAAGCCAGTACTGCTAACCATTTTATATAGTCTATTATTATTGATTTCATTAATACAGAACTCTTCATTAAGTTCTATTGATGAAGGGATATAAACCAAGTCGTTAGGAGATAAGTAAAAGAGCAAATTCGATTTACCAAAAACATCCGGTACTGGGCTCAGCCCAGACTTTATTCTATTAAGAACCACATTAAATGGAATACTATCAAAACTCCTCTTACCATTTTCATCAACGTAAACCCCGAAATACAGGTTTGTTCCTTTTGCGGCTACCGCAAACTTACTCGGATTATTATTTGTTGTACCAAGTGCAAACTTAGAACCCAAATCCTCAAATAGTCTCACCTTATATATAGGATGATGAGGTACACCACCGTTGAGGGTTTTAATATTCTTATTCATAGCGACTAAGCCCTCAACACTAAATGCTTCTTTGAGATCTCCAGCATAATTATCAAGATGATTATATAATATCTTACGAATACTCTCATCTGTAACTTTCTCTATTTGTTTTAGAGTCAGCGAGTCATTGAGTGGTTTACGTGTTGCTGCACAATCGTGATCGTAATGATATACTTCGACACGCTTAATATCAAGACCTTCGTACTTATAGTCTCGGTCCTTGAAATATTTATTGAGGGTTTTTGAGTCAACCTTCCCTCCATATTCAGCGATCACTTCACGTACTTTAGCCTTGAGATGTTTATCAACTATTGACTTGTAGTTTTCGAGAGCCTTACTAAGTGTAACTTGTTTTATGCTACGAATGCTTACACGGCCAAATATAGTTTCCTGATGCAGAGGTTTACGAACGGCATAATGATCGTTACTTTCTTGTTTTTTTAATTGTCGTTTGCCCTGGTTATCTATATATTCAGTATGATTAACTGTCGCTGTTAGCACACGTAAGTTTTTCTTGTGACTGACAATTATTCGCTCTAAAGCCTTTTTAGCATCAACAGTAAAGTTTGGCCAAGGTTTGATGAAAGTATCACGCTCGCTACTGTTCTCATCAATCAGCTTCTTCTTTAAGTCATAGCGCACTTTTTTATAGTCCTCACCCCTCCAAGCAGACATATTGTTGATGTAATTGGTGTGATTACGTGTAGCGCAAGCTATAACCAAAGCATCCATAGCATGGTGTCGGTGATCAATTCGCTTTTTGGACACATTACGCTGTAACTCTAATGGAATTCTGACTTGAAACTTATTTGAAGTTACCCATTTCCCGAACTCTTGGGTATCATACATCGTATTCAAGCGTTCAAAGCGAGGCTGAATTAGTCCGTCCCAGATATCTTTTAATCCCCAACTACGTTTTAAAACATCCGTAATCTTACCAGAACAAGTAATAATATTTTTTGAGACAGACTCCTTCTCATCATCTTCACGAACTATAGCCGAGAGTATGCTCATCGCATATCTGCTGATGTAGCGAGTGTCGTTCAATTGTCGCTCACTAAAGTCTTTATTTAGGTCATCTATATCTTCGAGCAAAAGCTTACTTGCTTTGGTTGGGTTTGTAGAGCTGTAGAGTCTATCAACCAGTGCTACATATTTTGGCACAGATAAAATTCTGACCTGAGTTCCTCCAATTAAAACGGCCTCACCACCTTTTGATTTAATAAACTCATGTCCTAGCATAGAGCTTTTAAGCTTATTCACTTCGGACTCACATACAACCTTATTGGTAAATGAATCGTCAAAATAGCGCCCTTGAGGTATAACATGTTCTATTTCGCAGCTTGAAGTAAATAGTTTAGTAAGTGGAATAGCTTCTCCTGTGTATGGCGAAATATGATTTTGCTCCAACCACAACTTATACTTCATTTTTTGAGATGGAGAATAGGGATTACTTATCAAACCCTCCCTATGGAATTCAAGCATCTTCTCTTGGATCTCCATCCACTCATTCTCATTATCTACATTCCGTTTAGTATCAGCCTCTCTCTTTTTTGCTGGGTTTTTAAGATCTCTTCCTAATTCTAAATGTATTTCCGAAAGGTCCCCATACTTTTCCCAAAGATCTTTTACTAGTCTTAGTGTTTCTAAAATTATTTGTTCAACAATGGGGTTGCGAAGTGAATATTGTTTAAACTCATGTGTTAAGTAGTACTCTAAATCTTCTGGGGTATTCCATTTTTTTATTTCGCCAGCTTCAGAGTGTCTGTTATATATCACATAACCAGCAAGCCATAATGGAAGACCTTTATAGGCAGCTATCTCGCGTAGCGATTCCAGTTTTTCTCGTGCACGCATATCAATCGACTCATTTACTTCTCCATCAATAATTTGCTGGATTCGTTTTTGTGTTCGAGAGTCAATAGCATCCGCAGACCAGTAAGAACCTTTTCGGATTATAGGTAATATTTTTTTGATTGCTTTCTCTGAGTATGAACCATAGTCTTTTTCAAAAGATGGTAGTTTAGAGAATATATCAACGAAGTCACTCGATAAACTCTCTTTGTCGGCAAGTTTTGCTAAGGCCCCTCGTAACTCTTTAGGATCTTCTACCGAATAGAGCAAGTGCCAAAGTCTGTACTCTTTTTCTTTCGAGTCGAGCCAAGACAAACTATCACATTTTTCTAAGCCACTAATAAGTAATGCACGTGTCTCATTGCATGGATAAGTTCTGTCTTTGACGTAATTCCAACTAACAGAAAACTCTTTCGAAATCTTATCTTTCTTTAGATTGAAGAAGTTGCGAAGTAGCTGATCTTCTTTAACTTCTTTACGCTCATTCAGCCAATCGAATAGCTTAACATAGCTAACCTCATCGGGCAAGTAATCAGAGGTGACATCTACATTGTATTGGATGCTATCATCCATCTCTTTTTGATGCTGAATAATACGCAAGTTTTCTATAAACTGCCAAAGTCTAAACTCTTGAAAATAAGGATTTGATTTTGCTATACATTTGATAGGGACATATACTCGCTCACCATCTTTTTTGTAAGATCTTCTTTCGTATGGACAGTTTGCAATCAGTGATTTCTTTGTTTTGAGTGGTCTTTGATAGAATATAATATCATTTACAAAAAGATATTTAAAATCCTTAGTCAGTAAATTGGCTCTATGGTTATGATTGCTGGGATAGAGCTCATTTGCACAAGCATCGAATAACTCTTTACTCTTTAATTCAGGGATAAACTCAAGTTGCTTATCTAAAATAAGCTCCAGTTCATTGCGGTAAAATTTTCTCTCAATGGTTCTAACAAGTTCTCCTCTTACTTTTTGTGAGGGTTGCTTCAGAAGTGTGTCATAAATATAGGCACCAACAGTCTTTCCACTTTTTTGTAGATCACTTTCTGTCTTTTTCTTTAATAATGTCCAATCATCCTCACCTGGAGCTCTAAAATTACGACGAACATTACCTTCACGATCTAAGGCCTCAGAACCATCATCCGCAAGATGGATAGTAACTATAAAGTCTTTTATCATGCCAACCCAACTATCTAAGGGCTTATTGCTTTGACATCTATATATCCAGCCATTCTCTAGGTAAGCATTATACCAAGGCTTAGACAATGAACCTGATTCTGGATCAACTTCAACTCTTACAACACGCAAAGCATGATACTCTTCACGTTTTTTAGGGTCTACTTCTTGCTCCTCACCTCGAAGCTGATAGTAACCACGTTTTTGATTAAAGTTAAGGATTATCCATGCCAGTTCTGCTGGTCTGAGAGCTTGCTTTAATCCTTTCTTACGTAGATAATAGAGTGTCCAGTCCATAGGTGCTGGAGTATCACTAGTCTCAAATAATTCAGGCTGCTCTTGCTTTAATTCTTTCAGCATTTCGAGATAACTATCCATAAACAAAAACTGATTACCGCTATCTGTTGGTACCCAAGAAAGTTTTATTTCAATTCCTGGTAAAAACTTTCCATACGTTCGATTATCAGACCTATCCCACCCTATAACCTGATCATAGTGTTTGGGTAAAAAACCAAGTATGTGTAATACTCGATGTAAGCGTTCTCTACGCAATAAGGAACGCTCACGTATGCGACGAACACCACGATATCCAGTTCTTTCTGCGGTGCTAGATACAGTTTGTCCTTTACCAAATTTATCCATAACATCTTGTGACATAGGGATTATACGGCTACCTAAATTCACAATACTTTGTGGTCCATCACTATCTTTATTGATGATAGCCCAACCAACGCTATTCGTACCTATATCTAATCCTAGTATTTTTTTCATCTCTAGTTAAAACTATTATATGTTAATTTTAAGATAATATTATCAATAATGTTTTAAAGTTATAAAATAAATTCTTATCTTGCCAATGTTTTGAAGCAATTCACAATAAGGATTATTCCGTTGTGTAAACATTTAAGGTGGGGCAACTCACCTTTTTTTATGTTTTAAAATTCGGTATCTTAAAATGAGTTAGTCACAACACCAAAACGAATAAGTCGTCCGGCATAAAGGAGTTACTCGCAAAGGGTTGATTGGTAGCGGCCAGGAAATTATATTGAAGTGCTGCAATTAATTTCTTTAGCGTACCTATGAGTGATTAAAATCAGTACTATTCAACTCAACACATATTGCATTATAAATAATATTTTTAAATCCTAACATCTTAATTAATGAAAAGAATAACTCTTGTAATAATCATTTTGATTACTTCACTAGCTGCATCGGCACAAAACTCATGGGGAGCGTATATGAATAGTGAGGACACGTTAGCCAAAATGGTTTTCAAAAACAAGTCTGATTATACTATGACTCTAAAGATTATTTATCAAATGGGTGGCTTATACAGAACTTTCACTTTACGTCCACAATCAGAAATGACTTTAAGCTTTAGTCAATCAGATACTTTTAAGCTTAAAATTAAAGCTGTGCACAATGATAGACCCTCTTATCATGATGGAGGGTAATTTTCTGTAACTCGAACACGATCAGAATGGTCTGAAGGAGAAATATCATTTAGACTATCTACATACGGTTCAGGACTTGGCCCGTCAATCTCGCAAGAAGAGTTTAATAGCAACCAATAACTTTAAGAAAATATTAAACTTATCTATCTGTGAAATAAGATAGATAAAAACAGGATGCTAAAGGCAAACTACAAGTATCCCAAAAGATAAAAGGAGATTGGATAGTACCAATCTCCTTTATATATTCTTTAGCACCCGAATTAAAGACTTAGTGCTAAATTACCCCGTTTTTTGCCCCACCTATTTACAATGAGTTTGATATTGTGATAGTTACATGCTTAAACCTATCCTTATTGTGAATGTATGCAGTGCCTCGTTGTGAATTGCTTTCAAAATGAGGTATCTTTGATATCAGTAACAACAAAAAAGGGAGTAGGGTTTGATGCCCACTCGTTGTGAATTGCTTTCAAAATGAGGTATCTTTGATATCAGTAACAACAGCATATCAATGAACTCACTGTACACACCAGTTGTGAATTGCTTTCAAAATGAGGTATCTTTGATATCAGTAACAACCAGCGGTTTAGGTAGAACGGAAGAGTATGAGTTGTGAATTGCTTTCAAAATGAGGTATCTTTGATATCAGTAACAACTATCAAGCTTGCAAGACCAAGCAGGCAAAGGTTGTGAATTGCTTTCAAAATGAGGTATCTTTGATATCAGTAACAACTCTATTTTTGTTAAAAGTGAACTTTGCGAAGTTGTGAATTG